>NZ_JBIAIG010000013.1:2472-210416 GCF_042871235.1 Streptomyces sp. NPDC005931
TGTGCTCGGTGGTCCCCGATGAGCCGCTCCGGGCACCTCTCCTGGACGGCGTGGTGCGGGTGCCGTCTTTGCGGAGAGGGCAGGATTCGAACCTGCGTGGGCTTTTTACGGCCCGACCTCGAGCTGTGCTCGGTGGTCCCCGATGAGCCGCTCCGGGCACCTCTCCTGGACGGCGTGGTGCGGGTGCCGTCTTTGCGGAGAGGGCAGGATTCGAACCTGCTTGGGCTTTTTACGGCCCGACCTCGAGCTGTGCTCAGTGGTCCCCGATAAGCCGCTCCGGGCACCTCTCCTCGTTACCGGCTTTCGCTCTTCCGTGCCGGTCACGTCAACAACATTGGCAGGGTTCCCTGACAGCCCGCTGACGCCTCTCTGACGTGCCGCGGAATTCCTGTCAGGTCTTTCCTCACGGATGGCCTCGGTGCTCTACTCGGGGCGAAAGCAACCGCTCCCGGAAGGGGAAAGGAAATGACCGCGACCACGACCGGAACCCCGGTTCTCGACGCGATACGCACGCACACCGCGAGTGCGAATCCAAGCGCATTCCTGGCGCTCAACAGCGGAAACAGCATTTTCACGATGCCCGGTGAGGACGGCATCGTGGTGTACCGCCGCACGGGCCGGTACGCCGTCCAGTTCGGCGGCCCCTTCGCGGCCGAGGACGCCTATGAACCCCTCCTCGACGGCTTCCGCCGGCACGTGCGCGAGGAGGGCCGCACCCTCGTCGGCATCCAGCTACAGCGCGCCGACGCCGAGCGCTACGCCCGCCGCGGTTTCACCGTCAACCAGGTCGGCGCCTCCTGGGCCGTCAGCCTGCCGGAGTTCACCCTGCGGGGCACCCGCTTCATGCAGCTGCGCAACAAGATCTCCCGGGCCCGCCGCAACGGCCTGGTGGTCCAGGAGGTTCCGGCCGAGGGCTGGCAGCAGGCGATCGCCGCGATCGACGAGGCCTGGCTCGGCTCTAAGGGCGGTGCCCGGCCGCTGGAGTTCCTCGTCGGCCAGATCGGCGGCGAGGTGCAGGGCCACCGCCGGCTGTTCAGCGGCACCATCGACGGCAAGCCGGTCGCGTACATTTCGTACTCACCGGTCTACGGGGACCGCGCCGGCTGGATGCACGACCTGAGCCGTCGCATCCCGGACGACTCGCCGGGCCTGATGGAGGCCATCAACGCGCACGCCATCGAGGTGTTCCGGGCCGAGGGCGTCGAGTGGCTGCACTTCGGCTTCACCCCGTTCACCGGCCTGGACGCCGGCCACGAACTCGACGGGCACAGCCCGGCGTTCCAGTGGCTGATGCACGCGTTGTGGGCCGAGGGGGCCGCGCTGTACCCCGCGCAGACGCAGCTCGCCTACAAGCAGAAGTGGGCCCCGGACCTGGTCATCCCGGAGTACGTCGCGTTCGACGGTCCTCAGGCCTCGCTCCCCGGATTCGCCCACGTCTTCCGTGCCTGCAACGCCTTCTGACGGGCCGGAGCAGGCCGCCTTCCACCCTTCACCGAACAGGAGCCGTCAGCGATGAGCACCATCCCCGAGCACACCACCGAGACCGCCCCCGAACCCACCTCCGGAGCCGCCGGCGAGCCCACGACCGAGACGCTCCAGCACGCCGTCGTCGAGCAGCTCATGGCTGTCATCGGCGCCCCCGACGACCAGGACGTGGCGCGCACCGCGGACGAGGCCGTCCGGGCGCTCGACGAGCGCCTGCGCACGGCCGCCGCCTGAACCGCCGCGTCGGCCACCGGTCAGACCGGTATCAGCGCCACATCAGCGCGGCGTCCCACGCTGGACACACGTTCGCCCGGTGGCCCGGGCGGCGGAGCAGCGCGTGCTCCGGCTGCCCGGGCCACCGGACGGGCATCGCCCGCGCGTTCCTGACCGCCCGCGGGAGCACTGTCGACTCGCGGCGCCCGCAGGTCCGCGGGGCAGCGGCGCCGCCGCCCGAACCGGGTACTTCTCCCAAGGAGAGCAACGCATGCAGCGTCCGCAGACACAACAAGCCGGCGCCGTCGCAGACGCCGGGCAGCGCACCGGGGCCTCGGCGTCCTTCGCCGAACTCCTCAAACGCGTCAAGGCGGAAGGTCTCCTCGACCTCGACCCGCGCTACTACGTGGGCCGCCTGGCCCTGAACACCACACTGCTGCTGATCGGGTTCGCCGCGTTCTTCACGCTCGGCGACTCCTGGTGGCAGCTGCTGACGGCCCTGTGGATGGGCCTGTGCGGTGGTCAGTCGGCCTTCATGTGGCACGACGCCGGCCACAAGGCCATGTTCCGTGGCAAGAAGGCCGCCTCCGCCGTCGGTTACATCCACGCCAATCTCATCAACGGCGTCAGCTACGGCTGGTGGGTGAACCACCACAACCGGCACCACAGCAACCCCAACCACCTGGACATGGACCCGGACATCGGCCGGCGCACCGCGATCTTCGACATCAAGCAGTATCCGAGCCGGCGCGGCACCCAGAAGTTCGTCGTGCGCTACCAGAGCGTGCTGTTCTTCGTGCTGCTCGTCCTGGAGAACTTCAAGATGCTGCGGACGGCCGTGGTGTCCATCGCCCAGGGCAAGACCAAGCGGCCCGTGCTCGAGTCGTTCCTGCTCCTGCTCCGCGCCGCCGTCTACCTCACCCTCGTCTTCACCGTGCTGTCCCCGGGGCTCGCGATCGCCTTCATCGCGGTGCAGCACGCCTGCCTCGGCATCTACTTCGGCATGATCTTCGCCCCCAACCACAAGGGCATGCAGGTCCGCGACGGCGACGAGGAGAGCCTCGACTGGCTGGAGCGCCAGGTGCTCACCTCCCGCAACATCCGCCCCAACCGGATGGTCGACTTCCTCTACGGCGGACTCAACTACCAGGTCGAACACCACCTGTTCCCCGCCATGCCGCAGAAGAACCTGCCGCGCGCCCGGGAGCTGACCCGTGAGTACTGCGCCGAGCGCGGCGTCCCCTACCACGAGGTCGGCTTCTGGGCCTCGTACAAGGAGGTCGCCTCCTACCTGCACGAGGTCAGTGCGCCCGTGCGCCGAGGTGACGTGGAGGAGGAGATCCGGCGGGCCGCCCGGGCCGCCTGACCCGGCTCCCGCCTTCCGCTCCGTGCGCGTTCCCGGCGTCACCTCCTCGCCACAGCCCCGGATCCCCGGGCCGCTCGCCCGGGCCGGCCGGCGGCCCGGGCGGTTCCTCCCCAGGACTCAGCAGTACCAAGGAGCCTCCCCATGTCCCAGACCACCACGGCGCCGAGCGGCCTCGCCGATCCCGCCGCGATCGGGGTCCGGCTGGACCGCATGCCGATCACGCCGATGCACCGCAGACTCACCGCGGTCATCGGTGTCGGCCTGCTCTTCGACACCTTCGAGAACAACCTCTCCGGCACCATCGCCAAGGTGCTCCAGGACGACTTCGCCTTCGGCGCGACCGAGCTCAAGCTCGTCCTGGCCTCCGTGTTCATCGGTCAGTTCATCGGTTCGCTGGTGCTCGGCCGGATCGCCGACCGGTTCGGCAGGCGCCGGGCCTTCCTGATCAACCTCGCGATCTACTCGGGCTTCTCGCTGCTCGGCGCATTCTCCCCGAACGCGACCTGGCTGATCGTCACCCGTTTCCTGGCCGGCGTCGGCATCGGCGCCGAACAGGTCCTGTCCGACTGCTACCTGGCCGATGTGCTGCCCGCCAAGCGGCGCGGCCGGTACATCGCCTGGGCCTACACCCTCGCCTTCTGCGGTGTCCCCGCGGTCGGCTTCGCCGCGCTGTGGCTGGTGCCGCTGACCCCGCTCGGCGTGGACGGCTGGCGCTGGCTGTTCGTCATCGGCGCGCTGGGTTCGGCCGTGGTGTGGGTGCTGCGCCGCGGGCTGATCGAGTCACCGCGCTGGCTGGCGTCCCAGGGCCGCGTCGCGGAGGCGGAGGAACTGGTGCAGCGGATGGAGGCCCAGTCGTCCGTGCGGCACCTCCCCGCCGCGGGCCCCGAGGCGCCGCAGGCCGCCGCCGAACAGCCCCGTGTCAGAGACGTGTTCCGGCCCGGCATGCGCCGGCGCACCGCGGTCCTGTGGATCTTCTGCGTGCTGTCCGTGGTCGGCTACTACGGCTTCGGTACGCTCGCCCCGCAGATCCTCGCCGCCAAGGGCTACGACATCGTCGCCGGCCTCGGCTTCACCGCGTTGTCCTTCCTGGGCTACCCGATCGGCTCGGCGCTGGCCCTGCCGATCGTCGACCGCATGGAGCGCAGGATCCTCGTGGCCGCCTCCGCCACGGCGATGGTCGTGTGCGGTCTGGGCTTCGCCTACGCCGGATCACCCGTCCTCATCGTGGCCTTCGGCATCGCCTACACGCTGTGCAGCAACGTCTTCTCCAGCGTCTCGCACGTCTATCTGTCCGAGCAGTACCCCACCGCCATCCGCGCCACCGCCTCGGGCGCCGCCTACTCGCTGTCCAAGCTCAGTGCGGCCGCCCTGCCGTTCGTCCTGCTGCCCGTTCTCGAGTCCCACGGCCCCGGAGCCCTGTTCGCGGTCATCGCCGTCGCCATGGCCGCCCTCGCCGCCACCGTCCTGACGCTGGGCCAGCGGACCACCGGAGCCCCGATCGCCGAGACCCCGGTCTCAGCTGACTTCCCCGTCCAGAAGAGGAGTTGACGATGGCCTACGTCATCGGTCTGCCCTGTGTCGACGTCAAGGACCGCTCCTGCGTCGACGAGTGCCCCGTGGACTGCATCTACGAGGGCCGCCGTGCCCTGTACATCCATCCCGACGAATGCGTCGACTGCGGGGCCTGCGAGCCGGTCTGCCCCGTGGAGGCCATCTGCTTCGAGGAGGACGTGCCCGCCGAGTGGGGCGACCACACCGGTTCCAACGCCGCCTTCTTCACCGGCCTCGGCTCGCCCGGCGGCGCGGGTGCCCTCGGCGCGCTCGACCACGACTCCCCGCTGGTGCGGGACCTCCCCGAGGCGGTGGCCCGGACATGAGCGGACTCCTCGCAGGCAAGCGCGTCCTGGTGACCGGAGTCGTCACGGACGCCTCCATCGCCTTCCACGCGGCCCGCATCGCCCAGGAGGAGGGCGCCGAGATCGTCCTCACCGGCTTCGGCCGGCTCTCCCTGATCGAACGCGTCGCCGCGCGGCTGCCCAAGCCCGCCCCGGTGATCGAGCTGGACGTCACCGACCAGGGCCACCTGGACACCCTCGCGGACCGGGTCCGGGAACACACCGACACCCTCGACGGCCTCGTGCACTCCATCGCCTACGGGCCGCAGGGCGCCTTCTCCTTCCTCGACGGCGACTGGGCGGACGTGTCGACGGCGGTGCACGTGTCGGCGTACTCCCTGAAGGCGCTCACCACCGCCTGCCTGCCGCTGATGGAGCCGCGCGGCGGCTCGGTGGTCGGGCTCACCTTCGATGCCGCCGTCGCCTGGCCGCACTACGACTGGATGGGCGTCGCCAAGGCCGCGCTGGAGTCGACAAGCCGCTACCTGGCCCGGGACCTGGGCGGACGCGGTGTCCGCTGCAACCTCGTCGCCGCCGGGCCGCTGCGCTCCATGGCCGCCAGGTCCATCCCCGGCTTCCAGGAGCTCGCCCGGGTCTGGGAGCACCGGGCACCCGCCGGCTGGGACCTCAGCGACCCGGACCCGGCCGCGCGCGGGGTGGTGGCGCTGCTGTCGGACTTCTTCCCCCGCACGACGGGGGAGATCCTGCACGTGGACGGCGGCGTGCACATGATGGGTGCGTGAGCCGACCGCATGCACGAAGAGGGGCGGGATCGGGACGGCGTCCCGGCTCCCGCCCCTCTCGCGTCCGTCACCCGGTCGCACCGCCCGGCAGGATCCGGCGGAAACCGGTGTAGGGGACGAGCGCCTCCGGCAGCAGCACCGAACCGTCCTCCTGGACGCCCTGCTCCAGCAGCGCGGCGACCGTGCGGCCGATCGGCAGCGCCGAACCGTTGAGCGTGGCCGCCGGCGTTCTGCGGCCGTTCGGCCGCCTGACCCGGATGTCCGCGCGGCGGGCCTGGAACGTGCCGCAGTCGGAGACGGAGGAGATCTCGCGGTAGGCCCCGCTGCCGGGCAGCCACACCTCGATGTCGTACGTCATCCGCGCCGAGAAGCCCATGTCGCCCGCGGGCAGCAGGACGACGCGGTGGGCGAGTTCGAGACGGCGCAGGCACTCCTCGGCGTGGTCCACCATCAGCTCCAGCTGTTCCTGCGCGTCCTCGGGGGCGCAGACGCGTACCAGCTCCACCTTCTCGAACTGGTGCAGCCGCAGCACGCCCCGGGTGTCCCGGCCGTACGCCCCCGCCTCCGCGCGGAAGCAGGGGGTGCGCGCGGTGAAGGCGTACGGCAGCTCGCGGGCGTCGAGGAGCTGCCCGGCCACCAGGTTGGTCAGCGGCACCTCGGCGGTGGGGATCAGGAACAGCTCCCGGTCGCCGACCCGGGTGCGGAACAGGTCCTCCTCGAACTTGGGCAGCTGCCCGGTGCCGGTCATGGTGTCGCGGCCCACCAGGTACGGCACGGACTGCTCGGTGTAGCCGTGCTCCCGGGTGTGCAGGTCGAGGAAGAAGTCGCCGAGTGCCCGCTCGAGGCGCGCCCCGGCCCCGCGGGCGACGCTGAACCGGGCACCGGACAGCTTCGCCGCCGCCGTGGCGTCCAGGATGCCCAGCGCCTCACCGATCTCGGCGTGGTGGCGGGCCCCCTCCACCGGACGCGGCGCCGGGCCGCCCCGGCGTATCTCCACCGCCTCCTTCTCGGAGTCGCCGTCCGGGACCGAGTCCAGCGGCACGTTGGGGATGGACAGCAGCAGATCGGTCAGCCGGGCGGAGGCCGTACGGGCGGCCTCCTCGGCCTGCTGCACCTCGGCGCGCAGCGCCCGGGCGGCCTCCTTCTCCGCCTCGGGCGGCGGTCCGGAGCGCCGGGCCTTCGCGATGCGGTTGAGCTCGGTGCGCAGCCGTGTCACCTCCGCCTGCGCGTCGGTCCGCTCGCGCAGCGCGCCGGCCAGCGCGGCCGGGTCGAGGTCGTAGCGACGGCGGGCCAGCCGGCGTACCGTGTCCGGCCCGTCCTTCAGCAGCTCGTGGGTGTCGTGCATGGCTGACTCCTGACATGTGGGGCGAGGTGGTTGCGGTGAGGAGGAAGGCGGCCGGCACGCCCGCCGGCCGTCGCCGGGGACGAACGCGAGCGGTCCTGCCGTGGACGAGCGGCAGCCGCCCGCTCGTGATCCGTGCGGGCGGCTGCCGGTGCGTCGCGCCACCGGGGCGCGTGTCCCCCGTCCTAGGCCGGCGCGATGGCCAGCGCCGTGTTCTGGCCGCCGAAACCGAGGGAGTTGCTCAACGCGAGGTCGATCGGCATGGACGTGGGCGTCTGGGCGAGCTTGATCTCGATCCTGGGGTCGGGCATGACGAGACCCGCGATGGGCGGGACGAGGTCGTGCTCGACGCTGAGTACGGTGAACGCGGCCTCGACCGCGCCTGCCGCGCCCAGCAGGTGTCCGGTGACTCCTTTCGTGGAAGTGACCAGCGGATCCCCGCGCAGGGTCCGCCGGATCATGCGCGCCTCCGCCAGGTCGTTCAGCGGCGTCGACGTGCCGTGGGCGTTGACGTGCTGCACGTCGTCCGGGTCGGCGCCGGCGTCGGCCAAGGCCGCGCGGACCGCCGCCTCGATGCCGACGCCGTCCGGATGCGGCGACGTCATGTGGTGGGCGTCGGCGGTGGCGCCGTACCCGATGATCCGGCCGTGGACGTGGGCCCCGCGGGCGCGGGCGTCCGCGATCCGTTCCATGACGAGGATCCCGGCGCCCTCACCGGCGACGAATCCGTCCCGGTCGGCGTCGAACGGGCGGGACGCGGACGCCGGATCGTCGTGCCGCTTCGACAGCGCGCCCATCTGGGCGAAGCCGGCCATGACCAGGGGAGTGACCATGGCCTCGCTGCCGCCCGCCAGGACGATGTCGCAGCGGCCGAGGGCGAGCAGATCCCGGGCCGTCCCGATGGCGGTCGCGCCCGAGGCGCAGGCGGTGGCCACCACCAGGTTGGGCCCGGTGGCACCGAACTCGATGGCTGTCTGCCCGGCCAGCATGTTCGGCAGCTGCATGGGCAGCAGCAGGGGCGAGACCCGGTCGGCGCCCTGGTCGCGCAGCACATGGTGCTGCTCCTCGACCGTGCCCGGGCCGCCGTCGGCGCAGCCCAGCACCACGCCCACCCGTGCCCCGTCCCACGTCTGGGGGTCGAGGCCCGCGTCGGCCACCGCCTCGTGTGCGGCGACCAGTGCGAACTGCACGAACCGGTCCAGACGGTGCGCCCGCCGGGCGCTGAGCAGTCGCTCCGGGTCGAAGCCGGGTACGCGGCAGGAGATACGTACGGGGTTGTCCGCCAGCACCGGATCGAGGGCGGCGGCCGGCCTGCCGTCGCAGACCGCCGCCCAGCTCGGCCCGACCCCGATACCGCCCGGGGTGACCAGGCCGAGCCCGGTGACGGCGATGTCCATGGCGGCCATCAGACCGTCGCGCTCCGCTCCTCCATGAGCCGCACCATGTCGGCCACGGTCTCAGCCTCCATCAGGTCGTCGTCACTGATGTCCAGGTCCAGCTCGGACTTCAGCAGCAGCGACAGCTCCACCACGGCCAGCGAGTCCAGCTCGATGTCCTCCCGGGTGGCCTCCGGGCTGATGGCCTCGGGCGACACCTTGAGCTTGTTGGACAGGATTTCCTTGAGCTGCTCCAGCATGTCGGTTCCTTTCGAAAGTGAACTCGAAGGTGTACGCACCCCGTGTACTGCTCGAGTCGGGCGGGCCCGTGCGGGTGCCTGTCCGCTCGACGGGTGAGCGACGATGTGTCAGAAAACCTGGAGCGCCGGCCAGACCAGGGTGGTAGCGCCCCAGGACAGCCCGCCGCCGAACGCGGTCAGCAGCAGCCGGTGCCCGGCGCCGAGCCGGCCGTCCGCCGCTGACTCGGCCAGCAGCAGCGGCAGGGAGGCGGCCCCCGTGTTGCCGACCCTCTCGATGTTGCTCAGCCGGTGCTCGTCGGGGATGCCCAGCCGCTCCGAAACGGCCTCCAGGATGCGGGCGTTGGCCTGGTGCGCGGCGAACCGGTCGACGTCGGCCGGCCGCCAGCCCGCCCGTTCGGCCGCCTCGGCCGACGTGGCGGCCATGGTCTCCACCGCGTGCCGGTACGTCTCCCGGCCCAGCATCCTGAAGTAGTGGTCCTCCGGTGCCGCCGGCCGCCCGGACGACCGCTGCCGGGAACCCCCCGCGGGCACCTCGATGAGGTGGCTCAGCCCGCCGTCGCTGCCCAGCACCATCGGACCAATGGCCCCGGGCTCGTCGGCCCGGCCGGCGCGCAGCACCACCGCGCCCGCGCCGTCCGCGAAGATCACCGCGGTGGTGCGGTCCTCGGGGTTGATGATCGTGGTGAACGCGTCCGCCGCGATCAGCAGCACACTCGGGACGACCCCGGCCGCGATCAGCCCCGCCGCACTGGCCAGCCCGTACAGGAAGCCCGAGCAGACGGCGGCCACGTCGAACGCGGGCACCTTCCCGAGCCCGAGCCGGGCCGCGACCTGCGGTGCGGTCGCCGGGCACGGCTGGTCCGGGGTGGTGGTGGCCAGCACCACCGCCCCGGCCCGGTCGTCGCCCGCCGACTTCAGCGCCCTCAGGCCCGCCTCCACCGCCAGGTCGCCGGTCGAGGTGCCGGGGGAGACCATGTGGCGCCGGGCGATTCCGGTGCGCGACCGGATCCACGTGTCGGAGGTGTCCAGCCGCCGGGCCAGGTCGTCGTTGGTCACCACGTCGGGCGGGACGTACGACCCGATGCCGCAGACGACGGCGGCCCGGCCGGTGCTCATGCGCCCGCTCCGGGACTGCTGAGGACCTCCAGCGGCAGGCCCATGTACTTCATGCGGGCCTCGGCCATCTCGTCGGTCCACTGTTCGGCCATGTCGTAGCGCTGCTCCGGGGTGGTGTCGAGCATCCGCACACCGGGCCAGATCTCGTAGTCCCCGATCCGGTCGGCGTGCTGGAGCATCCCCTCCTGGAACAGTTCCTCACGGTGGATGACGAACTCACGGTCGGGGATCTCGTCCCACAGCCGCACGCCGGCCCGCAGGATCTCCAGGAGGCGCGGCCGGTACTCCGGGTGCGCCGCCGCGTGATCGCGCAGGATGGTGCTGGCGACGGTCAGATGGCGGATCTCGTCGATGGCGGTGCCCCGGGAGATCTCCCCGGTGGCCGGGGACAGCGGAGTCCACTTGCGCTCGCTCAGCTCCGCCGCCGGGGCCAGCACACCCTCGATGACGATCGCGAACACCGCCACACCGCCGGGGAAGTCGGCCTGGTCGCGGACGATGTCCAGGGTGAAGTCGACCACCGGGTCCAGGACCCGCTTGCGGTAGTCCCCGGCCATCTCGTCGATGTCCTTGAGCAGCGTGTCCGCGGGCATGCCCAGCTCCACCAGGTGGTTGCGGAAGACCCTGGCGTGCCGCGCCTCGTCGAGCAGCTGGGTGGCGTAGAACTCCATCTCCGGGACGCCGGGCGCGATCGACACGTAGTGGCCGAGCAGCCGGGTGGCCAGCTCCTCCGACAGCCCGCGGAAGCCGAACTCCAGCACCAGCGCCTCGCGCAGCGGACCGGGTTCCTTCAGGAAGTCCGGCACGATCGCGTTCTCGTGGTGACCGGTCACACCTCGATCGCGCAGCGTGCCCTGGGCCACCGAGGTGATCCAGTAGGCGAGGTCGCACTCCTCGGGGCCGAGGGTGAGCTCCTTCGCACCGTCCAGCAGACCGGGTGCCTCGTCCCAGTCCGCCTCGGGAGCCACGGGTGCGGTCATGATGCGGTGTCCTCCTTCGCCGGGAGCAGGGAGCCGGCGTACAGGCCGCCGGCATAGCTGAACAGGGGGAGCCCCACGTCCGCCGTGGCGCGCACGACGTGGCCCAGCAGCAGCTCGCTGTCGCCCGCCGTGTGCGCGGAGTGGAAGCGGCAGGTGTAGTGGGCGAGCGCCCCCGTGATCAGCGGGGCGTGCGCGTAGGAGTCCGCCGTCCAGGACAGGCCCGCGAACTGGGCGCTGCCGTCGGGGCGGCCGCTGTCGGCGAACCGGCGTGCCACGTCGGCCTGCTCGGCGCCCAGCACGTTGATCACGAACCGTCCCTCCTCGGCGGCCAGCCGGGCGAACGCCGAGCCCGCCCGCAGCACCATGCCCACCAGCAGCGGCTCGCGCGACACCAGGGTCACGGTGCTCGCGGTGGTGCCGTGCATCCGGTGCTCGGGCCCCGTCGTCAGCACCGACACGGGGGAGGCGAGGTGGTACAGCGCCCGCCGCCGCTCGGCCGGGTCCTGCCGCACGGGGCGCTTCGTCCCCGCCGGGCCGCGGGCCACCGCGGCCGGCGCCGGATGAGCGACCGCGCGCAGGTCCGTTGCCACGCTCATCGCACGGCCTCCCGCTCACGCGCCGGACGCGCCGGGACGTGCCCGACCGGCACCGGGTCCGCCGCGTGCCCGACCGGCTTGGGGGTGGGCAGGCCCAGGTCGTCCAGGAGCCGCAGATAACCGGGCTGGCGCACCGGCTCGAAGGGCAGTGCGAAGGACTTCATGAAGTTGCCGAACAGGCCGCGGTCGCCGAAGAGGTGGAACGGCAGCACCAGCAGTGCCCACTCCGGCTTCACCAGCCAGCACCACAGCGCGGCCACGGCGCCCTGGGTGATCAAGCTGTGCATCACGTTGTACAGGACGTAGTACGCCTTGTGGATCGGCCGCCCGCCGCTGCGCCGGAAGGCGATCGCGCCCGGGATGTAGCCGATGAGGTCGATGTAGAGGAACAGCCCGATCGCCGGGAGCCAGCGGATCTCGTCGAAGTGGGCGATGATCAGACCGGTGGTGACGGCCAGACCCACCAGGTACTCGGCGCGGTGCAGTGAGAACGTCCGCGGTGTCTCGAAGGGGTTCGCCTGGTCCATTGGTCAGCTCCTCGGCGTTCCTAGGCGCCGACGGCGGCGGGCGTGGTCAGTTCGATGCCGCCCTGGATGCGGGTGGCCGGGAACAGGCCGGTCAGTGCCCAGGCGACGGTCTCCTTGATGACCCGTTCGGCGATCGGGTCGAGGATGCCCTCCAGGCTCGGGATGCCGAAGTCGAAGTCGGCGTCGAAGCGGACCGCGACGTCGTCGCCGGCCTGCGTGATCGACCAGGTCCCCGAGAAGGAGTCGAAGTCCCCGTCGCTCTGCTCGAAGCGGATCTCGCCGCGCTCCGGCACGACGGTGTCGTCCTCCGTCCAGCGCAGCAGGCCGCTGCGGAAGTGCAGCTCCCAGCTGGAGGAGGGGTTCGCGTCGGGGTAAGCGGCGTGCACGGTGGTCGCGTTGACGTGGGGCGCCAGGTCCGGGTACCGCTCCCAGCGCCGTACGGCGTGCAGGACCGTTTCGGCCTGCTCCGCGGGTATCAGGGCATCGAGTTCTACGTGCCGCACGATCAGTTACCGCCTTCCGGCATCTTGGCCGCGCCCCGTACGAGGTCGCGAGTGGCCAGGTCGAAGGAGTTGAGGAGGAGCTCCACGTCGGTGTCGCCGAGCACGGCGGGCGGGGTGAACCGCACCACCGAGCTGCCGTTCATGGAGTGGTTGGCGACCACGCCGTGGTTGAACAGTTCGATCAGCAGCTCGCCGGCCAGTCCGGCCTCGACGAGCTCCACGCCGATCAGCAGGCCCCGGCCGCGCACGTCCACCACCAGGTCGGGGATGTTGCGGTGGGCGATCTCGGTGATCCGCGGCAGCAGCCGGGCCCCGAGGTCCATCGCCCGGGTGACCAGGCGCTCCTCCTTCACCGCCCGGATGGCGCCCTGGACCGCGGCCATCAGCACGGGCTGACCGGAGAAGGTGGCGGTGTGGACGTAGGGGTCCTTGTCGAAGGGGCGGAACGCCTTGCGGGTGGCGACGGCCGCGGACACCGGCATCACGCCCCCGCCGAGTGCCTTGCCGGTGAGCAGGACGTCCGGGACGACGCCCTCCACGTCCGCGCCCCACCACTCGCCGAGCCGCCCGAAGCCGGACTGCACCTCGTCGAGGATCAGGAACCCGTCGTACTCGCGGACCAGTTCCTCGACCCGCTTGAGGTAGCCCTTGGGCGGGATGATCACACCGCCCTCGCCCTGGACCGGCTCGAGGATCACACAGACCTCGCCCGGGTGGGCGGACAGCTCCGCCTCCAGGGCCTCGGCGTCGCCGTACGGCAGGTGCAGGAAGTCCGGCACCAGGGGGCGGAACGGCCGCTGGTAGACGTCCTTCGCGGTGGCCGACAGGGCGCCCAGGGTCTTGCCGTGGTAGCCGCCGCGCATCGACACCGTCCGCTTGTAGCCGTTCGCGCGGGCCAGCTTGAGCCCGGTCTCCACCGCCTCCGCGCCCGACAGCCCGAAGTGCACGCGGTCCAGGCCGGGCGGCAGCACGGAGACCAGCGACTCGGCCGCACGGGCCACGGTCGGCTCCAGCAGGATGCGGGTCGCCGTGGGGTGGGTGCGCAGCTGGCGCTCCACCTCCTCCATCACGATCGGGTGGCGGGCGCCCATGACGAACACGCCGTAGCCGCCGGCGTTGAGGAAGCGCTCGCCGTCGCTCGTGGTGAGCCAGGCGCCCTCGGACGCCACCTCCATGTGGCTGCCGAACAGCTCGGCGAGGGTGGCCCGGCCCTTGCTCAGGTGGGCCCGGTACAGTCCGAGGATCTCCGCCTCGGCCTCGGCGGACGATGCCGCGGGTGATTCCTGGATGACGGTCACGTGTCGCTCACTCCAAGGGTGTGGGGAAGTCGGGACGCCCGCTCAGGTCAGGACCAGCGCGTCCCCGGCGAAGTACCGCAGCAGCGGTTCGGCGGCGGCGGCGCGGGACGGCGGGTGGAAGGCGAGGGCGCGCAGCGCGGCGCCGGTCCGGGCGGGCGCGGAGTTGTTGATGAAGTCCGAGCCGCCGAGCAGCTCCAGGGCGCGCGAGGCGATGTCCGGCAGGGCGTTCTGCACGGCGTAGCGGGCCACCAGGACACGGGCCACCGACTCCTCGTCGCCCGGCTCCAGGCCCGTCGCCCGGGCCACGCCCTCCAGCAGCGCGACCGCGGCCTCCATGTCGACGGCCAGGGCGGCCCGTTCCGCGGCGCTGCCGCGCTCCCGGTCCAGCACCTGCTCCACGAGCGCCATCGCGCCGCCCGCGTACCCGGCGGAGATCAGCATCTCGAACCACACGAAGCCGGCCGACTGAAGGTCGTCGAGGCGGTGCGGATCGTCGGCGCCGGCCCGCACCACCATGTCGGCCGGCACGAACACGTCCTCCAGCCGCACCTCCTCGCTCTCCGCGCCCGCCAGCAGCTCGTTGCCCCAGAACGGGTGCACGGACAGTCCGGGCGCGACGGCCGGCACCAGGGCCAGCGCGAGCTCCGGCTCGCCGCCGTCCTCGCCGTGGATGGCGACGCTCGCGGTGAGCAGGCTCATCGAGTGGGCCAGGCTGCAGGGCTTCTTGGCGCCGGTGAGCAGGAAACCGCCCTCGACCGGACGCGCGGTCACCGCCGGCTTGAGGATGTTCTGCGCCGTCCGGCCCTCGGCCCAGCCGGAGGCCATCACCTGCTGGTCGTACACGATCCGGTGCAGCAGCGCGGTCTGCGCGTCGGTGAGCCGGCCCGACTTGACCGCCAGCGCGTAGAGCATCGCGGCGGTGAAGTGGTGCATCGACACGGCCGCGACCAGCGAGGGGGACACCGCGCCCAGCGCCAGCTGCACCCGCAGCGCGTCCAGCGGGGCGGCGCCGTGGCCGCCGTACTCCTCCGGTATCAGCAGACCGACTCCGCCGTGGATGCGGAACAGGTCGATCACCGGGCTGCCGGGCCGCTCGCGCTCGGCATGGGGAATCTGCTCGAGTTCCTTGAGCAGCCCGGGATGGAACTGCTCACAGACGGAACGGGCGGTGTCGAGGGAACGCATGGAAAACCTCCGGAAGGAACGTGCGGGCCCGCCGTCAGGCGCCGAACACCGCGTCGTACGGGCTGACGTCGCGGGCGATGCTGACCCCCTGCACGTGCGACGTCTTGAGCATTGGGTAGTTGGCCTCGCCGAAGGCTCCGCCGGTGCGGCCGGTGCCGCCGTGGCTGGGCAGGTACGGCAGGAAGCCGATGTGGGAGTCGTTCACCTTCAGCAGGCCGCCGTTGACGACCCGGCGCACGAAGGTCTCCACGACGTGGTCGGAGCGCGACCACAGCGAGTTGCGCAGCCCGTAGTCGTTGCTGTTGACGAACTGGAGGAACGCCTCCAGGAGGGCGTCGTCGTTGTCGCGCTCGGCCACCACGACCGGGACGAGCGGGAAGAACGTCTCCTCGCGGACCACGTCGTAGGTACGGGCCCGGTCCAGGCCGTCCACCCGCACCACGGTCGGCTGGAGGAAGACGCCCGTCTCCGACACCGTGCCGTCCAGCTCCATGCGGTTCCCGCCGGTGACCAGCTCGGCGCCGTTGTCCAGGGCCTGGCGCAGCAGCCGGAAGAAGCGCTCGCTGCGCCGCACCGGCGACAGCAGTACGTCCTCCTCCTCGGGCAGGCCCGGCTTGATGCCCTTGACCTGCTCCTTCACCTCGGCGATGAGCTCGTCGGCGACGTCCGGGTGGACCAGCACGTAGTTGGGCACCATGCAGATCTGGCCGGATCCGTAGAACGCCTCCGTGATGGCCTCGGCCGCCCACTTCAGGTCGGCGTCCTTCCACACCACGATGCCGTCGTTGCCCGCGAGTTCGAGGATCGGCTTCTTGCCGTGCGCCACGCACTGCTGCTCGAAGCGCAGGCCCTCCTGGCTGCCCCCGATGTAGAAGATGTCGTTGATCAGCGGATCGGCGATCCAGCGGTCCAGGGTCTGCTTCGGGTTGCTGCACACCGCGTTGAGCACTCCCGCGGGCGCGTCCAGCTCCTCCAGCAGCGGAGCCACGATGTCGCGCAGCAGCCACATGGTGCTCAGCGCGATGCTGCGCGGCGCGCGCACCACCACGGCGTTGCCGGCCATCAGCGCCAGTACGCACAGCGCGGCGCTGGGCAGCGGGGCGTTCTGCGGCGGGTTGAAGGCCACCACGCCGTCGGGCTGGCGGTGCAGCACCAGCGTGCGGCCGGCGTACTCCTTCTCCACCCGCATCTGCTTCGCGTACCAGCGCAGCGAGCCGGGCGCGTAGATCTGGAGCAGGCAGCTCAGTTCCCAGCGGGCCAGCTTCACCGGGTGCGACTCGGAGACCAGCATGCGCAGGAACTCGTCCTGGTGCTTGATCAGCTCCTCGCGGAACCGGATGCCCAGGCGCATCCGCCGCTCCAGCGGGACGGCCGCCCAGTCGGGCGCGGCGGCCGCGGCCGCCTGCGTGGCCAGGTCGATGGCGTTGTCGTCGGCGACCGCGCAACGCCCCACGACGTACGGGTGCCTGGCAGCCTCGGACTCCGGGTCCTGCTCCAGAGCGCGCTTCAGGCTCACGCTGGTGAACACGTCTTCCAGCAGGGACCGGCCGCTGACGGTGTAGACCCACCCGTCCCCGGCGACGTCCTTGCCCGCGACATAGAGGTCGTAACTCTTGAATCGGGAAGGTGCCTCGGCACTCTCCTCCTGCGCGGATTCGCGAAGCATTTTCTGCCTTTCGGATACGGCGAGTGGATTCGGCCAGTGGATTTCTTGGAGCACTGCGAGCCTGGCAGCGGAATCTGACCCCGTGCTGACACCCCGCTGACCGCGCCGATCCGGCCGGCCGCAGCGCCGCCGTGCGCCGTCAGCGGGGCGTCAGCCGGCGCTGCTTGCATGACCGCATGTCACCCGTCGACAGCACGATCCAGCGGCTGCGCGACCTTCCGCGCAGCGAACTCGCCGAGGAAATCGAGACGCTCGTCCTGCAGAAGTTCAGGACCGTCCTGCTCATGGAGGACTCCGAGGACCTCCCCCTCGACATCAGTTACTTCGATCTCGGACTCACCTCACTGCGGCTGACCGAGATACGGCAGAGCCTGGAACAGCTCCTTGACCTGTCGATCAACGTCAACGTGCTCTTCAACGAGCCGACGATCGCCCATCTCGTGGACCACCTGACCCAGGCCATCCAGGAAAGCTGAGGAGTCGCCCCATGCCGCGTACGGAATCAGAGCAGGCGCCCGAGCCGGTCGCGATCGTCGGAATCGGTCTGCGGTTCCCCGGCGGCAGCGGCTCGCCCGACGAGTTCGACGCCTTCCTGCGGGAGGGCCGCAGCGGAATCGGCCCCATCCCCCGGGACCGCTGGGACGTCGAGGCGTTCACGCCCGAGGGGCCCGACGACAAGGGCAAGATCCGCGCCTCGGCCGGAGGGTTCCTGGACCGCATCGACCTGTTCGACGCCGCCTTCTTCAACATCTCCCCGAAGGAGGCGCGCTACATGGACCCCCAGCAGCGGCTGCTGCTGGAGACCGCCTGGCAGGCGCTGGAGCACGCGGGCATCGACCCGGCCCCGCTGCGCCGCGGCAACGGCGGCGTGTACGTCGGAGCCAGCTCCATCGACTACGCCCTGGAGCTCGACTCCCTGCCGTACGAGGAGCTGGACGGTCATCTGGCGTCCGGCATCACCATGTTCCCGCTGTCCGGCCGGCTGTCGTACTTCCTCGGCTGGCGCGGCCCGAGCATGAGCGTCGACACCGCCTGCTCGTCCTCCCTGGTCGCCCTGCACCTGGCCGTGCAGGCGCTGCGCGGCGGCGAGACCGACATCGCGTTGTGCGGCGGCGTCAACGCGCTGCACCACCCGCGCATCCCGGTGATGTTCTCCAACGCCCAGATGCTCTCCCCGGACGGACAGTGCAAGACCTTCGACGAGGCGGCCGACGGCTACGCGCGGGCCGAGGGCTGCGGCGTCGTCGTCCTCAAGCGGCTCTCCGACGCCGAGCGGGACGGCGACCGGATCCTCGCCCTGGTCCGCGGCACCGCCGTGGGCCAGGACGGCGACAGCGCCGGCCTGACCGTGCCCAACGGGCCCGCCCAGGAGAAGGTCATCCGCAGCGCCCTGACCGCCGCCCGCCTCGGCCCCGAGGACATCCAGTACGTCGAGGCGCACGGCACCGGCACCCCGCTGGGCGACCCCATCGAGTTCGGCGCCATCGGCGACGTGTTCGCCGAGTCCCACACCAAGGACCGTCCCGTCGTGGTCGCCTCGGTGAAGACCAACCTCGGCCACATGGAGCCCGCCTCCGGCATCGTCGGCGTCATCAAGACGGTGCTCCAGCTGCGCTCCGGCACGATCTACCCGCACCTCAATCTCGACACCCCCTCCGGGCGCATTCCGTGGGACCTGTACCCGCTGCGGGTGCCCACCGCGTGCGAGCCGTGGGAGGCGGACGTCAGGCGGGCCGTGGTCAACAGCTTCGGGTTCGCCGGGACCATCGGCGCGGTCGTGCTGGAACAGGCTCCCGAACAGGCTCCCGCGACGCACCCCGAGCAGGCTCCCGCGGTGGACGCCACGGAGGCCGCACCGCTGTTCACCCTCTCCGCCAAGAGCGCTCCCGCGCTGCGCGAACTCGCCGCCGCCTACCGCCGGTCCCTCGACGAGCGGCCCGAGCTGCCGCTCGGCGCCCTGTGCCGCACCGCCAACGTCGCGCGCACCCACCACCCCTACCGCGTCGCCGCCCCCGTCGCCGACCGCGCCGCGCTCGCCCGTCTCCTGGACCGGGCCGCCGAGGCCGAGCACGAGGGCCCCTCCGGCCTGCGCAAGACCGCGTTCATGTTCACCGGCCAGGGCTCCCAGTACGCCGGCATGGGCGCCGCCCTGTACGAGGCCCTCCCCGTCTTCCGCGCCCGGGTCGACGAGTGCGACCGGCTGTTCGCCGGGCACCTCGGCCGTTCCGTGCGCGAACTGCTGCTCGGCACCGCCGCCGACCCCGGGGCGATCGACCGCACCGAGTACACCCAGCCGGCCCTGTTCACCCTGGAGTACGCCCTCGCCCAGCAGTGGATGGCCTGGGGCGTGCGACCGAACGTGCTCATCGGGCACAGCATCGGCGAAGTCGTCGCCGCGGCCGTCGCGGGCCTGTTCAGCCTGCCCGACGCCGTCCGGCTGGTCGCCGCCCGCGCCCGGCTGATGCAGGCCGTGCGCGCCGAGGGCGGCATGGCCGCCGTCGCCGCACCCGTCGAGGACGTCGCCCCGCTGCTGCAGGGCCGCGACGACCTGGCGCTGGCCGCGGTCAACGCCCCCGACCAGACGGTGGTCTCCGGTGCCACCGCCGCCCTCGACGAAGTCGTCGACATCCTCACCGAGCGTGGCGTCCGCGTCGACCGGCTCACCGTCTCGCACGCCTTCCACTCCCCGCTCATGGCCGAGGTGTACGACGACTTCCGGGCCGCCCTCGACGGCATCACCTTCCACGAGCCGACGATCAGCCTCATCTCCAACGTCACCGGACGCCTCGCCAGGTTCCGGGAGATCGGCGACCCCGACTACTGGGTGCGGCACATCGGCGAACCCGTCCGCTTCCTCGACGGCATCCGCGCCGTCGCCAAACGCGGCCGGCACGCCCTGATCGAGATCGGCCCGCAGGCCGCGCTCACCGCGCTGGCCCGGCGCGGCATCCAGGCCGAGGACCACCTGTGGCTGGCCAGCCTGCGCCGCCGTGACACCACCACCGCCACGACCCTCACCGCGCTCGCCGACTACTACGCGGCCGGCCTCACCGTTTCCTGGCAGGGCTACCACGCCGACCGCCCGGCACCCGCCCGGGTGGACCTGCCGACCTACGCCTTCCAGCGCAAGCGCTACTGGCTGCCCTCCGCCACTCCCCGCCGGTCCGCCGCCCGGTCCGTCGCCCGGCACCCGCTGCTCGGCACCGAGGAGCGCTTCGCCAGCGGGGTGCGGGAGTTCACCGCGGAGTTCACCGCCGAGGACCTCGGCGCGCTGGCCGACCTCGCCGACGGCGGCCGCACGACCCTGCCCGCCGGTGCCTACGTCGACCTGCTGTTCGCCGTGCAGGACGCCGTCCGCGGCCACACCCGCTCGGCCGTCCGGGACCTGAGGCTGCTCGCCCCGCTGGAGCTGCCCGCCGAGACCGTGACCGCGCTGACCACCCGCTGGCGGCCGCGTCCCGACGGCAGCGCCGAGGCTGAGGTGTTCACCGTCGTCGGCGGCGAGGAGAACCTGCACGCCACCGCCGTCGTCGCGGCGGAACGCGAACCCGTGGTCCCCGTCTCGGAGCTGGCCGAGCTGGACGCCACCCTGCCCCCGGCCGGACAGGAGATCGACGACGAGGACATCTACACCGACCTCGCGTCCGTCGGCCGTCCCCAGGGTCCGCGCATGCGTCTGCTGGTGCGCGCCGCCCGGCACGGCGACGGCCTGGTCACCGGCGAGCTGACCGGCCGCGACGCCACCGCCGTCGAGCACGTCCCGGCGGAGCTGCTGGAGGCCGCCGTCCAGGCCCTGGTCGTCCTGGACCCCGAGGGCCCGGTGTTCGTACCGCGCGAGATCGCCTCCGTACGGCACTTCCGCAAGCCGCGCGGGGAGGCGCTGCGCGTCCTCGCCCGGGTCCGCGGCGAGCAGGACCGGCGTCTGGCCGACGTGATGCTGCTGGAGAACGGCGAGCCCGTCGCCGAGCTGCTCGGCGTCCGCATGGCCCGCCCCGAGGGCCGCACCGGCCGCCGGCAGTTCCTGCACCGTCCCGAGTGGGTGCGCCGCGGTCTGCCCGCCCGCGAGGGCGGCCCCGCCCGGCACGTGGTGCTGCTCGACCCGTCCGCCGCCCGCGCCGCCGAACTCGCCGGTGAGCCGGGCCTGAAGGTGACCTGGCAGGCCGACCTCGCCGACCTCAAGGCCGTCCTGGAGGACCCGACCGTCACCGACGTCTGCCGCGTCTGGCACCGGCGACCCGGGGAGATGTCGGCGGAGCGGCTGCGCGCCGAGTGCGAGGACAACTACCGCGAACTGCTCGTCCTGCTCGGCGCGCTGGAGGCGTCCGGCACGGCCCGGCCGCCCCGGCTGTGGCTGGTCACCGAGGGCGCCCAGTGGCTGCCCGGCGACCCGGCCGGCGACGGCGGCCACCTCGGCGCCGCCACCCTGTGGGGCTTCGGCCGGGTGCTGCTCACCGAGTACCCGCAGTACCGGACCACCCTCGTCGACCTCGCCCCGGGCAGCGGCCTCGCCCCGCTGGCCGACGAGTGGCGCGCCGAGCCGCCCGGCGAGTACCAGGTCGCCCACCGTCCCGGCCGTCGCTATGTGCGCCGGCTGCTCGCCGGGGACACCACCCTGACCTGGAGCGGCGGCTTCGAACTGCGCGCCCCCGAATCCGGCGACCTCTCCGACCTCGCCCTCGCCCCGGCCACCGGCCTGGCCCCGGGGGCCGACGAGGTCCAGGTCCGTGTCCACGCCGTCGGACTGACGGCCGAGGACGCCCGCACCGCCCTCGACTCCGGCCGTGCGGAACGCCTGGAGGACGTCCAGGCCGACGAGGAGCCCCCGCCGCTGCTCGGCAGGCTGGCCCGGGGCACGGTCCTCGCCGCCGCCGACGGCACCGGTTTCGCCCCGGGCGACGAGGTCCTCGTACGCCACGACGGCACGTTCCGCTCCACGCTCACCGTCCCCGCGCCGGCCGTCGTCCACGCCACCGGATCCCCCGACGACGCCGCACCCCGCTTCCGGCTCGACGAGACCGGCGAGGCGCTGCGCACCGCCCTGTCCGACCCCACCGGGCCGGCCTGGGTGACGCTGCCCGACAACCCGGGCGAGGAGCGGGCCGACCACGTCGAGGAGGGCCCGACCCGGCTGCGCGCCGACCGCACCTACCTGGTCACCGGCGGTCTGGGCGGCCTCGGTCTGGTCACCGCCCGCAAGCTGGCCGCCCTCGGTGCCCGGCACCTGACCCTGGTCAGCCGCAGCGGACGGGCCACCGAGGAGGCCGCGCAGGTCCTCACCGACCTCGCCGCGGACACCGAGATCGAGGTCGTGCGCGCCGACATCTCCCGTCCCGAGGACGTACGGCGCATGGTGCGGCAGCTCGCTGCCGGGCCCCGCCCGGTAGGCGGGATCGTGCACGCCGCGGGCTCCTACGACAAGAAGCTGATCTCCGAACTGACCTGGGAGTCGATCGACGCCCAGCTGGCCGCGAAGGCGTACGGCGGCTGGCTGCTGCACGAGGCCGCCGAGTCCTCCTTCCCCGAGCTGGAGTTCTTCGTCGCCTACTCCTCCATCGCCTCCGTCCTCGGCGGCGCCACCCAGGGCCACTACGCCGCCGCCAGCGCGGCCCTCGACGCCCTCGCCGAGTGGCGCGGCCGCCGGGGCGTGCCGGGCCTGTCGGTGAACTGGGGCGCCTGGGCCCGGGTCGGCATGTCGGCCCGCCTGGAGGAGCACCTCAGCCAGGAGATCGAACGCAGCGGTGTGCGCTTCTTCTCCCCGACCCGGGCCCTGGACACCCTCGCCCGGCTGTGGGACCGGCCGCGCACCCAGCGGATCGTCGGCGAGTTCGACTGGGACCGCTACGTCGCGGGCAGCCTCACCGGCGACCTGTTCTACGACCGGCTCGCCCGGCAGGCCGCCGACACCGACGGCACCGGCATCGACCTGGCCGCGCTCCCCCCGGCCGAACGCCTCGCGGCCGTCACCGGCGTGGTCCGCGAGAAGGTCGCCGCCGTCCTGCACCTGGAGGAGGGCGACGAACTGGACCCGAACGCCGAATTCGTCTCGCTGGGCCTGGACTCCCTGATGGCCCAGCAGGTCAGGTCCGGTCTGGAGCAGGCCTTCCGGCTGCCCCTGCCGGCCTCCCTCACCCACGACCACCCCACGGTCCGCGCGCTGGCCCACTTCGTCGACGGGCAGCTCGCCCCGGCGCCGGCCGCGTGACACACGCAAGGGACGGGAGAACCACGATGTTCGACATACCGAGGGAGCGCTGGACGCTCCACCACTCCGCCCGGGCCCACGCCGGAAGCCGCCCGGACCACCCCGCGATCATCTGCGAGGGCCGCGTCACCACCTACGCCAAGCTCCACCGCGACAGCAACCGCGCCGCGCACGCCCTGCGCGCCTCCGGCGTCCGGCGCGGAGACCGGGTCGCCTACCTGGGCCGGGAGTCGGAGAACTACTACCTGGTGATGATCGCCTGCGCCAAGGCGGGCGCGGTGCTGGTCCCGGTCAACTGGCGGCTCACGCCGAACGAGGTGGACCACATCCTGCGCGACTCCGGCGCCGCCCTGCTCT
Source organism: Streptomyces sp. NPDC005931 (assembly GCF_042871235.1). Classification (NCBI taxonomy): domain Bacteria; kingdom Bacillati; phylum Actinomycetota; class Actinomycetes; order Kitasatosporales; family Streptomycetaceae; genus Streptomyces; species Streptomyces sp. NPDC005931. The sequence goes on from NZ_JBIAIG010000013.1 coordinate 25,583, forward strand.
TCGTCGACGACGAGTTCTGGGACACCGTCGCCGCCGTCCGCCACCAACTGCGCGGGCTCCAGAAGGTGGTCCGCGTCGACGGCACCGACGCCGACGGCGAACCCGCCCGCGGTGCGGGGCTCCCCGCCTGGGCCGCCGACCAGCCCGACACCGAGCCCGCTCCCGGGACCGGTCCCGACGACGCGGTCGTCCAGATCTACACCAGCGGCACCACGGGCCTGCCCAAGGGCGCGGTCCTCGCCCACCGCAGCTTCTTCACGCTGCCGCACGCCAGCCGCGAGCACGGCGTGGACTGGATCGACTGGCTGCCCGACGACGTCGGCCTGATCTCCCTGCCCGGCTTCGGTGTCGCCGGCATCGGCTGGTTCCTGCACACCTTCAACGCCGGCGGCACCAATGTGATCATGCCGCAGTTCGATCCGCAGGAGGCCGTGCGGCTCATCCGCGCCCACCGCGTCACCACCACCTTCGCCGCCCCGGCCATGCTCCAGGCGATGGCGGCCGAACGCGGCGCCGGACCCGAGGCGTTCGCCTCCCTGCGCAAGATCGCCTACGGCGCGGCGCCCATGTCGGAGACGCTCCTGAAGCAGTGCCTGGAGACCTACGGCTGCGAGTTCGCGCAGATCTACGCCAGCACCGAGACCGGCAGTGTGGCCGTCTGCCTGCCGCCGGGGGACCACCACCCCGGAAGCACCCGGCTGACCTCGGTCGGCAGGCCCTGCCCCGGAAACGAGATCAAGGTGATCGGCCCGGACGGCGAAACCCTCCCGCCCGGGGCCATCGGCCAGATCTGCGTCCGGGCGCCCTCCCGGATGCTCGGCTACTGGAACCTGCCCGAGGCCACCGCCCGCACCCTGGTGGGGGAGTGGCTGCACATGGGCGACGCCGGCTACCTGGACGAGGACGGCTACGTCCACCTGTGCGACCGCATCAACGACACGATCATCGTCGCCGGGCAGAACATCTACCCGGCCGAGGTCGAGAAGGCGCTGGCCGCCCACCCGTCGGTGGCCGACGCGGCCGTGGTGGGTCTGCCCGACGACCGCTGGGGCGAGAGCGTGCACGCGGTGGTCGTGCTCAGGCCCGGCACCAGCGCGACACCCCGGGAACTCCTGCTGTCCCTGCGCGGCCGGATCGCGGACTACAAGATCCCCGGCACCTACCACTTCACCGACTCCCTGCCCCGCAACCCCTCCGGCAAGATCCTGCGCCGCGCGGTGCGGGAGCGACTGGCGACGCCGGCCAGGGACCCCCTGAAGGCAACGGTCGTCTGACTGCACCGCTCACCGAGAAAGGAAACACGCCGCATGCCTTCCCACTCCGCCGAGCCCCCACTGCAGATCGGCATTCTGCTGCCGACCCGGGAACAAGCCATCAACGGCACCTACGCGGCAGCCCCGCTCCTGGACTTCGCCAGGACCGCGGAAGCGCTCGGCTTCGACTCCGTGTGGGCCGGTGACTCCCTCACCGCCCGCCCCCGCCTGGACCCGCTGGTCGTGCTCTCCGCCGCCGCGGCGGCGACGCGGCGCATCACGGTCGGCACCGCCGCCCTCACCCCCGCCCTGCGCCACCCCCTCATCGGCGCCAACATGATCGCGAGCCTCAGCCACGTGGCCGCCGACCGGCTGATCCTCGGCCTCGGTTCGGGCTTCCCGATGCCGGAGACCCAGGAGGAGTTCGCCTCGGTGGGTGCCAGTTTCGAGGGGCGGGTGGGCCGCCTGGACGAGATCACCGCGCTGTGGCGCACGGCCTGGCGCTCCGGCGAGGAGGGGGAACCCGCCGACTTCCAGGGCCGCCACTGGCAGGCCGAGCGGCTGGACCGCCTTCCCGCGCCCGCCGTCGCCGGCGGTCCGCCCCTCTGGCTCGCGGGCAGCGACACCCCCCGTGTCCTCGCCCGCGCGGCGACCCGCTACGACGGCTGGCTGCCGTTCCTGCCGGACACCGACGCCTACGCCCGCGCCCGGCACCGCATCGGCGAGCTCGCGGAGGAGGCGGGCCGCGGTGCCCACGCCGTCACCCCCGGCCTGTACGCCACGGTCACCGTGAACAGCAGTGAGCGTGCCGCCCGGGACGAACTCGAGCACTACATCAGCCACTACTACGGCCGCTCCCTGGAGCAGATGCGGACGATCCAGGCCTACGCCTGGGGCAGCGCCGAGAAGTGCGCCGAATGGCTCGGCGGTTACGTCCGCGCCGGAGCCCGGCACCTGGTCGTACGGATCGGGTCCCTCGACCCCGAGCCGCAGTTGAAGGAGATCGCCGAGGTGCTGCTGCCCGCGGTACGCGCCCTCGGTCCGTCCACCACCGTTGGGAGTACGCAGTCGTGACCACCGCCATCGGCACCATAGGCCGGCAGATGTCCAGCGCCGGGCAGTGGTTCCACCCCGTGGAGCCCTCGCCCGACGCGTCCGTCCGCCTGTTCCTGCTGCCCCACGCGGGCAGCGGCGCCATCATCTACCGCGACTGGGAACGTCTGCTGCCGCCGGACATCACCCCCCAGGCCGTGACCCTGCCCGGCCGTCACAACCGCCGGGAGGAGCCGACCTACGAGGAGTTCTGGCCGTTGCTGGACGCCCTGCACGAGGCGATCCTCGACGATCTCGACGAGCGGCCCTTCGCCCTCTTCGGTCACTGCCTCGGCGCGCAGCTGGCGTTCCGGCTGGCGATCCGCATGGAGGAGGACGGCGGGCCGACGCCGGTGATGATCGGCATGTCCGGCTGGTCACCCGAGGGCTTCTTCCAGCCGACGGAGGAGCAGAGCCGCATGCCGGAGCCCGAACTCGTCGAGTGGATCAAGAAGTTGGGTTCCTTCCCGGCGGAGATCTACGACAACCCGGAGATGCTCGCCCTGGTCGTACCGGCACTGCGCGCCGACTTGAGGGTCGCCGCCCAGTACGTCGACGACGGAGCCGGAGTCCGCTGCCCGCTCGCCTCCTACGGCGGTCGCTCCGACCCGCTGCAGGAGGCCCCGGACGCCATGACCCACTGGGCCGGGCGCACCCCCGCCTACCTCGGCCACAACGAGTACGAGGGCGGCCACTTCTACATCGACACCCATGCCCAGGCCGTCACCGCGCACTTCGCGCACCGGCTCCAGAAGCTGGCCGCCGAGTCGGCACGCTGACGGACCGCGCCGGCCGGCGCCGCGTCGCCAGGGCGCGGGACGGACCCGAGGACAGTCGTTCCGGGGCCGTCCCGCGCCCTTCCGCGTGCCGGGGACACCCTCCGGTGCGCACCGCCGGTCCGGCCGCCGCCGGTCGGCCCGCCGCCCCGACCGGCAGCAAGCGCCGACGCCTTGGCCGGCATCGGTCGCCCGACGCGTACGGGGCTCGCTCCCACCCCGACGCCTTGGCCGGCATCCGTCGCCCGACGCCTCGACCGGCATCCGTTGTCCGCCGCGTACGGGCATCCACCCCGAGGCCTTGGTCGGCATCGGCCGTCCGACGCGTACGGGGCTCCCACCCCGACGCCTCGACCGGCATCCGCTCCGACCCCTCTACGGGCGTCCGCGACTCCTCGCGGGCGCCCGTCAGTGTCGTATCAGCCACACGTCATTCCCGCCCCCCACGATGGCCCCACCGAAAGAACTCGGCCAATCGGAGGTTGGAGATGACCGGAATCTTGCGTTCCCCCGTGGAGGAGCCGGCGGAGTGGCCCATGGTGCGCACCGACCCCTACTCACCGCCCGACGCCTACGCCGAACTGCGCCAGGGACCGCCGGTCAAGGTGCGCATCCGCACCGGCGAGGCCTGGCTCGTGACCCGCTACGAGGACGTGCGGCGGGTGCTGACCGACGAGCGGTTCAGCTCGGACGACACGCTGCCCGGCTTCCCGGTCCGCATCCAGTTGCCGCCCGCGCCGCGGGTGATGTCCTTCACCCGCATGGACGGCGAGGAGCACAACCGGCTGCGGCGCATGGTGATGCCCGAGTTCACCGCCCGGGCGACCCGTCGGCTGCGTCCTCAGGTGGAGGCGCTCGTGGACCGCCTGCTCGACGAACTGGCCGAGGGGCCCCGCCCCGTCGACCTGGTCGCCCGGCTCTCCCTGCGGCTGCCGTCGCTGGTCATAGCCCGGATGCTCGGCGTCCCGGAGTCCGACGAGGTCGACTTCACCGACCTGAGCCAGGCCGTCCTCTCCCAGGACGCCTCGCCCGAGGAGATACTCGCCGCCTTCGTCCGGATGACGGAGTACCTGGACGGCCTGATCACCGCCAAGCTGAACAGGCCCGCCGACGACCTGTTGAGCCGGCTGGCCACCCAGTACCTGGCGACCGGCGAGCTGAGCCGCGAGGACCTCGTGGCGATGGCCCGGCTGCTGCTCGTGGCCGGTCACGAGACCACGGCCCACCAGCTCAGCCTGAGCGTGGCGGTCCTGCTGCGCCACCCCGAGCAGCTGGCGGACCTGCGCCGCGATCCCTCGCTGTTCGGCAGCGCCGTCGAGGAACTGCTGCGGTACTGGTCCATCACCCAGGACAACCAGGTCCGTGTCGCCGTCGCCGACACCGAGGTGGGCGGCGTGCGGATCCCCCGGGGCGCGGGAGTGATCCTCGCCTACCCGAGCGCCAACCACGACGAGGCCGTCTTCGCCGACGGCGGCCGGTTCGACATCCGGCGCGAGGACGCCTCGCGCCACATCGCCTTCGGTCACGGCCGGCATCTGTGCCCGGGTGCCCCGCTCGCGCGGATGGAGCTGGAGCTGTGCCTGCGGGCCCTGTTCGAGCGCTTCCCCGCACTGCGCCTGGCGGACGTGCCCGAACCGGTGGTGTTCCGGCAGAACACCATCAACTACGGCCTGACCGCCCTGCACGTCACCTGGTAATAGCCCGCCCCACCGGGCAACCGAGAGGGCCGTGCCCCACCGCGGCCCCGCCCCCCACCAGCCGCCGCCGGCCCCGCGACCGGCGGTTTCCTGCTGTCAGCACCCGGTCAGCCGCGCATCAGTTCTCCTTGGCAAAGTCATGACCAAACGCAGCATCCCCCCACCGGCTCGCACGGGACCCCGACCGGGCCCACCCGTGTGTCAGCGCTGCGTCAGTGCCGTGTCAGTGCGCTGCGCGACCGTGGGGGTGGAGCCCGTGTGCGTCACTCAGGGGACGGACCCCCCCGGTGAGCGCGCGAGCCCGCCCGTCCGGTCCGTCAGCGGAGTGAGAGTCGGTGGCGAGCAACACCATTGCCCCCCATCCCTGGAGGACGAGCATGTCTCTCGCGGACCGAACCGACGTCCTGGACTGGCCCTTCGCCCGTACCGAGGACGGCAGCCCGCCTCCGGTCCTCGCCGAGCTGCGCAAGTCGCCCCCCTGCGTGGTGCGCATCCCCGAAGGAGCCGCGGAAGCCCGGCTCGCCTGGCTCGTGACCCGCTACGCCGACGTACGGCAGGCCCTGGCCGACCCCCGGCTGAGCGCCGACGAGACCTTACCGGGCGCCCCCGTGCGCATCCAGGTGCCGCCCGGCGGGAACCCCAGCTCCTTCCTGCGCCTGGACGACCCGGAACACGCGCGGTTGCGCGGCATGATCCAGACCGAGTTCACCGCCCGCCGCGTGAAGCGGCTGCGGGAACCGATCCAGCGGCTGGTGGACGAACTCCTCGACGACCTGGAGGCCCAGCCCCAGCCCGCCGACCTGCACGCCGTCTTCTCCCGGGCGCTGCCCACCCTCGTCGTCGCACGGCTGCTGGGCGTGCCCGACGAGGACTCCCCGTTCTTCATCGAGAAGACCCGCGTCACCATCTCCCAGGAGGACCCGGCCGTCTCCCAGGCCGCGTACGCCGAGATGTCCGAGTACCTCGCCAAGCTCGCGCTGCGCAAGCTCAGCGACCCCGGTGACGACCTGATCAGCCGGCTCGCCGTCGACCACCACGCGACCGGCGCCCTCACCCTGGACGAACTCGTCGGCATCGCCCGCCTCGTGCTGGTCGCGGGCCACGAGACCACCACCAACCAGATCGCCCTCAACATCCTCGCCCTGCTGCGCGACGACGAGCTGCGCGCCCAGGTCACCGCGGACGACGGCGAGCTGATCCCCCAGTTCATCGAGGAGTCGATGCGCTACTGGTCGATCTCCCAGGACGCCATGGTGCGGCTGGCCGTGGAGGACCTCGAGATCGGCGGCGTGACCGTCGAGAAGGGCGACGCCGTCGTCATCTCGGTGCCCGCCGGCAACCACGACGAGACCGTCTTCGCCTGTCCGCACCGGCTCGACCCCCGCCGCGACGCCGGTGGCCACCTCCAGTGGGGCCACGGCCCCCACTACTGCCAGGGCGCCCCCCTGGCCCGGCTGGAGATGGAGCTGTCCCTGCGCTCCCTGCTGCGCCGCTTCCCGGACCTCCGGCTCGCCGCCGACCCCCGCACGCTCTTCCGCCGCGGCACCGTCTTCCACGGTGTCACTCATCTCCCCGTCACGTGGTGACCGCGGGAGCCCGTCCCTCCGGCCGGACACCGGCCGGAGGCACCCAACGAGAGATCAAGGAAACGGAGTCGTCATGACTTCTGAAGCAATCCCGGACATCGCCGTCGAGGAGCGTGCGAGGACGGCCCCGGACGGTGCACCGGCCGCCGCCCCCTCGGCCGGTGCCCTCCTGGTGGTCCTCGTCGGGACGTTCATCACGGTGCTGGACTTCTTCATCGCCAACGTGGCCATTCCGGCCATCAAGGCCGACCTGGGCGCCACCGCCACACAGGCCCAGATGATCGTCGTCGGCTACGGCGTGGCCTTCACCGCCGGCCTGATCACCGGCGGCCGGCTCGGCGACCTCTACGGCCGCAGGCGCATGTTCGCCCTCGGCATGGCGCTGTTCATGCTGGCCTCGGCGGTGTGCAGCTTCGCCCCCTCGGTGACCGTCCTCGTCGTGGCCCGCATCGCCCAGGGAGCCTCGGCGGCCCTGATGGTGCCGCAGGTGCTCGGCATCATCGGGACGGTCTACACCGGCGCGGCCCGCGACCGCGCCTTCACGGTCTACGGCCTGGTCATCGGACTCGCCGGTGTCTTCGGCCAGTTGATCGGCGGGGCCCTGATCACGGTCGACATCGCCGGGCTGAACTGGCGCACGATCTTCGTGATCAACATTCCGCTGTGCCTGCTCTCCCTCGCCTTCACCCGCCGCGTGATCCCGGAATCCCGCGGCGCGGGCGGCACCCGGCTGGACCTGACCGGGGCGCTGCTCGTCACGGTGACCCTCGGCCTGGTGGTGTTCGCCCTGCTCATGGGCGCGGAGCGGGACTGGCCGGTGTGGGTGTGGGAGGCGCTGGGCGGGGCCGCCGTCCTGCTGGCGGCGACCGTGTGGCACCTGCGCCGCCGGGCCGCCGCGGGCCGCAGCCCGTTGATCGCCCCGGGCATGTTCCGCTCCCGGCTGTTCACCGTGGGGCTGATCGCGATGGTGGTCTACTTCCTCGCCATGGCCTCCTTCTTCTTCGTCCTGGCCCTCTACCTGCAACTGGGCCGGGGACTGAGCCCCCTGGACTCCGGGCTGATGTTCCTCTCCGTGGGCGCGGGCTACTTCGGCGCCTCGATCGTCTCCACGCGGGCCGCCGCCACGGTGACGGCCCGCCGGGTGGCCGTCGGCCCGCTGACCCTGGCGGCCGGCTACGGCGCGATCGCCCTGACCGCGAACGGCCTGGACCTGTCAGGCTCCGTACTGTGGCTGCTGCCGGTGCTGCTGGTCGCCGGCATCGGCATGGGCGTGACCACCGGACCGCTCACCAACCTGGTGCTGCGCGGAGCGGTCCCGGAACACGCGGCCGCCGCCTCCGGGCTCCTGAACACCGCCCAGGAGGGCGGCGCGGCCGTCGGCGTGGCGATCGCCGGTGCGGTCTTCTTCCCCGCCCTCGCGGACGCGGGCGGCACGGCGAGCGCCTACCCGCAGGCCTTCGCGGTCACCCTCGTCCCGCTCGTCTGCCTGGGCCTCCTGGCCTCCCTGCTGGTACTGGCGGCCCCCGGCCGCACCGCTCGCACCTGAGCGCCCCGGCCCCGTCGGGCCACCGCGATCACGGGCTCCGGCCACGAGAAGAGAGGCAGGAAGATGCCGTACCTCACCACGCGGGACGGGACGCGGCTGCACTACACCGACTGGGGCGACGGGCGGCCCGTCGTCCTGCTCGGCCCCGCCATGGCGGACTCGCGCATGTGGGAGTTCCAGGCGCCGTTCCTCGCCGGGAACGGGCTGCGGTGCGTCACCTACGACCGGCGCGGCAGCGGCCGTTCGGACATCCCCTGGAGCGGCTACGACTACGACACCCTCGCCGCCGACCTCGCCGACCTGCTGGACCACCTCGACCTCAGGGACACCCTGCTGGTCGGCTACGCGGTCGGCGGCGGGGAATGCGTGCGCTATCTGCACCGGTACGGCTCCGGCCGGGTCGGGAAGCTGGCCCTGGTCGCCTCCACGACGCCGTTCCTGCTGCGCACCCCGGACCATCCCGACGGGCTGGAGTGGGCGCTCTTCGAGGAGATCGAAAGGGCCGTCCGCGCCGACCGGGCCGCCTGGCTGTCCGAGCTGACCGGTCCGTTCTTCGCGGGCCCCGACGCGGACGGGGCACCCATCTCCGAGCAGCTCGCCGCCTGGCTGACCGGCATGTGCCTGGACACCTCGCCCCGGGCCGGGCTCGAGATCTACCGCACCCTGTTCACCACCGACCAGCGCGCGGAGACGGCGGCGGTGCGGGTGCCCACCCTGGTCGTCCACGGCACCGCCGATCTGGCGGCACCGTACGCGTTGTGCGGGACGCGGACCGCCGGGCTGATCCCCGGCAGCACGCTCGTGACGTACGAGGGCGCCGCCCACGGCCTGTTCGCCACCCACGCGGACCGGCTGTGCGACGACCTGCTGGCGTTCGCCAAGGACTGACGTTCGCCAAGGAGCGACATTCGCCAAGGAGTGACGTCCACCGCCTCGCGTCCACCACCCCGCGTGGCGCGGCGGCCCGCGTGCCGGCGCCTCGTCGCCGTGTTCCCGTGCCGCGCCCGGAGCGCGGCGCGCGGGACCACGACGGCAGGACCACGGCAGGACCACGGCGGGACCACGGCGGGACCACGACGACGGGGCCGCGGGGCGGCATCCGCAGGGCGCGGACCGCCCCGGCGCCGTGTCAGCGCCGTGTCAGCGGCCCCCGGCACAGTGGGAGGCGCCGCGGCACCCGGAGCACCACACGGCCCGGACGCTCCGGCGCCGTTGCCGCAGCCGTTGCCGTCAGACGAAGGAGTACGCCCGACATGGCAGAGACCGCAGCCCCGGCTCCCACCCGGGCACTCGTCCTGGGCAACCCCGCGTCCGGCAGCCACTCGCCCCGACTGGTCGAGGAGGTGCGGCAGTTGTGCGCCTCCTGCCTGGAGGGCACCGAGGTGCACCTGACCACCGGGCCGGGCGACGCCACCCTCGCCGTGCGCCGGGCCCTCCAGCGGCCCGACCGCGTCCCGGATCTGATCGTCGTCATCGGCGGCGACGGCACGGTCCGGGAGGCCGTGCAGGGGCTGGTGCCCGCCACCGGTGCCGCCGCGCTCGCGGTGGTGCCCGGGGGCACCGGCAACTCCGGCTACAAGATGCTCTGGGGCGACCGCCCCTGGACCGAATCCCTGAAGGCGATTCTCACCGACTCCGGCATCGGCGGCAGCGTCCGCCTGCGCCACCTCGACCTGGCCCGCCTCGCCGAGACCCGCAACCACGTCTACCTGGGCGCCTGTTCGGGGGTCATCGCGGACGCGCTGATCACCGCCCGCGGGCTGCCGCTGACCGGCCGGGAACGCTACGCCCGCGCCTTCGCCGACACGGCCGCCGGCTACGAGCCGTACCCGGGCCGGGTCACCGTCGACGGCCGGGTCGTGCACGAGGGCCCCACGGTCCTCGCCAACGTCGGCGGCGGACGCTACCGCGGAGGCCGGTTCCTGGTGCTGCCGGACTCCCTGCTCGACGACGGCCTGCTCGACGTCTGTGTCATCGGCGGAGAGGTCGCCGCGGCCGACGTGCCCCGGCTGACCACGACGGCGGAGCACATGACCCACCCGGCGACCGTGTACGCGCGGGGCCGCCGCATCACGGTGGAGCGCACCGACGGGGGCCGGCTCCCGCTCGAGCACGACGGCGAGTACCAGGACGGCATCGGCGCCTCGGCCACCTTCGAGGTGCTGCCCGGCGCCCTCCCGGTCTGGGCGCCGGCCACCCCCGAAGCCACCACGAACCACCTGTCGGAAACAACACAGCACAACACGAGGAGAATCCCCGCATGAGCGACCTGACCACCACCGTCAACCGCTACCTGGCCATCTGGAACGAGGAGGACGCCGACAAGCGCGCCGCGGCCATCGCCGAGCTGTTCACCGCCGACGCCCCGTACATCGACCCGCTCGCCTCGGTGGAGGGCCACGAGGGATTCGCCGCGGTGGTGGCCGGCGCCCGCGACCAGTTCAAGGGTCTGTCCTTCGAACTGCACGGCACGGTCGACGCCCACCACAACCTGGCCCGCTTCCAGTGGGGCCTGGTCACCGAGCCGGGCGCCGAGCCGGTCGCCATCGGCTTCGACGTCCTGGTCACCGACGAGGAGGGCCGCGTCAAGGGCGTCTACGGCTTCCTGGACAAGGTTCCGGCCGCCTGATCCACCCCTGGACGGACCGCGGGAGCACCGACGGCCGGTGCTCCCGCGGCCGTGTCCCGCGACCCGGAGCGTACCCGCCGATGCCGGGGCACACCCGGCCCCGTAGGCAAGGAAGGCACGTCGCGATCATGACCGCTGTACTCGGCGAAAGCGTGGCCCGCGCGTTGTGCGCCGACTGGGGGAGCGCAGCGCCCACCCGTGCCCGCACCTCCTCCGACACCCCGCTGCGCGAACTCTCCCACTGGGCCTCCACCCTGCGCCCCGAGCACATTCCCTGCAGGGTGCTGAAGCTGGCGGCCAGTCAGGTGCTGTCCCAGATCGCCTCCATCCGTGCCGGACTGCAGCACCCCCTCGGACGGCGGCTGGTGGCGGCCTTCGGGCATCCCATGCAGCGCGATCCGCGGGCCGCAGCGGGCGTCTTCGCCGCGCTCGGCTCCTGGCTCAACCTCGACGACACCGCCTACGCCGGACACCTGTCGAACTCCACGGTCGCCGTGCCGCTCGCCTTCGCCTACGCCCGCCGGCTCGACGGACTGTCGCTGTTGACCGCGGTCGTCGCGGCCAACGAGTGCGCGGCCCGGATCACCGCCTCGGCGACCCTCGGGCCGTTGCGCGGTCAGAGCGCCGTGCACACCCACCTGGCCGGCGCGGTGGCCGGCCGGCTGCGCTGCGACCGGGCCCCGGCGGAGGTGTGGGAGAACTCCTTCGGGCTGGCCTTCGGCATGCCCAACTGGCCGCTGATGCGCGCCTTCCTGGCCAGCGACGCCCGCCTGTTCAACACCTTCACGCCGGTGCGCACCGCGATGGACGCCTGCGACGCGGCCTACGCGGGGCTGCGCGGCGCCTCCGACATCATGGAGCACCGCGACGGCTTCCTGGCCCGGTTCGCGACCGTGCCGCTGCCCCAGGCGGTGGCGAAGGGACTGGGCACGCGCTGGCACACCGACACGCTGTCGTTCAAGATGCATCCCGGAGGCCCGGGCATCGACGCCGCCGTGGACTGCGCCACCGAGATCCACAAGGAACTGGGCGGGCTCCGGCCGCGGGACGTGGCCGAGGTGGTGGTGGAGGCGTCCCTGTACACGCTGTTCGCGGGCAGGCGCGCCGCCGGATACGTCACCGGGCCCGGCTCCCCGCTCGGCGCCCTCGTCCTGGACGTGCCCTACCCGGTCGCCACCACGCTCCTGACCGGCGAGTTCACGGTCGACGACTTCTCCTCTCCGCGTCTGGACGACCCCGAGCGCTGGGCGCTGGCCCGGCGCATCCGGCTGGAGCACGACACGGAGATGACCCGCGAGCTCTTCCTGTCCGACGCCCCCTTCGGCGAGGCGGTGCGGGAGGCGGGGGAGGCGGCCGTGCCCTGGCTGCGCGGCTTCGGAGGGGACGAACTGGTCGACCTGCTGGGTCCGCTGAGCTCGGACGGCCGGGACTTCTCCCGGGCGACCAAGGCCACCGGCGCGCGCGTCACCGTCCGGCTGACCGACGGCCGCACGGTCTCCCGCACCCGGCTGGTCCCGGTGGGTGCGGCCGGCCCGGACACCCGGGCCCGGCACGCGGACATGGTGCGCGAGAAGTTCCTGTCGGTCGGTGGTCCCCGTGAGGTGTCCGACTCCCTTGACGGTCTTCACCGCATGCGTCCCCGCGCCGTACGCCGCTGGATAGAGACCGCCTTCCTGGACTGAGCGGCCGGGCCGGCTACGACGCCGGCAGCAGCGCGACGGCCTGCACGATCTCCTCGACCCGCTCCACGATGTCGGCGCGTTCGTTCTGCACCCAGGAGATGTGCTGCGCACCGAAGAAGGACGCCATCAGGACCCTCGCCATCCCCCGGGGCTCGACGTGCTCCGGCAGGCGCCCCGCGGCGCGGCACTCCTGGAGGAGCTCGGTGAGCAGGTCGGTGAAGCCCACGTACGGGACCGGCATCTCGGCCTTGATGTAGGGGCTCTCGATCTGCAGCCGGGCCCCTGCCTGGATGTAGGTGTCGTCGTGGAAACCGTGGGCCCCGCGGATCAGCACGTCGACCACGGTGGCGGGCGAGGAGCGGTCGCCCTCCAGCGCCGGACTGATGAGCTGGGACAGCCGACGGTAGAACTCCTCGGTCACGGCGACCGCGAGAGCCTCCTTGTTGGTGAAGTGGAAGTACACGGCTCCCTTGGTCATGCCGGCGCGGTCGGCGATGTCCTTGATGGTCACGTTCGGGAAGCCGTCCTGCGCGAAGACTTCCGCGGCCGCGTGGAGGATCGTGCGCCGGGTGCGGACGGCTCGCTCCTGCTTGAGGTGTGACGCGTCGTCGTACGGCGTCCCCACCGGAAGGTGCGTGGTCTGCGGTGTGCTGCCTTTGCTCATGACATCCATTTCGCACGTGCGTGACTGTTCCGTGCCGGGCGCCGACGCCCGGTCTGCGTCCATGGGCGGAAGGCGACTCGAGCGTCTCTCGAGCCTTGCAATATTCCTTCCCGAAGGTATATTAATTTTTCGCCGGAAGGCGCCGCACGTCTGATCGATCGCATGGTTCTGGATCTTCCAGTCCGGGGGAGGCGAATCCCAGATGTCAGTTGAGCGCAATCATCTCAGGTACCCGAACCAGCCAGCAATGGCGGCCGCAGGGGACTCCTTGAGCTTTTTGCAACCTGTGATGCGCGAGCTGGTGCATCGCAGTTCGATCGCGGAGGTGTTCATCACCGATGGACTCCGCGTCGACCAGGACGAGTTCGTGGTCGCGGCTCAGTGGCCGCGCGACCACGCCCTCTACCATCCCGACGAGAACCGCCTGAGCGATCCGATGCTGTTCGCCGAGACCCTGCGCCAGGGGATGGGGTACGTGGCGCACCGGTACCGCGGCTTCCGGCTGGGCACCGCCTTCATCGTGCGGGAACTCGGCTTCGAGATCACCGACCACGCACCGCTGCGTGTCGAGGGTGTCCCGCTCGCCGCGGTCCTGGAGGGCCGGTGGGCCTGGGACGGGACGGGCCCGCGGGGGAGGGCCGGGGCGCGCATGGACTTCGGGCTCACGGTGAACGGCCGGGCCTGCGGCCGCGGCAGCGCCAGCATGCTCATGCTCGACGAGCGCCGGTACGGCCTGCTGCGCCGGCTCACCGGGGAGGTCGCGCCCGGCGGCCACGCCGGCGGGCGCGGCGACGCAAGCCGGGTGCCTCCGCACCGGGTCGGACGGCTTCGCTGGCGGGATTGCGTCCTGGAACAGGGCGACGGTGCCGACGACTGGCTGTTGCACGTCGACCGCGGGCACGCGGTGCTCTTCGACCACCCGACGGACCACATTCCGCTGATGGTGCTGATGGAGGGTTTCCGCCAGCTCGGGCACCTCACGGTGCACGAGGCCCACGGCGAGCCGTTCGCCGACCTGTCCTTCGCCCTCTCCGGCGTCACCGTGCAGTGCCATGCCTTCGGCGAGTTCCACCGGCCGACCCGGCTGGTCGTCGAGGAGCGTGAACCGGGAGCCACTCCGCAGGAGGCGTTCCGCCTCCGGATCGCGGCGGTCCAGGACGACACGGTGCTGGCCCGGGCCGAGACGACCTGGGCCTGCGTGGGCACCCGCGCGGCGACGGCGGCCCTGGCGGCCTGGTAGCCGACCGGACGGACCGTCCGCCGGCCGGCGGACGGTCCCTCCCGGACGGCATCGCGGGCCGTCGGAGTCCGCGGCGGCTCACGCCGTGGCTCCGGTGCCCAGGGTGCGGGCCAGAATGTCCCACATCGCGGGCACGCTGGGGCCCGGCCGGTTCCGGTCCGGGTCGACGCCCGCCCAGAACGCCGTGAACAATGCCGCCACGATGAGGTCGGCCAGTGGATCGGCCGGCAGCGTGTCGTCCCACAGGCCGGCCCGCTGCACCTCGCTCACGAGGTGCCGCGCCACCTCCTGGATCCCGGTCAGGACGGGGGCCACACCGCCCGCCGCCCGTGCCGCCTCGACCTCCAGCCGCAGGGCGGCCTGCGCCCTGCGATCCGTCCCGAAGAGCGCGCCGAGCTCGAGCACCAGGGCCTCCAGGCGGCCAGCCGCCGGTCCGGACGACGCCCTGGCCGCGTCCAGCAGGGCGTGCACACCGCGGGACAGATGGTCCGTCAGCGCGGCGGCCAGCTCCTCCTTGCTCGAGAAGTGCCCGTACAGGGCGCCCTTCGTCAGGCCGATCCGGTCGGCGACGCGCTGCAGGTTCGTGTCCGCGTAGCCGAAGCGTGCGAACTCGTACGCGGCGGCGTCCAGGACGCGGTCGTGCGTCCGTAGGGCCCGCGCCTGCTTCGCCACACCGATCACCTCCCTTCATCCGGACACGGCGGTGAGGAGCCGAGCCAAGAAAGATACGTTCACGAAGGAATTCTAGTTGCCGCGCAGGGTCAGTAAAGGAGAAGTGACAGGTGAATGAGCGTCAAACCGCCTCGGCCCAGGGGGCGGGCGAGAGCATGACGGAGGCGCACAGCCGGATCGCGGACGCCGCGACGTCCGCCGGGGCCCACGCGTCCACGGCCGACACCACCGGACGACTGGCCGGGGAGACGGTCACCCTCCTCACCCGGGCGGGATTCGCCCGGCACTTCGTGCCCCGGGCCTGGGAGGGCACCGAGGGCACGTTCACCGAGCTGCTCGCCGCGGTGGCCGCCGTCGGCGAGGGCTGCGCCTCGGCCGCCTGGTGCGCGGCCCTGTGGGCGACGCACGCCAAGTACGCCGCCCACCTTCCTGCCGAGGGACAGCGTGAGCTGTGGGGCCGGTCGCCCGATGTGCGGATCGCGGCGGGGCTGCGCCCCTCCGGCTCGGCCGCACCCCTGCCGGACGGCTGGCTCCTGAGCGGTACCTGGGAGTGCGTCAGCGGGATCACGGACGCCGACTGGCTGCTACTGGCCGCCCCGGTGGCCGGAGGACCCCCGTTGCCGGCTCCCGGGATCCGGCTGTTCGCCGTCCCGGCCGCCTCGGTGCGGATACACCAGTCGTGGTGCAGCACCGGGATGCGCGGCACCGGCAGCCACACGGCGCTCGTGGAGATGCCCGTGGTCGTACCGGAACACCGCACCTGCGCCCTGACGGATGTCATGGCCGGCCTGCCGGGCCCCGGCCGGGCCCACTGCCACACCGCACCGGCGTACCTCGGCGCGGGAGTGCTGATGTGCGCCCCCGCCCTCGGGGCGGCGCGCCGAGCGCTGCGGGAGTGGACCGTCTGGGCTGCCCGGACCCGGTCCCGCACGCGGCCCGACGGGGACCGGGCCGGGCTGCACCTGGTGCTGGCCCAGGTGGCCGACGACATCGAGGCAGCCGAACTGCTGCTGCGGGACGCGGCGCTGCGCGCCGACTCGGGCACCCGCGCCGAGCGGGACGTGGTCCGCAACCGCCGGGTCGCGGCGGCCGCCGCCCAACTCCTCGTCACCGCGGTGGAACGGCTGTTCCGCGAGGCCGGTGTATCCGCCTGCGGCAGCCCGGGACCGCTGGAGCGTGCCTGGCGGGACGTGCACGTCCTCGCCGCGCACCAGGCCCTGCGCCGGGAGACGGCGGCGTTCCAGTACGCGGCTTCGGTCTTCGCCGACCTCGCACCGGCGGACGCGGGTGCGGACGGGGCGGACGCGCTGACACAGGTCATCAGCCAGACCCCCCTGCACGCCGAGGTCAAGGAGACTGCCGGTGTCCACTGAAACGCCCGCCCGCGCGACGCAGTCGCCCGCCCGTGGCACGCACGGCCGGCCCGGCCTTCCCACCGGGCCCGGGCCCGCCGAGCACGGGGACGCGCCCGACCCCCGCCCCCGGACCACCGGTCGCCCGTCCCTGGTCTTCTGCGACGTCGACGAGACCCTGATCCGCTGCAAGAGCGCCGTGGAGTTCCTCCCTCACTACTTCGAGCGGCACCACGGCCCCGACGACGCGCGTCGCGCCACCGAACTGCTCGCGGACCTGACCGGCCGCGTGGCCCGCGGCCTGCCGCGCGAGGAGGCGAACCGCATCTACCACCGGGCATGGCGGGGCTGCCCGGTGGCCCGGGTGGAGGCCGAGGCCCGCCGGTGGTACGAAGAGCGCAGCCGGTCCGCCGACTTCTACATTCCCGCCACGCTCGCCGCACTGCGCCGCCACCAGGCCGAGGGCGCACCCGTCGCCCTGGTCTCCGGCTCCTTCCCTCCGCTGCTGTGGGCCGTCGTGGAGTCGGTCGGGGCGGAGTACGCGCTCGGCGCCCGGCTGGAGCGCTGCGGCCCCGTCCTGACCGGTGAACTGATCGGTGCCCCGGCCATCGGCGAGGGCAAACGCCTCCTGGTCGACCAACTCCTCGCCCGTCATCCGCACGTCGACCCCGCCGACTGCTGGGCATACGGCGACCACCCGTCCGACCTGCCCATGCTGCACGCCGTCGGCCACGCGGTGATGGTCGCCGCCGACGGGTCCCACACACCGGTACGACGCCCTGCCGCCGTGGGCCCCGCCGACGGATGAGGAAGGGACGGCGGGCGGACGGTCGGGTCGGGGCGGCTGCGCCGCCCGCCCCCGGTCCGTCCGGCCGCTGCCCAACCGGCCACGGTCAGCCGTTCCGGACGCACAGGGCTGGTCCGGAGGGCGACGGGGAGGGCCGCGGAGGAGCGAGGTCGCGCGGCGGACGGGGCGCGGGCCCGGCCTTGGGCTCGGACTTCGGCTTCGGTCTCGGCCTCGGTCCCGGTCTCGGCCTCGGTCCCGGCCTCGGTCCCGGTTCCGGCCCTTCGGTCCCGGCCTCGGTCCCGGTCCCGGCCTCGGTCCGGACCCGAGTCCGGGTTCGGCCGTCGGCTCAGGCCGGGCGGGGGCCGCGCCGGTCCCGCCCACGGGACCGCCGGAGCCGGCATCGTGACGCGACGGAGCGGCGAGGGAACTGGTCCGCGTTCGGACGGCGGACATCCGGCGGAGCCCGCCACGCACCTCGGTCAGGGCCGTGGGACGGGCCGGTTCGCTCCCCGGCAGCTCGGCGTGCCGGGCTGCCGGACGGCGACGTACTGCCGAACCCGGTGCGGCCTGGGAGGCCGACGACCGCTGCTGCAGGGCCGATGACCGTGCCATGGCCCCCGGGTGCCGGATTCCTCGAGGCCGCGCCGCCCGCGGCCGGGAAGGTGGTGGGCTTCCGGCGGCGGTGACGGCCCCGAGGCCGACGACGTAACGGTGGCCGCCCGGTCAGAACCCCACACCGCCGTCCGGCGGCGCCCCGCCGGCGACCCGGTCCGTGTCCGCGCCGACGCACGACGGCGTGCCGGCCACCCGGCTGTTCCCGCGTCCGGCAGCCTGAAGGGGACGCGGCACGGGCGGCCGTCGCAGCGGCCGACGGCCCGGTCGGAGGGTGGACGGGCGGCGGAGGCGCTCCGTACCTCCGCTCCCGCGATCCCAGGGTCCGCAGTGGCCACGGATCACAGCAGCCCCGCCTCGCCGAGACGGGCGGCGACCCGCGAGACCGCCGCCCCGTCCAGCGGCACCTGCGGCGCGGCGGTGGCCGCGCAGTCGATGAGGCCGAGCAGCCGGGCCGCGGCCTTGAAGGCGCCGAGCGCGGAGGAACCGGCGCCCATCACGCCCGGATCACCCACCTCGGTCAGTGCGAACAGCGAGGCCAGCCGGTCCTGTTCGGCCCTGGCGGTGTCCCAGTCCCCGGCGAGCGCGGCCTCGTGGAGCCGTACGTACCCCCGGGCGTCGACGTTGCCGAGCCCGGGCACCACTCCGTGGGCGCCCGCCAGCAGGGCGCCGTCCACGGTCAGTTCGGAACCGGTGAGCACAGTGAACGCCGGAACCCGCTCCCGCAGCCCGAGCAGCAGCCGGCGCAGTGAGCCCTCGTCGCCGCTGGAGTCCTTGAGCCCGGCCAGCGTGCCCTCGGCGGCCAGGCCGAGCACCACCTCCCGCGGCAGCTTGGCGTGCACGCTGACCGGGATGTCGTACGCGAACAGCGGTAGATCCGCGCCCGAGCGGATCCGGCGGAAGTGGTCGGCGATCTCAGCGGGATGCGTGCGCATGTAGAAGGGCGCCGTCGCGACCAGCGCGTCGGCACCGGCCCGCACGGCGTCGGCGGCCCGCTCCAGCACGCGCGGGGTGGTGGTGTCGATGACCCCGGCCAGCACCGGGACCCGGCCGGCCACGGCGTCCACCCCCGTCTCCAGCACGGTCCGGCGCTGGGCGTCCGTGAGATGGACGGCCTCGCCGCTGGACCCCAGCAGGAACACGCCGTGCACCCCGGCCACGATCAGGTGCTCGACGAGCCGCCGCAGCGAGAGCACGTCCACGTCGCCGTGCGGAGTGAGGGGAGTGAGGACCGGGGGGACGACGCCGCGCAGGGGCGTGGGCAGGGGCATGGGCTACTCCCTTCCCGCATCGGGGCGGCCGCGAACGCTCCGGCCCCCTGGCGTCCGACCCGGCGTCAGCCGTCCTGCCCGCGGACGCATCAGCCCGCCTGGGCGATCACCGGTGGCGGGCCGCAACACCCGCTCTTAGCTTCGGCACCATGACCAAACGACACTTCGCCTACCTCGCCTGCGCCGGCGCCGTCGTGGCGACCGGCCTCGGGGCCGCCCCGTCGGCCGACCGGCACACCGGACCCACCGTGCACCGGGTGCAGCCCGGTCAGTCCATCCAGAAGGCGGTCGACGCCGCTCGGCCCGGGGACGTCGTCGCCCTCGCCCCCGGCACCTACCAGCAGAGCGTCCGCATCACCGACTCCCGCGTGACGCTGCGCGGCTCGGGCGCCCACCGCACCGTCCTGGTTCCGGCCGCCAACGCCGCCAGGAGCACGGACGCCTGCGCCGCGGCGGGTCACGGAATCTGCGTGGCCGGGACCGACGCCCGACCCGTCGAGCGGGTCACCGTGCGCTCGCTGACCCTGCGCGGCTTCGCCAAGAACGGCCTGTGGGCCACCCGTACCGACCGGCTGACCGTCCAGGCCGTGCACGCCGAGAAGAACGGCCAGTGGGGCATCGCCTCGGAACGCTCCGTGCGCAGCGTGCTCACCCGCAACGTCGTCGAGAAGAACGGCGACGCCGGGCTGTTCGTGTCCAACACCGTCGACACCGAGGAAGGCGCCCGGGACGCCCAGCAGACGGTGATCAGGCACAACCGCATGGCCGGCAACCGTATCGGCGTCACCGTGCGGCGGCTGCGCAACCTCTCCGTCGACCGCAACGAGGCCACCGGCAACTGCGCCGCCGTGTTCGTGGTGGGCGACGAGTCCAAGCCCCGCGCCGGCGCGCTGAGTGTGACCCGCAACCGCATCCACGCCAACAACAAGTACTGCGCCAAGACGGCCCGGCTGCCCTTCCTCCAGGGCTCCGGCATCGTCCTCACCGGTGCCGAGGACACGCTGGTGGCCCGCAACCGGGTCGAGGACAACCGGGGCGCCTCCCCGCTGTCCGGCGGCATCGTGCTGTTCAAGAGCTTCGTCGGCGCCCCCAACGAGCGCAACACCGTCCGCGACAACCTGGTGACCGGCAACAGCCCGGCCGACCTGGCCGACCGGGACACCGCCAAGAGCAACACGTTCAGCGGCAACGCCTGCACGCTCTCCGAGCCCGCCGGAATGTGCTGACCACCACCCACCCCCACCAACGGCACGACAGCAGAAGAAGAGGCACGGATGACGACCGTTGATCCGGCTCCCCCGCCGCCCATGCGGCTGAGGGAGCTCGTTTTCGGGGCGGCGTGCGCCGCCGCCGTACGCGCGGCCGTCCGCCTGGGCGTGGCGGACGCGCTGGACGAGAACACGCCCATGACGGTGGACGACCTGGCCGCGGTGGTGAAGGCACCGCCGCACACCCTGCGCCGGCTGCTGCGCGCCCTGACCTGCCAGGGCGTCTTCGCCGAGAACCCCGACGGCACCTTCTCCCACACGGAGATGTCCCGGCTGCTGCGCGAGGACGACCCGCACAGCCTGCGCTACATCGCCCTGTGGTGCACCGAACCCTGGACCTGGAACGTCTGGCCGCTGCTCGACGAGGCCGTGCGCTCCGGTCGCAGCGTCTTCGAGGACGTGTACGAGCGGGAGTTCTTCGCGTACCTCAACGAGGAGGCCCCCGAATCCGCCCAGGTGTTCAACCGGGCCATGACCACCTCCAGCGAGCAGTCGGCCCGCGACGTGGCGCGCCTGCTCGACCTGGACGACGTGTCCTCGGTCGTGGACATCGGGGGCGGCCAGGGCCATGTCCTCGCCAGCCTGCTGGAGAAGCACCCGCACCTGCACGGCACGCTGCTCGACCTGCCGGGCGTGGTCGAGAACGCTGACCCGCGGCTGCGCGGCATGGGCACGCTCGCCGACCGCGTGAAGCTCGTGGCCGGTGACTGCCGCGAGGACATCCCCGTCCAGGCGGACGTGTACATCATCAAGAACGTCCTGGAGTGGGACGACGACAGCACCCGCAGGGCACTGGCCAACATCCGCCGGGCGGCGCGGCCCGGGGCCCGGGTCGTCGCCATCGAGAACCTGGTGGACGACACCCCGTCGATGCGGTTCACCACCGCCATGGACCTGCTGCTTCTCCTCAACGTCGGCGGTGCCAAGCACACCCGGCAGAGCATGACCGACCGGCTCACCGACGCGGGCCTGGTCCTCGGCGAGGTCCGGCCGGTCAACGCGTACCTGCACGCCTTCGAGTGCAGCGTGCCCGGCTGATCCCCGTCAGTCGGCACGAACCCCGAGGCCGCCGGCCCCGCGACGTACGCGGGACCGGCGGCCTCGAAGGGTGTGCGGCTGTTCCGGGGATCCCCGCTCAGGAACCGGCATCCCGGTCCCAGCGGTAGAAGCACCGGGCCATGGCGTCCGCGGGACTGCGCCACGTCTCCGGGTCGTACGGGCTGACGTAGGCCGCCAGCCGCTCGCTGATGCCCCGGAACTCGGGGTGCCCGGCCACCTTCGCGATGGCGGGCGCCGGGTCCTGCTCGGCCTCGATGAGGTGCAGGTACACGTCGTCACCGAACTGGAAGAGGCTGCGCCGGCGCACGCCGACCAGGTGGGGGAGTTCACCCCGGTCGGAGGCGGCGAACACGTCGGCGATCGCCGGCGCCGAACCGGGCGCCATGCGGGCGACGATCAGGGCGTGGTGCATCGGCTGTCCTTCCTGGACGGTGATGGACGGTGATCAGCGGGAGGAGGCCACGGACGCGGCCTCCTGTTCCCGGGCGGCCTGCTCGATCCGGTCCCGGATCAGTGCCAGCTGGGTGCGTGAATTGCGGTTGATGTTGTCCGTCATCCAGTCGTCGTCGACCGGGGCATCGGGCTTCATCGCGAAGTCCTGCGTCCAGCGCATCTGCACACCGCCCGGGAGCTCGGTGTACTCCCACAGGATGTCCATGAACGCGAAGGGCCCCGTCTCGACGCGGCGCGCGCGCACCGTCCGCTTCTCGCGGTCCGGGGTGCGCTCCGAGACCCAGCTCCACACCTTGCCGTTCTCGTCCGGGTGCATGGTGAGCCGGAAGGTCGTGGTGTCACCCTCGCGGGAGAGCACCTCGACGGAGGCGTACTCGCTGAAGAGGTTCGGCCAGTTCTCCAGGTCGTTGGTCATCTCCCAGACGAGGTCGAAGGGAGCGTCGACGGTGATGCCGTTCTCGGTGTGTCCTGCCACTTCAGGCTCCAGCCGTGAGGGTGGTGTTGACGAGGTCGAGGAATTCGCGGGGCGTCCTGCAGCGCTCGGAGTCGGGGGGAAGCGACCGGCCGTACCGGTTCTCCAGCTCGCCGACGATGCCGAGCAGGCCGAGCGAGTCGAGGCCGAAGGAGTCGAAGGGGGAGCCCGCCGCCTGCTTCAGCTCCTGGGGGTCGACGCTCACTCCGGCCGCCTTCTTCATCAGCGCGGCCAGTTCGTCGAAGGTCACTTCGGTGGTGATCATGAGTGTCTGCTCCTTCCCCGCCCGGTCCTACCGGGCGGATTCGCCACCGCGGCGCACGACCAGCGCCGCGTTGGAGCCCATCAGTCCCCTGCTGAGGACGAGGGCCGTGTTCAGCTCGGCGGGGCGAGCGCGCGACATCACCAGGTCGAGGTCGTGGCAGATGTCGAACACGTTCGGTGTGGGGGGCACCGATCCGTGTTCCATGGCGAGCACCGCGGCGACGGTGTCCAGCACCGGCGCCGCGCAGTAGGCGCGCCCCATACCGGTCTTCGGCGCGGTGACCGGCACCCGCCGTCCGTGCGCTCCGAGGGCGTCGGCGATCGCCAGCGCCTCGGCGCGGTCCGCCTCGGGGACGCCCAGGGCGTCGGCGAACACCACGTCGATCTCCTCGGGCGCGCAGCCCGCCTCGTCGAGGGCGCCGCGGATCGCGCGGGCCAGACCCTCGCGGGACTCCTCCCAGCGGGAGGCACCGGTGAACGTGGCGGCGTGGCCGGCCACCGTGGCGCGAACCGCCACGCCCCGCTCGCGGGCCCGGTCCTCGTCCTCGACGACGAGGACGGCGCCACCCTCCGCGGGCACGAAGCCGCAGGCTGCCTCGGTGAACGGCCGGTAGGCCCGGTCCGGTTCACCCGCCGTGCTCAGCTCGGGGTAGCCGAGCTGGCAGACCATCGAGTACGGGGCCAGCGGAGCCTCCGCCGCCCCCACGATCATCGTGTCGGTGCCGCGCCGCACCGCCCGGGCCGCGTGCGCGAGGGAGTCCAGACCGCCCGCCTCGTCGCTCGCGACCACACCGCAGGGCCCCTTGAAACCGCCACGGATGGAGATCTGACCGGTGCTCGCGGCGTAGAACCAGGCGATCGACTGGTAGGGACCTACGAACTTGGATCCCTGCCCCCAGAGCTTCTGCAGCTCCCGCTGGCCGAATTCGCCGCCTCCGGATCCGGCGGCGGTGACCACACCGATGGAGAACGGCTCCGCGGGGTCACCGCTGCCGAGCCCGGCGTCGTCGACGGCGAGGGCGGCCGCCGCCATCGCGAAGTGGCTGAACCTGTCGGTCTGGACGAGGAACGTCTCCTCGATGAGGGCCGAGGCGTCGAACTCCCTTACCTCACCCGCCACGCGGAGCGGAAGGTGCCCGCAGCCCTCGCGACCGATGCGGTCCAGTACGGTGATGCCCTCGCGGACGGACTTCCAGTAGGCGTCCGTCCGCAGTCCGTTGGGCGCGACCACACCGATGCCGGTGATGGCCGCGCGCCGGGGGCGCTCAGTGTTCATGGTGTCCTCCCGCCCGGCCCGCTCAGCAGCACGGCCGACTGGAAGCCGCCGAACCCGCTGCCGACGGAGAGCACGTTCCTCAGCTTCCGCGGGCGGGCCGTGCGCGGCACGTAGTCCAGGTCGCACTCGGGGTCGGGGGTCTCGTAGTTCGCCGTCGGCGGCACGACCTGGTGCTTCAGGGCGAGGACGCAGGCGACCACCTCGATGGCGCCGATCGCGCCGAGCGAGTGCCCCACCATGGACTTGATGGAGCTCATCGGGGTCTCGTACGCGTGGGCGCCCAGGGACCGCTTCACCGCGGCCGTCTCGTGCCGGTCGTTCTGCCGGGTGCCCGAGCCGTGCGCGTTGACGTAGTCGATCAGCGTGGGGTCGATGCGGGCCTGGTCGAGCGTGGTGTCGATCGCCCGGGCCATCTCCAGCCCCTCGCTGGTCAGACCGGTCATGTGGTAGGCGTTGCCGTAGGTGGCGTAGCCGCTGATCTCGCAGATGATGTCCGCGCCCCGGGCCCGCGCGTGCTCGTACTCCTCCAGGACGAGCACGGCCGCGCCCTCGCCCATCACGAAACCGTCGCGGTGGGCGTCGAAGGGCCGGGAGGCGTGCTCGGGGTCGTCGTTGTTGGGAGAGGTCGCCTTGATGGCGTCGAAGCAGGCCATCGTGATCGGCGAGATCGGCGAGTCCGAGGCGCCCGCGATGCAGACGTCGGCCCGGCCCTCGGTGATGGTGTGGAAGGCGTAACCGACCGCGTCCAGCCCGGAGGTGCAGCCGGTGGAGACCGTCTGCACCGGGCCCCGGGCGCCGAACCGTTCGGCGACGACCGAGGCGAGAGTGCTCGGCGAGAACGCCAGGTGCAGCTGCGGGTCGGCCCGTTCGTGGTCGACGTCCCAGCGCCGTCCGCGCTCGCTGACCAGCACGTAGTCGTGTTCCAGGCGGGTGGTGCCGCCGACCGCGCTGCCCAGGCTGACCGCGGTGCGCCAGGGGTCCTCGGCGTCCATGTCGAGCCCGGCACCGCGCACGGCCTCCCCGGCGGCGGCCACCGCGAACTGGATGTACCGGTCCGCGTGCCGGCACAGGTCCTCGTCGAGGCCGTGCCCGGAGGGGTCGAAGTCGCACTCGGCGGCGATGCGCGAGCGCAGGCCCGCCGGGTCGAACAGGGTGATGCCGCGGGTCGCCGTGCGTCCGGCGGCCAGCAGGTCCCAGAACGCCGTCGCCCCGATGCCGCCGGGAGCGACCACACCGATACCGGTGACGGCCACTCGCCGGGTCATTTTATGGCCCCACTGGGCTCGGACGGCCGGCCGTGCTCCGGCCCGCCGACCGTCAACTGCGGCCCCGGCGGGGCGTCTTCGGTCTCCTCCGTGTCGACGTGACCGAGGCTCGGATGCGGGGCGAGCGGTCCCAGGTGGAAGACCATGCGGGCCTCCTCGTCACCGACGTTGCGGAAGCGGTGCCGCATGTCGATCGGGATCATCAGTCCCTGGTCGGCCCGGAGCGCGAACGGCTCGCCGTCCAGGTCCACCTCGAGCGCGCCGCTGACCACGTACACGAACTCCTCGGAGTACGGGTGATAGTGCTCGCCGATGCGCTCGCCGGGGCCGATGACGGCCAGGCCCATGAAGCCGCTGGTGGACCCGACCGTGGCCGGCGTGAGCAGGGTCCTGAGGTCACCTCCGCGCCGTCGGTTGGGTTCTGTCTCGCTCAGGTCCACGATGCGTGGATGCTGCTTGGACATGGTTGGTACCTCCGGGTGTGGCGGTGACGTCCGCGCGGACACGGCGCGGACGTCACCGCGGTCGACCGTCAGGAATCCGCCGCGCTGCGGTCGGTGACGGGCATCATGTCGGCGTGCGTCAGGAGCCGGTTGAGGGTGCGCTCCGAGTCCAGGGAGCCCTCGACGCCGATCGCTGCACCGTCCAGGAGACGCTCCAGCTCCGCGGCCCTGCCCTCGCCCTTGATGCCGAGGGCGGCGAGGGGATCGAGGTCCAGCTCGCCCGTGACGTCCACGAGGCGGACCACGATGTCGTCGCGCTGGAAGACGGTGCTCGCGTACACCGGGTTGTCCGGATCGTCGGCCGCGGCCTCGTCCTGGTGGGCGAGGAACCGGGCCAGCTCCATGCCGCGGCCCTCGACGGCCGGGTAGTACAGCGCGTGCCGCCGCAGACCGGCGGGTTCCGGCCGCGCGGACGCCACGTGGTGCACGGCCGGCAGCGCGGCCCGGGTGAAGAACA
The DNA here is from genome assembly GCF_042871235.1 of Streptomyces sp. NPDC005931. Classification (NCBI taxonomy): domain Bacteria; kingdom Bacillati; phylum Actinomycetota; class Actinomycetes; order Kitasatosporales; family Streptomycetaceae; genus Streptomyces; species Streptomyces sp. NPDC005931. Next base: position 51,459 of record NZ_JBIAIG010000013.1, read on the forward strand.
CCCGCGCGGAGTCGGGGTCGGTCAGGTCCCTGTCCTGCTCCAGGTAGGGGTTGATGGCCTCCTCGACCGCCCGCACCTCGGGTTGGCGGGCCACGTGGCGCAGGGCCGCCAGCAGGTCGCCCTCGACCTCCACGGCCCGCACGACGCGGTTGCCGTGCATGAACAGGGAGGTGCGGCGCAGCCGCGTGGTGTCGTCGACCTGGGCCTTGGGCGACTTGTACCCGGCCAGCAGTTCGGCGACCTTTGACTCGGAGCCCGGCTTGACGGTGAAGGTGAGGGCGTGACGTGCCACGCCGTCGCCCACCCGGGGCGCCGCCTGGAGCCCGGCCCGCGCCTCCTCGGGAGTGAGGGGCCGGTCCGGCCGGGTCTCACGGATGATGCTGTACCGCATGGAGCGGGTGTCCCGCACGCAGTTGTGCATGGGCCGTACGGTCTCGACGTGCTCCTCGCTGTTCACCCAGGCGAGGAAGGGCGGGGCGCTCTCCCACTCGCTGGTGATCAGCCACTGCGAGGGGTTCTCGATGGACTGGCAGAGCTGGTCACTGATGTGACCGGGGACGGACGCGACCTTGTTGCGCATGTGCTCGTAGGCGTCCAGGAACTCCTGCTGGGCCCCTTCGTACAGGTCGAGCAGCAGGATCACCCGCAGCCTCGAGCCGTCGAACGCCGACTGCGATATGCGTCCCGACGTGGTCATCCGGCGCACCTCTCCTTCTTCCCGGGCCCTGCCCGGAGGTCCTTCACGGAAGGTCAGCAACGACCGCCGTGTCCGAAGGGCCGGGGTCGCCATGGGTCGATCGTCGGCGCGGGCGGCGGGGTGCGCGAGCGACGCGGGGCAGGCGGGTGAACCGCACGCCATCCGGGTGCCGCCGGGACGCGCGGGTGACCGCGCCGGGCGTGCAATGGAAGCCCCCGTTGATCCCTGTCCCCCCGCCCCGTCGCGGGCGACGCTGGAGGCGTTGGCAATGAACCGATCGCAAGAGGCCGACGAGGTCGGGCACCGTACCCCCGTCCTCGTCGTCGGCGGCTCGCTGGTGGGCCTGTCCATGTCGCTGTTCCTGGGCCGCCTCGGCGTGCCGCACACGCTCGTGGAACGCCACGCGGGCACGTCGATCCATCCCCGCGGACGCGGCAACAACGTGCGCACCATGGAGCTGTTCCGTACGGCCGGTGTCGAGCGGCGCATCGTCGAGGCCGCCTCCGTGCTGGCCGGCAACCACGGCATCCTGCAGACCCCGACCCTGGCCGACGACGCCGGCGAGTGGCTGTTCCGGGAGATCGACCCCGGTGGCGGGCTCGCCCGGTTCAGCCCCAGTTCCTGGTGCCTGTGCAGCCAGAACGACCTCGAACCGGTCCTCCTGACCGGCGCCCGGGAGCTCGGCGGGGACCTGCGTTTCTCGACCGAGATGATGTCGTTCGACCAGGACGCCGACGGTGTGACGGCCCGGGTGAAGAACCGGGAGACGGGCGAGCACACCACGATCCGGGCGGACTACCTGGTCGCCGCGGACGGCCCGCGCAGCCCCGTCCGCGAGCGGCTCGGCATCGGACAGAACGGCCCCGGCGACCTGTTCCACAACGTGAGCGTCACCTTCACCTCGCGCGACCTCGCCTCGGTGGTCGGGGACCGGCGGTTCATCGTCTGCTACCTCACCGACCCGGACGCCGACGGCGCCCTGCTGCCCGTCGACAACCGCGAGCAGTGGGTCTTCCACGCCCCCTGGCACCCCGAACACGGCGAGACGCTCGAGGAGTTCACCGACGAGCGGTGCGTCGCCCACATCCGGCGTGCGGTCGGGGTGCCGGACCTCGACGTGACGATCACCGGCCGGGCCGCCTGGCACGCCGCGGAGCGGGTCGCCGAACGGTACGCCGACGGCCGGGTGTTCCTCGCCGGTGACTCGGCCCACGAGATGTCGCCCACCGGGGCGTTCGGCTCGAACACCGGCATCCAGGACGCCCACAACCTCGCCTGGAAACTGGCCGCCGTGCTGGAGGGATGGGCCGGACCCGGCCTGCTGTCCACCTACGACGCCGAGCGCCGGCCGGTGGCCGAGGCGACCAGCGCCCGCGCCTCCTCACGGTCGGTCGAGCACAGCCACCCCGGGTACACCCCCGCGGAGGGCATGGCCGGGGGCCCGGGCGGCCCCGGTGGCAGGAAGGGCGGCATCCTCAACGTGGCGCTGGCCTACCGCTATCCGCGCGGCGCGGTCCTGGGCGCCGACCCGGCGACACCGGTCGTCCCCGACGGCGTGGTGCTGAACGGCGAGCCCGGCAGCCGGGCACCCCACCTGTGGCTGGAACGTGCCGGCACCCGCATCTCCACCCTCGACCTGTACGAACGGTCCCTGGTGCTCCTGTGCTCCGCGGTGGGCGCCCGCGCCTGGTACACGGCGGCGTCGAAGGTGGCGGTGGACCTGGCCGTACCGATCGACGCCTACCGGATCGGCGAGGGCCCCGATGCGGACCTGGTCCCCGAGGACGGCGCGGACTGGGCGGCGGCGCACGGCGTCACCACGGAGGGCGCGGTCCTGGTCCGCCCCGACGGTTTCGTCGCCTGGCGCTGCGAAGGGGCCGAGGCGGACCCGGTCCCGGCGCTGCGGGAAGCGGTCGGGGCGATCCTCGACCGGAGCTGACGGGAGCCGACGGGAGCCGACCGGAGTCGGCCGGGGTGCGGCAGTGCCGGCGCAGGGCGCGCGGTCACGCCCGGCCGGCGCTGCCGAGCCGTCCCCGTTCCGCCTTGTCCCGGTGCTGCTCGAACCGCTGGACCGGATCCCCGTCGACGTTCCACGGCCAGGGCGTGACCGTGCCCTGGAGTGCCTGGAACACATCGTGCGCGTCGGCGGCGCGTCCGGCCGCGCAGAGCGCGTAGGCCAGGACGTTGAGGTCGGCGAGCGTGCCCGCGTGCTGGAAGAAGCCGGGCTTCGCCCAGAGCGAGGCGGCCTGTTCCAGCGCAGCGGCGAGCTGCCCGCTCTGCCACAGCTGACCGGCCGTCATGGCCCGCACACCGCCCTGGGCGAGCAGCCCCTGGTACTGCCGTACGGCGGCGGTCACCTCGATCGCGGCGCACGGCGCGTTCGCCGGGATGCGGGTGCGCACCACGTCGATGAAATCGAGGACGGAAGCGCTCGAACCGCCCTCCTCGGGCGACAGATGGGCGAGCATCTGGAGGTAGGCCTCGCGGTGCCAGCGGTCCCGCGCGGTGGCCTCCCGCCAGAGGGCGTTGACGTCGTTCTGGGCGTAGCGCTCGATCCGTGCCATGCCGAGCAGGACCACCCAGGGCAGCGGGTCCGCGGGCCTCAGTTCGGCGGCACGGTGGCACTGGGACACCAGCCGCGCGGCGTCGTCGAGACGCCGGTGGCGCAGACCGCGCACCAGGGCGACCCAGGAGTGGAACACCAACGCGTCGGCGTCCTGCGGCTGTCTGGCGAGCCACGAGGAGGCGATCTCCGTGTCGGCGGTCGCCTCGGCCAGGACCGACACCCGGTGGCTGCGGCGGTCCCAGTTCTCCCCGGTCTCCTCCAGCAGGGTGGAGACCTGCGCCACCTCCAGGGCCCGGCCGCCCACCCCACGCCTGCTCAACTGGCGCAGGACCCTTGTCAGATCGGCGTCGTCGAGGGCGGGGACGACACGGGAACGCCTGGTGGTACGACCGCTGAAAAGGGGCATGCCCGAAGACTAGGAACTGAACGCTCCACGGCAACCCATGACGGACGATCGTTACCGATCTGCCCCTTGCGCCCGCTGTAAGGGGCCCGTGCGATGATCGGCTCCGCAACGACGTCCGGGGCCGATTCCCCGGGGGAGGAGGACGGCAGGGCATGCCCGGATCACCGGTCGGCACGGCGACGGACGATGCGCAGGAGGTCTCCCCGGCCGTGGGCGGTCCCGTGCCCTGCCGGGTCGTGGTCTGCCGGGACTGCTGTTGCGGCAGCCCCAAGGTGAGCGGTGTGGATCACGCGGCGCAGCTCGCGCGGCTCGGCGAACAGGTTCCGGTGCGCGTCTCCGGCTGCCTGGACGTGTGCGACCAGGCGAACGTGTTCGTGGTCCAGCCCTCCGCCGCGGGACGCGCCGCCGGCGGCAGACCGACGTGGTTCGGGCTGGTCAACGACCCCGACGCGACCGAGGACATCGTCGCCTGGGTGCGGGCGGGCGGCCCGGGCGTCGCCGAACGGCCCGCGATCCTCGACCTGTACGCGCTCACCCCGCGTCCTCGGCGGGGCTCGTCCCGCCCGCCGGGCTGACCCCACCGGGGCGGTCCCGCCCGCCGACGGGCCGGGGCGGGGCCGGACGACCGCCCGGCCCCGCCCCGCGGTTCGACCCCGGTGGGATCGTGCCCGTCCGGATCAGACCGCCGGAGCCGGGTACGTCGGGTACTCCACCCCGGAGACGTGCTGGACGACGCGGACGACCTGGCAGGAGTAGCCGAACTCGTTGTCGTACCACAGGTAGAGGATCGCGTTGTCGCCCTCGACCTTCAGCGCGCCGGCGTCGACGATCGACGCGTGGCGCGAGCCGATGAAGTCGCTGGAGACGGCGTCGGGCGCGCTGATGAAGTCGATCTGGCGCTTCAGCGGCGAGGTCAGGGACACCTTGCGCAGGTAGTCCAGGACCTCCTGGCGGTCGGTGGCGCGGCCGAGCTGGAGGTTGAGGATGGCGATCGAGACGTCCGGCACCGGCACGCGGATCGAGCTGCCGGTGATGGTCGCCTTCAGGTCGGGCAGCGCCTTGGCGACGGCCGACGCCGCACCGGTCTCGGTGATCACCATGTTGAGCGGCGCCGAACGGCCACGCCGGTCCGACTTGTGGTAGTTGTCCAGCAGGTTCTGGTCGTTGGTGAACGAGTGGACCGTCTCGACGTGACCGCGCAGCACACCGTACTCGTCGGCCATCGCCTTCAGCGGCGGCACGATCGCGTTGGTGGTGCAGGACGCGCAGGACAGGATGTTCTCGTCCGGCTTGAGGGTGTCGTGGTTGACGCCGTGCACGATGTTGGGCACGTCGCCCTTGCCGGGCGCGGTCAGCACGACCTTGTCGATGCCGGGGCGCAGGTGCTGCGAGAGACCCTCGCGGTCGCGCCACTTGCCGGTGTTGTCGATGAGGATGGCGTTCTTGATGCCGTACGCCGTGTAGTCGATCTCGGTCGGGTCGCCGGCGTAGATCACCTTGATGGTGTTGCCGTTGGCGACGATCGTGCTGTTCGCCTCGTCGACCGTGATGGTGCCCTGGAACTGGCCGTGCACGGAGTCGCGGCGCAGCAGCGAGGCCCGCTTGACGATGTCCTGCTCCCCGCCCTGGCGGACCACGACGGCGCGCAGCCGCAGGCCGTTGCCGGAGCCGGACTTCTCGATGAGCAGGCGGGCGAGCAGACGGCCGATGCGGCCGAAACCGTAGAGCACGACGTCGCGCGGCTCACGACGGTCGATCTTGTTCGCGCCGGTGGCCCCGGCGACGGCCTCGGCGGTGAACTCCGCGACCGACAGGCCCCGGTCGTCGGCCCGGTAGGTAGCGGCGAGCATGCCGATGTCGATCTGGGACGGGCCGAGATCGAGCGTGGTGAGCGCCTGCAGGAAAGGCAGCGTCTCGGTGACCGACAGCTCCTCGCCGGCGATCTGCCGGGCGAAGCGGTGGGTCTTGAGAATGCTGACCACCGACTTGTTCACCAAGGAGCGGCTGTGCAGCAGGACGGTGACGTCCCGCTCGCGGTGCAGCTTCCCGATGATCGGGATCATCGATTCCGCGATCTCCTCGCGGTGCTTCCAGTTGGTGAACGAGTCTTCGTTGACAGTCACAGGAATTATCTTTCGAGCTAGACGGCGCTCATATGATAACCATGCGTTCACCGGGGCTCGGAGGGGGTCTCCCCCCGGCCGTCGGAGCGCCGCCCGGACACCGTTAAACCAGGGACGCGGGCGCTCCGTCGGGCCCGGCGAGGAAGCTGTCCGGGGAGGGCGGGCCGGCGCCGATTCGGCCGCACGGATGCCGCCACGGGGACGCGGCCGCCGCAGCCCGCCCACCCTCACGGCCGCCACCGGCCCGTCGTCGCGCACCGGGCCGCGCTCACGCAGGGGTGATCACGGTCGACGAGGTGCCGGGCGGCGGGACCCGGCGGCGCCGGACACCGGGAGCCCGTCGGCCGTCCCGCGGGATTGCGCACCGCGCGACCGGGTACGCGTGCAGCACCGTGCCCGGGGCGGGTCCTGTCCCGGGTGGCCGTACGACCGCCGCTACCAGGGAATCTGCCATGGAAACACCTGCGCACGAGAACAACGGCCGCACGCCCGCCCAGCGGGCCCTGGACGTCCTCGCCGAGAACACGGAGGACGCGGCGGCACTGGACGCCCTCGCCCACAGCGACGTCCTGATCCCCGTGCCCGACGACGCGGGTGACGAGGAGGCCGCCGACCCCGGCGCGGTGGCGCTGCCGGTGCTGGAGCAGCCGGGCGGCGCCCACGTCGTGCCCGTGTTCACGTCCGAACTGGAGATGGCCGGGCTGCTGCCGTTCGTCTCCCGGTACCGGCTGGTCCCGCTCGGCGCCCTCGCCGCCCAGTGGCCGGCCGACGACCTGTCGCTCACCATCGACGGCAGCTCCGAGCACCGCCTGACGCTCACCTCGGAGGGGGTGCGCACCCTGCTCGCCCGGCCCTGAGCGGGCCGAGCCGCGTCTACTCGCCCAGCGTGCGGGCCAACGCCGCGCGCTGCAGCGGGAGCACCTGGGCGTGCAGGTCACGGCCCTTCTGCGTCAGCGCGACGTACACCCCGCGCCGGTCCTCCTCGCACATCCGGCGCTCCACCAGGCCGTCCTTCTCCAGCCGGGCGATCAGCCGGGACAGTGCGCTCTGGCTGAGGTGGACCCGGCCCACCAGGTTCTGCACCCGGCACTTGTCGCCCTCCTCGGGCGTGGCCGTGGCGAGCAGGTCCAGCACCTCGAAGTCCGAGGCGCCGAGCCCGTGCGGGTGCAGCGCCCGGTCGATCTCGCACAGGGTGCGCGCGTGTGCCGCCAGGATGTCCCGCCACCGTTCTTCCAGCCGCGCGTCGGCCGTCTTCGCTCCCATAATCGAACGGTAACACCCGTTCGATGTTCAATGAACGGACAAGGAACGCTGCGTCGATGCCGCCCTGCCGGGTCTCGTCGCCGCAGGTCAGGCGGGCGGGTCCTGGGTCAGGCCGATCAGGTTGCCGTCCGCGTCCCTGACGAAGGCGATGAGCTTTCCGCCGCCGACGTCCTGCACGTCGTGCACCGTCTGCGCGCCCGCCCGCACCAGGTCCTCGAGCGTCGCCCCGATGTCGGTCACGGTCCAGTAGGGCACCGGCCCGGTCATGCCCTTGGCGTGGCCGTTGGGGTCGAGCCCGACGTCCTGCCCGGCGGTGCGGAAGCCGACGTAGTAGGGCTCGTCGGCGTACGGCTCCACGCCCAGCAGGGCCCGGAACAGCGGCTTGGTCCGGTCCAGGTCCTTGACGGGGTAGATGATGGTCTTCAGGCCGTCGTTCATGACACGACTCCTCGGGGAGGTGGTCCGGCGCCCGAGTGCGCCGGTCCTGCCACGCTAGGGCGGCGGAGGACGGTCCGGCTTCTTCGATCCTGACCGGCTCGGCCGTCCGGCGCACCGCCGGATCCCGGGGACGCCCCTGGGTCGACTCCCGCTTGACCAGCTCCGTCGGCAGCACCACCGCGGCCGGGTCCTCGCCGCCGATCTGCGCCAGCAACACCCGCACCATCTCCGTGCTGATGCGGTCCCACGGCTGGCGGACGGTGGTGAACGCGGGGCCGGCGGCCACTGCGGCGGGGGAGCCGTCGAAGCCGCCGACCGCCACGTCCTCGGGCACCCGGCGTCCCGCGCGGTGCAGTGCCGCCAGCACGCCCTGGGCCATCAGGTCCGACGCCACGAACACGGCGTCCATGTCCGGTGCCCGGGCCAGCAGCCGCTCGCCGCCCGCCTCGCCGCTCGCCCGGCTGTAGTCGCCGGAGACGATGAGCCGCTCGTCGACCCCCGCCTCGGTGAGCACCTCCTCGTATCCGGCGAGACGCTCCACACCGCCCGGGGTGTCGAGCGGGCCGGTGACCACACCGATCCGCCGGCCCCCCAGGGACAGCAGGTGGCGCACATGTCGCGGGCGCCGTCCCGGTCGTCCGCGGCCACGTAGCTCACCCTCGCGCCCAGCCCGATCGGCTTGCACGCCACCAGCGGCACACCGCACCTCCTCGGCCACGGGAATGCCGGAGCTGGAGAACAGCAGCACCCCGTCGACGTGCCCGGCGGTTATGTACTGCGTGAGGCCCCGCCTTTCGTCCTCTCGTCCTCGGTGCCGGCCAGCATCAGCAGCAGCGGTATGTCGTGCTGGGCCAGCGCCTGCGTGCAACCTCGCAGCAGCACGTTGAAGTTGGGGTCCTCGAAGAACCGCTCCTGGGGCTCGGTCAGCAGGAAGCCCACCGAGTCCGAACGGCCGGTGATCAGCGAGCGGGCGTGCGGGTTGACGACGTAACCGGTCTTGCGGATCGCGGCGTTGACCGCCTCGGCCGCCGCCGGGCTCACATAGTGACCCCCGTTGAGCACCCGCGAGACCGTGCCGCGCGAGACACCGGCCTCGCGCGCCACGTCGTGGATCGTCGGCGGTCTGCGCCTGCCCCCGGTGTTGCTCATGGTCGTGATCGACCACACCGACGGCGACGCCAAGGTGCCGCTGGACTCCCCCCGGCACCGAACTGCTCACCGGAGAACGGGCCGCGGGCCGCCTCCCCGTCCCGGCGGGCACCGTCCGGGTCGTGAGCTCGACGGCTGAACCGCCCGGCCGCAGCCGCCGGGGCCGTTCCCCGGCGGCTGCCCCGGACCCGGTGGATGAACGACGTGGCCGGCATCGTCGAGGCCGTCCCGAACGGGCGGGGCCCGGGCGTCTTCCACTGGGAGGCGACCTGGACCGCCGTCGCCGGCAACGGCTGGGACCGGCCGGCCCCGGCTCGGGCAACGGCTGGGACCGGCCGGCCCCGGCTCGGGCAACGGCTGGAACCAGGCCCTGTTCGGCTACGACGACCGGGCGCGCCGGCGTCGACGGCGCGGTGTTCCGTCACAGGTGAGCCCGCTGGGTCCGGCCGCACCACACGGCGGCCGGACCCCGCCCGTCGGCTCCCGGACAAGCGTGCCGATGCGCGGGACAGGCCGTTCGGGCTGCGGGACAGTGAAGGGGCCCGGAGCGAGCGGCCCGGGACGGAGGTGGACGCCATGCCGAGGACTCCCGTCGACAGGACACGGCTGCACATCCTGCACTGGCTCGCGGAACCCGGCCCCGCCGCGACCGGCGTCACCGCGGACGCCGTGGCCGCTCGCTTCGGCCTGTCGCTGCCGGTCGCCCTGGCCCACCTCCGGCTGCTGACGGCGCTCGGCGTGGTGAGCACCGACCGCCGCGCCGGGCAGGTGTACCACCGGCGCGACGACAGGCGCATCGCCGAGGTGGCGGAGCTGTTCGAAAAGGGCTGGTGACGGCACGGGGCGGGCAGCCCCGGCGGGCCCCCGAAGTGACCCCTCCCGCTCCCGGCGCTACCCTGTTGCCCGGCCGCGGGCACGCCCCGCGGCGCGGCGGTGGGGCCCGCCGTACCCGAACCGCGGCATCCGTGCCGCCGACGGTCCCTATTCGTGACGGCGCGTGCCCCCCCGTCCGGGCCGCTCGGCGAGTAGGAGACGCACCACCATGACAGCCTCGCACTCCCGGCCCCTCCGCGCCCGCCCCGCCCGGCGCGCCCGGGTGCCCGTCGTCGCGGCGGTGTCGCTCGGCGGGGGAGTGGGGGCCGCCGCCCGCTACGCCGCCTCGCTGGGGTGGCCGACAGCGCCGGGCGCCTTTCCCTGGACGACCCTGTGGGTCAACGTCACCGGCTGCGCGGTGATCGGCGTCCTCATGGTGACCGTCACCGAGCTGCGACCCGTCCACCCCCTGGTGCGCCCCTTCCTCGGCACCGGTGTCCTCGGCGGATTCACCACGTTCTCGACGTATGCCGTCGACGTCCGGGCACTGCTCGACGGCCGTCACGTCGGGACCGGACTGACCTACCTGGTCATCACCCCGCTCGCGGCGCTGGCCGCCGTGTGGGCGACCGCATCCGCGACCCGCCGTGCCCTCGGAAGGAGCTGGGCATGACATGGCAGACCGGCGGCTCCCTGCGCCTGACCGTGTTCGTCGGTGAGAACGACACCTGGCACCACAGGCCCCTCTACTCGGAGATCGTCCACCGCGCCCACGCGGCCGGTCTGGCGGGCGCCAGTGTGTTCCGGGGCATCGAGGGCTTCGGCGCGTCGTCCGTCGTGCACACGTCGCGCCTGCTGTCCCTGAGCGAGGACCTGCCCGTGGCCGTGGTGATCGTCGACACCGAGGAGCGCGTGCGCGCCTTCCTGCCGCAGCTCGACGGGCTGGTCGCCGAGGGACTGGTGACCCTGGACCGCTGCGAGGTGGTCCGGTTCACCACCGGTGACGCGGAGACGAGCGGCAGGGAGAACGGCGGCAGGGAGAACGGCGGCACGGAGAACGGCGGTACGGCGAAGGGGACGGGAGGGGCGGACAGGCGGTGAACTGGCTGCTGGTCGTCGCCGGTGCCATGGCCGGTGCTCCGCTGCGCTATCTGACCGACCGCGCGGTGCAGTCCCGGCACGACTCCGTGTTCCCGTGGGGCACCTTCGTCGTGAACGCCATCGGCAGTCTCGTCCTCGGCCTCCTCACCGGCGCGGCGGCGTCCGGGGCCGCCGACTCACGCCTCCTGCTGCTGCTGGGCACCGGCCTGTGCGGGGCCCTGACCACGTACTCGACCTTCTCCTACGAGACGCTGCGCCTGGCCGAGACCGGGGCGCGCGGGTACGCCCTGCTCAACGTCGCCGGGAGCGTGGCCGCCGGGCTCGTGGCGGCCTTCGCCGGGGCGGCGCTGGGGCACGCGCTGTGGTCCTAGGCGCCCGGCCCGGCCGCCGGGCTTGACAGCGCCCGTGTCCCCACCCGACCATCACCCGTGTGGACCTGTCAGACAGCCAGACAGGTGGGACGGCGCCCCGGCGCGTCAGCGCCATGGAGGCGGTGCTCTCCCACCTCCGCGGCGCCATCGAACGCGGCGAGTACGCGATCGGCGACAAGCTGCCCTCCGAGGCGGAGCTGTGTCGCACCTTGGAGGTCTCCCGGCCCGTCCTGCGCGAGGCGCTGCGCGCCCTCCAGACCATGGGCCTGACCGTGTCCAGGACCGGCAAGGGCACCTTCGTCGTGGCGGACGGCGTGCAGGAGCCCACGTTCGGCGACTACGCGGCCGGCGACCTGATGGAGGTCCGGCGCCACATCGAGATCCCGGTCGCCGGATACGCCGCGCTGCGCCGTACCCCGGACGACCTCGACCAGCTGACCCACCTGCTCGACCGGATGGAACGGGAGAGCGACACCACCGCCTGGGTCGCGATGGACACCGTCTTCCACCTCGCCGTGGCCGAGGCCGCCCAGAACCCGGTGTTCCGCCGGGTCATCGAGGAGATCAGGGACGCGCTGGCCCGCCAGTCGGCCTTCCTCAACGAGCTCGGCGGCCGTCGTGAGCAGTCGGACCGCGAGCACCGCGCCATCGTCGAGGCGCTGACGGACGGCAGCGAGCAGGACGCGGTGCGGGCCATGACGCACCATCTCGACCGCGTCGAGACGACCCTCACCGACATCGTGCGCTCCGCGCGCCCGGCCCCGACCACCCGATCCGAGTGAACCAGGCAGTCATGCACACCAGCCCCGTCGCGCAGGAACCCCCGGTCCGCGAGCCCCGCCACGTCCCCGTCGCGCATCTCGTACGCGGCGGGATGGTGGAGGGCGTCCACCACGGTTCCGTCGTCGTTCTCGGCGCCGACGGCGAGGTCGAGTTCCGGCTCGGCGACATCGAGGCGGCCTTCTACCCCCGCTCCGCGCTCAAGCCCGTCCAGGCCGTGGCGATGGTGCGCGCCGGGCTCCCGCTCGACGGCGAACTGCTGTCGCTGGCCGCGGCCAGCCACTCCGGCGAGGAACGCCACCTCGCCGCCACCCGCCGCATCCTGCGGACGGCCGGGCTCACCGAGGACCGTCTGCGCAACGTTCCCGACCTGCCGTTCGACCCGGTGGTCAGGGACGCCTGGGTGCGCGAGGCCCGCCCGCCCTCCCGGCTCGCCCAGAACTGCTCCGGCAAGCACGCCGCCATGCTCTACACCTGCGTCCTCAACGGCTGGTCCCTCGACGACTACCTCGACCCGGCCCACCCCCTCCAGCAGGCGATCGCCGAGATCGTCGAGGACCTCACCGGGCAGCGTGTCGCACGGGTGACCGTCGACGGCTGCGGAGCCCCCCTGTTCGCGGTCTCCCTGCACGGCCTGGCCCGCTCCGCCGCCCGGATCACCACCGCCGCGCCCGGCACTCCCGAGGCCAGGGTCGCCGACGCCGTGCGCGAACACGCCGCCATGGCCTCCGGCTCGGGCCGGGACGTCGCCGGGCTGATGCGGGCCGTGCCCGGGCTGCTCGCCAAGGACGGCTTCGAGGGCGTCCAGGTCGCCGCCCTGCCCGACGGCCGTGCCGTCGCCGTGAAGATCGCCGACGGGGCGAACCGGGCCCGTGTCCCGGTGACCGCCGCCGCCCTCGCCCGGGCCGGCGTCGAACCCACCGCGCTCGCCGCCTTCGCGGGGGAACCGCTGCTCGGCGGCGGCCGCCCGGTCGGCTCGGTCCGCGTGACCTCCGCCCTCGACCCGCACGCCTGCGTCGTCCCGGCCTGAGGCCGCCCCCCTGCCGATCGGGAAGCCGCCGGACCGGCCGGCGAGGAAGAATGGTGATCATGACGTCGTCGGAGACGTTCCGGCCGGTCCTCGAGCGCATCGCGGAGGAGATCTCGCGCACTCCCGGCCGTGGCCGGCCCGCCGACTACATCCCGGCGCTCGCGGCCTGCGACCCGCGCCGGTTCGGCATGGCGGTCGCCGAGCCGGACGGCACGGTCCACGGCGTGGGGGACTGGCGGCAGCCGTTCTCCGTCCAGTCCGTCACCAAGGTGTTCACCCTCGCCCTGGTCCTGGCCCGCGAGGGCGACGACCTGTGGGACCACGTGGGCCGCGAGCCGTCCGGCAACCCCTTCAACTCCCTGGTGCAGCTGGAGTACGAGGACGGCATCCCGCGCAACCCGTTCATCAACGCCGGCGCCCTCGTCGTCACCGACCGCCTGCACACCCGTAGCGGTGACGCGTCCGGTGCGTTGCTGGACTTCCTGCGCGCCGAGAGCGGCAACCCCGGTCTCGGCTTCGACCAGGAGGTCGCCGCCTCCGAGGCCGCGCACGGCGACCGCAACGCCGCCCTCGCCCACTTCATGGCGTCCTACGGCAACATCGACAACCCGGTGCCCGTCCTGCTCGACCAGTACGTCCGGCAGTGCTCGGTCGCCGCGTCCTGCGCTGACCTCGCCCTTGCCGCCTCGTTCCTGGCCCGGCACGGCGTCCGCGCCGACGGTACCCGGCTGCTCACCCGCAGCCAGGCCAAGCAGGTCAACGCCGTGATGCTGACCTGCGGGACGTACGACGCGGCCGGCGACTTCGCCTACCGGGTCGGCCTGCCCGGCAAGAGCGGCGTGGGCGGCGGGATCGTCGCCGTCGTCCCGGGACGCTGCACGCTGTGCGTGTGGAGCCCCGGTCTGGACGAGCGCGGCAACTCGGTCGCGGGTGTCGCGGCGCTGGACCGCTTCACGACCCTGACCGGTCTGTCGGTGTTCTGAACCCGGCCCGCCCGCCGGTCAGCTCCTGGGCATCGGGCCTCCCACGAGCCGCAGGAACACTGCGACGACCGCCCCGCCCAGCAGCGCCGCCCCCGCGACGGCCCACGCCACCGGCAGGCCCGGCGTGCCCGGCCGTGCCACCGGGACCGGTGCCGGTACGTCGTCGGGCGCCGCCTGCGGGCCGGACAGGGAGGAGACCCGCCGGGCGTCCAGCGATCCCACCGCGTCGACCCGTCCGGCCGCGCCGAACCCCCAGTCCAGCAGCGAGCGCGCCTCCTCGTAGACGGCGTGCCCGCCGCCCGCCCGGGGATTCATCACCGTCACCACGAGGGTGCGCCCGTCGCGGCGCGCCGCCGCCACGAGCGTGTGACCGGCGCCGCTGGTGTAGCCGTTCTTGATGCCGACCAGGCCCCGGTACGGGGCCACGCCGTCGGCCCCGGTGAGCAGCCGGTTGGTGTTGCGGATGCCGTACGTTCCGCCGTCGCGGCCGGGGAAGTGGGCCACGGTCCTGGCGCAGTACCGTGCGAAGTCGGGGTTGCGCAGCCCGGCCCGGCCGAACACGGCCAGGTCGAAGGCCGAGGAGACCTGGCCCGGGGCGTCGTAGCCGTCGGGCGAGCGCACCCGGGTGTCGTGGGCTCCCAGGGAGCGGGCCTTGGCCTGCATCCGCTCCACCGCCGCCCGTCGCCCGCCGCTGAGCGCGGCCAGGACGTGCACCGCGTCGTTGCCGGAGTTGAGGAAGACGCCGTTCCACAGGTCGGAGACCCGGTACGTACGGTCCTCGGCGATCCCGACGAGACTGCTGCCGGGGCCGACGTCCCGTAGCTCCGCCTCGGTGACCTCGTGGCGGATGCCGCCCGGCAGGGCGGGCAGCACGGCCAGGGCGAACAGCGTCTTGAGGGTGCTGGCGGGCGGCAGCCTGCGGTGTGCCTCGTGCGCCGCCAGGACCTCTCCGGTGCCGGCGTCGGCCACCAGCCACGACCGTGCGGAGACCTGCGGCAGCCCGGGCGCCCCCGCGCGCGGACGCACATGGGTGCCGGAGCGGTGCAGCAGCGACGCCGGCGGCGCGGCGGCGCCCGGTCCGCCGTCGCGCGGTGGTCCGGGATCCGCGACCGCAATGGCGGTCGCCGCGCCGGGCGCAAGCACCGCCAGGCCCACCGCGCAGAGCAGGGAAGCGGACACGGCAGCCCGCACAGCCAATCCGATGGTCATACCGCCAACGTAGGAAGGCGCGCACGGATCGCCGCGCTGCCCGGGCCGGACGGCGCCCGCGAGCACCCGGATGCCACACCGCCGCCGTCGCCCGCGACCGGTGCGGCACGCTCCCGGTGTCAGCGGCCGGGCAGGGGCGGCCGGATGCGCCGCAGGGGCGTCGCGTTGTCCCGTGTCGCGTGCATCCGCTCCAGGCGTGCCTCCAGGGCTGCCCGCCCGCCCCGGGACCGCAGCGCTCGCCGAACGCCCTGAGCGGTGGCCGACTTGGCCGGTCTCGGCGGCGGTTCCTCACGGCGCGTGCCGGAGGCGGTGATGCCACCGCCGGGAACAGCCGACGGTCGGCACGGCTCAGCCGGAGTTCCGTGTGCCGGTGGTGAAGGGCCCGCCGGTGACGAGCGGCGGGCCCTGGGTGATGCGCTGCGGGGGGCTGCGATCCCGGTCAGGCCGTGCGTTCCCCGGCCTCCCGGGCGATCTGCTCGAAGCGCGCCCCCATGGCCCCGGCCAGCGCCTGCGCGCCCGACAACGGCCGCACCATCACGGTGAGTTCCTCGATGCGGCCGTCGTCGCCGACGTGGATGAAGTCACAGCCCTCGATCTGGCGGTCGCCCACGCGCGCAGTGAACACCAGTGCGTGATCGCGGCCTTCGACGTCGTTGATCTCGCGCACATAGCGGAAGTCCTCGAACACCTCCGCCACGGCGCGCAGGATCGCCGCGGTGATCGGCCTGCCCGTGTACGGCTTGAACACCGCCGGGCTGGTGAAGACGACGTCCTCGGTCAGCAGCGCTTCGACGGCGTCGAGGTCGTTGGCCTCGACCGCTTCCCGGAATGCCCGCATCGCACCCCTCCATAGTCAACTAATTGAATAGGTGCGGGAGACCCTACTCACCCGCTGTTAACGTGTCCACATGTCCCTCAAGTACGCCGTCCTGGCCGCTCTCCTGGAGGGGGAGGCCTCGGGCTACGAGCTGTCCAAGATCTTCGACGTCTCGTTCGCCAATTTCTGGGCCTCTACGCCGCAGCAGCTCTACCGGGAGCTGGAACGGCTGGCCGGGGACGGGCTGATCGAGGCCAGGGTGGTCCGGCAGGAGCGGCGGCCGGACAAGCGCATGTTCTCCCTCACCGAGGCAGGCCGGCGCGATCTGGACGCCTTCGCCGCCGAGCCGCCCCGGCGGCCCACCGCCATCCGTGACGAACTCCTGATCAAGATCCAGGCCATGGACGGCGTGGACCCCGAAGCGACCCGGGCCCTGGTCGAGGAGCGCATGGCCTGGGCACGCGGCAAGCTCGACCGGTACGCGCGCGTGCGCGAACGCCTGCTGGACGGCCGGACCGAGGAGGAGTATCTGCGCAAGGCCGATCGGGTGGGGCCGTACCTCACCCTGCTGGGCGGCATCGCCTTCGAGGAGGAGAACCTGCGCTGGTGCGAGCGCGTTCTCGCCGTCCTCGAGCAGCGCGCCCTCCTGGGAGGCTGACCGTGTTCGGTCCCGGAGGCCCCAGCCTGCGCGAACTCGCCGTCCAGGCGCTGTCGTCCGTGGAGCGCGGCTACGACCTCCTCGCGCCCAAGTTCGACCGTACTCCGTTCCGCACGCCCGACGCGGTCCTCGACGCCACGGCGTCGGCACTGCGCCGCGCGGGGCCCTTCGGCACCGGGCTCGACCTGTGCTGCGGCACCGGGGCGGGCGTGGAGGTACTGACCCGGGTGTGCCGGGAGCGTGTCACCGGCGTCGACTTCAGCGCGGGCATGCTCGCCGTCGCACGGGAGCGGGAACGCGCGCGGGTCCGGACCCGGCCGGGCGGTCCGCGGGTCTCCTGGGTGCGTGGCGACGCGCGGGCGCTGCCGTTCGGGCCGGCCTTCGACCTGGTGGTGAGTTTCGGGGCGTTCGGGCACTTCCTGCCCCGTGAACTGCCGGGTCTGTTCGCGCAGGTGCACTCCGTGCTGCGGCCCGGCGGATGCTTCGCCTTCCCCGTGGTCGCCCCGCCGCGGGCGAACTCGGCCGGGTACTGGATGCTGCTGGGCTTCGACGCGGTGATGCGGGTGCGCAACGCGGTGTGGCGCCCGCCGTTCGTCATGTACTACCGGTCCTTCCGCCTCGCCGACGTCCGGCGCGAGGCCGCTCGGGCCGGCTTCCTGGTCGAGCTCCTCCCTCTGCCCGAGTTCGGGCGGCGCAGCGACGGCAGTCCACGGGTCCGGCTGGTGCTTGCGCGGCGGCCCGGCTGAGGGACCGGTGAGGGCCGGATTCCCGAACTCGGCGGAGCCAGTGCGTTGGTTTTTCCAACTTACCTGGTTAGTGTGGGCGCCGTGACCATGACTACGCATGACGAGACCCGCATCGACCCGCTGTGGTGGTCCTGGGAGGGGGCGCACGGCGGCCGGGTCGCCGGCGCGGCCCTGGACGCCGTACGGGGTGGATTCGGTGGTGCCGCCCAGCCGGTCCGCTCGCTGACCACCCACTTCCTGGCGCCCGTCGGCACCGGCCCGTTGCGTTTCTCCGGGACCGCACCCGCCACCGGCCGCCGCACCGCCACCTGTCTGTTCACCGGGTACCAGGAGGGGGAGCCCGTCGTGCTCGGCTCCGTTCTCCTGGGCCCGGGCCGCACGGGTCCCGGCCACGAAGGACTTCCGCCGCCCCGGGTGCCGGGGCCGGACGACTGCGTCCCGCTCCACCTGCCGGTCGAACTCGCCCCCTTCGCCCGGCAGCTCGACATTCGTCCCGCAACGGCCGATCGCCCGCTCGCCGGCGGCCCCCGTGCCGAACTCGTCGCCTGGGTCCGCTTCCGTGACGGCCGGGCCCTCGATGCCGCCGCGGTCGTCATCCTCACCGACGTCCTGCCGCCCGCCCTCTACGCCCGCTGGCGCACCCCACGCCCGGTCCCCACCGCCGAACTGACCGTGCACTTCACCGACGCCCTGGACGGCGAGGCGCCCGCGGGGTGGACCCTGGTGCGCATCCGTACCGAGCACGCGGGCGGCGGCTGGGCCGTCGACGACGCCGCGGTGTGGACGGCCGACCGCCGCCTGCTGGCCCTGGGCCGGCAGGCCAGGGTGGTGCGGGCGGGAGCGGAGTGAGGCTCGGTGGCGGGCGCCGGCCGGCCGGCGGCGTCCGCCGCGCGCCGGCCCGCCACGGGCCACGGGACCTCCGATGCCCCGTCAGACGGCGGCCGGCAGCGTGAACTCGTAGACCAGCGCGTCCTGCTGCGCGTCCACCACCAGCTCCGTGATCTCCAGCGGCCGGGCGTACTGGTCGTGCACCTGCCGGGTGACCCGCACCGAGGGCGTCGTCGCCAGCCGGGTGATCGAGTCCCGGTGGTGCAGCGTCAGGCCCGCCCGGCGCATCCAGTCGTAGGCCCGCCGCAGCTCCGCCGCCGCCGAGCCGTCGGCGCGGTCGCGGTACCGTGCCAGCTCCTCGACCTCCGCGAGCGCCACGGCGGAAAACGATGTCACGGCCGTGCGCAGTCCGCGCCCGTCCGCGGCTGCCGACCGGTACCGGTGCACCAAAGTGGGCCGGCCCGGCGCCAGGCCCAGGGCCTCGGCGTGCCCCGGGGGTGGAGGCTCCCAGGTGACCGTGGCCCGGGCCGCGGCGTCGGGCACGGCGCACCGGGCGCCCACCGGGAAGATGAGCGAGGCCGGTGTCTCCCGGGGCAGGCACGGCAGGGTGGCGTGGCTGCCCCGCCGGTCGGTGGCGACCAGTCCGTCACGGCGCAGCAGTTCCAGCGCCTGGCGTACGGTCTCCCGGCTGACCCCGAAGTGTTCGGCCAAGTGCCGTTCTCCCGGCAGTCGTTCGCCCGGCGGGATGCCGCCGTCGCGCAGCTCGCCGAGCAGCTGTGCCGCGATGCGCCGGTAGAGTGGCTCCCCTTCGGCGCGTGGTGGTGCGGGGGGAGTGGTGCGGGCCATGCCGCGCCTCCTGTTGGTGACGTTCCGTGTGCGTGCGGGTTCAGTGCGCCACCACTTCTAACATTGGTCTACACCAGCAGGGAAGAGCGGGCGGCCGGTTCGGCCGAAACGGGCCGCCCGCGCCCCGGTCAGAATGCGCCGTACAGGGCGTCGATCAGTGACATCTTGCGCGGGTCGTCCGCGATGTGAGGCCCCATCCGGTTCATCGTGTAGCCCAGCGACACCCCCGCCTCGGGGTCGGAGAGGCCGCAGGAGCCACCGAAGCCGTCGTGTCCGAAAGCCCTCGGGTTCGGGCCGTACGACCCGTTTGCGCCGCTCAGCCACAGACCCAGGCCGACCTCGGTCTCGTGCCGGAACCCGGCGCCGAGGACCAGGTCGCGGCAGGCGCCCTGTCCCTCGCGCACTCGCTCGGCGGCCTCCGGCGACAGGAGGCGCCGGCCGCCGTACGAGCCACGGCCGGCGAAGATCCCGTACAGGGCGGCGACCGCGCGGGCGGTGCCGTGCCCGTTCGCCGCCGGAATCTCGGCGGCCCGCCACTCGGCGGTGTTGGCGCCCACCGCGCCCACCGCCGGATTGGTCAGTGCGGCGATGGCCTCCGGCGCCAACCGGCTGAAGACCGCGGCCTGTTCGCTGCCGGTCCGGGCCGGCGGCTGGACCAGCTCGGCGACCCGGGCGGTGTCCCGCTCCGGCAGGCCGATGGTGAAGTCGACCTCCAGCGGACCGGTCACCTCCCGGGCCAGGAACGCCCCGGGCAGCAACCCCGACACCCGGCGCACCACTTCCCCCACCAAGTGGCCGTACGTCAGCGCGTGATAGCCGGACCGGGTGCCCGGCTCCCACCACGGCTCCGTGGCCGCCAGCCGCTGGGTGGTCAGCTCCCAGTCGCACAGCTGCGCGAGCGAGTGCGGCTCGCGCAGTCCGGCCAGTCCGGCGCGGTGCGAGAGCAGATGGCGCACCAGCACCTTCTCCTTGCCGGCCGCGGCGAACTCCGGCCAGTACGCGGCAACCGGAGCGTCCAGGTCGAGCAGCCCCCGGTCCGCGAGCACGTGCGCGCACAGCGCGACCGGCCCCTTCGAGGTCGACCACACGTTGACCGTCGTGTCCCGCTCCCACGGCCGGGTGCGGTGCGCGTCGGCCCAGCCGCCCCACAGGTCCACCACGGTCGTGCCGTCCACGGTCACGGCCACCGCGGCGCCCAGCTCCTCCCGCTCCCGGAAGTTCTCCTCGAACGCCGCGCGCACCGCCGCGAAACGCGGGTCGCAGTAACCGTGGACTGGTGCCTCGTGCTCGGACATGGGCCCTCCGTCGACCGTTCGGAAAAGCCCGGACCACCGCGCCGCGGTCCGGGCCCTCAGAACGTACCGACTGGTCGGATCGTGCGGAAGGCCGTCGGCACGGGAGAGGCCGCCGTCGGCCGCCGGACGCTCCGGTGGATGTCCACCTGCCCGCGGAGCCGAGCGCCCCGGGCGGGTTCAGGCGCGCGAACGCATCCAGCGCAGCTTGGCCGCCACCTGGAACGGGCCACCGCCCTCGTGGTCGTTGAAGTCGTACACCTCGATCGCCTTGTCCTCGTGCGCCCATGCGTTGAAGGCCGCGAAGACCGTCGAGGGCGGGCAGGTCTGGTCCTCCAGAGCGGCGGAGAACAGCGCGGGGGCTCGGCCGCGGGCGGCGAAGTGCACCCCGTCGAAGTAGGACAGGGTGCGCAGGGCGTCCTCGGTCCGGCCGCGGTGCGTCTTCAGGTACAGGCCGATCTCCCGGTACGGGTGCCGGTCGGTGAGGGTGGCCGCGCGCGGGAAGTCGCACAGGAACGGCACGTCGGGGGCGACGCCCGCGAGGTCCGGGACCAGGCCGCCCACCGCGAGCGTGATGCCGCCGCCCTGACTCGCGCCCACGGCGACCGTGCGCGACGCGTCCGTCAACGGGTGCGAGCGGGCCGCCTCCACCGCGCGCACCGCGTCCGTGAACGCCCGGCGGTAGTAGTAGTTCTCGGGCGCGTCGATGCCGCGCGTCATGAAGCCGGGGTACGCCGGTGCGCCGCCGACCGGGTCCGCGGTGCCTCCGCCGGCGCCCCAGGCGCTGCCCTGGCCGCGGGTGTCCATCACGAAGTGCGCCCGCCCCGTGGACGCCCACAGCAGATGCTCGTGCGGCAGCCCGCGGCCGCCCCCGTACCCGAGGAACTCCACCACCAGCGGCAGCGGGGCGTCCGCTCCGGCGGGCAGCGTCAGCCATCCCTTGACCGGGTGACCGCCGAACCCGGCGAAGGTCACATCGAGCACCCGCACCGTGGACAGTTCCGTGTCGACCGGGTCGAACCGGGCGTCCAGGTCGTGGGCGCGCGCCTCGTCGAGCGTCTTGGACCAGAAGGCGTCGAAGTCGTCGGGCGCGGCGGATTCGCTGCGGTACTCGCGGAGTTCGTCGAGCGGAAGGTCGAACAGTGCCATCGGGAACCGCCTTGGTGAAGGGACAGCACAGGTGATCTCACGGTACGGGGATCATCGGATGTATCGCCAGAGTCCTGCGGCTGCTCCGGACCCAGGGAGGTCCTCCGAGTGGACCTGCGGAACGCAACGCCGGGAAGGCGGAAAGCGGTTGTGCGGCGGTTCCGGGGCGGAGCGTCGAGGCCGAGGCCGAGGGCCCGGTGATCGGGTCACCGGCGGTTCAGGAGAAGGGGCACACGGGCGGCCGGGGGCGCCCCGCGGACGGCCGGAGGCATGCTGCGAAGACGGTCGTGGGGATGCCGCGGGGACGGTCGTGGAGGTGCTGCGGGGACGGCGGCGGGAGCGCCGGGGCAGCGCTGACGGTCACACGCCGCGGTGCGACCACCGTGGTTCCGTGCGGGCCCACTCCCGCTCCCATTCGGCCAGCCGTCGGCGGAGCGCCGCCTGACGCACCACCCCGTGGGCGAGGAGCACCGCCCCGGCCGCGCAGCCCGCGGCGCACGCGCCGACGCCGAGGCTGTGCTGCCGGACCGACTCGCTGTCCACGGGGGGCGGCACACTGCGTTCCCGTGCGTCGAACCACACCTCCACCGCGTCGCCCGGGCGCGCGTCCACCGGGACGTAGGCGTCGCTGGTGCGCGGTCCCTCGCCCCACTCCGTCCAGCGCACGGTCGCCCGGTACGCATGCTGCCCGCCCACCCGCGCCGGGGACGGCGCACGGGGAGAGGGGCCGAGGACCTCGGCCCGCACCTGATGGCGCTCGGCGCGCTGCCGCACCATGGCCGCCCTCGCCTCGTCGTACGCCCACCACGCCGCGAACGCGCCCACCAGCGGCGCACCGACCGACAGCAGGACGGCGACGACCAGCACCGTCCACGCCTCCACGACGTCGGACCGGCGCCGCAGCGGACTGCGCCGCCAACGCCATCCGAGCACGCGGGTTCGCATGTCGATCTCCTCGCACGTGCACCCCGGCCTCGGGCAGGGGTGCCCGCGCGTGCCGGCACGAAACGGCCGTGCCCCGTACCGGGCCGGAGGGCCGTGCGCACCCGGGTGATCAGCCGAAGCGCTCGATGCGGATCCGCTCCACGGGCTGCCCCGCCGCCACGAGCAGGCGCGAGGCGTGCTCGGCGAAGGCATTGGAGCCGCACACATAGGCCTCCCACCCACCGGGAGGCTGCTCCGCCACGAGCGGCGCCACATGTGCGGCTGCCATACGTCCCACGGCCACATCCGGCGGCGCGCTGCGGGTGAACACAGGAGTGGTCTCGCTGCCGAGCTCCCGCGCGTAGATCAGCTCCTCGGGGCTGCGCGCCGAGACCAGCATCCGCAACGGCACGGACAGGCCCCGCGCCCGGTGGTGCCGCACCATCGACATCAGCGGGACCACTCCGGATCCCGCGCCGAGCAGCAGCGCGGGCCGGTCGCCCGGCCAGGCGAAGAAGCCGCTCAGCGGGCCGCGCACCTCGATCCGGTCGCCCGGCCGGGCCACGGTGTGGAACCAGCCCGAGACCTCTCCGTCCGTGACGTGGTCGAGGGTCAGCTCGAGGTGCCCGGAGTCGTCCGGCGCGGACGCGATCGAGTAGTGCCGCTGGGCCGTGTAGCCGTCCTCCGCGGTCAGCCGCAGCATCAGGTGCTGCCCGGGCACGTGCCCCGGCCAGCCGGGCACGACGAACCGGAAGGTCGCGGCCCGCGGCGTCTCGCGGCGGATCTCGGTCAGTGCGGCCGTTCGCCAGGTGGCGGCCGTCTGCTCACTCACCCCGATGCGCCCGGGCACGGCGAATCGGGTCGGCGCGACGAAGGACTCCGGCTCCGGCACGGACTCCGACGGCGTGCTCGTCATCCTCTCAGTCACCGGAGTACCGCTGCTCCTCCCACGGATTGCCCCGCGCGTGATAGCCGTTGCGCTCCCAGAAACCCGGGTCGTCGTGGTCGAGGATCCGCAGCCCCGCGATCCACTTGGCGCTCTTCCAGAAGTACAGGTGCGGAACCAGCAGCCGGGCCGGGCCGCCGTGCTCGGGCGGGAGCGGCTCCCCGTCGAACTCCCAGGCGATCCATGCCCGGCCGCCGGTCAGATCCGCCAGCGGCAGGTTCGTCGTGTAACCGGTGTGCGAGTAGGCCACGGCATGTGTCGCGGCCCCTTGGGGTCGGACCACATCCAGGAAAGCGTCCAGCGAGACGCCGCCGAAGCGCACTCGGAACTTCGACCAGCCCGTCACGCAGTGGATGTCGCCCCGGTACGCGGACGCCGGCAGACGGTGTGCCTGGTCCCAGTCCCAGGTCCGGGGCTCCTCCACCAGGCCGTCGATCCGGAAGGTCCAGTCGGCGGGCAGCAGGTCGGGGGTCACCTCGGCGGACAGCACGGGCCAGTCCTCGCCCGCGTCGTACTGACCGGGCGGCAGGCCGGGGTTGTCCACACGCGGCCGGCCGGTGAAGCCTCGGGTGATGTTCACGTGATCAGCGGTTTCCGTTGCGTCTGGTGCTCGGGCGATGGCGCGTTCCACCGTACGCGACCGGTCCGCCGGCCCGGGCGGCGAGATCATCGGGTAACGTTGCGGTCCGGCTGCGGACGGACCCAGCCATGGAGAACCGAGGGGGTGAGACCCATTCCGCTGTGTCAGATCGGGTGCTCTCACCTCCGAGCGACGCGGGTCACCGGCGACAGGTGACCCCGGGAGCGCCCTTCGCCTGCTCGAAAGGCCCTTGCGTCCATGCCGTTCCCCTCTTCGTCCTCCCCCTCGCCCGTCCCTGACGTTCCGCGCCTCGCACCACCCGCCTCGGGCGCCGTGCCGGCCTCCCCGGCGGAGCTGGTGGCCACCCTCCGGGCCGCCGGGTGCGTCTTCGCCGAGGACGAGGCCGCCTTGATCCTCGCCACCGCGGGCAGCCCCCTGGAGGCCGCCGCGATGGCCGGCCGCCGGGCCGCCGGGCTGCCCCTGGAACTCGTCGTGGGCTGGGCCGGGTTCCGGGGCCGGCGGGTCACCGTGGAACCCGGAGTCTTCGTGCCCCGGCGCCGGACCGAGTTCCTGGTCGACCAGGCCCTCGCCCGGGCGCCCCACGCCGCCGTCGTGGTCGACCTGTGCTGCGGTTCCGGCGCCGTCGGTGCGGCCCTGGCCGCGGAGCTGGGCGGGGCGGAACTGCACGCGGCCGACATCGACCCGGCCGCCGTGCGCTGCGCCCGCCGCAACGTCGCGGACGTCGGCGGCGTGGTCCACACCGGCGACCTGTTCGCGGCGCTCCCGGCCGGGTTGCGCGGCCGGGTGGACATCCTCGCCGCCAACGTGCCCTACGTCCCGAGCGGCGAGATCGGTCTGCTCCCCCCGGAGGCGCGCGACCACGAGCCGCGCGTCGCCCTCGACGGCGGCGCGGACGGCCTCGACGTACTGCGCCGGGTGGCCGCCGGAGCGCCCCGCTGGCTGGCGCCCGGCGGCTGCGTCCTGGTCGAGACGAGCCGGCGGCAGTCGGCCACCGCCGTCGCCGCCTTCACCGCGGCGGGCCTGCGCGCCCGCCCGGCCGTCTGCGAGGAGCAGGACGCCCATGTGGTGATCGGCGTCCTGCCGTGACGTCCCGCCGGCGACCTCAGCCCGGCGGTGTCGCCCGGGCGATGAGCAGCGCCACGTCGTCGAAGTTGTCGGGCTCGTGCAGCGTGCGCAGCAGGAGGTCGCAGACTTCCTCCAGCGGGCGGTCGGGCCCGTTGAGCAGGCTGAGGAGACGGTCGAGGCGTTCGTCGAGCGTGTGCCGCCGGGTCTCGACGAGGCCGTCGGTGTAGAACACCAGCCGGTCGCCCGGCGCCAGATCGACGGTGGTCGTGGAGAACGCGACCCCGCCGACCCCCAGTGGCACGCCGGTGGGCAGGTCGAGCAGTTCCGGGGCGTGCCCGGCCCGCACCCGGACCGGCGGCAGATGCCCGGCGTTGGCGATCCGGCACTGCCGCAGCCCGGGGTCGTGGACGGCGTAGACGCAGGTCGCGATGGCCTGCTCCAACCCGCCGGTGATCCGGTCGAGGTGCTCCAACAGCCGGGCCGGGTCGAGGTCGAGCGAGGCCAGGGTGTTGGTCGCGGTGCGCAGCCGCCCCATGGTCGCCGCCGCGGGGATGCCGCTGCCCATCACGTCCCCCACCACGAGGGCGGTCTTGCCGCCGTCGAGCGGGATCACGTCGAACCAGTCGCCGCCGACCTCGCTGGTGGCGCCGGCCGGCTGGTAGCGGGAGGCGACCTCCAGTCCGCCGGTCACGGGCGGATGGCTCGGCAGCAGGCTGCGCTGGAGCGTGAGCGCGGTGCCGCGGGCGTTCTGGTACCAGCGGGCGTTGTCGATCTGCACGGCCGCGCGGGACGCCAATTCCCGGGCCAGCAGCAGATCGTCCTCGTCGAACGGCAGCGGGTTGTTGGTGCGCTTCAGGTCGAGCGCGCCCAGCACCTCGCCGCGCGCGATCAGCGGCACGGCCAGGTACGAGTGGACGCCCGCCCGGGCCAGCAGCTCCGCGCCCTCCGGTGACCGTGCGATGCGCGCCAGGTCCTCGTCCTTGACCCGCGGCACCATCACCGGCCGGCCGCTGCGCACGCACTCGGTGACCAGCCGGTCCGGGCCGTACCGGGCCACCTGCCCCGGCGGATCGGCCGCCCGCACCGCCTCCACCGCGTCGTGGCCCTGCACCGCCAGCGCCCGGATCACCGCCGGCTCGGCGGGGCCGAGGGCGCTGCGCCGGCCCTGGACCACCGCGTCCAGCAGATCCACCGCCACCACGTCGGCCAGCTCCGGCACGGCCACGTCGGCGAGCTCGCGTGCGGTGCGGTCCAGATCGAGCGTGGTGCCGATCCGGGCCGACGCGTCGGCGATGACGGCCAGTCGGCGGCGCGCGGCCTCGGCCTCGACGGCCGCCCGGTACTGCTCGGTCACGTCGACCACGGAGACGGCGACGCCGAGCACCGTGCCGAGCGCGTTCTCCAGCCGGTACAGGGACACCGACCAGGCGTGGTCCTCGTCCGGGTCGGCCGGGGTGCGGCCCATGGTGGACTGGTCGACGACCGGCCGCCCGGTGTCCAGCACCCGGCGCGCGGCGGCCTCCAGGGCCCCGGCGTCCAACTGGGGCAGCACTTCGCGGACCGTGCGGCCCAGGTGCTCCTCCGCCGGGATCCCGTTGATCTGTTCCAGCGCGGGATTGACCGAGACGTACCGCAGGTCGGTGTCCAGCACCGCCAGCCCGATCGGGGACTGCGCGACGATCCGCGTGGACAGCGCCACGTCCCGCTCCAGCCGGCGCACGGTCGACTGGTCGACGGCGAGGCCGAGGGCGTAGACGTCCCCCCGGTCGTCCAGCAGACGCATGTTGCGGAACTCCACCAGCCGGGTCGTGCCGTCCTTGCGCCGGATGGGGAAGGCCCCGGCCCAGCTCTGCCCGGTGCTCATGACGTCGGCGAACAGTTTGACCACCAGGTCCAGGTGCTGCTCGTGGACCATGATCCGGGCCGCGTACTGGCCGAGCGCCTCCTGGGCGCCGTATCCGAACAACTCCTCGGCCTGGGGGCTCCACAGGACGATCCGTCCCTCGGTGTCCAGCACCACGGAGGCCACGCGCAGCACGTCGAGCAGCCCGCTGGGGCCGACCGGCCCGCGGGGCGGTCCGCCGTCCTCGGCCAGGGGTGACCCGGCTGCACTCATCCCACGCCCCGCCTTCGCCGATCCTCGCGGCACGCCGTCGCCGTGCCCACACCCCCTTTGTTCTACCGCGCGCGGGGGCGATTTTCCGCCGGTCGTGCCGTCTCCTTTCACGTTCCCCCCACTCGGATGCGGGTGCTTTTCGACCTGATGCCACGGCGGCCGCCCGCGGGTAGTGCTCCCCGGCGGGTGGTGCTTTGCTGGGGGAGGGGCGGGGCAGCGCGACCGAGAGGAGCGACCACGATGGGCAGCGAGCGACCGCACCCGGAATCCGTGTCCGTGGAGATCAGCGGATGCAGCAAGCACGACGCCCGGATCGTGTTCGACACGCTGTGCGCCTGCTTCGCGTCCGACCGCTGCTCCGACGACGTCCCTGAGGAGTTCTCCGACACCCGGCCCACCGTCTGGCTCGGCACCTTCGACGTGGCCGACGTGCACGAGGGCGTGCGCCCGGCCCGGCTGTCGTCCTCGGTCGACGCGGACGCGCACGGCGGCTACTGGGCCATCGACCGGTTCCGGACCACCCTGGACTCCCTGTTCACCGTGCACGACCTGAGCAAGGTCCCCGGTGACCAGGAGGAGGAACTGCACGTCCGCCTCGAGAGCCGCTGAGCCGCGCCGCGCCCCGGCACGGCCGGGGCGCGTCACCGCTGTGCCCTCCGTCACGCTTATGCAACTAGTTGCATAAAGCGGTGTCCGTCCTCTACAACAGAGGAACCACACCGCGCACGGAGGGCCCGATGAGCCGTTACCCGCACCTGCTGACCCCTCTCGACCTGGGCTTCACGACCCTGCCCAACCGGGTCCTCATGGGCTCCATGCACGTCGGCCTGGAGGAGGCCGAAGGCGGGTTCGCGCGCATGGCCGAGTTCTACGCCGCACGGGCACGCGGCGGAGTGGGCCTCATCGTCACCGGCGGCATCGCCCCCAACGACGAGGGCCGGCCCTACGAGGGCGGCGCCAAGCTCACCCACGAGGCGGAGGCCGAGCAGCACCGGGTCGTCACCGACGCCGTGCACGAGGCGGGCGGCCGCATCGCCCTGCAGATCCTCCACTTCGGCCGATACGCCTACCACCGGGACCTGGTCGCGCCCAGCCCCCTCCAGGCGCCGATCAGCCCCTTCCCGCCGCGCGAGCTCACCGACGCCGAGGTCGAGCGCACCATCGACGACTACGCCCGCACCGCCCGCCTCGCGCGGCTGGCCGGCTACGACGGCGTCGAGATCATGGGCTCCGAGGGCTACCTGATCAACGAGTTCATCGCCACGCAGACCAACCGCCGCACCGACCGCTGGGGCGGCTCCTACGAGAACCGGATGCGCTTCCCCGTCGAGATCGTGCGCCGGGTGCGCGAGGCGGTCGGCGAGGACTTCATCCTCGTCTACCGGCTCTCCATGCTGGACCTCGTGCCCGGTGGTTCCACCCTGGACGAGGTGATCACCCTGGCCAGGGCGGTCGAGGCCGCCGGGGCGACGATCATCAACACCGGCATCGGCTGGCACGAGGCCCGCATCCCGACCATCGCCACCTCCGTGCCGCGCGGCGCCTACACCTGGGTCACCAAGCGGCTCATGGGCGAGGTGTCGATCCCGCTCGTCACCACCAACCGCATCAACACCCCGGAACTCGCCGAGCAGTTGCTCGCCGAGGGCACGGCCGACATGGTGTCGATGGCCCGCCCGATGCTCGCCGACCCCGACTTCGTCGCCAAGGCCGCGGACGGCCGGCCCGAGGCCATCAACACCTGCATCGGCTGCAACCAGGCCTGCCTCGACCACACCTTCAGCGGGCAGATCACCTCGTGCCTGGTCAATCCGCGCGCCTGCCACGAGACCGAGCTCGTCCTGTCCCCGACCCGGCGCCGCAAGCGCGTCGCGGTCGTCGGGGCCGGGCCGGCCGGGCTCGCCTGCGCGGTGAGCGCCGCCGAACGCGGCCACGACGTCACGCTGTTCGACGCCGCGAGCGAGATCGGCGGCCAGCTCAACGTCGCCCGCAAGGTGCCCGGCAAGCAGGAGTTCGACGAGACCCTGCGCTACTTCCGCACCCGGCTCACCGAACTGGCCGTCGACGTACGCCTCGACACCACCGTCACGCCCGACGACGTGGCCGGACACGACGAGATCGTCGTCGCCACCGGCGTCACCCCGCGCGTCCCCGACATCCCCGGCGTCGACCACCCGAGCGTCCTCGGCTACCTCGACGTGCTCCGTGACGGAGTCCCCGTCGGCGACCGTGTCGCGATCCTCGGCGCGGGCGGCATCGGCTTCGACGTGGCCGAGTTCCTCACCGACGGCGGCGACAAGGCGCACGAGAACCCCGAGACGTACTTCCGCCAGTGGGGCGTCGACCTCGACTACCGTGCCCCCGGCGGCCTGGCCGCGCCCGAGCGCCCCGCCCCGCCGCGCACCGTGCACCTGCTCCAGCGCAAGACCTCCAAGGTCGGCGCCGGTCTCGGCAAGACCACCGGCTGGATCCACCGCACCGAGCTCAAGCACCGCGGCGTCACCATGGTCCCCGGGGTGAGCTACGACCGGATCGACGACGCCGGGCTGCACATCACCGTCGGCGGCGAGAGCACCGTTCTCGAGGTCGACACCGTCGTCCTGTGCACCGGGCAGGAGCCGCGCCGCGACCTGTACGAGGAGCTGGTCGCCGCCGGGCGCCCCGTCCACCTGATCGGTGGTGCCGACCTGGCCGCCGAACTGGACGCCAAGCGCGCCATCAAGCAGGGCACCGAGCTGGCGGCGGCGCTGTAGGGCACCCGGGGCCCCTCCCTAGGATGAGCCCATGTCACTCCCGCACGCGATCCTCACCGCCCTGCTCGAGAAGCCGTCGTCGGGGCTGGAGCTGACCCGCCGGTTCGACAAGTCGATCGGCTACTTCTGGTCCGCGACGCATCAGCAGATCTATCGCGAGCTGGGGAAGCTGGAGGCCGAGGGCCTCATCCGGGCCCTGCCCACCGAGCAGCCGGCCCGCGGGCAGAAGAAGGCCTACGAGGTCCTGCCCGCGGGCCGCGCCGAACTGGCCCGCTGGACCGCCGCGTCCCAGGAGCCGAAGCCCATGCGAGACACGCTGCTGCTGCGGCTGAGGGCGGCGGCCGTGGTCGGCACGGCGGGTCTCGAAGCCGACCTGCGGCACCATCTGGAGTTGCACCTACGGCAGTTGGCGGAATACCGGGAGATCGAGCGGCGCGACTTCCCGCCCGGCAAGGACGGTCCGCAGGACCGGCTGCGGCACCTGGTGCTGCGGGCCGGCATCGACCTGGAGACCTTTTGGACCCAGTGGCTGGAGCACGCGCTGACCGAGTTCGGGCACCTGCCGGAACCCGGGGACGAAGCCCGGCCGGAATCCGGGCACTTGCCGGAACCCGGGGACGAAGCCCGGCCGGAATCCGGGCACTTGCCGGAACCCGAGGCGCAATGACGCCGGCCGCCCGACCGGAGCGCGTCGGACGAGGGCGGCCGGCGCCGGATCAGAGGCGGTGCGGCCTGCTCCGCCGCTTCAGGTACCAGGCCGTGGCGAGCAGCCCGGTGCCGACCAGCGCGCCGCCGGCCACCAGCGTCTCGGTCCCGTAGTCCTCCGCGGCCCCGCCGACGCCGCCCATGACGCCCCGCGACGGCGACGCCGTGGGGGTGACCGTCGGGGTGGGGGCGGTGGAGACGATGACGGACTGGGTGCCCGCGGTGCTGCCGTTGGAGCACACCACGATGACCGTGTACGTGCCCGCGGCGACGTTCGACCAGGCGGCGGACTGGCCCGCACTCGTCCCCACCAGGGCCACCTGACGGCCCTGGGCGAAGCTCGACTGGCCGCTGCCGAGCAGGGAGGCCGTGCCCCAGTTCCCGTTGATCTGGGCACACGCACTGGTGGTGACCGAGACGGTGGATCCGGTGGTGCTCACGGAGATCCCCGGTCCCGCGGCGGCCGTACCGGCGGCCGTGGCGAGTGCGAGCGCGGCGGCGGCCGCAACGGTCGCACCGGAGCGGAGCGGTGGTGATGAGGTGCGCATGTCGACTGCCTTCCGGCGGCACGGTCGGCGGTACATCCTTGCGCCGCCGGAATCGGGGAAGCCCCGTGCTGCCTCGGGGCCCAGCCAAGGCGCACCCGGTCCGCCGCGCACTCCGGCCGCCGCCGGCCAGGTGACGCCCGTGCACCGCCGACCGACCCGGGCGTGCGGTCAGTCCCGGCCGCCCGTCGTCACCGTGCGCTCCGCCGAGTAGCCGCCCCAGGTCCCGTCCGGCAACTTCGCCCGGATCCTCACCCGGTGGGTGACCCCGGACTTCCGCCCCACGTAGAAGCTGTGGGTCGCCCGGTCGCGCGGCGCCCGCGCGCCGAAGACGAGCGAGGTGGCGGCACGGCCGTCGAGGTGGATCTGGTACTCGGTGACCACCCCGTCCACCCGGGGCGGAACCCAGGCGAGTTCGAGGTGGTACGCGCCGTCGCTCCTGTGGCTCCCGGCCCGGAACGCCGTGGGCGCGCCGGTGACGTCCTCCTTGCCGCCCGTGGTGGTGAGGAGGACCGGGGCGCCGGCGGGGGAGAGGTTGTCGGCGGCGTCCCTGGCCCGGACGGTGAAGGCGTAGCGGGTGCCCGGCCGCAGCCCGGTGACCACGGTGGCCGTCCGGCTCCCGCCCACACTGTGGATCTTGGTGCCGGCCTGGTAGACGTCGTACGACACCACCCCCCGGTCGTCCGTGGAGGCCGACCACGCCAGGTGGGCCGCCCGGCCGCCCGCCGCCCGGCCCCGCAGCCGTGCTGGAGGACTCGGGGCGGCGAGATCGGCCACCGTCGTCCCGGGTGTCCTCGCCCGGACCGCCCGGCTCGGCGGTCCCAGCCGGCCCTCGGTGTCCCGGGCGCGCACGGTGAACACATAGGCGGTGGAGGGCCGGAGCCCGGTGACGTCCACCATGCGCTGCGGACCGGGCACCTCCTTGACCTTCGTGGAGCCCCGATACACCTCGTAGCCGTCGACCTCGGCCGCCGAGGCGGCGACCGCGTTCCACATGACGTGCACGCTGGTGGCGCTGCCGGCCTCGGCGGTCACGCCGGTCGGCGCTCCGGGAGGCCGTTCGCCCCCTGTGCCGTCCGCGCCGCCCCCGCCGCACGAGGCGACGAGCGCGAGCGACCCGCACAGCAGGGCACAGCGGCGCACGGACAGGGCACGGGGAACGACTCGCACGACTCTGCCTCCCGGGTGGGGCGCGGGAATGGTCCGGACCAATATGACCTGCTGACGCGATCACATCAAGAGGGTGAGCGTTGGTCGGCACCGTGCGGGGTTACGTATGCTGAGTTCCTGAACGGCTGAACTGCCCTATGAGGACTGGGGAGTTCATGCCTGTGGCGCGGACCGCTGTCGTCGCAGATGCCGCGCCGGCGTGAGCGCCGGGGGCAGCCGGAGCGGGCACCCGTTCCGGCCGCCCGGCGCCCGTCGGGACGTCCCGGGGGCCCGCGCCACCCGGCCGCCGCC
Organism: Streptomyces sp. NPDC005931; assembly: GCF_042871235.1. Classification (NCBI taxonomy): domain Bacteria; kingdom Bacillati; phylum Actinomycetota; class Actinomycetes; order Kitasatosporales; family Streptomycetaceae; genus Streptomyces; species Streptomyces sp. NPDC005931. The sequence continues at coordinate 83,840 of NZ_JBIAIG010000013.1, forward strand.
CACCGCCCGTCCGTGTTCCGCCACCCGGCCTCCGCGGGGCGTCCGTGCGTGTGGACCGTCCGGCCCTGCCGGGTTGCCGCCGGGCCGGCCGGGGGTCTAATGAGGCCGCGTGCCCGTCAGCGTCCCCGAGGAGAGGCCCTTCCCATCGTGTCCTGTGTCCAGTCGCTCACCCTGGCCGTGGCCGGGGCCGCACTGCTCGCCCCCACCGCACTCCCCGCCCGCCCGGCGCAGCCCCGCACGGAACCGGCCGTGTCCCGCGAGAACTCCGTCACCGCGGCGGACCTGCTGGCCCGGGTGCGCGAGTGCACCCCTGTCTCCCACGGCCGCTACCGCAAGGACCACGGTGCACGAGCCACCGTCCCGGTGTGCGGCACCCGTGACGCGGTGTACTGGAAGGCCGACATGGACATCGACTGCGACGGCCGCCCGGGTCCCCGCTGCAACGCCGCCACCGACCCGTACTTCTCCCCCTCCACCGCGTTCGCCCAGTCCGACGGCCGCCCGCTGAGCTCCGAGCGCCTCCCGTTCGTGGTCGTCCCCGCGCCGAGCGCCGTGTGGAACTACTGGGCCGCCGGCATCAGGGGCGGATCGGTCGCCGCGGTCGTGTACCGCGACCGGGTCCAGTACGCGGTCGTCGGCGACGTCGGCCCGGCCGGGGTCATCGGCGAGGCGTCCCACGCCACGGCCGACGCCCTCGGTATCGACCCCGACCCGCGGGCCGGCGGCGCGCCCTCCGGCGTCACCTACATCGTGTTCAAGGGGGAGCGTGCGACGCCCATCGAGGACCGTGCGGCGGCGGTGACGACGGGGGAGCGGCTGGCCCGGCAGTTCGTCGACGGCGGCTGAACGGACCGGTGCGCCCCGTGGCAGCCCCGCACGGGCTCCACTGGGCGCGTACCGGGGGCCGGGATGCGGGTCCCGCCCCGGAACTCACGCCTTCCGGTACGTGTACGCCTCCGCGGCTGCCGCCTCCACCGCGGCCAGGTCGGCTCCCGTCGCCGCCGTGACCACCGCGGCCACCGCGCCCTCCACGAACGGCGCGTCCACCAGCCGGGTGTTCTCGGGGAGTTCGTCGCCCTCGGCGAGCAGCGCCTTCACGGTCAGCACCGCGCTGCCCAGATCGGTGAGCACGGCGACACCCGCCCCCCGGTCGACCGACGCCGCCGCCGCCGAGATCAGCTCGGCGCTCGTCCCCAGGCCGCCGCTCTCGGTGCCGCCCGCGGGGGCGACCGGCACGGCGGCACCGGCTCCCGACAGACCCCGCGCCAGCTCGGCCACCGAGGCGGCCACCTCCGCACTGTGGGACACCAGCACGATCCCCACCCGCTTCTCGTCACTCATCGCCGGCCCCCTCGCCCGCCGCGGCCTCGACGAGCCCGGCGATCAGCAGCGCCGCCGAGGTGGCCCCCGGATCCTGGTGCCCGATGCTGCGCTCGCCCAGATAACTGGCCCTGCCCTTGCGGGCCTGCAGCGGCGTCGTGGCCACCGCGCCCTCCTCGGCGGCGGCACGGGCCGCGGCGAAGGAGTCGCCGAGCGCGTCCACCGCGGGCACCAACGCGTCGATCATGGTCTTGTCGCCCGGTGCCGCCCCACCGAGCTGCATGACCGCCTCCACCCCGGTGCGCAGGGCCTCGGCCAGCTGCGCCTCGCCGACCTCGGCGGCGTCGCCGAGCGCCTTGCCGGTGCGGCGCAGCAGCGTCCCGTACAGGGGCCCCGACGCGCCGCCCACGGTGGAGATGAGCAGGCGCCCCGCCCGGATCAGCACCGCCCCGGGCGTGGCGGGCGGCTCCTTCTCCAGCGCGGCCGTCACGGCCGTGAAACCGCGCTGGAGGTTGCTGCCGTGGTCGGCGTCCCCGATGGGCGAGTCGAGGGCGGTCAGCCGTTCCGCCTCGCGATCCACGGACGCGGCGGTCGCCGTCATCCAACGGCGGAAGAAGTCGGCGTCGAGCACTGGATCTCCTTGCGTGGTAGGTGTTCGTGCGCCCGGGATCCCGGTGGCCGTCACATGCCCCAGCGCAGCCCCGGCGTGCCGACCGGCGCGTCCCACAGCCGCAGCAGCTCCTCGTCGACCTGGCACAGGGTGACCGAGGCGCCCGCCATGTCGAGGGACGTGACGTAGTTGCCCACCAGGACACGGGCCACGGCGACGCCGCGCTCGGCGAGCACCCGCTGCACCTCGGCGTTGAAGCCGTACAGCTCCAGCAGCGGTGTCGCGCCCATGCCGTTGACCAGCACCAGGACCGGATTGCGCGGACTGAGGTCCTCCAGGATCACGCCCACGGCGAACTCGGCGATCTCGCCCGAGGTCATCATCGGGCGCCGCTCACGCCCCGGCTCGCCGTGGATGCCGATGCCCAACTCCAGCTCTCCGGGCGGCAGATCGAAGGTGGGAGTGCCCTTGGCGGGCGTGGTGCAGGCGCTCAGGGCCACGCCGAAGCTGCGCGCGTTCTCGTTGACCTGGCGCGCGACGGCCTCCACCCGTTCCAGCGGCTGCCCCTCCTCCGCGGCGGCGCCCGCGATCTTCTCCACGAACAGCGTCGCGCCGGTGCCGCGCCGGCCGGCCGTGTACAGGCTGTCGGTCACCGCCACGTCGTCGTTGACCAGCACCCTCGCCACCTGGATGCCCTCGTCCTCGGCCAGTTCCGCGGCCATGTCGAAGTTCAGGACGTCACCGGTGTAGTTCTTCACCACGAACAGCACCCCGGATCCGCTGTCCACCGCCGCCGCGGCCCGCGCCATCTGGTCGGGCACGGGGGAGGTGAACACCTCTCCGGGACAGGCCGCCGAGAGCATCCCCGGTCCCACGAATCCACCGTGCAGCGGCTCGTGCCCGGAACCTCCGCCGGAGACCAGGGCCACCTTCCCGGCGACGGGAGCGTCCCGCCGTACGATCACCCGGTTCTCGACGTCCACGGTGAGCTCGGGATGGGCCGCCGCCATACCGCGCAGGGCGTCCGCCACCACGGTCTCCGGAACGTTGATGAGCATCTTCATGGGTACCTCCTGGGGAGCTGTGCGGGTCGGCCCTCCGGCGTGTGATCCAGCTGGTCAGGCGGGTTTCGGGTTGTCGATCAGGATGGTCGGCGGCGCCCGGACGCCGGTTCCGGGCGGTACCGGTCCTGCCTGGAAGTATCGGCCCTGTGGCCTCGAAGGTCACGCGGGACGGCACCGCGGGCCGGTCCGGCCGGGGCCGCTGCGCACCGGTGCGCGCCAGAGCGTACGGTCGTACGCTTCGGGTGTACGATCGTACGCATGCCGACGACGGACCACTTCGCGCAGGACCCCCGCACCAACCTCGAGCGCATGGAGGCGGGCGATCTCTACATCGCCGACGACCCCGAGATCGCCCGCAGGCAGCAGGAGGCGGTGCGTCTGGCCGCCCGCTACCAGGCCGCCTACGCCGAGGACGCCGACGCCGCCCGGCCGCTCCTCGCCGGACTCCTCGGCTCGCTGGGGGAGGAGGCGCACGTGCGGCCGCCGCTGTACGTCGACTACGGCAGCAACATCACCATCGGGGCGCGCACCTTCGTCAACTACAACCTCACCGCGTTGGACGTCGCGGCGATCACCATCGGCGCGGACTGCCAGATCGGCCCGGGCGTCCAGCTGCTCACGCCCACCCACCCCCTGGAGCCGCAGCCCCGTCGCGACAAACTGGAGGCCGCCCGGCCGATCACCATCGGTGACAACGTGTGGCTCGGCGGCGGCGCGATCGTGCTGCCCGGCGTGACCATCGGCGACAACTCCGTCATCGGTGCCGGCGCCGTCGTCACCCGTGACATCCCCGCGAACGTGGTCGCCGTGGGCAACCCCGCCCGCCCGGTGCGGAGTCTGTGAGGCCACGGACGTGGCCACGGGACACACGGACCCCGAGCGCCGGGACCGCATCATCGCCTCGACCCTCGACCTGATCGCCGAGGAGGGCATCGCCCGGGTCTCGCACCGCAGGATCGCGGCGCGGGCCGGGGTTCCCCTGGGGTCGATGACCTACCACTTCGACGGCATCGACGCACTGCTGCACGAGGCGTTCCGCCGGTTCACCGATCACATCGTCGCGGTGTTCGACGAGCGCCTGTCCGCTCCGGTCGACGCCGAACAGGCGCGGGAAGCGGTGGTCGACCTGGTCCACAGCCTCTCCGAGGGAAGCCGGCGCGACCTCGTGCTCACCCAGGAGCTGTACACGCTCGCCGCCCGCCGGCCGGCCTTCCGTGACCTCACCCACGAGTGGATGCGCCGCAGCCGCGTGCACCTCGAGAGGCACTTCGACCCGGACACGGCCCGCCAGCTCGACGCCCTCATCGAGGGCCTGACCCTGCACCGGGCACTGGCCGCCGAGCCCCACGCGCGGTCCCTGACCGTGGAGGCCGTCTCCCGCATCACGGCGCCCGGCCGCCGGCGGGACTCCTAGCCGCCCGTGCGGCATGGGCCTGACCCCCGTGCCGCACGGGCATCGCCCGCCCGGCACCCCGGTGCCGGGGTCACGTCCCCGGGCGCAGCACCCACCCCGCGGCACTACGGTCCAGGCCCAGCAGGCCCCCGGCGTACGGATGGAGGGACGCGTCGGGGCCCGGGGAGTCCTCAATGTGCAGCCGGCTGGGGACGTCGGCCCGCCACAGCGCGCGGCCCCCGGCGGTGAGGTCGTACGCGTACAGCGTCGCCTGCTCGCCGTCCGGCACCCACGGCAGCACATGGGCGACCGTGTCGGTGAGCACCGCCTGGACGTGCGGGGCCGGCAACGTGATCCGCAGCGGGGCGTCGGCCAGTGCCGGTGTGTCGCCCCAGACCGTGAGGACGCGACCGGAACGGTCGTCGTCCTCCACCACCGCGGCCATGACGCCGTCGGCGGCGCGGACGACGTGCTCGAGCTTCTGGCGTGCCCCGTCCGCGGCCGCCGGGACCGGCCGGGTCCGCTCGATGCCGCGCGGGCCGGTGAAGGCCAGTCCGCCCCGGTGGTGCACGAGGGTCCGGCCCTCTCCCAGCGGGTGGACCGACTGCACCCGGCCGGGGAGCCCGCCCCGCCAGAGCCGTTCGCCGGTGGCCGTGTCCAGCGCCGTCACGGTGCCGTCCGCCGCCTGGACGAGAAGCAGGTCCCCGGCCGGGAACAGCGGCTCGGACACCCCCTTGCGGGGGTCCCCGAGAGAGGTCCCGGTGTCGGTGCGCCACACCTCCCGGCCGCTGCCCGCCTCGTACGCGAACACCTCCGACCCCAGCCGCCCGTAGACGCGGGCGCCGTCCCGCGCGTGGTCGGTGGCGCGCGCACGGACCAGCCGCTCCCCGGTGGCCGTGGAGAAGATCTCGACATGGCGGTCCGCGACGGCCGACGAGCCGTTCACCCGTGGCTTCTTCGTGGTGCGCGTGGCGACGAGCACCCTGCCGTCTGCAGACAGCTCGACGTGCTCGGCCGCGTCGTAGGGGCGCCAGGTGCAGCGCAGCATTTCCTCGCCCGCGCCCGACAGCAGCCGGAACTCCGAGCGGCGGTCCTTCCCATGCTGGTGGTGGGCGGCCGCGAGCAGCGGACCGTCGTCGCCCGCCGGGGTGGAGAGGGTGACGAGCGCCTCCGCCGGACGGAACGCCGCACCGAGCGGAGTGCGCCACCGCCGCGCGACACCGTCGCCCTCCAGCCGGCCGGACACGAGGTCGCCCTCGGGATCCACCCGGTACACGCGCGGTGCCCCGCCACCGGCGCCGGGGAGCACCAGGGACGGCCCGCCCGGCAGCGCCGCGACCGAGCGGGGCCGCTCCCGCAGCCCCGGCGCCGCCCGAGGGGGCAGACCGGTGCGGGCGGCCGGCACGTCCACCGCGGCGGCACCCGCGCAGTCGAGCGCCGCCGCGGGCGGCTTCCGCGTCGTGCACCCCGTCAGGGCGACCAGCAGACCGGCCGAGGCCGTCGCCACCCGCCGAAGGCGGCCTCCGCGCACCCGTGCCTCCATGACATCCCCCTCTTCCACGAGCCCCGTCTCTCCTCACGGCGTCGCGCGGCCGGCTCGTACCGGACCCGGCCGTGGCGGCCCCCGCCCGCACAGCCTGGCCGAGGACACCGGCAGCGAGCTGGGAGCGAGGTCCCAGCCGGTTCCCAGGTGATTTCCAGCCACCGGTGGGACGGTCGCTCCAGAAGGCGGCCGGTGCCGCACGAGTTGACGCTTCGTCACCCGGGTGGCGGCGGCCTCTCCATGAGCACCGCCGCCCCGTGTCGATCCGACCGGCGGCGGACCGCCGGTCCTCAGGGGGAGCCCTTTTCATGCGCGTTCAGCGTTCCACCGCCCTGACGGCGGCCGTGCTCGGCCTCGTTCTTCTGAGCGGGTGCCGGACCGACGACGTCGAGGGCGTTCCCGTCGCCCCGTCCGGCTCCGCGTCCGTCGCGGAGTCGACCGCGAGCGCCGAGCCCGCGGAGACCGGAGAGAGCGACCCGATCCCCGACGCGGCCGGGCGGCGCGTGGTCGACGCGGCGACGGCGGGCGGCCTGTCCAGGGCGACCGGCGCGGGGGCGCCGAGCGACGTGGTCATCGACCCGGGCGAGATGCGGGACGGCATGAACCTGGTGATGAACAACTACGCGCTCGCCGGCGGGGACCCCGTTCTCGTCGTCGCGGTGGACAACGTGCCGGAGGAGACCACCGAGCGGCGCGAACACCTCTGGCGGGGCATGCTCGAGCACATCGAGTGGGACTACGAGCTGGGCCGGCCCGAGGCCCAGCCGGTCGACGACGCGGGCCCGCTGGGCGGCTCCGTCGAGTGCATGCTGGCCTCGCTCGCCGAGGACGGCGACGTCGTCTGCGGCTGGGCCGACGACTCCACCGCCGGCGTGGCCCACTTCCCGAACAGCACCCTGCCGAAGGCGTCGGAACTGTTCGTCGCGATGCGGGCCGACCTGGAGAAGTGAGCCGGCGCTTCCCGGCGCCGCCCCCCGCGCGGCGCCGGGAAGCCCACTGGGACAGCGGCGCCGCACCCCGAGCTTCCCCCTGGGGCTCGAGGTGCGGCGCCGCGTGCCGTGCCCCGAGGATGCGGGCGCGCTCTGGGAGAACGCTGGGAAGCACCGCCGGAAACGGAAGGTCCACTTCCCAGCCGGTTCCCAGCGAACTCCCGGCCGTGCCCCCGTCTCTGTACCCCGAAGCGAGCCTGAACAGGGGGAACCACCCTCCCGCCTCCGTGCGTGTCCGGATAGCGACGCCGTTTCCGGCGTATACGACTGGTCTGGCACGCTTGCCTGCCATGAGAGGGGGTGGGGCATGTCAGAAGGGCTCCGCATCGGTGTTCTGGGCCCCATGACGGCCACGGTGGACGGCCGGGACGTGGCACTCGGCGGACCGCGGCAGCGTGCGGTGCTCGCCGTGCTGGTGGCGGCGCGCGGCCGGCTGGTCACCCAGGAGGCGCTGATCGCCCAGGCCTGGGACGAGCGGCGCCCCCCTTCCCCCGCCACCCTGCACTCCTACGTCGCCGCGCTGCGCAGGGCACTGGAGCCCGGCCGCGAGGCCGGACAGACCGCGGGCGTCCTGGTACGCGAGCACATCGGCTACGCCCTGCGGATCAGCCGGGAGGCCCTGGACGCGGAGCACTTCACCGTGCTGGCGGCGCGCGGCGAGGAGCTGCTGCGCGGCGGTGACGCCGAACGGGCCGCCACCGCGCTGGGCGAGGCCCTGGCCCTGTGGCGGGGACCGGCCTACGCCGAGTTCGAGGGGCACGCCTTCGCGGCACCCGAGAGTGCCCGGCTGCACGGCCTGCGCCTGTCCGCCCAGGAGAGCCTGTTCGCCGCGGAACTCGCCCGCGGACGGCATGCCGCGCTCATCGGCGACCTGGAGAAACACACCACCGAGGAGCCCCTGAGCGAGCGCGGCTGGGAACTGCTCACCCTGGCCCTGTACCGGTCGGGCCGTCAGGGCGACGCCCTGGCGGCCCTGCGCACCGCCCGCCGCACGCTCGCCGAGGAGCTGGGCATCGACCCCGGCCCCTCGCTGCGCCGGCTGGAGGCGGCGGTGCTGGCCCAGGACGACACCGCCGCTCCGCCCGTCCCCACCACGGACGGCGACCTCACGTACGGGACCGCCGCGGCGGGCCTCCCGCGGGGCCGCAACCTGCCGTTCGCGCTGACCGGACTCGTCGGGCGCGAGGACGAACGCGAGCGTGTCGCCGTGCTGCTCGAGGAGCACCGGCTGGTGACGCTGACCGGCCCGGGCGGTATCGGAAAGACCCGGCTGATGCTGGAGGTGGCGCATGCGCGCACCGACGAGGACGGGCCCTGGCTGGTGGAACTGGCGGATCTGGAGGAGCCCGATCCACAGCTGGTCGCCGTGAGTATCGCCGACGCGCTCGGCATCCGCGACGGGGCGAGCGCGGCCCGCCTGGCGGCGGTGCTGGGCGAGCGCAGGACGCTCCTGGTCCTCGACAACTGCGAGCATCTGCTCCCGGCCACGGCCGGGATCGTCGCGCAGTTGCTCTCCCGGTGCGGCGGGCTGCGGGTGCTCGTCACCAGCCGGGAGCCGCTGGGCATCACGGGTGAGGCGGTCTACGAGGTGCCGCCGCTGACCGCCGGGGCGGGCGGCGAGCTCTTCCTGGCCAGGGCCCGCGCCGTCGCGCCGGGCTGGGTGCCCGAGGAGAGCGACGTGGAGACGGCCGAGCGGATCTGCGAGGAGCTCGACGGCCTGCCCCTGGCCATCGAACTGGCCGCCGCGCAGTGCCGGATGCTGTCGGTCGAGCAGATCTCCAGGGCCCTGAACGACCGGTTCTCCGTGCTGGTGGGCGGCCCGGGGACCGGGCCGGCGCGGCACCGCGCGCTGCGGGCCGCGATGGAGTGGAGCTACCGGATGCTGGAGCGCCCGGAGCGGGAGACCTTCCACCGCCTCAGCGTGTTCGCGGGCTCCTTCGACCTGGACGCCGCCACCGCCGTCTGCGGCGGCCCGGTCCTCGCCGAGCTGGCCGCCCTGGTACGCAAGTCCCTGGTCACCGCGGAGACCGGCACCACCCCGCGCCGCTACCGGATGCTGGAGACGCTCAAGGAGTACGGCCGCAAGCAGGCCGACCCCGCCGACCTCGCCGCCGCCCAGGCCGCGCACCGCTCCTGGGTGCTGGCCCGCGCCGCGGCGGCCGCACGCTGGATGGAAGGCCCGCACGCGGCCCGCGCCACCGAGCAGACCACGCGCGACCAGCCGGAGATCCGGGTGGCGTTCACCTCGGCGCTGCTGGCCCGCGACGGTGCCTACGCACTCCAGCTCGGCGGCGCGCTCATGCGGTTCTGGTACCGCAGCGGCCATGTCGCCGAAGGGCTCGGCTGGCTGAGCGCCGCCCTCGAACTCACCCCGGAGGGCATGCCAGGCCCGCGGGCGCGCGCGCTGATCGCGACGAGCGCGCTGAACTACCTCAAGGGGGACTTCGCCACGGCCGCGCGGGCGGCGACGGACGCCGCCCGGCACGCCCGCGACGCGGGCGACACGGTGATCGAGGCGCAGGGGCTGTCCTACCGGGCACTGTTCGAGGGAATGGGCGGCACGCCGGGCACCGCGCGGCGGGCCGAGGCCGCGGTGGAGCTGGCCCGTATCTCGGGGGAGCCCTGGCTGGAGGCCGAGGCCCTCATGGTCCTCGGCATGCTGCTGCGCATCGACGGGGAGGGCGAGCGCGCCCGCGAGGTGCTGACCCACTCCCTCACCCTGGCCGTCGCCTGCGGGCACCGCTTCGTGCAGGCCTCGTCGTCCTGGCTGGTCATGAAGAGCGACCTCGACCTGGGCCGGGTCCGGCAGGCGCTCACGACGGGCCTCGCGACCCTGCGGGACCTGGAGGAGGACCAGGACGTCACCGGGTGGCTGGTCATCGCCCACACGACCGCCGCCGCCCTGGCGCTGGCCGGGCAGGCCGAGGAGGGGGCGCTGCTCCTCGGGGTCGTGGAGTCGCGCGCCGCGCGGGTGGGCTTCTCGCCGATGCTCATGGACCCGGTGGACGGCGCCCGGCAGAGCGCCCAGGTCCGTGAGGCCCTGCCGGCGCGCGAGCTGGCCCGCTGCCTGGAGCGGGGCGGACGGATGACGCCGGCCGAGGTGACGGCCCTGCTGGCCGGGCCGGCGGCCGACCGCGGGGAGTACGACGCCGCGGGAGCGGACCGCCGGTCCCACCGGGACAGCTCCTCGCCCGCCGACCTGTAGGGCACGCGTCGCCGCCCGGGGGCGCGGCGACCCGGTGGCCAGCCGGAACGCGCCCCGGACATGGGGGAGAAGGAAGGGAGTCGATCACCCAGCGGGGTGACGGTGACGACCGCACCGGGGCGTCGCCCCTGGCGCACGGCGCACGGCCGGCCAAGGCCCCATGGACTCCGGTCACCGCCCGGCGACCGCGCGGACCCGAGGGGCCCGCGCCCGCGCCCTACGGCACGCCCAGCTCGAACAGGACGTACCCCGCGTACGACCCGGAGGCCAGGGCCGCCGTGCCCAGCACCGTGATCAGCGCGGGCAGGCGCAGCCGGCGCAGTCCCAGGGCGACGGGGACGAACAGCGGGAACAGCGGCAGCAGGTAGCGCGAGACGTTGCCGAAGTACTGCTGGGTGCCCATCACCATCAGGTAGGACAGCACCGTGTACACCACCAGCACGGCCGGCGGGCGCAGCTGGGCGAGCACCACCGTCAGTACCGGAACCAGCAACACCACCCCGACACCGATGACGTCCTCGACGGGCATCGCGAAGTGGTAGTCGAAGTGGCCCACCGGGACCGAGGTGAGCACGTCCAGGCTGTGCCGGCCCCAGTCGAACTTGTGGGCCCACGCCTTGTCCTGGAGCTTGTTGTAGCCGCCCCAGTCGCCCATGCGGTAGCCGACCCAGGCGAGGTAGCCGACGGCGCCCAGCGGCGCGACGGCCACCGCGAACAGCGGCCTGCGCAGCTTCTCCTCGCGGCGGAGCACCGCGAGGAGCCCGGCGACGGCGATGGCGGCGACCAGGGTGACGGCGGTGGGCCGGGCGAGCCCGGCGGTGAACGTCAGCACTCCCGCGGTGAGCCAGCGGCGCGTCATGACGGCGTAGCAGGCCCAGGCGGCGAGAGCCGTGTACACGGACTCCGAGTACACCGCCCACTCCGCGCCGGAGCCGGGCCACACCGCCCACAGGCCGGCGGCGATCAGACCGGCCCGGCGCCCGCCCAGGTGGGCCGTCACGGCGTAGATCCCGAGCGCCGCGACGAACGAGCAGACGACGGAGACGGTCATCCCGGCCCCGTACGGACCGAGCCCCGTCACGTCGCACACCAGCCGCATCAGGGCCGGGTAGAGCGGGAAGAACGCCGCCGAGTTCCCCTTGAGGGTGATCATGCCCGTGGCGCCGGGGACCGGCTCCAGCGCGGGGTCGTAGCCGTTGAGGACGATCTGCTGGTACCACCAGCCGTCCCAGCTGCCGAGGACGTCCCAGGGATGCTCGCCGCCGCCGAAGCGCAGGTGCTTGTCGCGGAAGTCGCCCGCCGAGTCCAGCAGATACATGAAGACGGCGAAGCCCGCCAGCTTCAGGACCCCGTACGTCGCGAGGACGGGGCCCCAGTGCGCGGCGGCGCGGCGCAGCCGCTCCCGGTGAGCCGGCTCCGCCGGAAGCGGGTCCGCGGGCGCGGCGGGGGGCGGCGGGGTCAGATCGTCCGGGTCGGTCCGAACGGTGCTCATCAGTCGGAGGGTCCTGTCGTACGGCGGGAGCGTCGGCCGGGGAACACCCAGGCCCGGAACAGCAGGAAGCGCAGCAGCGTGGCCGCCAGGTTGGCGAGCACCAGCACGACCACCTCCACCTGCGGGTTCGCGTCCGGAGCGGTGCGGTGCAGAACCACCAGCGAGCCGCTGGTGAGGGTGAGACCGACCAGGAAGGCCGCCAGGCCCTTGAGCTGGTGCCGCAGCATGCCGCCGCGTCCCCGCACCCCGAAGGTGAGCCTGCGGTTCGCGGCGGTGTTGGCGACCGCGCTGGCCAGCAGGGCGAAGGCATTCGCGGCCTGGGCTCCGGCCGTGGGCCGCAGGGCCGCGTAGAGCAGCAGGTAGCAGACGGTGCTGGCGACACCCACCGCCGCGAACCGCATCAGCTGGCTCACCAGACGGGGCGGCAGGTCCGCGGTCCGGTCCAGGTCGGTGGGGCGGCGCAGCGCGGTCAGTGGCAGCCGGCCGCAGGCCAGGGCGCGCCCCAGCCGGACGATGCCCCGGAGGTCCGCGAGCGCCGTGGCGAGGATGTCGACACGGCTGTCGGGGTCGTCCACCCAGTCGACCGGAACCTCGTGGATGCGCAGCCCGGCCCGCTCGGCGATCACCAGCAGTTCGGTGTCGAAGAACCATTCCCGGTCCTGCACCAGCGGCAGCAGCCGCTCGGCCACGTCCCGCCGCACCGCCTTGAACCCGCACTGCGCGTCGGAGAACCCCACGGCGAGGGTGCCGCGCAGCAGCCCGTTGTAGCAGCGGGAGATGAGCTCCCGCTTCGTGCCGCGGACCACGCGCGAACCACGGGCCAGCCGGGTGCCGATCGCGATGTCCGAGTGCCCGGAGATCAGTGGCGCCACCAGCGGCAGGAGCGCCGCGAGGTCGGTGGACAGATCCACGTCCAGATACGCGAGCACGGGGGCGGTGGACCGGGACCAGGCCGTGTGCAGCGCCCGGCCGCGGCCCTTCTCGTCCAGCCGTATCCAGTCCGTCCCCGGCAGCTCCCCGACCAGGCGCGCGGCGATCCGCGGAGTGCGGTCGGTGCTGGCGTTGTCGGCGATGGTGATGCGGAAGGGGTACGGGAAGGTCTCCGCGAGATGCGCGTGCAGCCGCCGGACGCACGGTTCGAGGTCGTTCTCCTCGTTGTACACGGGGACGACCACGTCCAGCACGGGCTCCGGGTGGTGCGCGGGCAGCGGCGCGCGACTCGGCAGGGCGGCGAGTGACGCGGAGGCGGGCGGGGACGGGGCGGGTATGTGGCGGTCGAGCGGTGTCGACCGCCTCACGGTTCTCATGGCTGGGTCACGGTCTCTTTCCGGCGGACGACATGGACGACCTCCTGGTGCGGAACATCCAGACGGTACCTGTGGCATTTCGGTGCTGAGCGGTCCGGGTCCCTGCCTCCTAGTCGCTCGCGGGCGCCGTCGTGGTTCTCCCGTGCTCGGGAACCGTGGCGGAGGGCGGGGCGGACGTCCCGGTTCCGCCGCGCGCGGGCGCCGTGGTGGCGCTGCCGGGCGTCGTGGCGGGGGCCGACGGTGTCATGGAGGTGACCGGTGGCGTCGTCGAGGGGGCCGACGGGGGAGGCGACGTGCTCGGACCGCGGCTCGGGGCCGGCCCGGTGGCCGGCGGGACGGCGCGTTCCGTCGGGCTGGCCGCCGGCGCCGGCAGGTGATCGGCGGGCCCGGGCCCGGACCCGGCCCCAGGACCGGGCAGCAGGGCGAGCCCCACGCTGATCCCGGCCACCGCGAGCGCCGAACCGCCGGCCCGCCAGAGCGCCCGTGCCCGGTGCCGGGCGCGGACACCCTCGTACAGGCGCGCCCGGTGACGGGACTCGAAGGCGGCCTGCTGACGGCCGTCGCGCATCATGCGCGCCAGTTCCCGCTCGAAGTCGTCCATCGCCTCTCCCTCACCCCACCGGCCTGACGGCGTCGGACAGGATCTGCCGCAGCCGCGCCACACCGCGCGACGCGTGCGACCGTGCGGTGCCCACCGGACAGCCCAGTGCCTGCGCCACCTGCGCCTCGGGCAGGTCCTCGCAGTAGCGCAGCACCACCGCCGCCCGCTGCCGCGGCGACAGCAGGGCCAGCGCGGCCTCCAGCCGCGAGCGTTCGGCGACGACCGACGAGACGTCGCCGGGCTCCGGCCGGTCGGGCAGTTCACCCACCGGCCGCTCACCCCACCAGCGCCGCCGTGCCGAACGGGCCGCCAACCGCACGAGCACCCGCCGGACGTACGCCTCCGGTGCCTGCTCGGCGACCTTCGGCCAGGCGAACCACAGCTTCACCAGGGCCTCCTGCACCAGATCCTCGGCACGCTGCCGGTCGCCGCCGGTGAGGAGGCGCGCGACATGGAGCAGCGCCGGCCAGCGCGCGGCCACGAACTCGTCGAAGCCGTCGGCCCGAAACCGCTCCATTCCCACCGCTGTCACCGCCCCGCGTCCGTGCTCCCCTTGCACTGGGAGAAAGACGCTGGACCACCCCCCACGATGCGGTCCGGCCCTGTGATCCACCTCACCCGCGCCGGGAGGCCGCGCGGGCATGCCGAAGGGCGGGTCACGAACCCCTCACGCGCGACGGCGCGACGGTGGGCTCGTGACCCGCCCCGGAAGGACCCGCGAGCGGGGTCGGTGGTGGTGCCGGCTCCGTTCGGGGCCGGCACCGTCATCCCTGCGTCCTGAGCCGAACGACGGCCCCTAGGTGCGGCGGTCGCCCTTCGGCTTGCCCCGTTGGTCCGGGGTGCCGTGCGGCGGCGGGCTGAACGGTTGGGGGGAGGTGGCGGGCGAGACGGGCGAGCCGCCGTGGCCCTCGCCCTGTTCGGGCCGCACGGCGCCGGGGTCGCCGGACGTGGGCTCGGCACCCGACCGCAGCTGCTCCAGCCGCGCCGTCAGCACCTCGGTCACCGGGAGGCGGTCGGCGTGCGAGCGCTCGTACGCCAGCAGTTCCTCGACCTCCTCCGCGGACAGCGACCGCACCCGGCTCTCCAGGCCGCCCAGCGGCAGATGGTCGTAGTCGGGCAGCGGCAGGGTGTTGCGGGCAGGATCGGCCATGGTTCTCACTTCCCTGTGTTACGACGTCTGCGGGGCCCGCCGGACGTCCGCCGGCGCGCCCGGGTCAGCGGCTGCCCGGCCCGCCGCTGCCGAAGGAGCCGCTGCTGCCCTCGTCCCAGCGGGGGCGCTCCTGCGAGGCGCCGGTGCGGGTCCCGGCGTTGCCGTGGCCCTTCAGCTCGTGCGGCGTCAGACGGTGGTCGCTTCTGGGCACCTCGTCGGCCTCCCGCTGCTCCCGGACCTCGCGGACCGGGCCGCCCTCGGGCATCCGGGGCTGCTCCTCGGGGCGTGGCCGCCGTGAGTCCCGCCGCCTGACGCGCCGGCTGCCGAGCGCGAAGGCGCCGATCAGCAGCGCCACGACCACGAGACCCGCCACCACGAGCCCGATACCGACGCCGCCCCGGCTCGCGGCGAGGTCGGCCGTCTCCATCCAAGAGGTATTGGTCATGGGTCGCGGGTACCCCCGGTCCCCCCGATGAACCGACTCGCCGCAGGGCGTGACGAGCACCGGCGACGGCGGGTTTGACCGCGCGGGGCCGGGGCTACCCGCGCGGTGTGACGACGACATCCCAGGAGGAGCTGTTCCGGTTCCTCGAGGACCGCTTCGCCTGCGCCCAGGCGTGCACCGAGTGTGCGCGTGCCTGCGCGCTCCGCGCGAGCCTCGTGGACCCCGACGGCGGAGAGCAACAGGAACTCGTACGGCGCAAGGGCATCATGTGCGCGGAGGTCTGCGACGCGACCTGCCGAGTGCTGTCCGAGCAGAATCAGGTGGACGAGGCGACGATCCGCGTCCAGGTGGAGTGGTGCCGGCAGGTGTGCCTGGAGGGCGCGCAGGTCTTCGACACCCAGCCGGACGCGGAGCGCACGGCCGAGGCGTGCCGTGAGTGCGCGAAGGCCTGCACGGAGTTCCTCGCCACGCTGAACTGACGGACGCCGCGGTGCGTGCCGGGCGGTGCACGGGTACGCCCGCGCCCGCGCAGCGCCCGTGCACCGGCGTGCCCGCGTTCGCGCACCGGCGTGCCCGCGTCCGCCGGGGAACCGGCCCGGAGGGGTCCGCAGGCGAGCCCGCGGCGTTGGCACCGCGGCGCGCTCGGCACCGTACCCAGGCGGGCGGTATGTCGCCATACTGGACGGGCCAGGGGAGGGCGCGGCGGACAGTGACGGGGGCGTGCGGGGGAGATGGGGGACATCGGGCTGATCCACGGCCGGTACCGGCTGCTGGATCCGATCGGGCGCGGCGGCATGGGAGAGGTGTGGCGGGCGCGCGACGAGTCGCTGGGTCGGCACGTGGCGGTGAAGCGCCTGAAGCCGCTCGGCCGGCACCATGACGAGTCGTCCGGCCGGGTGCTGCGCGAGCGGTTCCGCCGTGAGGCCCGGGTGGCGGCGGCCCTGCAGCACCGCGGGATCACGGTGGTGCACGACTTCGGCGAGTCCGACGGCGTGCTGTACCTGGTCATGGAGCTGCTCCGGGGCCGCAACCTCAGCCGGCTCCTCGAGGACAACAAGCACGATCCGCTGCCGGTCGACGAGGTCGTGGGGATCGCCGAGCAGGTCGCCGCGGCCCTGGCCTACACCCACGACCAGGGGGTGGTCCACCGGGACCTGAAGCCCGCCAACATCGTGCGGCTCGACGACGGCACCGTGCAGATCTGTGACTTCGGCATCGCCCGCCTCGGCCACGACATCGGCTTCGCCTCACGGCTGACCGGCACCGGCATCGCGCTGGGCACCCCGCACTACATGTCCCCGGAGCAGATCGGCGGCGACGAGGTCGACCGGCGCAGCGACCTGTACTCCTTCGGGTGCGTGCTGTACGAACTGGCCACCGGTGTACCGCCGTTCGACCTCGACGACGCCTGGGCGATCCTTTTGGGCCACCGGGACACACCTCCCCCGCCCCCGCGCCGCCGTCGCGTGGACCTGCCCGAGCCGCTGGAACGGGTCATCCTCGACCTGCTGGCCAAGGAACCCGGCCGACGTCCGGACAACGCCCGCGAGGTGGCCGACCGGCTCGCCGCGCTGCGGACGCCCTCGGCACCCGTGTCCGCGGCCGCGGCCCGCCCGCCGTCCACCGCCGCGGCTGAGCGGACGCGCCGGCTGCCGTCCTGGACCCGCGGCATGACCTCCGGGCACGAGGCGGCCGGCACCGCGGTGGGCACCGCGCCGCCCGGCCCCGTGGCCGGCCTGTCCGCGGAGTGGATCGCGCGCCCCGCGACCGGCCGGAGCGAGGAGCCCGCACCACGGGAGCGGCCCACCCCGCCGCCCGAGGCACTGACCGCACTGGCCGGGCGGCACCACGCGGGACTCGGCCTGGGAAGGCTCGGCCGCTGGGCGGAGGCGGGGGAGGTGCACCGGGCGGTGGCCGCCGGGCGCGAGCACCTGCTCGGCCCGGACCACCCCGACACCCTCGCCAGCCGCTACGAGGTCGCCTTCACCCTCAGCCGCACCGGCCGCGCCGCCGACGCGCTGGCCGTGTACGAACAGGTGGCCGGGGCCCGCATCCGCACGCTCGGTGCGGACCACCCCGACACCCTGGCCGCCCGGCAGGAGATGGCGTACGCCCTCGCCCGGTCGGGCCGCCCCTTCGACGCGCACCAGGTCTACCTGTCGGTGCTCGCCGCCCGGGAGCGCACCATGGGGCCGGACCATCCCGACACACTGCGCTGCCGGCACAACCTCGCCTTCAACCTCGGCAGGCTCGGCCGCCTGGAGGACTCGTACGCCATGGCGTGCCAGGTGGCCGCCGCCCGTGCCCGCGTCCTCGGGCCCGAGCATCCCGACACCCTCGTCACCCGCTTCGAGGTCGCCCACGCCCTGGGCCGGCTGGGCCGCTGGACGGAGGCCCTGGAGAGGTACCGCGAGGTCGCCGAGGCCCGCACCGGGGCGCTCGGACCGGATCACGTCGACACCCTCGCCGCCCGCCACGAGGTCGGCATCGGCCTCGGCCGGCTGGGCCGCACCGGGCAGGCCCTGGAGCTCTACCGGGAACTGGTCCGGGACCGCACCCGGGTCCAGGGCCACGACCACCCCGACACGCTGCGCGCCCGGCACGGGACCGGCGTCAACCTCGGCAGGCTCGGCCGCTGGAAGGAGGCGCTGGCCGAGTCCCGTGAGGTGTGCGTCCTGCGCGCACGCGTCCTCGGCGCCGACCATCCGGACACCCTGGTCAGCCGGCGCGAGGTCGCCGTCGGCCTGGGCCGGCTGGGCCGCTGGGCGGACGCGCTGACCGAGTACCGCCGGGTCACCGCGGTCCGCGAGCGGGTGCTCGGCGCCGGCCACCCCGACACCCTCGCCGCCCGGGACGACGAGGCCCACTGCCTGGAACGGCTCGGCCGGGGAGCCGAGGCCGCCGAGCTGTACCGCACAGTGGCCGCACAACGGCAGCAGCGGGCCGCCGGACGTCCGTGACGTCACGGGCGGCCCGGCCCGCCGTGCACGCTCTGGCCGATCCGGATCACCGCGTGCTACCCAAGAACCATGACCGCACCCGAGGGATCCAGGAGCTACGACGCCGTCATCGTCGGCGCGGGCCACAACGGCCTGGTCGCCGCCGCCTACCTGGCCCGGGCCGGGCGCTCCGTGCTGGTGCTGGAGCGGCTGGACCACACCGGCGGGGCGGCGGTGTCCACCCGGCCGTTCACCGGCGTCGACGCCCGGCTGTCGCGGTACTCCTACCTGGTCAGCCTGCTGCCCGCGAAGATCGTGCGGGACCTGGGGCTGGACTTCCGGGTGCGCGCCCGCACCGTCTCCTCCTACACGCCCACCGAACGCGACGGTCGGCCCACCGGGCTGCTCGTCGGCGGCGGCGAGCAGCGGACCCGCGCGGCGTTCGCCCGGCTCACCGGCTCCGACCGCGAGTACCGGGCCTGGCGGCGCTTCCACGGCAGGACCGGCCGCGTCGCCGAACGGGTCTTCCCCACGCTCACCGAGCCGCTGCCCACCCGGGAGGAACTGCGCCGCACCATCGACGACGAGGACACCTGGCGCATGCTGTTCGAGGAGCCGATCGGCGTCGCCGTCGAGCGGCACTTCACCGACGACCTGGTGCGGGGCGTGGTCCTCACCGACGCGCTCATCGGCACCTTCGCCGACGCCCACGACCCCTCGCTGGTCCAGAACCGCTGCTTCCTCTACCACGTCATCGGCGGCGGCACCGGTGCCTGGGACGTGCCCGTCGGCGGCATGGGCGCCCTCACCGACGCGCTCGCCGACGCCGCGCGCCGTGCCGGCGCCGTCATCGCCACGGGCCACGAGGCGGTACGCGTCGACACCGACGGCCGCACCGCCGAGGTCACCCACCGCACGGCCCACGGCGAGGGCGTCGCCGTCGCCCGCCACGTCCTGGTCAACGCCTCCCCGCAGGAACTGGCGAGGCTGACCGGGGACGCGCCCCCCGAACCGGCCGAGGGCGCCCAGCTCAAGGTGAACATGCTGCTCGAGCGGCTGCCGCGGCTGCGCGACGCCTCCGTCGACCCGCGCGAGGCCTTCGCCGGGACCTTCCACGTCGCCGAGGGCTACGAGCAACTGGCCGCCGCTCACGACCAGGCCGCCGCCGGTGACCTGCCCGCCGCCCCGCCCTGCGAGATCTACTGCCACTCGCTGACCGACCCCACGATCCTCGGCCCCCACCTCGCCGCACGGGGCTGCCAGACACTCACCCTGTTCGGCCTGCACACCCCGGCGCGGTTGTTCGAGCGGGACAACGACGCCGTGCGCGAGGAACTCCTCGTCTCGACGCTCGCCCAGTTGGACGCCCATCTGGCCGAGCCGCTCGCCGACTGCCTCGCCACCGACGCGGACGGGCGACCGTGCATCGAGGCCCGGTCCCCGCTTGACCTGGAGCGCGACCTGAGACTGCCCGGCGGCAACATCTTCCACCGTCCACTCGCCTGGCCCCACGCCCAGGACGGCACCGGCCGCTGGGGCGTGGAGACCCGGCACGCCAACGTACTGCTGTGCGGCGCCGGCGCGGTGCGCGGCGGCGGTGTGAGCGGAGTACCGGGCCACAACGCGGCCATGGCGGTGCTGGAGACGACGGCGGGAGGCTGACGCCCGCCCGACCGCCACGGCGCCCCGAACCGGCTCAGCCGGTCTCCCGGGTCCACCCCGTCGCCCGCACGCGCGCCGCGTCCGCCGGGCGCGCCCCGTCGAAGAGGACACCGCCGGCCGTCTCGACCCGCACCGCGTCGACGTAGGCACCACGCCCCACGTACAGCCGGTCCGTCGTGTACCGCCAGCGCAGGGCGAGGTCCCGCGCGGCCGGCAGCGCGGCGGCCAGCCGGTGCCAGACCCGGCCCGAGAAACCGCTGACCGTGCCCGAGGGGTGCTCCTCGGGGTCGGCGCCCCGGCGGGCCGTGGTGAACGGCACCGGCCGCCAGGTCGTTCCGCCGTCCGCCGTGGCCTCCAGCACGAGCACGTCGGAGCGCGGCTCGGTGTCCCACCACAGGGCGCAGCGCAGGCGCGCGGTGCCGGACGACGTGTCCAGCGTGGGCAGTTCCAGCGTCGCGTCGGCCGAACCGGCCATCCCCGAGAACCACGCGGTACGGCCCCGCGCGGGACGCACCGGCACCGCACGGGCCAGCCGGTTCGCGACGGCCACGCGCGGAGCGGACCCCGATCGCCAACTGCGCACCGGGTGCACCGAGTTGCCGAGCAGGACCAGGAACGAGTCGGTGGTCGGATCGAGCACCAGGGACGTTCCGGTGAATCCGGTGTGGCCCGCGCTGCGCGGCGTCGCCATCGCTCCCATGTACCAGTGCTGGTTCAGCTCGAAGCCCAGACCGTGCTCGTCCCCGGGGAAGGCGGTGTTGAAGTCGGTGAACAACAGTTCGACGGACCGGGGTTCGAGGATCCGTACCCGGCCGTACGCCCCGCCGTTGAGCAGCGTCCGCCCGAGGACGGCCAGGTCCCACGCACAGGAGAACACCCCCGCGTGGCCCGCGACGCCGCCCAGGCTGCAGGCGTTCTCGTCGTGCACCTCGCCCCACACCAGGCCCCGGTCGAGACCCGACCACGGTCTGCGGGCGTCCTCGGTGGCGGCGATCCTCGGTCTCCACGACAGGGGCGGGTTGTAGCGCGTGCCCTCCATGCCGAGCGGGCCGGTGATCTCCTCGTGCAGCAGGGTGTCCAGGGTGCGGCCGGTGACCTCCTCCAGGACCAGCTGCAGCGAGATCAGGTTCAGGTCGGAGTACAGGTACGCCGTGCCCGGTGCGGTGACCGGAGCCTCGTCCCAGATGAGCCGCAGCCGCCCTTCGTGCGTCGGAGCGTCGTACAGCGGGAGCCAGGCGCGGAGCCCCGAGGTGTGGGTGAGCAGCTGGCGGATGGTGATGTCCTGTTTGCCCGCGCGGCCGAAGTCCGGGAGGTGCGCCGCGACCTTCCCCTCCAGCTCCAGCGCCCCCCGCTCGATCTGCTGCACGGCCAGGAGCGAGGTGAACAGCTTGGACACCGAGGCCAGGTCGAACACGGTGTCCTCGGCCATCGGGATCTGCTGCTCGGCGGGGAACTCGATGCCCGTGTCGGTCCGCTCGTCGTACGCCCGGTAGCGCACCGCCATGCCGATGGGCCGGTGCAGCGCCACGGTCCCGCCGCGTCCGGCGAGCAGCACGGCGCCCGCGTACCAGGGGCGCCGGGGCGAAGGAGCGAGGAACGCCTCGGCGTCGGTGACGAGGTGACGCAGGTGCTCGGGAAGCAGTCCGGCCCGCCCGGCGGAGCCGTGCCGCAGCGTCGTGCGGCCACTGCCCGGCGGGGCCGCCGCTGCCGTGCCGACCGGCAGCGAGGCGAAGGCGAAACCTCCGCCCAACGCCGCCGCGCCCCGGTTCAGTTGGCGCCGGGTGATTCCTCTCGCTCCCTCGTCCGTCATGCAGTCCTCCCGGGTCGGGGCCCGCGGTCTGAAGGATTCTTTCGGGATCTCCGTGCCGGAATGAAACTTTCCTGTCAGGCGTGCGGCGTGTCAATGGGGCGCGCGCCCTCCGCGTACGGACCGCATCCGACGGGTCGTCACACAGCGCTGCCGCCAAACCGTCGGCGCGGCGGGACCCGCCCGGTGACGCACCGGACGGGTCCCGCGGACGGCAACCCCGACGGGGGCTCAGCGTTCGCGCACACGCACCACCCTCAGCACCGGGGAGGACCGGATCTCCTCCTCGCAGAACCGGGACGTCACCCACCGCTCGTCCGAGAACAGCCGGGTCTGGTCGGCGTGGTGGGGCGAGTACGGGTTCGAGGACTGCGAGTACGTCAGCAGCGTCCTGGCCACCGGGCAGCGCCCGCCGCCCCAGCCGACGGCCTGGACGTAGCTCGAGCCCGTGGACACCTCCGTGTACCCGCGCGCCGGGTCCCAGACCGGCTCGATCTTGTTCCACACGCCCAGCGACTCCGTACCGCCCGGAACGGGGACCGGCGCACCGCCGCGCACCACGAACTGGTGCTCCCCGAGCCGGGAAGCGAGCGGGATCCCGGCCGCCCGCAGCTCGGTGACGGCGTCCGCGAGCGCCGTGGCGAAGCCCGGCGCCGCCGTGTCGAGCCCGCGCGGCGTGCCGACCGGGTCGGCGGGCGAGAACGGCACCTTCCACAACCGCGCCGCCGGCACCGCCGACGTCAGCCTGCGCCAGAACCGGTCGAAGAGCAGCGCGCCCCGGCTGCCGGTGTCCATGGTGCGGTCCCACGCGGCGAGCACGTCGCACGCCTCCCGCACGTCGGCGCCCTTGCCGTCACTGCCCGTCGCCGTACCGCCCGGCAGCGCGGCACACGCCCGCGCCACGTCCCACGCGGCGAGGTCGGCGGCCGGCACACGGTTGGCGAACTGCTGCCGCTGGAGGTCGCGCACGGTCAGACCGCCCCGCTCCGCCATGCCGGCGACGTCCTCGATCGCACCCCGCGTCCGCATCGACCGCTGGGTGCCGATCGTGCCGAAGATCCGCTCGTAACCGGTCAGCGGCCGGTCCGCGTTGGACAGCCATGCGCTGTCGTTGGAGTTCTCCGCGTACGGGGCGTCCCGCAGCGTCGGCATCCTGGCTGGACCGAAGATCCCCGGCTGCACGGCGCCGGGATCGCCGCCGAGCGCGCAGTCGGCGCGCGAGCCGTCCAGGACCGCCAGCCCGGACGCGGGGTAGGTTGCCCTGCCCAGCGGGGTGGAGCAGCGCTGTGCCAGCTCGTCGGTGATCCGGGGGAGCACCTGGGACTGGGTGAACAGGGTGCCGCCGCGCGCGTCGGCCGCGATCGTGTTCACCCACGGCAGCCCCTGGGTGCGCCGCAGCGAGGCGAGGACGTCGCCGACGTCACGGGCGGTGCCGAAGCCGAGCCCGGTGTCGGAGGCGCGCAGGTTGCCGGCGTTGGGATCGTGGAGCGCGTACGCCGTCGTGGGCGTCCAGGGCAGCGGGAGCGAGGGGCCGAGCGAGGTGACCACGGGGCCGTAGCGGGTCCACCACTGGGTCCGGGTGACCGGGGCGCCGTTCGTCACCGGCACGGTGACGGTGCGCTTGCGCATCCGCTCCGGCCTGCCGTCGGCCCGATACACCGTCGGGTCGGACGGATCGAGCGTCAGCTGGTGCAGGTTGAGCGGGACACCGGTGGCCACGGTGTGGCTCCAGGCCACACGGGCGTTGTGACCGATGGACACCGTCACCGTGCCGAGGAGCGAGCCGCCCGACACGTTCAGCTTCCCGGGGATCGTCTGCTGGGCCTGCCAGAAGCGGCGACCGCCCTGCCAGGGGTAGTGCGGGTTGCCGAGCAGCAGGCCGCGGCCGTTCGCCGTGGTGGCGCCGCTGAAGGCGACCGCGTTGGAGCCCATGCCGGCACCGTCGCCGGAGAACAGCTCGCGCGCGGCCCGCGCGGTCCTTCCGGCGGAGGTGCCGCGCACGCCGGATCCGCCGGAGGCCGTGGTCCCGGCCGCCGCGTCCGAGGCCGCGGACGCACCGTTCGCAGCGCCGTCCGCGGCCGTCGGTGGCTGCGCGGCCGTGATGCCGTCCACGGCCCGGCCCTGCCCGCCGAGCACGGCGAGGGCCAGCCCGCGCGCCGCCACGTCCTGCACGGTCACCGGATGGACCCACGCGGCATCCCGGCAGGCCGGATCGGTGATCCGGTTCTGCCGCAGCCAGGCGTTGTAACCGGCGGCGAAGCCCGACATCATCTCCTTCGCCGCTCGGCTCGGGCCCCGCGGGGCCGGCTGCGCGAGCAGCCTTTCCACAGTGCGGGAGTCCCGCACCCCACGGAAGTACAGGTCGCTGGAGAGGTTCGTGGTCGCCGAGGACAGCGAGAAGCCGGGAGCCTTCTCGGGCCCGAGGAAGCGCGAACGGTCACCGCGCACGGTCAGGAAGCCGTCGGCGAGCGTGCACACCTGGTCGGCGGCCTGCGCCCAGCCGGTGCCGAAGCCGAGGCTCTCGTGATCCTCGGCGACGATGTGCGGTATGCCGTACTCGGTGTAGCGGATCACGGCGGACAGACCACCATCGGCCGGCCGCTCCCGGCGATCACCGTGCCGCTCGGCCGCCGTGGCCGGAAGCGTGGCGCCCGCGGTCAGCAGCACCACGGCCGCGACGCCGAGCCGTCTCAGGCGGATGCGCATCGTGTCTCCCAACGTCACTGGGGGAAGAAGCGGTTGAGCGTATCAGCGGATATTTCGCCCGTCAGTGCCACGTCCCGAACGTTTCTGACGCCCTTCCGGTGCTCGACCCGGGCCCTTACTTCCGCCCCCCCGGGAGCCTGCCCCCGCCCCGCCCGGCGTCTTGACCCTCCACGGCAGGGGAACCGAGGATCGTCCGTCTCCACCCGGGAACTGTCCCGCAACGTCGGCGGCAAGATCCTGAAACGCGCACTGCGCGAGCGCTTCGGCAGGTCGGCACCCCCAGCACCCCCAGCACTCCCCGCTGCGGCAGGGACCTGCCGACGCGAGCGCCTCCCGGGAGAACGCCGTTGCGTGCCGGCACGGTCGCGCCCGAGGATCGGCGGTATGCCCAACTTCATTGCCCAGGACGGGACCCGGCTCGCCTACCACGTGCGGGGCCGGGGAGAGCCGCTGGTCGTGCTGCCCGGGGGCCCGATGCGGGCCAGTGCCTATCTCGGTGGCCTCGGCGGGCTCGACGCCCACCGGCGGCTGATCCTTCTCGATCTGCGCGGCACGGGACGGTCGCAGGAACCGGCGGACCCGGCCACGTACCGCTGCGACCGCCTCGTCGACGACGTGGAGGACCTGCGCGTGCACCTGGGCCTCATGGACATGGACGTGCTGGCGCACTCGGCCGGAGGCAGCCTCGCGATGCTGTACGCGGCGCGTCACTCCGAGCGCGTGGCGCGCCTCGCCCTGATCGCCGCGAACCCCTGGGCGCTGGGCACGCCGGCGACGGCCGAGCAGCGGTTGGCGGCGGCCCGGCTGCGCTCGGACGAGCCGTGGTTCGCGGACGCCTTCCCGGCGTTCGAGGCCTGGCTGTCGGGCGCCGCCGGATTCGACCCCGTGATCGCCCCCTTCTTCTACGGACGCTGGGACGACGCGGCCCGGGCGCACGACGCCCGGGGCGACGAGGAGACCAACGAGGAGGCGGCCGACCGCTACGGCTCCGAGGGCGCCTACGACCCGCCCGCGACCCGAGCCGCGCTGGCCCGCCTCGAGGCCGCAGTCCTCGTCCTCGCGGGCGAACTCGACGGCGGCCCCCGTCCCGAGGTGGCCCGCCGCACCGCCGCTGCCTTCCCCACGGCGGAGTTCGCCGTGCAGCCGGGGGCCGGGCACTACCCGTGGCTGGACGAACCCGCCTGGTTCGTGCGCCGGGTCACCGCCTTCCTCGACGGCCGCGGCTGAATCCCCGACACCCCCGACACTCCGGACATCCCGGCGTCCGGGCGTCCGTGGTGCCCGTGGCGTCCGGATGTCCGGCACCGGGAACGCGGCGTCCGACGCGCGCTCACCCCGTCGGCGACGCGGTCGCCCCCGTGCCGCCGCCCTGCGGACCGTACGCCCTCATGAAGCGGTCGCGGAACTTGTCCATGCCCCAGCGCGGAGCGTCCGGCGCGGGCTTCAGACCCTCGGTCCAGCCCCAGCCGGCCACCCGCTCCAGCACGCTCCGGTCGCGCGCGACGATCGTGACCGGCACGTCCTTGCCGGCGTTCCCACCGGTGACGGTGGGCACCGGCTGGTGGTCCCCGAGGAAGACCAGGACCGTGTTCATGTCGCCGTACCGCTCGACCCACTCGGTCAGACTGCGCACCGAGTACTCGATGGCCCGCCGGTACTCGGTGCGCACCCGCTCCGGGTCCTTCCAGACCTCCTTGGGGTTCGTGCCCTCCTTCTTGATCTCGTGGAACACCGAGCCGTCCCCCAGGTCGTCCCAGTCGATCATGCGGGCGAGGGGGGACCAGGGGTTGTGGCTGGAGGCCAGGATGATCTCCGCCATGATCGGCCGCCGGTCCTTCCTGCCGTGCTCCAGACGCTCGAAGGCCTCCAGGCTGAACTGGTCCGGCACCGGCGTCCAGCTGAAGTACGGCCCGTGGTAGCCGAGGTGCTCGGAGTCGTAGATGTGGTCCAGGCCGAAGAACTTCCCCTCCGGCCAGGCCCGCCGCACCCCTGGCACGATGCCGACCGTGCGCCAGGCGCCGGACTTGCGGAAGTAGTTGGTCAGCGTCATGCGGTCGCTGGTGGTGAGACTGCGGTACCGCTGCTGGTTCTTGATCCACAGCCCGGACAGGAACGTCGAGTGCGCGAGCCAGCTCCCCGCTCCCGTCACCGGCGACTCCAGCCAGCCGCTGCGTGCGGTGAACCCGGCGGCCTTCAGCCGGGCGGTGCCCTCCTCGAGCGCCGCCCCGACCGGTTCCGCCATCGCCGGGTCGTCGATCGCGACCCGCCCGTAGCTCTCGATGAAGGTGAACAGGACGTCCTTGCCGCGCAGTCCGGTGAGCAACCGGTCGGGCGGGGTTTCCGCGAAGGCGTCGACCGCCGCCTGCCGCTCGAAGATCCGCCCGTCGCGCAGGCCCGCGCGCACCTGGTCGACCCGGTTCTCGAGCAGCTCCGCGTTGCCCTTGGTGGCCACCGGCATGCCGCCGAACCGCAGGCCCAGGGTCACGCACGTGATCCACACGACGCCGAGGATCAGCGTGGTACGGGCGGCGACGGGACGGTGACGTACCATCAGGCCGGTCAGCCGCACCGCGGCCAGCGTCATCAGCACCAGCACGGCGGCGAACAGGACGATGACCCCGATCACGGCGAGCACCTGCCCGCTGCGGCCGAACGACTCCCGGACGAAGTCCGCCGCGTCGTCGAGCAGGATCCAGTCCAGCACCAGGTCGAAGGGCCGGGCCAGCACCTGGTAGAAGCCCATGTCGACGACCTTCAGGACGGTCAGCAGCCCGAGGAGGATCCCGGAGACCACCGCCGCGACGCGCCGGGGCCGCGGCGGCAGCGCGAGCAGCAGCGTAGCGAGCAGGACGCCCTCGGCCGGAATGCGCACGAACGCGTCGAAGGTGAGCCGCTCGACACGGTTCGGCAGCAGCAGCGCGAACAGCAGGAGCGCTCCCGCCAGGACGGTCGTCCCCACGGTCACCCCCCGGGCCGTGCGGGGCCACCGGTGGCGCCAGCCGAACCAGCCGCGCGGACCGGAGCCCGGCGCCCGCTCGGCGGCGCTGTCGTCCGTGTCCGGAGCGTCGGTCGTGTTGGCGTCGGGTGCGTTGTCGTCCGTGTCCGGAGCACGGTCGGTGTTGGCGTCGGGTGCGTTGTCGTCCGTGTCCGGGGCACGGTCGGTGTTGGCGTCGGGTGCGTTGTCGTCCGTGTCCGGGGCACGGTCGGTGTTG
This sequence comes from Streptomyces sp. NPDC005931, assembly GCF_042871235.1. Classification (NCBI taxonomy): domain Bacteria; kingdom Bacillati; phylum Actinomycetota; class Actinomycetes; order Kitasatosporales; family Streptomycetaceae; genus Streptomyces; species Streptomyces sp. NPDC005931. Next base: position 111,285 of record NZ_JBIAIG010000013.1, read on the forward strand.
GCGTCGGGTGCGTTGTCGTCCGCGTCCGGGGCACGGTCGGTGTTGGCGTCGGGCGGGCTGTCGTCCGCGTCCGGGGCACCGTCCGGGTCCGCTGCGCTCCCGTTGGTGTCCGGCAGCTGACGGGAGCGAGTGAAGAGCGACACCCGGCGGTCCTTCCGTGCGGTCCTGCGATGGCATGGCAAACCGGGCCCGGGACGGGCCTGCCCCCACCAGTACGGCCCGACGTCGCCCTCCGTTCAACACCTTCCGTCCGCGATCCACCCGTCCGCCGCGCCAAGGGACCGCTCACACGGCCTGTCGGGGCCCGGTGCCGATCGCTAGGCTGGCCGCGGACGACGACATCGGGAGGAGCACGGACGTGGCCGAGAGCACCACCCAGCAGCGCCCGCTCACGGGCTGGGACAAGCCGGACCTGGACCTCAGCAACGCGCAGTGGCAGTCCAGCAGCCGCGGCCTGGGAGATGTCCAGATCGCCTTCGTGGAAGGGTTCATCGCCATGCGCAACAGCGCCCGCCCGCAGAGCCCCTCGCTGATCTTCACCCCGGACGAGTGGGGCGCGTTCGTGTCGGGGGCCCGGGAGGGTGAGTTCGACCTGACCTGAGCCCTGCCGCGGAGGAGTCCGCACCGGCCGCCGCCCCCGCGAGGGGTGCATGCCGTTCCGGCGGGTGTTCCCTCCGATTTTCCGGACACGCGACCTGGAGCGCCTTCGCGGTGTCACGCCTGAGCCAGGCTGACCTTCGAAGGTGAAGGTCGCATAGGAGGCGAGGAACATGAGCACCCAGCCGGTAGTCGCCGCGGTCGACGGCTCGGACGACAGTCTGCGCGCCCTGGAATGGGCCCTGGACGCCGCACGCGGGCGCGCGGTTCCGCTGCGCGTGGTGCACGTACGCCAGTACGCCGCCTGGGCCCAGCCGGAGATCCTGGCCGCCGGGCCGCCCGACCCCGACGAGGACCCGGTGCTCGACCGCGTCCGCGATCACCTCAAGGGGCGTGGCGACCTCCCGGCCGTCGAGTACGCCGCCCTGGAGGGCGCCCCCGGCGCGGTCCTGCCCGAGCTCGGGGCCACCGCCGCACTGCTGGTGCTCGGCTCCCGCGGCCGCGGCGGCTTCGCCAGCCTGCTCCTCGGGTCCAACTCCATGGCCGCCGCCCGTGACGCCGAATGCCCGGTCGTGGTGGTACCTCGGCCCGGCAAGGAGGTCGACGCCGAGCCGGCCGCCGAGCCGGGGCGGCGAGTGGTCGTCGGCCTGAACGCCGACAGCCCCGACGAGGCCACCCTCGACTTCGCCCTCACCGAAGCCGCCCTGCGGGGCGCCCGGCTCGTGGTGGTCGCCGCCTACCCGTGGCCCCTCCAGACCTGGATGCTGCCCGGGGAGATGCCCCAGCCGCAGATCGACCAGGACGCCGTCGAGCACGAGACCCGCACCCTCGCCGAGGGCTTCCTCGCCCACCACCGCGAACGGCACCCCGAGGTCGCCGTCGAGACCCGCGTGACCCCGGGCGACGCGGCCGGACACCTCGTCGCGGCCTCCAGGGGCGCCGAACTCGTCGTCGTCGGCCGCCACCGGCGCCGGCTGCTGGCCCCCGCACGCATGATGGGCTCCGTCACCCAGGCGGTCCTCCTCCATGCCGCGAGCCCCGTCGCCGTCGTCCCGCCGACCCCGCCGGAGGAGTAGCGGCCGCCACCGTGGCTGTTCGCCGTGACCATCCGCCGTTCCGCGCAGGGCAGTTCCTCGCCGGGCGGCCGCGCACCGGGTGCCGGGAGGTGGCCGGGCGGCCCGGCACGGTGCGCCCGCCGCGGCGGGCGGGAGCGGGTGGCCCGGGGTGCGGCGACCGGCGGCGCCCGGGCATCCGCCGAAGGGCCCGGGCACGTACCATGGCGGCATGTCGTTCCTCCGCCGCCGCAGTGCCACACCCGCCGGGCCCGACTTCGACGTACTGGCCATGGACCCGGGTGACTGGCCCGGAAACCTGGGCGCCGGGCTGCTGCCCGCCCCCGACGGAACCTGCCAGGGTGTCTTCCTGCGCTACGACCTGTTCGGCGGCCGCGGCCCCGCGATGATCATCGGAAACCTCCCCGAGGGCTCCCCGGCCCGGGAGGTCCCCGAGGGCGAGGTCCCCTTCGAGGTGGCCCAGCTGCTGCTGGCGCTGGAGAACGACGAGGAGGTCACCGTCGTCGGCACCGAGGACGTGCCGGTGATGCAGGGCGACAACCTGCTGATCGTGCGACGCGTCAAGCTCTCCGAGAGCCGGATCTCCTGCGTGCAGTTCGACCGGAGCGACAACGTCCTGGTCACGATTGCCGCCTGGGACCGCCCCATCACCGACGACCTCTACGCCCTCCTCAAGCCGCTGCCGGCCGAGCTGTTCCAGCAGGGTTGACCGGACCACGGCCGCCCCGGCGCCACCACGACCTCGTCGTCACGTCGGCCGCCGGCACGAAGGCGACCCGGTGGCCGTATGGGTCTCGGAATCCGCACGGTGACGTACTGCTGCCCCTTCGGCAGGGTGCACGGCAGTGGGGACACCGTCTGGACCGGGCTCACTCCGGGCAGGCCGGCTCCACCGTCCACGCCGGTCGTCGGGGCCTGGACCAGGCCCACCTCCCGAGAACGGGCACCGGCGGGCGAAGGCCCGCGGCATGCGCCCCTGTCGAGCGCGCACCGCGGACCTTCGCCCCGTCAGCGCGTGCCGACCGCCGCGCGCACCGCCCGGCGCGCCATCTGGGCGTCGTCGTGCAGCCGCCGCAGCAGCAGCCGCTGCTCCTCGCAGGACGGCACAGCCGCCTGGCCGGCCCCCGGTGCAGCCGGCGGAGCCTCCCGCAGCGAACGCTGCACGGCCGTCTCGTAGGTACGGATCTCCCGGGTCAGCACCAGCATCAGATTGACCAGGAAGGCGTCGCGCGAGGCCGGGCCCGCCGACTGCGCGATCTGACTGATCTGCCGCCGCGCCACCGGGGCGTCCCCGAGCACCGACCACAGCGTCGCCAGGTCGTAGCCCGGCAGGTACCAGCCCGCGTGCTCCCAGTCCACCAGCACGGGACCGGCCGGTGAGATCAGGATGTTGGACAACAGCGCGTCGCCGTGGCAGAACTGGCCCATGCCCTGCCGTCCGGCCGCCTGCGCGATGCCGTGCAGCAACTTCTGCAGATCGCCCAGGTCGCGGTCGGTGAGCAGCCCCAGTTCGTGGTAGCGGGAGATCCGTGCCGCGTAGTCCAGGGGCGCGTCGAACGTGCCCGCGGGCGGGCGCCAGGCGTTCAGCCGGCAGATCGCGCCGAGCGCCGCCCGGATGTCCGCCCGCGCCGGCGCCTCGGCCGGGTGCCGCTGGAGCGCCGCCACCCTGCCCGGCAGCCGCTCGATCACCAGCGTGCAGTTGTCCGGATCCGCCGCGATCAGCCGGGGCGCCCGCACGGGCGGGCGGTGCCGGACGAACGAGCGGTAGGCCGCTATCTCGTGGCGGATCCGCTCGCTCCACGCGGGGGACCGGTCCAGTAAACACTTGGCGACCGCCGTGCTCCGGCCGGTGGTGCCGACCAGCAGAACGGACCGTCCGCTGCGCCGCAGTACCTGTACCGGGGCGAACTCCGGGCAGATGCGGTGCACCGAGGCGATCGCCGTGCGCAGCTGGGCCCCCTGGGGACCGGAGAGGTCGAGTCTCCCGCTGAGCTGCTGCGTGCCGGGTCCCGCGGCGCGCCGTACCTTGTCCGCCCCGAGGACGGGGGCCGCCGGCCGCACGGGGGCGAGGTAGGGGCCGCCGTCCGAGGAGCGCGGACGGAGCGGCCGGGGCGGGGCGGACACGGAGGACGATGCTGCGTACATGGGCGAACAGATCCCTTCGTGTGCCTGCGACGTCATCGCACCACCCGGCCCGGCCGCCCAGGCGCACCCTGGGGAATGTCCTGCGGCGACCGGGTCGAGGTGGCGCTTTCCTACCTGACACCCGCTGTCCCGTGGCACACCATCTGGCGCACCCTGGCGAACCCTGGCGAATAGTCGCCCGGCAACTGGCACCGGGCTACTGTCAACTCAGCCGAGAACCTGGGGGCTTACGTGAGTGGACGACCCAACACCCGGCTCGCGGACCTGTTCGGCCTGGCCGGCTGGTCCAAGGGCGAACTCGCGAGGCTGGTCAACCGGCAGGCGGCGGCCATGGGCCATCCGCAGCTGGCGACCGACACCTCCAGGGTGCGGCGGTGGATCGACATGGGAGAGATCCCGCGCGATCCCGTGCCGCGGGTGCTGGCGGCTCTGTTCACCGAGCGTCTCGGCCGTGTCGTGACCATCGAGGACCTCGGTCTGGTCCGGCACGGGCGTGCGGGGAAACGGCAGGGCGGCGGGAGTGCGGAACATCCCGACGGAGTGCCGTGGGCGCCCGAGCGGACCGCCGCGGTCCTCACCGAATTCACGGGAATGGACCTCATGCTCAACCGACGCGGCTTGGTGGGCGCGGGCGCCGCGCTCGCCGCGGGATCCGCACTCAGCAGCGCCATGCACGACTGGTTGCACACCGATCCGGCCCTGACCGCCGACGCTCCCCGTCTCGACCAACCCCTGCACGCCGACCCCGCCGGGTTCGACCGCTACGAGGCCGCCCCCATCGGGGCGCAGGAGATCGAGGAACTGGAGCGCTCCGTGGAGGTGTTCCGCGCCTGGGACGCCGCCCGGGGCGGCGGCCTCCAGCGCAAGGCGGTCGTGGGCCAGCTCAACGAGGTGGGCGGCATGCTCGCCTACCGCCACCCACCCCATCTCCAGCGGCGCCTGTGGGGGGTCGCCGCCAATCTCGCCGTCCTCGCCGGCTGGATGTCGCACGACGTCGGCCTGGAACCCACGGCGCAGAAGTACTTCGTGATCGCCGCCCACGCGGCCCGGGAGGGCGGTGACCGGCCGCGGGCCGGCGAGGCGCTGTCCCGGGCGGCCCGTCAGATGGTGCACCTCGGCCGGCCCGACGACGCCCTGGACCTGATGAAGCTCGCCCAGTCCGGCTCCGGGGACGAGGTGCTGCCGCGCACCCGGGCGATGTTCCACACCATCGAGGCCTGGGCGCAGGCGTCCATGGGCAAGGGCCAGGCGATGCGCCGCACCCTGGGGCGGGCTGAGGACCTCTTCGTCTCCGACAAGGGCGACGTGCCGCCGCCGAACTGGATGCAGTTGTTCAACGAGGCGGACCTGTACGGCATGCAGGCCCTGGCGTACCGCACGCTCGCGGAGTTCGAGCCGGACGCCGCCGTGCACGCCCAGCACTACGCGGACAAGGCGCTGGCACTGCGGGTCGAGGCACAGCAGAGGTCGAAGATCTTCGACTTCCTGTCCATGGCCTCCGCGTGCTTCATCGCCGACGATCCCGAGCAGGCGGACCGGTTCGCGCGACTTGCCCTGGTCTCCATGGGGCAGAACTCCTCCCGCCGTACCTGGGACCGGCTGCGCCAGATGTACCGGCTCACCGCCGAGTACTCCCAGTACCCGAAGATCCGGGAACTGCGCGAGGAGATCCGGCTGGCGCTGCCCAGGCCGAGGGCGAAGAGCGGCAACGCGGCACCGGCGTAGCCCGGAGGCCGTGTCGCGGCGGCCCGGTGGCGCCGGCCGCTTCGGTACCGGCGTCCTGGAGGTGCCGGCAGTGGTGGCCGCGGGAGGCGTCGGGCTACGGGACCACCCGGGCGACGAGCACGCACGCGTCGTCCGCGCGGTCGGTCGCGCCGAACTCCTCCGTCACCGTCCGTACGCACTCCTGGGCGGTGGCGGCCCCCGCCAGGCGCGGGGCCAGTCCGAGCAGGTCGTGCACGGCCGCGGTGGCGCCGGTCCCGGATACCAGGCCCTCGCTGTGCAGCAGCAGCAGATCGCCGGGCTCGAGGGTCTGCTCGGCCTGCCCGTAGGAGGCGCCCCGGGCGGCACCCAGCAGGACGCCGTCCGGTGGGTCCAGCGCCCATCCCGTCCCGCCGCGGAACAGCAGCGGGGCGGGGTGTCCGGCCTGCGCCCACACCAGCGAACGGGACTCGGGCCGGTAGTGCAGGCTGACCGCGCCGGCCAGGGCGGGCTGAGCGGTGGCGTCCAGCAACCGGTTCAGGGTGGCCAGCAGCGGGCCGGGGCTCGTGCCCGCCATCGCCATGCCACGCACGGCGCCCAGCAGCATGGCCATGCTCGAGGCGACGCCGATGCCCTGCCCGGTGAGGTCACCCATGCTCAGCAGTGTGGTGCCGTCGGACAGATCGAGGGCGTCGCACCAGGTGCCGCCGAGGCGTGTGCCCGCCGAGGAGGACAGGTGCCGGGCGGCGACGTCGAGGGCCGGCGGACCGGTGTGCGGGAGCCGCAGGGGGCCGCGCCACGCCGGCAGCACGGCCTCCTGCAACTCGACCGCGAGCCGGTGCTCGGTCCGCGCCTCGGCATGTCGGCGGCGGCTCAGCGAGTCACGGGTCTCGCTCACCTCCCGTCGGCAGCGGCGCAGTTCGCTGACGTCACGCAGCACGGCCCACATCGAGGTGGTGCTGCCGTCGGCGCCGAGCACCGGTTCGCCCATCATGTGCACGGTCCGCACGCCCCCGTCCGGGCGCACGACGCGGAACTCTCCGTCGATGGGCCGGGCGTCGACCAGGCACTGCGTGACCATCGCCGTCAGCTGCGGCCGGTCCTCGTCGAGCACCAGGGACGGCAGTTCGTCGAGCGTCAGCGGGGGAGCGGCCGGATCGCGGCCCAGGATGCGGTACAGCTCTCCGGACCACTCGGCCTCGTCGGTGAGCAGGTTCCACTCGGCGGTGCCGACCCGGCTGAGCAGGGAGCCGTCCCGTGTCGCGGCCGGCGCGGCGCGGGTCGGCCCGGACGCCGCGGGGGCGGGCAGCGGGCCGTCCCGCAACTGCGCGAAGTGGTCGCCGACGTCGCTCAGCTGGCGCAGCGCCAGGTCGTAGAGCGCACGCTGCCAGCGCCCGTTCGGGTCCGCCGTGTCCGGCGCCGTGCCTCGGCGGACGGCGTCCACCTCGCCCTTGAGCCGCCGGGTCTGCGAGATGAGCGCGTCGACCCGGCCGCATTCCGGCGGCTCGGCGGGTGAGCGGTCCGCGGAGAGGTGGGACGGCATGACGCACTCCGATGCGGGGGACGGTACGGCCTTCAGGCGGACGGAGGGACCGCTACGACTGTCGCACAGCCCGCGACAGCCTGTAAGGCATTTGGCATCACACGACAAGGCGGTGCCGGTGGCATATGTCACCGTCTCCGCGGAGTTACTCCGGGGTATGCCCCAGCCGGTCCTTCGCGAGTCCAACTCCCCCATTATGTATGGAGTTTGACGTACAGTCGGCACGTCGTCCGTCGCTCACTCGCGCGTTCGCCGGACGGGTGTTCGGCGTCTCTCAGTACCGGAGCACGCCCGCGATGCCGTCCGCGTCCGCGAGCATGCCGTCGGGGACGAAGCGGACCTCGGCGCCCGTCTCCAGGCACTGCTCGACGATCTCGTCCACGATGTCCTCGCGCGCCTCGACGTCGCCGCTCTCGGCGAGGACCAGGTGTTCGCCCGTGTCGCGCACCCGTACGCGGTAGTTCTCCTCGACGGCCAGCAGTCGCACCCGGCCCTCCCGGGCGCTCCGCCACAGCTCGTCGACACCGGCCGCGAACTCCTTGCGCCCGCGGGCGGCCACCAGGGCCCCGGCCACCTCGTCCGCGCTCCTGCGGGCCTCGGCCTCCCGTACCGGCTCCATGGCCTGCCGCACCGCTCCGGGCGTGCCGTGCGCCAGTCCGCCGTGCTGGACCTGCACCGCCCCCTTGGCCGTGCTGCCGACCTCGGACATCAGGGACAGGGCGGCGGGTTCGCCGGTGACGTACAGGGGGCGCGGATGGTCGCGCAGCACCGTGCTCATTGCGGTGTCGGCCTCGCGCAGGAACTGGCGGGTGGGCTCGTCCCGGAAGCCGCGCGGCTGATCGCCGCCGCGCTCCAGCCGCTCCGGGTCGAAATTGTGCACGCCCCGGGTCAGCGGGAAGCCGCCGATGTGCTCCTCGGCCACCCGGTCCGCCGTGCCGCTCCACAGGGTGACCCGGTCGGCCGCCACCGAGAGCACCCAGTACGGCCGTTCTGCGGTGTGGGCGGAGACCAGGTTGCGGGTGAGGAAGGTGTCCGAGACAGCCACACGCTCCGGCACGGGGCGGGCGAGCGACCACACCTGGTGCTCACCCGGAGCGGCGAAGATCACCAGGCCGTCCTCGGCGCGGCTCAGGTCGACCTCGGACAGGGCCCGGTCGAGTTGCCGGGCCACCTCGGTACGCCGGTCCCGGGTCACCGCCGGGTCGGCCTCCAGCTGCTTCTTGGCCTGGGCCACCGCGTGGCGCAGGCGGACCTGGTCCTGGGTGTGGAGGGGGTCGCGCCGGTGGGTCGGCGTCAGCACGGACACCGCCGGGTAGGGGCGCGGACGACGGAGTTCGGCAAGGGTCGCGGGGCTGAGGTCGTGCTCCATGACAGCACCATAGAACCGATTCCCGTGTAGGGCATTTGGGGCAATTCACTGCATCGTCGGAGTGGGGCGCGGGGGTCGCGGGTGCAGGCTGGTAGGGGAGGTGACCGCGATGGCACGCCTGGTCGTGGAGGGGCAGACGGGGGCTGCGGAGGACGGCGGGGCACTCGTCGTCCGGCTGTCCTGGCGGGAGGTGCCGGTGGCCCGCCGGCGTGCGGTGCGCGTGCCGCGGGCCGAGATCAAGGCGGTGGGTGTCGAGCCGGACTGGTGGCGCGCCGTGCGCGGCACGCCGGTGACCGGCCGCTGCCGGCCGGGGCGGTACTGCGTGGGGGAGCGGGTCCATCCGTCCGGCCGGGACTTCGTGGCCGTGCGGGCGGGCGTGCCCGTGGTCCTCGTGGACCTCTGGCGCCCGGTGCCGTTCACCCGTCTGGCGGTGTCCGTCCCGGACGCGGCGGAGATCGCCCGCATCCTGAGCCGCCACATCGCCCGCACCGACGGCCTCCGCGAGACGAGCGGCGGCGGGCCACCTCCGCACGGCTCGGCGTGAGGCGGGGGCGCGGCTCACGGTGGGCGTGCTGCAGCTGCCCGTGGCCGGGCCCGGAGCGCCGGCGCTTGGCACAGGTGCGGCCGGCCGAGTGGGGTGGGTGCTCCGGGCGAGCCGCCTGGTGCGCGGCTGCAACGAGCCCCGGCGTCCGGCGCGATCCGGTGCGCGGGCGGTGTGGGCCCCGGTGGAGCCCCGGCGCGTGAGCCGTGGTGGGCCGCCAAGCCCCGGTGCCACCCGGTCCTCCGTGCGTGTGGGCTGCCGGAACGGCGGGGCGGGCGTGCACTGCCTGTCGGTGGGCGCCGGGGCGGGTGAGGCGCCCGTGAGCGGCCGCCCGGGCACCCGTCGGCCGCGCGGCCGTGTGGTCCGCGTCGTCTGCCGGGCCCCGAGTCGAGCGGGCGTGCGGGGCTCCCTCGGGCGTCACGGGGCCCGATGTGGCCTCCGGCCCCCGGCCCGTCTCAGTCTCCCGCCGCCTCCTCGTCGGCGCCGCAGGAGCTGCCGTTGCGGGGCAGGGAGCCGTACAGCAGGAAGTCGTCGACCTTGCGGTGAACGCACTTGGAGGACGAGTAGCCGGTGTGGCCCTCGCCCCGGTTGTCCAGCACCACCGCCGAGGAACCGAGCCGCTCGGCCGTCTCCACCGTCCAGCGGTACGGCGTGGCGGGGTCGCCGCGCGTACCCACCAGCAGCATCTTCGGCGTGTCGACGTCCTTGACCTGCTCGCGGATGTACTCGGTGCCCTTGGGGCGGCCGTGGCACATGAGCACCTGCGCCAGCCGGTAACGGCCGAAGACCGGCGAGGCCTGCTCGTACGCGGTACGCAGCCGGTCCAGATCCCGGGTCACCTGCGCGGCGGCGGGACGGTCGGGATCGTCCGCGCAGTTCACCGCCATCAGCGCCGCCGGCAGGTTGTCCAGGGGCACCTCCTCCTCGTCGACGAGACCGTCGTCGGCGCCGACGCGGGCGCCGCCGGCCGTCCGCCACACCGGGAGGTTCACCCCGCCCGTCGCGAACGCCTCGACCCCGCGCGTGTCGCCGTCCTCGAGGAGCTGCGCGAGGGCGCGCTGGAGCGAGGGCCACAGCTCCCTGCTGTAGAGGCCCTGGCCGAGGGCGCCCGCGAGGTCCTGGCCGGTGAACTCGAAACCGAAGTCGGAGGGCACCGGGTTCTCGTCGAGCGACCGGACCAGGTCCACGACCTGGTCACGGGCGTCGCGCGGATCCTGACCGAAGGGGCAGGCGATGTCGTGCGTGCACCAGGTGAGGAAGTTTCCCAGTGCCTGCTGCTGCCCCCGCGCGGCGGCCAGCCCCTGCTCCGCCAGTGGCTCGGTCAGCGTGTCCACCCCGTCCAGCACCAGCCGGCCGACCTTCTCGGGGAACCGGGCGGCGTACACCGCGCCGAGCCGGGTTCCGTAGGAGAACCCCAGGTAGTTGAGCTTCCTGTCGCCGAGCACCTGGCGCATCACGTCCATGTCGTGGGCCACGTTCACCGTACCGATGTGCGCCAGTACGGGACCGGAGTGCTCGGCGCACTCGGCGGCCACCTCGCGCAGCTGCCCGAGCGTCTGCTGCGGGTCGGACATGTCCTCGCCGTCGGTCGCCTCCAGGGCCCGGCTCGCGGCCTCGGCGCCGCAGCTGACCGGGGCGGAGCGGCCGACGCCGCGCGGGTCGAAGGAGACCACGTCGTAGCCGTCGGTCAGGTCCATGAAGTCCTTGCCGCTACTGGCGAGGCCCATGACGCCGGAGCCGCCCGGGCCGCCGAAGTTCAGCACCACCGACCCCCGCGCGTCGCCCGAGGCCCGGTAGCGGGCCAGGGCCAGTTCCAGGGTGCCCTTGCCGGGGTGGGCGTAGTCCAGCGGGACGGTGATCTTCCCGCACTGGAGATCCTTCGGCATGTCCGTGCCCTCGCAGGCGGACCAGGTGACCTTCTGGCGGTAGAACCGGTCGAGGTCCGGATCCCCGCCGGAGGTGCCGGGCAGCACCGTGCCGAGCAGGGCCAGGCCGACCGCCCCGGTGGCCGCGCACCGCCGGATCGAGGGGCGCGTTGACAGCTTGGCCAGCATCGATGCCTCCAGGGGCGCCCCGCAGCGGACCGGGAATCGGCGCCCTCGCTCACGATATGCGCGCCCCGGCGGCCCCGCCTGTCGGCCGACCGGCCCCCTCGGCGACCGTCCCCACCCGCGTTCGGCACGGACGCGTCCGGGGGTTCCTGCCGGCGGGTACCGGGCGGAGGCACACCCCCACGAGATGAAGGGAGGTGACCTGCCGATGCAGCCATGACGCGGCTCATGCACCCGCGGTGCCGCCGGCTCGGCGAGTGCCCGCGACGATGCCGGGAGGCAGGGACGTCATGAGCCGATGACCCGGAACGAGGTGAGCGCCTCACCCGCCGTGACGTCGGGCGCGACGGCCGTGGCGGTGCCGTGTCCCGGTCATCGGCCCGGGAGCGCCCGTGCCGCCGGACCGGATTCCGCCACCGGCGCGACCCGCCGGTGGAACGTCAGCCGCCTGCGCCGTGGCACCGCCGGTACAACTCCCTCACAGCGTAGGTCAGTTGGGGGACCGGTCCCTCCACGGTGATGCCCGGTGCGATCTCGCCGACGGGCAGGGTCCGCACCGGCGGCGCGGGCACGCCGAGTTCGCCGAGCCAGGTCATCAGCTGCTCGGAGGAGGCGACGCAGACGATGCGGCCCAGGCCCACCCAGGCGTGTGCCGCCGCGCACATCGGGCAGTGCTCGCCGGAGGTGTACACCGTCGCCGCGGCCCGCTCCCCGGGCGTCATGTGTGCCGCCGCCCAGCGTGCCGGCTCGAACTCCGGGTGCCGGGTGCGGTCCCCGGAGGCCACCCGGTTGCGGTCCTCGGCGAGTACCGTGCCGTCCCGGACACGCAGTTCGGCATCCTTCACGACCATGGGGGCCGCCCCTCCTCGCAACGGGTCGATCGAGCGGCTCTGCGCAAGTGAGCCGATCGAGGGCATCGAGCTGATCGAAGTGCCACCCTATGGCGGCACCACCGCGGTCGCGACGACGTCGCGGCGGCGCCTTCCAATTCGGTTGTCCGTGCCGGCCGGCGCATGGTGGGCTGAGCCGTATGGATCACGCCGCGCTGTTCACCCTCTTCGATCGCGACCTGCGCGAGCGGGCCCGTCCCGACGGCCCCGGTGCCCGGGTCGAACGGGCCGGCGCCGTGGTGCGCCAGACCGCACCCGATCACGGCTGGAACGGGGTCCTGTGGTCCGCCCTGGACGACACGCATGCGGACGCGGCGATCCGTGAGCAGATCGCGTACTTCACCGGTCTCGGCCGCGAGTTCGAGTGGACGTTGTACGGACACGACCGGCCGGCCGACCTGGGACAGCGGCTCCTCGCGGCGGGGTTCGGTCCCGGGCCGGAGGAGACGCTGATGATCGGTGACGCCGCGGGACCGGCTGTCCTGGACACCACGCCGCCGGACGGTGTGCGCCTCGTCCCCGTCACCGACCGCGCGGGCGCCGGGCTGGTGGCCGACGTGCACGAGCAGGCGTTCGGCACCGACGCCTCACGGCTGCGCCGGCACCTGCTGGCCCGGCTCACGGCCGCCCCCGGCAGCGTCGTCGCCGTTCTCGCCCTGGCCGGAAAGGAGCCGGTGAGCGCGGCCCGGCTGGAGATCGTGCCCGGCACCCCGTTCGCCGGGCTGTGGGGCGGCGGGACCGTCCCGGCCTGGCGCGGCCGTGGCGTCTACCGCGCGCTGGTGGCCCACCGTGCCCGGGTCGCCGCCGCGCACGGCTGCCGGTACCTCCGGGTCGACGCCTCCGCCCAGAGCCGTCCCGTCCTGGAACGCCTCGGCTTCACCGCGCTCGGCACCACGACGCCGTACCTGTACGTGCCGTGACGACGGGCGCCGGGGTGGTCCCGCCGCGTGGAGCCGGACGCCACCGAGCCCCGGTACGACCAGCGGCTCGCCCGCCTGTGGCCGAGGCTGTTCCGGCTGCGGTGTCACGTTCCGCGGTTCCCGTCGTACGGTCCTGACGACGATCCGACGAGCCGGAGCATCTCGTCACCGGCGCGGACGAAGCCCTCGGCCGGCATGTCACCCGGCCCTGACGGCGTCCGGGCACAGCAGCGGCGCCGGGCCGGGCCGTGGGGCCGGCGCACCCACACCGAGGAGCGCCTCATCGTCGACCGTATGGGACCCGGAAGGCGTCGCGTGCGCCTTCGGCCTGTTCCGCGGTCCCCGCGGCACCGATGAGAGTGGCGCCGGAAACCGGCGCCCACGTCGTGCGCGTGCACCGCGACGTCGGCGTTCCCGCTGGTGGCCACGGTGAGGCGGCCCGGGGGAACCGGTCCGGACCCCGCACCCCCCTCGACCGGGGGCGGCCTGCCCGTCGTGCGGAGCACCAGCCCCGAGGTGCACGGACGGACCACGAGGCGGTGGCATCGAGGCCCGGAGCACGCGGATCCGGACGCACGCCGGTCCGCCTACGAGCCGATCCGCATACCGAGGTCCCGGACGCACGCGGGCCCGGTGGCCGCACCGCGTCGGTGCCTCCCACCGGACCCGTCGCCCGGACGCCGCGTGCTGCCGGGGACGCCGTCAGCCCCGTGCCTTCGCCCGGTCCAGAGCTCCCACTCCCACCGCGGCGAGCGCGATCTGAATCAGCCACTCGACCCAGTCGACGCCCTTGGTGTCGGCCACTCCGAGCGCCCCGGCGATGGCCGAGCCGATCAGTGCGGCGGCGATGCCGACGAGGATCGTCCACAGAATCCCGATACGCTGGCGCCCCGGGACCACCAGACGTCCCAGGATGCCGATGACAATGCCGATGACGATGGCACTGATGATGCCGTCGATCTCCATGGCGCCCCTTCCCTCATGACCTCCGCTCCCAGCGTCTGCCTCCGCCGACCGCGGAAGTCCCGGCCCCGGAGGCGGACGGGCCGGTCCGCGGCGGGCGCGGACCGGTCCTCGGCTCCCTTCTCGGGCCGGGCCTACGGCCTCGGCGCGCTCTTGGCTGCCGTACCGGCACACACCAGGCCCAGGAGCAGGGCGAGGGCACCGATGACGATGTTGTTCCAGATGACGCCGGCGTCCGGGCTGTCGCCGACGATCCACGGCGACACGATCATCCACACGCCCAGGGCGCACATGGCCCAGCTGAGGCCGTACATGCGCGCGGGGGCCGCGGTGAACCCGAGGGCGAGCAGGCCGATCGCTATGCCCACGATCAGGTTGTGGGGCACGAGCGAGGGCTGGCTCGTCGTGTAGTGGAGTATCCAGGGGGACACCGCGCAGTAGAGACCGAGCAGGAAGACCGGTCCGTCCACGAGGGCCACATCACGGCCGCCGAGCACACGGTCGTACCGTGCCCGCATCTCGGAGGCATCGGGGTGGCTGGTGATGTCACCGCGCGGGTGCGAGACGTTGGCCATGGGCGTCTCCTTCGGCTAGCAGGCCTGACCGCTTCTGGGCGGTATGCGGTAAGCGCCGCGTAAGCCTATTTTGCGCTTATACAGCCTTTATGTGTAGAGGTCGGAGGGCGAGTGCCGCACGGGTCGTGTCCGGACAACACGCCTGGAGCCGTCGTGTGGATCACGCCGCGGGCGCGGGGGCCGACCCCCGCCTCCCCGGTGCTGTCGTCGGTTGCCGACGCTCCGCGTCGGCGCCCTCCTCCGCCGTGCGCCGCGCGTACCGGACCCGGCTCATGGTGATGACAAGGCGCCGTCGCCTCCCTGCGTCCTGATGCGAACGAAACAGGCCCCGGCAGGCCGTACGGGTCGACCACCCACAGCGGACGGCGTCGCTGCCAGGGCCGAATCGCAGGCTGGTGGAGTGATCGCTGGCGGCGCGGCCGGTCCGTGCGCCCGGATCCACCGGGGGTTCTCCGGCCCCACGGCCCTGAGCGGGTTCTCGAACCACGAGGAGATGTCGTCGGTCGCCCCCCGGAGGCGAAGGTGGGTGCCGTCATCAGCCCGGCGAGTTTCCCCGGTGCCGGCCGGGTGAAGCCGGAGATCACCAGCTCCGGCGACGGCACGCTCCGGTCGTTGTCCCGGGCCGGTCACCCGCTTGGCGTCGGCGAGAGGGCCCACGGCGCGAACGTCCGCTCCAGAGGTGCGACGTCGGTGCGATCCCGGCCAGGCGGGCAGGACTGCCGGCCCGCCCCGATCCCCGATCGGCTTCCGTCGCCCCGAAGCGCGCGATCCCCCGGCGCCTGACTCCGGGGGCACCTTGTCCCGTTCAGCACCTCATCCCGGACCGCTCGTCGATCGCAACCGACCGCGCTCGTCGATCACAACCGACCGCGCGCCTCGGGCTGCCGGGCGCGGTCCACGCGGGCATCGAGGGCCGGACATGTCCGGTGGGATCCGGGGCAGGCGGAATCTACCGAAAGGAAACCCGAGACCTGGATCGACGGAGGTGTCTGTCCTCATGGCTGCCGTTGCGGGAGCGAAGGTGCTGGAGCGGTTCCCCGCGGGATCCCCGCGCGGATCGTGGCCGGCGGAAGAGTACGCGGCCCGGCGTCGGGCCGAGGGTGAGCCCGCCACGGTGGTCATGGACATGAACTCGGACGCGTTCCTCGTGGTGGTCCCGTCCGGTGAGGACGACTGACCGCCCCGAGCGAACGCCCGCACTCCCCTACGGACCCGGCCGGTGGCCGGACCAGGGTGACTGGTCTACACCCTTGACTGGTACAGACCAAAGCGGTTGAGTGGGATCCACGCCCCCCACCACGGCCGCCCCTGCCGTGACGGGCCTCGCCGGTGCGCGCGGCGAGGTCCGTTCCGGCATGCCCTCGTCCGGCAGCGGCCGTGTCCCGCAGAGGAGTTGATCCCTTGTCGAGACGCCGCGTCTCCGCCGTGATGACCGCCATCGTCCTCGCCGGCAGCGCACCCGTGCTGCTCCCCGCCGCGACCGCCTCCGCCGCCGCGTGCTCCAGCTACCCGAACTGGGTGGCCGGGAAGTCGTACAACGCCGGTGACATCGTCCGCTACACCGACGGCAGGGCGTACATCGCCGAGCACGCCAACCCGGGCTACGACCCGGTCGTCAGCACCTGGTACTGGGAGCCGTACGCCTGCGACAACGGCCCCGGCACGCCCGTCGGGACGTTCGTGGTGACCGAGGCGCAGTTCAACCAGATGTTCCCGAACCGGAATCCCTTCTACACCTACCGCGGGCTCACGGCCGCGCTGAGCGCCTACCCCGGCTTCGCCAACACCGGCAGTGACACGGTGAAGAAGCAGGAGGCCGCCGCCTTCCTGGCCAACGTCAACCACGAGACCGGTGGCCTGGTGCACGTGGTGGAGCAGAACACCGCCAACTACCCGCACTACTGCGACTGGAGCCGGCCCTACGGCTGCCCGGCCGGTCAGGCCGCCTACTACGGGCGCGGACCGATCCAGCTCAGCTGGAACTTCAACTACAAGGCCGCGGGCGACGCGCTGGGCATCGACCTGCTCAACAACCCCTGGCTGGTGCAGAACGACTCCGCCGTGGCCTGGAAGACGGCGCTGTGGTACTGGAACACCCAGACCGGACCCGGCACCATGACGCCGCACAACGCCATGGTCAACCAGGCCGGTTTCGGTCAGACGATCCGCAGCATCAACGGCTCGCTGGAGTGCGACGGCAGGAACCCGGCGCAGGTGCAGAGCCGGGTCGACGCCTACCAGCGGTTCACCCGGATCCTCGGCACCACGCCGGGCGGCAACCTGTACTGCTGAGGGCGTACCGCCGGGCGCGAGGTCGTGGTGTCATGCACCTGACCATCCGGTCGCCGGCCGTGGCGCGCCCCGCGTGCGCCCGGCCGTCCTTCGGACGAAGGGCAACCACCATGCGCACCCCCCACGCCCTGCTCGCCACGACCGCCACGGCCGCCGCACTGGCCGCGGCGGTCGTGGCACCCCCGGCCACCGGCGCCGACGCGGTGCCATCGCCCGGCGCCTACTACGTCCAGAGCGCCGCCACGGGGCTGAACGCCGCCGACAGCGCCGGAGCGATCGAGCAGCACCGGCCGCGCGGCGACGAGGACCACCAGCGGTGGAACCTGCGGGCCTCCGGCGGCTCCCACCTTCTGGAGAGCGCCGAGCGCCCGGGCGTCTGCCTCGGCCGCGAGGGTGCCCGGGCAGCGGCCGTCAGCTGCGCGAGCGGCGACGCCGCCTGGCACATCACGCCCGTCGGCACCGATCGCCACACCCTCACAGCCCCCGGCACCGGGCGGCACCTCACGGTCGCTCCCAAGCCCCCCGGCGCCAACCACCCCGCACGGCTCGACGTCGGCTCCGGCACCGGAGAGCTCGCCACCTGGTACCTCACCCCGGTCGTCCCCGTCACCGCCCCCATGCCGCCGCCGGACCGGCGGACCCTGGACCAGATCACCTTCCTGACCGCGCACAACGCCTACGCCAACGGGGTGGACGGCGGCTTCGCCCCGCCCTTCGTCAACCTCTTCCCCAACCAGAACCGGGGCATCGAACGCCAACTGGCGGACGGTGTACGCGGTTTCATGCTGGACATCCACCGGACCCGGGACGGCGCGATCCTCTGCCACAACAGCTGCACCCTGGTCAGCAGGCCGGTCGCCCTGTGGGTGGACCTCCAGCGGATCGTCGACTTCCTGAAGGCACACCCCGACCAGTTCGTGACCGTCTTCCTCGAGGACTACGTCGACCCGGGCGTCCTGAGGGCCGAACTGGCCCGGGTGAAAGGCCTGTCCGACGTGCTCTACCGGCCCGACCGCACCGGCGTCCGTGAGAACGGCTGGCCGGCCCTGGCCGACCTGACCGCCGCCGGCCACCGGCTGCTGCTGTTCACCGACCGCGGCCGGGCCGCCGACGAGGCCGCGGGGCTGACCCGGGACAGCTTCGGCGTGATGTACCAGCGGGAGTGGACCGTGGAGAACCACTGGTCCATGGGGCCCGGTGTCGGCACCTCCGACTGGTCCTGCTACAGCCGTTGGTACGACGCCGGCACCAACATCCCCCTGACCCGGACCGAGCCGGGTTTCCGCCCGCTGTTCGTCATGAACCACTTCCGGGACGCCGCGGTCGCCTCCACGGTCGCCACGGACAACGGCAAACTCGCCGACCGGGCCACCCGGTTCTGCGGGCCCGCGGCCCGCAAGAAGCCCAACTACCTCGCCGTGGACCGCTACGACCTCGGTGATCCGGCCTCCGCGGTCGCCGCGCTCAACACCTACACATATCCGTAGGGTACGCCGGGGCGGGCGCGCGGCCCGCCTTCCCGCCCCCGGCGTGACGGTACGTCAGCCGGCCTGGCCGGTCACCGGATAGTGGTCCGACAGGTTGGTGTACGTGTACTCGGTCCCCCAGCTCGACACCGTCCAGGGCGGGCTGCTCTCCTTCACGACGTCGTTCCGCCACACCGCCGGCCGGGCGTGGCCCGCTCGGTGCAGCACGTGATCCAGGTCCTCGCGCGGGTCGTCCGGGTAGCGGTCACGCGCGAGTGAGTTCTCCTGCGTGTCGAAGGAGTACGGGTGCCCGGTCCGCGCCCCGGCGTCGGCCAGTCCGGCGTCGGCGAGCATCGAGGCGTACTCGGAGCCGCGCGAGTCCACGTTCAGGTCACCGGCGACCAGGACCTGCTCACCCGCCGGGATGCGCTTGGCGTCCAGGAACGTGTCGATCGCCCGGAACTGGCGGCTGCGCACGGCGGCCGCCTCGCCCGGATCGCACCCCGGGTCCGTGGACTGGACGTGTGTGCCCACCACGTGGACCCTGCTGCCGTCGACGTCCAGCACCACATGGACGAAGCCCTTGTTCGACCACCAGTCGGCCCCACAGGCGTCACGGAAGACGTACTGCTCCTTGCGCAGGATCGGCCACTTGCTGAGCACCACCACGCCGCCGTCCTCCGGTGTCGTCGCCGAGTAGGCCCCGCCGGTCACGTCCCAGCCCTCCCGTCCGCGGCCCATCACCGGGGTCCGGTGCGGATACTCGGCGGCGGCCGACCTCAGCAGTGCCTCCGAGGAGGAGTTGTCGAACGCCTCCTGCAGCACCACGACGTCGTGGCCGCGGAAGAACGGGGCCTCGGCGATCTCCGCGGCGCGATGGTCCTGGCCCCAGTTCGGGTACAGGGACCTGCTCATGAGGAAGGCGTTGTACGTCAGCACGTCGAGCGGCCGCGGCGCCCCCTCGGCGGCGTTCGCCGCGGGGGCCGTGCCGAGCCCACCGGTGGCGGCGAGGGCGAGCGCCACGGCGGCCGCGCCCCGGGTGCGGCGCGGTACGGAGTGCGTCACTGGATCTCCCTGTGCGTGAGGGGTGAGAGGGGTGCCGCACATCGAACCACCCAAAATTACCCTCAGGTAACTCCCGTACGGGAAAAGGTTGTCCGGCTGGGGTACATGACCGGAAATCCGCCGCCACCGGCCGCCGTGCGGCGGTCGGCGGCGGACGGTCGCGGGGCGGATGGGCGGCGTGGGGGACGCCGGCCCCGTCAGGACTGGCGCTTCGGAGAGTTTTACGTATAACCTCTCCGGTCAATCCCCCCGTCCGGAAAGGACACGATGAGACGCGTCGCCCTGGTCACCCTCGTCGTCGACGACTACGACGAGGCGATCCGCTTCTACACCGGTGCCCTCGGATTCCGGCTCGCCGAGGACACCCCGCGGCCCGACGGCTCCCGCTGGGTCGTCGTCGAACCGGACGCCGGGCACACCGGCGCCGCGCTGCTGCTCGCCCGTGCCCGGGGAGAGCAGCAGCGGGCCCGGGTCGGCGACCAGACCGGCGGGCGCGTGGGCTTCTTCCTGCACACCGACGACTTCGCCCGCGACCACGCCCGCATGACGGCCGCGGGCGTGACCTTCCTGGAGGAGCCGCGCCACGAGCCCTACGGCTCGGTCGCCGTGTTCCGGGACCTGTACGGCAACCGCTGGGACCTGCTCCAGTCCGCCGACTGACACCGCAGCACACCGACCGCGAGCCGCCGACGGGCGCCCCCAGCGGCACCGCGCCCTGTCGGCACCGCGCCGCCCTGTCGGCACCGGCCCGCCCCCCCGAACGACCGACACAGAACACCGACACAGAACGACCGACACGGAACCGCCGAGGAACGCACCGCCCATGACCACGCCCCGCATCGACACCGACACCCTCCGCCGCCTGCCCAAGGCCGTGCTGCACGACCACCTCGACGGCGGTCTGCGTCCCGCCACCGTGGTGGAACTGGCGGCCACGGTCGGCCACACCCTGCCGACCACCGACCCCGGCGAGCTGGCCGGCTGGTACTTCGAGGCCGCGAACTCCGGTGATCTGGTGCGCTACATAGCCACCTTCGAGCACACCCTCGCGGTGATGCAGAACCGCGAGGGCCTGCTGCGCACCGCCGAGGAGTACGTGCTCGACCTCGCCGCCGACGGCGTGGTCTACGGCGAGGTCCGCTACGCCCCCGAGCTGATGACCCGGGGTGGGCTGACCCTGCCCGAGGTCGTCGAGACCGTGCAGGAGGGGCTCGCGGCCGGCATGGCCAGGGCGGCCGCGGCGGGCACCCCGGTACGGGTCGGCACGCTGCTGTGCGGGATGCGGATGTTCGACCGGACCCGGGAGATCGCCGACCTGGTCGTGGCGTTCCGGGACGCCGGTGTCGTCGGCTTCGACATCGCGGGCGCCGAGGACGGCTTCCCGGCCGCCGACCACCTGGACGCCTTCGAGTACCTGCGCCGCGAGAGCGTGCCCTTCACCATCCACGCCGGCGAGGCCCACGGCCTGCCCAGCATCCACCAGGCGCTCCAGGTGTGCGGCGCGCAGCGCATCGGGCACGGGGTGCGGATCACCGACGACATCCCCGACCTGGCCTCCGGCAAGCTCGGCCGCCTCGCCGGCTGGGTGCGCGACCGCCGGATCGCGCTGGAGATGTGCCCCACCTCCAACCTCCAGACCGGCGCCGCGACCTCCATCGCCGAGCACCCGATCACCGCGTTGAAGGACCTCGGCTTCCGGGTCACCCTCAACACCGACAATCGGCTGGTGTCCGGCACCACGATGACCCGCGAGATGTCCCTGCTGGTGGAGCAGGCCGGATGGACCGTCGAGGACCTGCGCACGGTCACGGTCAACGCGGTGAAGAGCGCCTTCCTGCCGTTCGACGAGCGCAACGCCCTCCTGCGCGACGTCGTCCTGCCGGGCTACGCCTCCGCGCTCTGAAGCAACCCCCGCACATAGGCGGCCTGTCCGGCGTGCTGGAGATCGTCGGACAGGACGCTGACCAGCCGGACCCCCAGGCTCACCGGGGGGTCCCAGCGTTCGTCCACGACGCGCTCCAGGTCCTTGGTGGCCAGTGGGCGCAGCACGCCCAGGGTCTGCTCGTGCACGGCGTCGTAGTACCCGGTCAGCAGGTCACCGCTGTCCACCCGCACCTTGGCGACCTTGGCCGAGGTGTGGCCGTAGCCGGTGTCGCGGCGCGGCAGGCCGAGGGCGAAGCGCTTGTCCCAGCCCTGGGCGAGCCATACCTGGTCGAGGCCGAAGGCGTCGGCGACGTGGTCGTCCTGCACCCGGGTGAGGTGCCAGACCAGCCAGGCGACGGAGTTGGCGTCGGGGCCCGGCCGGGCGTTCAGCTCGTCGGGGCCGAGGCCCTCGACGGCCGCGTGGACCTCTTCCCGGATGCGCCCGTAGCCCTCGATGAGGATGTCCTTGGCATGCATGGGTCCAGCCTCGCGCATGCCGCCCTCACCCGCCCCCCGTCTCCAGGAGCGCCATCAGCGCCCGGGCTGCTGGGCTGGTCGCCTGCGGCGGCGGAACCAGGGTGACGGTCTCGTACACCGCGTCGCCGGCGTCCTTCAGGGGCAGGGCGGTCAGGGCCTCCCGCTTGTGCCGGAAGTGGCGCGGTACGACCGCGATGCCGAGGTTCTGGTCCACCAGGTCGAGCAGGCTGTGCACGTCGTTCACCTCCAGCGCCACCGTGCGCCGCACGCCCGCGGCGGCGAAGGCGGCGTCCGTGGCGCGGCGCGGCCCCCAGTCAGGGTGGAAGTCCACGAAGACCTCCTCGCCCAGGTCCTGCGGGGTCAGCGGCGCCCCCGCCCGGGCGAGCCGGTGGTCGGGATGGCACAGCACGGTCGGCGGCTCGCCGGCCAGCGGGACCGAGCGCAGGTGCTCGGTGTCGTCCTGCGTCCGGTAGGCGAAGGCCAGGTCCAACCGGCCGGCGGCGACCTCCTCCGCGAGCGTCCCCGAGCCCCACTGCCGCAGTCTGATCTCCACGTCCGGATGCCGGCGCCGGAATGCGGCCAGCAGCCGCGCCACGTGCACCCCGGCGATGCACTGCTCGGTGCCGAGCGCGAGCGTGCCGCGCAGCACCCCCTGGACCGCGGCGACCGCCTCGTGCGCCGCCCGCACCTGTGCCAGGATCCGCTCCGCCTCCGCGAGCAGGGCCCGCCCTGCCTCCGTCAGCGTCACCCGGCGGGTGGTGCGGACGAACAGCGGTGACTGGAGCTCGCGCTCCAGTGCGCGGATCGAGGCCGACAGCCCCGACTGGGAGACCATCAGCCGTTCCGCCGCCCGGGTGAAGTGCTGGTCCTCGGCGACGGCGACGAAGTGCTGAAGGTGGCGCAGTTCCATGATTGAGAAGCGTATCCGCTGAATCCCATCGGATTCTCCTGTTGGACCACTGTCCGCAGGTCGCGACAGAGTGGACGGCGGTTCGGCACCACCCGAGCCGGCCACCGTGTGCCCAACCCCCTCTGGAGTCGCGTTGTACACCGCACACCCCGACCGCTATGCGGACCTGCCCTACCGGCGCACCGGACGCAGCGGCCTGAAACTCCCCGCGCTCTCGCTCGGTCTGTGGCACAACTTCGGTCCCGACCGCCCGGCCGAGACCCAGCGCGCCATCCTGCGCCGCGCCTTCGACCTGGGCGTCACCCACTTCGACCTCGCCAACAACTACGGTCCGCCGCCCGGTGCCGCCGAGTCGGCCCTCGGCGAGGCGCTGAGGGCCGACTTCGCGCCGTACCGCGACGAGCTGGTGATCTCCACCAAGGCCGGCTATCTGATGTGGCCCGGCCCGTACGGCGAGTGGGGCTCGCGCAAGTACCTGCTGTCCTCGCTCGACCAGAGCCTGAAGCGGATGGGCCTGGACCACGTCGACATCTTCTACTCGCACCGCTACGACCCCGGGACTCCGCTGGAGGAGACGATGGGTGCCCTGCACTCGGCGGTGCAGCAGGGCAAGGCGCTGTACGTGGGCGTCTCGAACTACTCCGCGGAGCAGACCCGCGAGGCGGCCCGCATCCTCGGCGAGCTGGGCACCCCACTGCTGATCCACCAGCCGCGCTACTCGATGCTCGACCGCCGCCCGGAGACCGAGGGGCTGCTGGATGCCCTCGACGAGCTCCGGGTCGGCTCCATCGCCTACTCCCCGCTGGAGCAGGGCCTGCTCACCGCCCGCTACCTCGACGGCATCCCCGAGGACTCCCGGGCGGCGAGCGACAGCCCCTTCCTGAACACCGACGCCCTCACCGAGGACCTGGTGGGCCGGCTCCGCACCCTCCACGACATCGCCCGGTCCCGCGGGCAGAGCCTGGCGCAGATGGCGCTGGCCTGGGTGCTGCGCGACGGGCGCGTGACCTCCGCGCTGGTCGGCGCGAGCAGCCCGCGGCAGCTGGAGGACAGCGTCGCGGCCACCCGCAACCTGGGCTTCGACCGGGAGGAGCTGGCCCGCATCGACGCGGTCGTCCAGGGCTAGGCCGACCCGCACCGGAGCGTCCGCCCGCCCCTTCCCGTGGGGCGGACGCCTCACCGCCCCAGCCGTTCCAGCAGCCGGACGGTGACGGTGTCGCCCTCCTCCTTGCCGATCGCCCGGCGGATCTCCGCCTTCACGGGCAGCATGTGGGTGCCGTCCCCCAGAGCCATGAAGGAGCTGCGGAACGGGTGCCCGTCGATCGTCCCGCGCACCTTGACCAGCCCCCGCGTCCCGAAGTACTCGACGGACCCCGGCCACACGAGGTACGTCCAGCCGCCGACGGCGGGGCTCCTGCGCAGTACGGCGGTGAATTCCTCGTCCAGTTCTCCCGTACGGGTCATGACGTCCTCCGCTCTCGACGGTGCCGGCCCTCGTCCTTCAGACGCATGGGCCACCGGGAACTCATCGCCCGCACGCCGACCCGCAGGTCCGGGCCCCCCGACCGGCTTTCGGCCAAACCCCGCCGTGAATATGCCAGGAGACTGGCCGGAAACACATGGTGACAGTGTTTCAGCGGTGAACATACTCGACAGCGGGAGCGCTTCACACCACGCGACAGCACCCTCACGGACAGCACGCGAGCCGCGCGGATCCAGGCCGGTCCGGCCCCACGGGACCGCAACGGGGGAGGGGAACGTGCACGACGAATTCCTGTGCCACGTCACGGCGTACGGGGTCTGCGACGGTCGGCGCATCGGCGTACCCCTGGGCACCTACCGGGCGCCCACCCTCGCCCTCGCCCTGTGGTGGCTGCGCGACCGTGCCTCCTGGATCGCCGAGCGGCTCGACCCCCGGCCCGAGGCCGAGCACTTACCGCAGGGCGCGCTCGTCCCCGTCCCCGACGGCGTGCCCGACGTCCCGGCCGTGCTGCGCGCCTGGTGCGCGGATCCCGGCCGGCAGGAGCAGGTGGCCGAGGCGCTGGCCGCCGGACGGCTGGTGCGCGTCGCCACCGGCGACGACACCACCGAGTACGAACTGCTCGCGGAGTCCGTGGACGCCCTGCGCATGCAGCGTGCCGCCCCGGTGCTCGGCGTCCCGGTCGCCTGAGCGGCGCCACCCGCGTCACCCTCCGTGACACCAGGCACTCGAATGGGGCAATCGGTAGAATCCAGACATGGCGGAGCGGCCGGTCGCGCCGGAGCTCGTCCTGGAGACCGAGACGGGCTCCACGCTGATGCTTCCGGTCCGCGACTACCACGTGGGACGCGACCCGTTGAGCGACATCGTCATCGACGACGCCCGGGTCTCCTGGCACCACGCGGTGCTCCATCCCGTCGACGGCCACTGGACCGTCGAGGACGAGCACAGCACCAACGGCACCTACGCGGACGGCCACCGCGTCCGCGCATGGAACATCGGACCCGGCAGCGTCATCCGCTTCGGCCACCCGCAGGACGGCCCGCGCGCCGTCCTGCTGGACCGGGCCCCGCCCGCCCCGCAGCGCCTGTCCGCCGTGGCCGACCCCGCCCTGACCGGTACCTACCGACAGCCCACCACCGTACGGCCGCTGCCCACCCGCACCGTCCGCATCGGCCGTGCCGCCGACAACGACCTGGTCATCGACGACCTGGTGGTCTCCCGCCGGCACGCCGAACTGCGGGCGCTGCCCGACGGGACGTACGAGATCGTCGACCTCGGCAGCCACAACGGCACCTATCTCAACGGCCGCCCCGTCACCAGTGCCCCGGTCGCCCCCGGCGACGTCGTCGGCATCGGCCACTCCGCGTTCAGCCTGGTCGGCGACCAACTGCAGGAGTACGTCGACACGGGCGAGGTCTCCCTGGACGTGCAGGACCTCACCGTCGCCGTCGACCGCGGCCGCAGGACACTGCTCGACGGAGTGTCCTTCCCGGTGGGGGAGAAGTGCCTGCTCGCGGTGGTCGGTCCGAGCGGCGCCGGCAAGTCCACGCTCCTCAACGCCCTCACCGGGCAGCGCCCCGCCGACCACGGCACGGTCCTCTACGACGGCCGCGACCTCTACCGCGACTACGCCGAGCTGCGCCAGCGCATCGGCCTCGTCCCCCAGGACGACATCCTGCACGCGCAGCTCACCGTCCGCGCCGCCCTGTCCTACGCCGCCGAACTCCGCTTCCCGCAGGACACCGCCAAGGCCGAGCGCCGGGCCCGGGTCGACGAGGTCATCCGCGAACTCGGCCTGGAGCAGCGGGCGGGCCAGCGCGTGGACAGCCTCTCCGGCGGCCAGCGCAAGCGGGTCAGCGTCGCGCTGGAACTGCTCACCAAACCGTCCCTGCTGTTCCTCGACGAGCCGACCTCCGGCCTCGACCCCGGCATGGACCGCTCGGTGATGCTCATGCTGCGCACCCTCGCCGACGACGGCCGGACCGTCATCGTCGTGACCCACAGCGTGCTCAGCCTGGAGGTGTGCGACCGCCTGCTGGTCCTTGCCCCGGGCGGCCGGATCGCCTACTACGGGCCGCCCGAGGAGGCCCTCGCCTACTTCGGGTTCACCCAGTGGCCCGAGGCCTTCGAGGCGTTCGAACACGACCGGGACCGCGACTGGGCGGGGGACTACCGCGCCTCGCCGTTCCACGGGCGGTACGTCGCCGACGCCACCGCCCAGCCCCGCCTGCCGCGCTCCGGCCCCGTCGTCATCACCCCGCCGCCCCGCCCGCGCAGCCGGACCGCCCAGCTCGGCACCCTGATACGCCGGTACGCCGCCGCACTGGGCGCCGACCGCACCTTCCTCATCATCATGATCGCCCTGCCGTTCGTCATGGGGGCCATGGCCCGCGCCCTGGCCGGCGGCACCCTCACCCGGTCCAGCGCGATGAACGCACTGCTCATCCTGTGTGTCGGCGCGGTGCTCACCGGCGCCGCCAACGCCGTGCGCGAACTGGTCAAGGAACGGGTGATCTACCGGCGGGAACGGGCCGTCGGCCTGTCCAGATCGGCGTACCTGATGTCGAAGATCGTCGTGCTGGGCACGATCACCGTGCTCCAGGCCGTGGTGCTCACCCTGGTGGCGCTGCTCGGTGTCGACCTCAACGCGCCGGACGGCGAGGGCGTGCTGCTGCCGCCCCTGGTGGAGATCACGATCGCCGTGGCGCTGCTCGCCTTCACCGCGATGATGCTCGGCCTGCTCGTCTCCGCGCTGGTGCGCAAGGAGGAGGTGACGATGCCGCTGCTGGTGCTGCTCGCCATCGTCCAGGTCGTCTTCTGCGGCGCCCTGCTCAAGCTCGACGGTGTCCCCGGCCTCGAGCAGCTCTCCTGGCTGGTGCCGTCGCGCTGGGCGCTCGGCGCGATGGCCGGCACCATCGCGCTGTCCCGGATCGTGCCCGACGAACTGGCCCGGGACCCGATCATGCGGCACCTGACCGGAGTGTGGCTGCTGAACGTGACCATGCTGGTCGCGCTGTCGCTGCTGTTCGGGTTCCTGGTCTCCCGGCTGCTGCGCCGGCAGGAACCGGCCGTGATGCGGAAGTAGACGAGACCATGACGACCACCCCGGCCGCGGGCTTCCGCCCCACCCACGTCGTACCGCCGGACGGCATGCCCGCCTGGGAGGAACCCGACCCCGGCCGGCCCACGGCCGACCTCGATCCGCTGCTT
The DNA here is from genome assembly GCF_042871235.1 of Streptomyces sp. NPDC005931. NCBI lineage: Bacteria > Bacillati > Actinomycetota > Actinomycetes > Kitasatosporales > Streptomycetaceae > Streptomyces > Streptomyces sp. NPDC005931. The sequence continues at coordinate 138,479 of NZ_JBIAIG010000013.1, forward strand.
CCCGTGCTGCTCGCCGAGCGACTCGGCGACTGGGGCCGGGTGGTGTGCTCCAACGGCTGGACGGCCTGGGTCGACGGCCGCCTCCTGGTCGCCGTGCCCGCGGATCCGCCCGCCCCGGACGCCCCGATGGCCCGCACCGCGGACCCGCGCCCCCTCCTGCACCGCACCGAGGAGGCACTGGCACGCTACCGCGCCGCCGTGGACGACCTCGCCCGCGGCGGCCTCGACGGGGAGGCCTTCCGGGCGCGCACCCGCGGCCTGCGCGTCGGCCTCGTCGTCGACGGCGAGGCCCTGTGGCTCTACGACGCCGACCACGGGCGCTGGGTGTACACCGACGGCACCCGGCTGCACACCTACGCCGCCGACGAGGGCCCTCGCGCCGCCCCGGCGGCCGATCACGCCCCCACACGCGTGGTGACCGGCGGCGCGACCCGGTTCACCGCCTCCGGCGGGGACGCCGGATGACCCGGGACACGAGCCTGTTCGCAGGCCGGCCCTCGGAGCTGGTCGGCCGGCAGGTCGCGGGCTACCGCATCGAGCAGGAGATCGGCCGCGGCGGCATGGCCGTCGTCTACCGCGCCCGGGACCTGCGCCTGGACCGCACCGTCGCCCTGAAGCTGCTCGCCCCGGAACTCGCCCGCAACGACACCTTCCGCCGCCGCTTCACCCACGAATCCCGTACCGCGGCCGCGATCGACCACCCGCACATCGTGCCCGTCTTCGAGGCCGGCGAGACGGACGGCATCCTCTACATCGCCATGCGCTACGTCGCCGGCAGCGACCTGCGCCACCTCCTGGACCGGGAGGGCCCGCTGCCGCCGCCCACCGCCGTGCGCATCGCCGCCCAGGTGGCCTCCGCGCTCGACGCCGCCCACGATCACGGCCTGGTCCACCGGGACGTGAAACCCGGCAACGTCCTGGTCTCCCGCGGCACCGACAGCGACCACCCCGAGCACGTCTACCTCACCGATTTCGGCCTCACCAAGAAGTCGCTGTCGCTCACCGGCTTCACCACGGTCGGCCAGTTCGTCGGCACCCTCGACTACGTGGCCCCCGAGCAGATCTCCGGTCGCCCCGTCGACGCCCGCTGCGACGTCTACGGCTTCGCCTGCGTCGTCTACGAGACGCTCGCCGGTCACCCGCCCTTCCGTCGGGACGACGACATGGCCCTGCTGTGGGCCCACCAGTACGACGACCCGCCACCGCTGACCGCCGCCCGCCCCGAGCTCCCCCCGCAGACCGACGCCGTCCTCGCCAAGGCCCTTGCCAAGAGCCCCGACGACCGCTACGCGTCCTGTCTGGACTTCGTCGCGGCCCTGCGCACCGCGATGACCGGCGGGCCCGGGGGCAGCCCGCAGCACACCCCCACCCGCGTGGACCTGCGCGTGCCCCCGCCGGGGGAGGAGCCCCCGAGGCCGCCGCCGCGCTGGGCCCGGCCGGCGTTCGGGCCGCCGGCGTAGGCCCGCAGGGGCGGCGCACCGCCGGCCCGTCGGAGGCCGCCGGGCGTCAGCCGTCCGTCTCCCCCCGGCGTCGGATCCCCCGGGCCGGCAGCGCGCCCGCGAAGCCCATGACCAGTCCCCACAGCAGGGCCGGCCCCAGTGCGCTCCAGAGGCGGGGTTCGAGCAGCACCAGTCCGCCCAGGCCCCCGCCGAGGTCGCCGATGCCGAGGACGGACAGGCCGACGCGGGCGGAGACGCGGCCGAGCAGGCAGACCGCCGCCACGGTCAGCGCGAGGGCCACCGCCATGTGCACGGCGTGCTGCCAGGCACGGATGCGGGCCGGGGACAGGGCCGCCATCACGAACGCGGCGGCGAGCAGCAGCATCGCGGCGGCCACCGGCAGCCACCACACCCTGCCGTCCCGCTCGGCGAGGGTGGCGAGGTTCAGCGCGGAGACCTCCGGAGTGCGCAGCACCTCGTCGAGCACATGCGGCATGGGCAGCCCGAACGGGCCGTCCACCCTGCCGTCCCAGGTGGCGCCCAGTCCGATGGTCAGCGCCAGCCACATGACGTTCGGCAGGCCGAGCAGGATCACGGCGAACGTCTCAGCCGCATGCCCGCGCGTGGCGGCGACCACCAGCGCGACGAGGAGACCGACCGCGACGCAGGAGAGCAGCAGCAGGAGCATCGCGTACGCCGCCGGACGCACCGACGCATGGAAACGCAGCAGCCGGGCGGGCAGCGGGGCACCCCGCGACACGAGCAGGGCCACCACCAGCACGCCTGCCAGCCACACCAGGCCGACGAGAACGGTGAGCGGCACATCGGTGGAGAAGCCGACCTCCGGCGTGATGCCGAACAGGTCACCGAGGTCGCCCAGCGGCCCCTCGCCGAGGGAGATCTCGAAGGTGTGCCGGGCCGCGAGCGCCAGGCCGACCAGCACCGGCACCCACACGGCGGCGATCCTCGCGGCCCATCCCGCCAGCTCCGGGGCCCCGGCGACGGCACGGTGCCGCAGCGGGCGCAGGAAGCCCCAGCCGAGGACGAGCGCACCGGTCAGGGTCACGGTCAGCGGCATGACGGTCAGTCCGCCCTCCGTGCCGGCCAGTTCACCCGCGTCCCCGGAGAGCTCCACGGTGCCGCCCACGGCCGTCACCACCGTCGCCGCGAGCACCTTGGGGAAGGCGCCGTCCGGCAGGTCCGCGGCGCCGGCCGCCCACAGCCCGAGCGCGGCCGGCACGCCCATGGCGAGCAGTGCGCAGAGCACCGTGCCGAGCGCCTGCGCCCAGCCGTGACGGGCGACGGCCTGGCCGGAGGAGGTGCGTGAGCTCACGTTTCCCACGCTAGGCAGGGCCGGCGGAGCCCGCCCGCCGGGAGGTCCGTCCGCGTCGGCTTGCGGACGGCACGGGACCGGCGCACACAATGAGGTAACGGGAACTAGCGCACAAGCGGTGCATGTCGGCCGCCATCGGCGCGATGGGTGACTGCCGTGGACCATCCGCGCGGGAAGAAGGGCTCGTGAGCGTCCAACCGCCGTCCTCCGGCCGCCCCACAGGACCACCCGCCGGGCCGCTCTCGGGCCCCACTCGGCCTCCGACCGGGCCGCCCTCGCAGCCCCCGGGGGGACCGCCGTCCCGGCCGGGAGGCGGTGACGGCGGGCCGCAGGAGCCGGGGCGCCGTCCGTGGTGGAGGTCCCTCTCCGGTCTCGCGATGGTCGCCGTGGCCGTGGCGGCCACCGTGATCCTCGCCGTGGTGTTCACACGGGGCGGCGGCGGTGCCCAGGCGGGCGGCGGCGAGGTCTTCCTCCAGGCCGCGAACGCGACCGGCCCCGACCCGTTCACCGAATCCACGGCGAAGGACAGCTCCGCTCCGGCGGTCACCCCCTCCCCGGCCACCGGGGCGGCCTCCGAGTCGCCCACGGCGAACGCGCTGCGCGGCGTGAACGGCGCGGCGCCGGGCCTCTACGGCGGCACCCGCGACCGCGCCAGCTGCGACGTGGAGAAACAGATCGACTTCCTGGGAAAGGATCCCGCCAAGAACCAGGCGTTCGCGTCGGTGGCCGACGTGGAGGCGTCCGAGGTCCCCTCCCACCTGCGCTCCCTGACACCCCTTCAGCTGCGCATGGACACCCGCGTCACCAATCACGGGTACCGGGACGGTGCCGCCGTCCCGTACCAGGCCGTCCTGCAGGCGGGCACGGCCGTCCTCGTCGACGACCGCGGAGTGCCCCGCGTGCGCTGCGCCTGCGGCAACCCGCTCACCGATCCGGTCGAACAGCCCGAACTCCGGCTCACCGGCAAGCCCTGGCCGGGCTTCAGCCCCGCGAACGTCGTCGTGGTCGACCCGGCGCCGCGGCCGGTCGAGGAGTTCGTCGTGCACGATCCCGACAAGGGCGGCTGGTTCGAGCGGGACCGGGGTGACACGGGGGAGAAGGACCGCACGACGCGGCCGCCGGAGAAGAAGACACCGTCGGCGGGCGTCACGACCACGTCGCCCTCCGAGTCCCTGTCGCCGTGCGCGCCCACGCCCACCGACGCCTCTACGTCGCCGTGCCCCTCCACCTCGACGGCCCCGTCCTCGCCCCACTCCGATCCGGAGACCGGACAGTCGCCCAGGAACGAGTCCCCGAGCAGCGAGCCGCCCAGCAGTGAGCCGCCGGCCTCCGACCCCCCGCCGGACTCCGGCACCGACACCGGCACGGACACCACGACGGAGTCGGCCGACACCCTCGGCCCACCGGAGTCCTCCTAGGACGCGGGGCCCGGAGCCTCTCCTGTCGTGCGCGGCCCGGAGTCCTCATGCGGCGGAGGGCCGCGGCGGACCCCGATCACCAAGGCGTGGTCGCCGAGCCCCAGCAGCCGCCCGGCCGGAAGCTCGCCGAACGTCGTGAGCACCGCCTCGAGCCGGCCGCTGACCGGATCGAACGCCGCGTCCAGCACGGTCCCGCGCTCCTCACCGCACTCGGTGAGGACCCTGCTGCCCACCAGATCGTGACCCGCCGCCCCGGCCGCCGCGCCCGTCGAACGCGCGACCAGAAGGTCCGGGCCGACAGCGTCCAGCGCGTCCCAGGGGAGCACGACGTCCCGCCGCCACCCCGGCCCGCCGCCCCGGACCCGGACGTGGCTGACCGCGCCGCGGGCGGCGTCGACGGCCAGGGACTTCACCACGCCGAGCCGCCGGGCACCGTCGTGGGTCACCACCGGCAGCCCCCGCACCCGGGAGAACAGCAGCGGCATCACGGCAGCGCGCCCCTCCTGCGGTCGTGCAGCGCGCCGACGCGCGACACGAAGGCGGGCAGGTCGTCGGTGACGTAGGCGGTGGCGTGCGAGGGGATGGTCAGCGTGCGGCCGGAGACGGCGAGCGCCTCGCCCCGGGGCACGTAGACCCGGTGCCGCCGGTGCCGGGAGCCGCGGACGAACTCCCGGTCCGCGGCGAGCCGGAACGCGGCCACCCGCCCGCTGGTGCCGCCCTCGACCAGGACGTCGAGCACCGTGCCGACCGGGTCGCCCGTGTCGGTCACGACCTGCGCCCCCAGCATCCGCCCCCGCAGGGCGTCGCGGCGGGCCACGGACAGGGGCAGATCGACCAGCGCCCGCTCGTCGCGGACCATGACCGCGTGATGGCCCAGACAGTGCACCGCGGGCCAGGGCAGCCCCCGGCGCAGCGGACCCGAGAGCAGGGCGGGGCCCGTGAGGGTGAAGCTCTCGATGCGGGTGCCGGTGGCGTCGAAGACGGTGTCCTTCACATGGGCGACGGCGTCACCGCCCAGCGTGACCACGGGCAGCGTGATCATGCTCCGCACCGCCATCAGCTCGTTCATGGCAACACCCCTCCGACCGGCGGAAACCGGGTTCCCCGCCGCGGGCGAAGGCGAACACGAGCGAGGGGGACTGCACCGCCGGACTCGGGGTACGAGGACTGGTGCAGAGCGTCCGGCGAACCCGGCTTCCCAGAGAGAAACGCATGATCCAACACCTGGACGGGGCAGTGATACCCACTGGTTTCGACGTGCCCGTGGAACCGCTTCGGCGGGCGGCACACTTCACCGGCGAGCCGGGCAGCATCGCGGAGGCGCGCGCCTTCGCCGCGCTCTTCCTGGAACAGCTCAGGACCGAGTGGTGCGCCACGATAGGCGAGCGGACCGACGGGGCGGCGCTGCTCGTCGTCAGCGAACTGGTGACCAACGCCGACCGGCACAGCACCGGGCCGTACATCCTGGAGCTCGAGGGCACGGACGCCTCGCTGAGCGTCGCGGTCTACGACAGCAACTCCACATTGCCCCGCGTCTTCCCGAAGGACCCCGAGCGCATCGGCCGGCACGGACTGGAGATCGTCCAGGCGCTGGCGCGGGAGGTCAGCGTGGAGCGGGTGCCGGTCGGCAAGCGGGTGCGGGCCGTACTGAGCCTGGACGAGGACTGAGCCGGAGGACCTAGCCGGAGGACCGAGCCGGCACCAGGACGGAGGGCGGCGATCCCCGTCACCGCAACAGGTCCACACGCGGGTACGGCGCCCGCAGGACCCGAGCACGAGCGCGGGTGCCGTCCCTCCTGACCGGTGGGGGACGGCACCCGCGCTCGTGTGTACGGGGTGTGCGGTCAGGCGCAGCCCAGCTCGCCCAGCATGCCCTCGCGCAGCCGCGTGATGATCCGCTTGATCAGCCGCGACACGTGCATCTGCGAGCAGCCGAGCCGCTCGCCGATCTCCGCCTGGGTGGCCTCCTCGACGAACCGCATGTGCAGGATCTGCCGGTCGCGCTCGCTCAGCTCGGCCATCAGCGGGGCCAGGGCGTGGAAGTCCTCGACGAGCCGCAGGCCCTCCTCCTCCACACCGATGAAGTCGGCGAGGACGGCCTCCCCGTGCTCCGGCCCGTCACCGGTGAGGGCGGCGTCCAGCGACGAGGAGTTGTACCCGTTCGCGGCGATCTGCCCCTCGATCACCTGGTCCTCGCTGATGTTCATCAGCGTGGCCAGCTCCGCGACCGTGGGCTCGCGGTCCAGGCGGCTGGCGAGCTCCTCGCGCGCCTTGGCCAGCTCCACGCGCAGTTCCTGGAGCCGGCGCGGCACGTGCACGGCCCAGGTGGTGTCGCGGAAGAAGCGCTTGATCTCGCCGACAATGTACGGCAGCGCGAAGGAGGTGAACTCGACCTCACGGGACAGCTCGAACCGGTCGATGGCCTTGATCAGGCCGATCATGCCGGTCTGGACGATGTCCTCCATGTCGTCGCCGCGCCCGCGGAACCGGCCGGCCGCGAACCGCACCAGCGACATGTTCATCTCGATGAGCGTGTTGCGGGCGTACTGGTATTCGTGGGTGCCCTCTTCGAGTTCCGCCAGACGGCGGAAGAACTGACGGGAGAGTTCCCTGGCGTCCCGGGGGGCGACCGCTCGCGGGTCCACGACTCCGGCCAGGTCCTGCTCGCCCGTCCCGGTCTGCGTGCTCTCCTCGACGACCTGCGCCTGCGACCGGATCACGGCGGTCTTCATTACCTCTCCCCACGAAAGTCACGGCTGAATGTGGCTGGGTGCCTCCGACTGGCGTGTACCCAGGACTCGCGCACACATTCCCACCCGGTTCTTCACAGTGGAAAACGTCGTGCACCGATGGTACGGCAGCACGGCCGACACGGCCGTCCGCGCGGCCGGGCCGCGGACGTCCCGCTTCACTGAGGGCGGAACGCCGCTCACTTCCCCCGCCGATGCCAGTTCCTAGGCTGAAGGGGTGACCGAACATGCGCCGAACCACGCCCGTGTCCTGCCCCTGCGGCCGACTGCCGCGCCTTCCGCACCCGCGTCCGCGCCCGCACCCGGTCCGAGGGAGCCTCTCTGGCGCGACCTGGTCGGCGACGTGCTGCGGCGGGAGCGGCTCGCCCAGGAGCGGACGCTGAAGGACGTCGCCGAGGCGGCCCGGATCTCGATGCCCTATCTGTCGGAGGTGGAGCGCGGCCGCAAGGAGGCCTCCTCGGAGGTGCTCGCGGCCGCCGCCCGGGCCCTCGGGCTCAGTCTGGGCGACCTGCTGTCGCTGGCCCAGGGCGAGCTGGTCCGGCTCACCGGCCGGCGGTTCGGCGCCCCCCGCCGCCCGGCCGGCTCCGCCTCGCGCTCCGGGACCTCGGTGTCCTCCGCGTCCTCCGCCCACACCGGGCTGTGCCTGGCGGCCTGACCCGACCGCGCACGCCGGCGCCCCGGACCGGATCCAGAACCGGGTTCAGACCCGTACGAGGCGCCGGCTCAGCACCTCGTCGGCCAGTCCGTAGGACACCGCCTCCTCGGCGGTGAACACCTTGTCGCGGTCCATGTCCGCGCGCAGGGTGGCCACGTCGTGGTGCGTGTGCCGGGCCAGGACCTCCTCCACCTGGGAGCGGATCCGCACCATCTCCTTGGCCTGGAGCGACAGGTCCGAGACCGTGCCCCGCTGCCCGCCCGTGGCCGGCTGGCCCAGCAGCACCCGCGCGTGCTCCAGCACGAACCGCCGCCCCGGATCCCCGCCGGCCAGGAGGACGGCCGCCGTGGACGCCGCCTGCCCGACGCAGAAGGTGGAGATCGGCGCCTGCACGAACGTCATGGTGTCGTAGATCGCCATGAGCGAGGTGAACGAGCCGCCGGGGGAGTTCAGGTAGATCGCGATCTCGCTCTCCGGCGCCGCCGACTCGAGGTGCAGGAGCTGCGCGATGACGACGTTGGCGACCCCGTCGTCGATCTCGGTGCCGAGGAAGATGATCCGCTCGGACAGCAGCCTGCTGAAGACGTCGTAGGACCGCTCGCCCTGCGGGGTGCGCTCGACGACGTTCGGAATCGTGTACGTCCCCATCACTGAAGCCCCGTCCTGCGTCGCGTGGCGGTGGGACGGACGTCGGCGAGTGACTCCACCACCCGGTCGACCATCCCGTACTCCCGGGCCTCCTCGGCCGTGAACCAGCGGTCGCGGTCGCCGTCCCGGGAGATGGTCTCCGGGCTCTGGCCCGTGTGCTCGGCGGTGATCCGCTCGACGGTCCGCTTGGTGAACTCCAGGTTCTCCGCCTGGATCTCGATGTCGGCGGTGGTGCCGCCGATCCCGGCCGACGGCTGGTGCATCATGATCCGCGCGTTCGGCAGGGCGTACCGCTTGCCGGCCGCGCCGACGCTCAGCAGGAACTGCCCCATGCTGGCCGCGAACCCCATGGCGAGCGTCGAGACGTCGTTCGGGATCAGGCGCATGGTGTCGTAGATCGCCAGGCCCGCGTGCACCGAGCCGCCGGGGCTGTTGATGTACAGGCTGATGTCGGTGCGGGGGTCCTCCGCGGACAGGAGGAGCAGCTGGGCGCACACCCGGTTGACGGAGACCTCGTCCACCTGGGTGCCGAGCAGCACGATCCGCTGGGCGAGCAGCTGGGCGGCCAGGTGGTCGTCGAACCGGGTCGGCGGGGTGTCGCCCTCCTCGGCCCGGGGCAGCCGGGCCGGCGGCAGGCCGGTGGTGAGTGGAGGCATCGGAGCTCCTCGTCGTCGCATGGAGACACGCGGCCGGGTCCGGCCGCGTGTCTCCACTCTCGACCGGCTACGGGGCCCCACGGGCCGTTCTCTGCCCGCGGCAGATTCGCCACGGGCAGAGGGCTCATCCGGCCCGCCGCTGCCTCAGCTCCCGGAAGAACGCCCGCACATCACCCACAAGGAGGTCGGGCTCCTCCATCGCCGCGAAGTGGCCGCCGCGGTCGAACTCGGTCCAGCGAACGATGTGGTCCGTACGCTCGGCCCGGTGCCGCAGCGGCAGCTGCAACTCGGCCGGGAACAGGGCGAGGGCGGTCGGAGCGGTCGACGGCTCGGTGGGCCGGGCGGCACGGCCGGTGGCGTGGGCGCGCTCGTAGTAGATCCGCGCGGACGAACCCGCCGTGCCGGTCAGCCAGTACAGCATCACGCCGGTCAGCAGCAGGTCCCGGTCGACGGCCTCCTCCGGCCGTTCCGTCGAATCGGTCCACTCGTGGAACTTCTCGACCATCCACGCCAGCTGGCCGACCGGCGAGTCGGTGAGCGCGTACGCCAGGGTCTGCGGCCGGGTCGACTGGAGCACGGCGTACCCCGTGCCCTCCCGCGTCCACTCGCTCCACCGGCGCCAGGACGTGAGGGTGCGCTCGCGCTCCTCGGGGTCGAGCGCCGCCAGTTCCTCGGCGGTCGGCTCGGTGGTCGCCTGAGCACCCGGCAGCAGGTTGAGGTGGACCCCGAGGACGCGGTCGGGATGGGCGCGCCCGAGCTCACGGGAGATCGCGGCGCCCCAGTCGCCTCCTTGCGCTCCGAACCGCTCGTAGCCGAGCCGCCGCATCAGCTCGGCCCAGGCATCCGCGACCCGCCCGGCCTCCCAGCCGGTGTCCGGCGCCGGACCGGACAGGGCAAAGCCCGGGATGCTCGGCAGCACGACGTGGAACGCGTCGGCCGGATCGCCGCCGTGGGCCGCCGGGTCGGTCAGCGGTCCGACCACCTCCAGGAACTCGGCGACGGACCCCGGCCAGCCGTGCGTGACGACGAGCGGCACGGCGTCCGGCTCGGGGGAGCGGACGTGGGCGAAGTGCACGGTGGCGCCGTCGACGGTGGTGGTGAACTGGGGCCACTCGTTCAGCCGCGCCTCGGCGGCCCGCCAGTCGTAGTCGTGCCTCCAGTACCGGACCAGCTCGCGCAGATAGTCCTGCGGAACCCCGTACGCCCACCCCGTGCCGGACAGTCGGTCGGGCCAGCGCGTTCGGTCCAGGCGCTCGCGCAGATCGTCGAGCTCGCTCTGCGGGACGTCGAGCCGGAAGGGCCGGATGCTCTCGGGAGCCGGAGTGGTCATGGCCGAACGATGCCAGGCGCACCACCGGGCACGGCCGGCCGGGTTCCGATCCGGTGCCCGCCGATGAGTTCCGGGGCGTGGGCCGGTCGACACTGATGACCGCGTTCCCCACCCGGGAGGTACTCATGACCACCGACAGATTCACCACGTATCTCTGGTTCGACGGCCGGGCCGAGGAGGCCGCGAACTTCTACGTCTCCGTCTTCGAGAAGAACTCGGGCGTCGGCCGGATCACCCGCTACACCGAGGCCGGTCCCGGCCCCGCTGGCACCGTCGTGACCGTCGAGTTCACCGCCAACGGCCAGCGGTTCGTCGCGCTCAACGGCGGTCCCGAGTTCTCGTTCAGCGAGGCGATCTCGTTCCAGATCGACTGCGCCGACCAGGAGGAGGTGGACCGGTACTGGGAGCGGCTCACCGCGGACGGCGGCAGCCCCGGCCCCTGTGGCTGGTGCAAGGACAAGTTCGGCGTGTCCTGGCAGGTCGTGCCGACCCGGCTGATCGACATGGTGAACGACGCGGATGCGGAGAAGGCCGCCCGTGCCACCAAGGCCATGCTGTCCATGAGCAAGCTCGACCTCGCCGCCCTGGAGAAGGCGTACGCGGGCGAGTGACCCTCGCGGGCCGACCGCGGGCGGTCACCGGGAGCGGGCGTCCTCACCGATCGCCCGCGTGACCGCCCGTGCGATCCGCAGGATCCCCGGCGAGCGGACCGGGCAGGGCTTCGGCGTGGACGTCGTGGGCGCCAGGCAGAAGTGCAGGTAGTCGTCGTCCCGGTGCAGGGCCGTGCGCCCACGGGCCGGCTGGGTGCAGTAGTCGGGGTGGGCGCGCTCGTAGGCGTCGCACGGAAGGTACTGGACCCAGGTGTGGCGCGCCCCGGCCGGGCTCACGGCGCTGCCCGCGTCGGCCACCAGGTCACCGGAGGCGGCGGCCCGCTCCTCGTAGAGCGCGTTGACCCGGCGCACCCGGTCGGGGGTGATCGGGTCGGGGCCCTGGAGCACCCACACGATCCGCGGCCGGTGCGTCCCGCCCGCCGCCGTGATCTGGGCGGTGAGCCGCCGCGCGTCGGCCGCGTACCGCTCGAGGTACCGCTCCCGCGCGGCGTCGTACGTGATTCCGTCCATGCAGGGCGTGTAGCCCCAGGCGTTGCCCCAGAACTGGAGCACCACGTAGTCCGGCCGCAGCGAGCGGACCAGCGCCGCGGCCTTGTCCGAGGCCGGGACCAGGGACCGCTCGCCGGATCCCTCCAGGTAGTCGCACAGGGTGGTGCCCGAATAGGGGGCGCTCCGGAACCGGGCATCCAGGTCTCGGCGCAGCTCCTGCCCGAGGACCTTCTGGTTCTCCATCGCGAGCGAGTCACCCAGGTACAGCACGGTGGGGGGCTCCTCGGGGGCCTCGGCGCGCGGGGAGGCGACCGGCCGCCGGTGGGTGGTGGCCGACGCCTTCGGCTCGGCCGGAGGGGGCGGACCGACCTCCGGCGCGGAGGCCGGATCCCCGCACGCGCCGAGCAGCACGGCGGCCAGCACCACTCCCACGACCCACGGTGTGCGCATACGGCGACTCCCGCCCCGGTCGGCGAAAACGGCTCCCCAGGCAAGCACAGCCGCGGGTACGGGGGAAGACCTGCTTCAGGACAGATCGTCCACCGGCGGGGCCCGTCGATACCGGGCCGCCGCGAGGCCGCGCCGTGCCCGGTCGGCCCCGGGCGAACGGATGCGCGGGCGTGAGGGCCCGTACTCCGCGCCGGACCGTGGGGGCGAGGAACTCCCGGTTGGTGCACGCGCGTTGCGGGACGCTGCGCGCCTCCCCGGCGCGGAACGGATCGCTCCCGTGGCCGGGCGGGATGTCGCCCGGTCCTCCCGCCCGGCGGCGGGATGCAGCCCCGTCCTCTCGGCCGGCGGCGCGATGTCGCCCGGGACCTCCTGCCCGGTGCGTTCCTCACCCGCCCGCCGTTTGCGGCTCCCCCCGGAGGGAACCGCACCGCCGTGCCACGGCCCCGCGGCCCGTGCGCGTGCGCCGCGGGCCGCGCTCCGGTCCGCTCGGCGAGCGGCCCGCGGGGAGGGTGACTAGCGTGAGGAAGTGCACCGAGCACCCGTTCCGGAGAGGGCCGCAGCCATGGCCGCACAACCCGAGGGAGCCCCCTGCTGGGCCGACGCGATGTTCACCGACCTGGAGGGCGCCAAGACCTTCTACGGAGACGTCCTCGGCTGGACCTTCGGCGAGTCGTCGTCGGAGTTCGGCGGTTACACGGAGGCGTACGCGAACGGCAAGGCCGTGGCGGCCGTCGTCCCGCCGATGCCCGGCCAGGAGGGTCCGTCCCAGTGGTGCCTCTACCTCGCGACCGAGAACGCCGCCGCCACCGCCGCCCGGATCCGGGACAACGGCGGCGAGCTGCTGATGGATCCGATGGCGGTCGGTGACCTCGGCACCATGTGCCTGGCCCGTGACCCCGGAGGGGTGGTCTTCGGCCTGTGGCAGGCCGGCACCCACGAGGGCTTCGCGGCGATGGCCGAACCGGGCGCCTACTGCTGGGCGGAGATCTTCACCCGCGAGCCGGAGAAGTCCGACGCGTTCTTCCCCGCCGTGTTTCCGTACACGGCCAAGAACATGGAGGGCGAGCCGGAGTTCCGGCTCTTCGACGTGGGGGAGCGCAGCGTGCTGGGCCGGATGCGGATGACGGAGGAGTTCCCGCCCGAGGTGCCGCCGTACGTCAATGTGTACTTCACCGTCGAGGACTGCGACGAGGCGGTGGCCCGGGCCACGAAGCTGGGCGGCGTGCTGCGGTTCGGACCCATGGACACTCCCTTCGGCCGGCTCGCGACTCTCAGCGACCCGCAGGGCGCCCACTTCTCGGTGATCGACATCACCACGACGGTGGGCGAGCCGCCGAGGACGACCGACGTCACCTGACGGACCGGCCCGGACGGGCACCCCGCCCGGCCGTGGCATGATCGAGCGCATGGGTGAACGTGTGGTGGCCGCGTGCGACGGGGCCTGCAAGGGAAACCCCGGGCCCGCGGGCTGGGCCTGGGTGATCGCCGACGCCGAGGAGACGCCGGTCCGCTGGGCCGCGGGGGCCCTCGGCCGGGCCACCAACAACGTCGCCGAGCTCACCGCGCTCGAGCGCCTGCTGGCGGCGACCGACCCGGACGTGCCGCTCGAGGTGCGGATGGACTCGCAGTACGCCATGAAGGCCGTCACCACCTGGCTGCCCGGCTGGAAGCGCAACGGGTGGCGCACGGCGGCCGACAAACCGGTCGCCAACCAGGAACTCGTCGTCCGCATCGACGCGCTCCTGAAGGACCGTTCGGTGGAGTTCCGTTACGTTCCCGCCCACCAGGTCGACGGCGACCGGCTCAACGACTTCGCCGACCGCGCTGCGAGCCAGGCGGCGACCGCCCAGCAGGACGCCGGCAGCGAGCTGGGCTCGCCCGAGCCGCCGCCCGCCCCCGACACGCCGCCGGCCGGAGCGGCCCGGCGCAGGTCCGGCACGGCGAAGGCGGCCCGCCCGCGCGGCGGGTCGTCGTCCCGCACGATCAAGGCGAAGTTCCCGGGCCGCTGCCCGTGCGGGCGCCCCTACGCCGCGGGCGAGCCCATCGCCAAGAACGGGCAGGGCTGGGGCCACCCGGAGTGCCGGGCGGCCGAGAGCGCCTGACCGGCCCGCCCTCCGTCACGCGTCGAACGTGTAGTGCGGGGTGTGGTCCAGCAGACCGGCGGGCGTCGTGTCGTGCCACGGCCGCATGGTCTCGTTCAGATCGACGACGTCCGGCGTCCCGGCGGCCGGCAGATAGCCCGAGCCGGGATGCCGGCGCTGCCACTCGGCCCACAGTTTGTCGATGTAGGCGTGGTGCAGCCAGAACACCGGGTCGTTCGGGGACACGCCGGTGGCCATCTGCCCGCCGACCCAGACATGGACCCGGTTGTGCAGGTTCACCCCCCGCCAGCCCTCCAGATGGTTGCGGAAACCGTCCGAGCCGCTGTTCCACGGCGGCCTGTCGTACGTGGACATCGCCAGCACGGACTCCACCTCGGCCGGGGTGGGCAGCCGCCGCCCGCCGGCCCCCAGCGAGCGTCTGAGGAACGTGCGGCCGTCCACCCGCACGGTGATCGGCCAGTTGCCGGCCGACGCGGCGAACGGCCCGTCCATCACCCGCCCGTCCCGGGCGCGGCCGCTGCCGCCGAGGAAGTCCGGCGCCCAGAGGGAGGAGCGCACCGAGTCGTCGGTGGTCCAGTCCCAGTACGGCAGTGCCACCGACGCGTCCACCGACTGCAGCGCCCGCTCGAACTCGAGCAGGAATCTGCGGTGCCAGGGCAGGAAGGACGGTGAGCGGTGGCCCGTGCGCTCGCCGTGGTCGGTGTCGGACACGATGAAGGCGTTGTGCGTGGTGACGAACTCGTCGTAGCGGCCGGCGCGCTTGAGTTCGATCAGTGCGGCGACGAAGCGGCGCTTTTCCTCGGCGGTCAGCAGGGCCTGGTTCTTGCGGACGGTCATGTGCGGGGGTGCTCCCAACGTGCGGGCCAGGGCGTGCGGGCGGAGGAAGAGGAGGTCAGCCGGCGGGGAAGGGCAGGAGCGGGGCGCCCTGGAGCTCGTCGACCGCGGCGCGGGCGGCGGCGCGCGGGGTGGGCACCGGGTCGTAGTGGCTGACCACGCTGATCCAGCTGCCGTCGGCGTTGCGCATCACGTGCAGTTCCACGCCGTCGACGAACACGGCGTAACCGGGCCCATGGTGGTGATGACCGCCCCGGGTGACCGGCCGGCCCTGGATCCGGCGGCCCCTGTAGACCTCGTCGAAGCTCCCCGGGGCGTCGTGCGAGTGCTCCGCTGCGGCGGTCGCCGACGGCGCGAGGGCCGACTGCGCTCCGGTCGCCGCGGCGAGGGCGGCAGCGGCGGTGAGCGCACGGCGACGGCTGAGTTCCGGCATGCGGACCTCCTGGGCTGGGATCGGCTGATGACCCCGCATGCCTATCCGCCCCGCCGGTAACGGGAGAAATCTCCGCAGGGCGGTTGGCCGAGATCCGGGCAATTCCTCATATGCCGTGCAAGATTGAACAAAGATGATCTTGCTGTGCGGGGAGGGCGCACGGCTGCGGAAGGGGAAATTCCGTGCCGTGGGGGCGTCGTGCCGAGTGATCTTTCACCCGGCGGCGCGCCGCGGGTGGCGCAGGTCACGCGCGGAGGCTGACGCGATCCGGAGGCCGCCGGATGACAGACTGGCGCCATGGAAGAGCGCACATTCGAACGGTCGGGTCAGCACGCCTCGGTGGTCGGGCTCGGCACCTGGCAACTGGGGGCCGACTGGGGCGACGTCGACGAAAAGCAGGCACTGGCCGTGCTGGAGACCGCGGCCGAGTCGGGGGTGACCTTCTTCGACACCGCCGACGTGTACGGCGACGGGCGCAGCGAGCAGACCATCGCCGCCTTCCTCAGCGGCCGGCCGGATCTGCACGTCATGGTCGCCACCAAGATGGGCCGGCGGGTCGACCAGATCCCCGAGAACTACGTCCTGGACAACTTCCGCACCTGGAACGACCGTTCCCGGCGCAACCTCGGGATCGACCGTATCGACCTGGTGCAGCTGCACTGCCCGCCGACACCGGTGTACTCCTCCGACGAGGTCTTCGACGCCCTCGACACCCTGGTCCAGGAGGAGCGCGTCGCCGCGTACGGGGTCAGCGTGGAGACCTGCGCCGAGGCGCTGACCGCGATCGCCCGGCCCCACGTGGCGAGTGTGCAGATCATCCTCAACCCGTTCCGGATGAAGCCGCTGCTCGAGGTGCTCCCCGCGGCCCGTGCGGCGGGCGTCGGCGTGATCGCCCGGGTGCCCCTGGCCTCCGGGCTGCTGTCGGGCAAGTACACCAAGGACACGGTCTTCCCCGCGAACGACCACCGCACCTTCAACCGGCACGGCGAGTCCTTCGACCAGGGGGAGACCTTCTCCGGGGTCGACTACGCGACCGGTGTGGAGGCCGCCGCCGAGTTCGCCGCCCTCGCCCCGGAGGGATACACACCGGCCCAGCTCGCGCTGCGCTGGATCGTCCAGCAGCCCGGCGTCACCACCGTGATCCCCGGAGCCCGCTCACCCCAACAGGCCCGCGCCAACGCCGACGCCGCGCGGCTGCCCGAACTGTCCTCCGAGACGCTGGAGGCGATCACCGACCTGTACCGGCGGCGGATCAAGGACCAGGTGGAGACGCGCTGGTAAGAGGGGCGGGGCGGCGCTGGTCCGGGCAGCACGGGGATCCAGGACGCCGATGCGGCGTCGTCACGGTTCCAGGAGCAGCTGCCTCTCCTGCTCCTGGTCGCCGGACGCGGTGCCCTGGTCCCGGGCCGTGAACGCCCGCGTGAGTGTGTCGCTCGCCCGCCGCACGGCCTCGGGGGTGCCCTGGACGCCGACCGTCACCGGCGCGGACAGCCGCCCGGCCTCCTGCTGCCCGGCGTCGCCGCGCGCCTCTCCGGTGAAGGTCGCCGTGCGGATCGTCGCGCCCTCGCCGGAAGGAAGCTCGTCCGGGGCGCCGAACGCCCCCTCGAGGACCCGGACGACCCTCCGGGCGTCGTCCAGGCCCCCGCCGCTGAGCGTCACGGTGAGCTGGGTGTCGGACATGCGGCGACCTCCTGCATCGGTGTCAACGCGGTCCGTGTAACCGGCCGCCGCACCCCCAAACCGGGACGCGGCCCCGGAGAGGACGGCTCGAAACGGGGAACCCGCGACAGCAGAGGGCGGATTCGCTGATCGCGGGAGGCACGCGTGTCGGACACGGAGCAGGGGACGATCAGGCGCAGGGGGCGCAACGAGACGGAGGAGGAGAGAGCGGACCGGATGTGGCAGGAGCTCATCCAGGAGGTCCGCGTCGCCCAAATGGGCGTGCAGATCCTCTTCGGCTTCCTGCTGACCGTCGTGTTCACACCGAAGTACGGGGACCTGTCCGACACCGACCAGACGATCTACATCGTCACGGTGGTGCTCGGCGCGTGCGCCACCGGGGCGCTCATCGGGCCGGTGTCGCTGCACCGGCTGGTGTCCGGCCGGCGCGTCAAACCGCAGGCGGTGCAGTGGGCGTCCCGGCTGACACTGCTCGGCCTGGTGCTCCTGCTGGCCACCACCTGCGCCTCGCTGCTGCTGATCCTGCGCGTGGCGACCCACGACGACTCCGTGCCGTGGCTGGTCGCCGGAGTGGTCCTCTGGTACCTGCTGTGCTGGTTCGCGCTCCCGATGTGGACCCGTCATCGCCACACCACGCGGTGAGGGGCGGCGGCCCCGGAGCCGCCCCGGGGACCGGAGCGCGGCGGGCTCCCGGTGGCCCGCCGCTCAGCTCCCGGCGAGCACGTTCGCGAGGAAGTCGTCGATGCGAACCTCCTCCTGCCCCGGGGCGACCAGCTCGTGCGTCTCGCGCAGGAACGCCCCGATGGTGTCGGTCCAGGCGAACACCACCGCGTGGTGGCGTCCGCCGTCGGCGCGGGCCTCGCCGAGGAACTCCATCCGCAGCTCCTCCCACATCCCCCGGGACTCCGGCCGCAGCCGTACGTCCCCGATGCCGACCGGGCGGGTGAGGCCGTCGGCGACCATTTCCCGGTCGAGCTGCCAGCGGGCGAGGACGCGTCCGTCGTGGCTGAAGACGAAGGTGACGGCGAACGGGTCGGCGGGGTCGTAGCTGAGGTGGGCGAGCACCGGAAAGCGCTCCGCGACGCCCGCCTGGAGTTCCACCACCAGGGTCTTGTGCACGAAAGAGTTCACGAGAGGGCCTCCGGGAAGTACCGACGTAGAGCCCTCTAGTACCCCGCATCCGCGCAAGATGCTCAGCTCTTCGGGTGAATCGTGGTCAGTCCAGGGCCTCGCGCAGGGCGGGCAGCAGGGTCTTCTCCGACCAGTCCAGGTACTCCGCCTGCGACTCCCCGCCGATCTGGACCAGGGCGATCTCGGTGAACCCGGCCTCCGCGTAGGTCCGGACGGCCTCGACGAAGGCGTCCGGGTCGTCGCCGCACGGGATGGACGCGGCGACGTCGTCGGGGGTGACGAACTGCGTCGCCGACTCGAAGGAATCGGGGTGCGGCAGCTCCGAGTTGACCTTCCAGCCGTTCCCGAACCAGCGGAACTGCGCGTGGGCGCGCTTGACGGCCGTGTCGCGGTCCGGGTCGTAGCAGACCGGCAGCTGGCCGACGCGCGGCTTGCCCGCACCGCCGTGCCGGTCGAACGCGTCCAGCAGCCCGGCCTCGGGTTCGGTGGCGATCACCAGGTCGGCGAGCCGTCCCGCGAGCGCGCAGGACCGCTCCCCGGAGACCGCGATGCCGATCGGCGGCGGCTCGTCCGGCAGGTCCCACAGGCGGGCCGACTCCACGTCGAAGTGCGTGCCCCGGTGGGTGACGTGGCCGCCCTCGAAGAGGGCGCGGATGATTCCCACCGCCTCCTCGAGCATCTCGTGCCGCACGTCCACCGAGGGCCAGCCGCCGCCCACCACGTGCTCGTTGAGGTTCTCGCCGGAGCCGAGCCCCAGTCGGAACCGGCCCTGCGACAGCAGTTGCATCGTGGCGGCCTTCTGCGCGACCACCGCCGGGTGGTAGCGGAACGTCGGGCACGTCACGTAGGTCATCAGCGGTATGCGGGAGGTGGCCTGGGCGGCGGCGCCCAGCACGCTCCACGCGTACGGCGAGTGGCCCTGCGAGCGCAGCCACGGGAAGTAGTGGTCGGAGGTCACCGAGAAGTCGAAGCCCGCCTGCTCGGCCCGCACCGCATGGGCGACGAGCTCACGGGGCCCGGCCTGCTCGGTCATCATCGTGTATCCGATGTGCACCATGGCGACCGGGTCCCCGCCCCGCCGGCCGCGAAAACGGGGATCGCCGCGGGGCGGCCGGGTGGGATCCCGCAGCACGGCCGGCAGCACGGCACGCGATCCCGCACGCGCCGCGCGCGGTCAGCCCGCCGGGCCGGGCCGGAAGGTCCGCAGGAGCGTGCGCAGTGCCTCGGCGTTGCGCGGGTCGTCCCAGTCGGCGGCCGGGGTCGTCCAGCGCAGCGAGAAGCCGCGCCCGCCGCCCAGCAGGAATCCGCGGCCCAAGGTGCGCACGCGGGTTCCGCGGTCCTTGGCGTACCACTCCATGTCGGCGGCCGGGCGGCCCTGATACGTCGTCGCGCGGATCCCGCCGATCCGGTCGTACCCGCCGGACCGCTTCAGGCCCGGCTCCACGGTGTCCCGCCACACGGCCACGGGGTCCGGGCCGACCCGTTCGCTGTAGGTGACCGCGAGCGTGCGCGGATCCCCCTGCGTGCCGAAGGTGACCCGGTAGGCCAGGTCGGACACGCGGTCGGTGTCCAACGGCTCCCAGTCCCCGGGCAGCGCCACCGAGAAGCCCTCCGGCGCCCGGTACAGACGGAAGCCGGCCGGGAGGTCTCCCGTGCCGGAGGGGGACGGCGTGGGCGTCGCGGCGGGGGGCCGGCCGGTGCCGGTGTCCTCCGGCTCGCCGGGCCGTTCCACCGGCCCGGTCCCGTCCGGCGCGGGCGTGGAGGTTGACGGGGTCGGCGCCGCATCGGCGGCGGAGCGGGCGCCGCCGGGCAGCCCCTGCGTCGCGGCGAGCACGGCGACGGCCACGGTGACGACGGCCAGTGTGGTCCCGAGGACCATGCTCCGCCTGCTCCACTCCCGGCCCGCGTACCGGACGGCCGAGTACGCCCCGCGCAGTCGGGGACGCCGCGCCGGGTCCGGGGGTGTCCCGGGATCCTCGTTCACGACCCGGGTGAGCGCCTCGCGGACCACCGGCCGGGTCAGGCGCTCCCGCGCGTCCTTGCGCAGCAGCCCCTGGACGACCTGGGTGAGCGGCCCGGCCCGCACCGGCGTGCGCAGGGGAAGCCGGTCCACCCCGCGCAGCGTGCACTCGCGCCGGCCCCGGTCCCGGAAGGGCGGGCGGCCCTCCACCATCGTGTACAGGACGGCGCCCAGCGCCCACAGGTCGGCCGCGGGCCCGACATGCTCGTCGCGGGCCTGCTCCGGGGAGGCGTACGACGGCGCCGTGAGCCGGGGCGCCAGGGTCGCGCCCGCCAGACCGAATCCGGTGACGACGGCCGGGCCCGCCTGGCGCACGAACACCTGGCCGGGGCTGAGTTCGCCGTGCGTGATGCCGTCGGCGTGCGCCGCGTCCAGCACGTCGAGCAGTTCCAGGCCGAGCCGCGCGGCCCGCACGTGGTTGACCGTGCCCTGTTCGGCGAGGAGCTGCCCGAGCGGCATACCGTCGATCCAGGGCGTCGCGGTCCACAGCGAGCCGCCCTCGTCGACGGCGTCCACCACCGTGGCGATCCGGCCGGGGCACAGGCGCGCCACCCGCTCGGTCGTCCGCAGGACGCGGGAGGCGGCCCGGCGTTCGGCGTCGCGCGTGCCCTCCGGCAGCCCGATCTGCGTCACCAGGCACGGGCGGCCGGTGCGCAGGTCGTCGGCGTACCAGCAGACGCGGTTGGTCTCGCGGTGGATGATCTCGACCAGCCGGTACCGGTCGGCGACCGACCGGTCTGTGGAGACGTGCGCCCTGCCCATGGCCATCCCTCGTCGAAACGCTGCTGCCCGCCTTTCTCACAGGTACGGCGGATCGGGCGGGGTGCGTTCAACGGGATCCCGCTTCGATCCCGGCTTCCGGGCATTTTCCGTCCGTCATCGCCAACGGGTGCGCACGTGTCCGGGGCAAAGCGGTCCTGAGGACTGGTACCGCTCTTCACCTCGGGTGGTTCGCCACGGTCGGCGACCGGTAGGCGGACGGCGATTCCCTGCCGGGCCCGTCACGGAAAGAAATGTCCGGGGCGCCACCTGTGGGTAACCGGCGGTAAAAGGATGTGCGGCGGTGAAGGGCCGAACACCTCCCTCGCGGCCGGAATTCGGCGGTGGGTTCCCGGACGGTCCGGACGCTCAGCGCAGACCGAAGCGGGCCGCCCAGGCGATCACGTCGCCCGTCGTCGCGTTGCCCCCGCACACCACCAGCCCCAGACGGGCGTTCGCACCGACCCGCTCCACCACCCGCCGCGCCGCGGGCAGCAGACAGCCGGCGGCCGGTTCGGCCCACACCTTCGCGTGGTCGGCGAGGTCCAGAGAGCCCCGCACCGCCTCCCGGTCCGCAACCACCAGCACCTCGGTGACCAGCGCCGAGACATGCTCGTACGTCAGCCGCGACACCGCCGGAGCGCTGAGCGTGGAGACGATCGACGACAGCTCGACCGGCACCGGGCCGCCCGCCGCCAGCGCCCTCGACATCGCCTCGGCGCCCTCCGTCTCCACGCCCCAGACCCGCACCCCGGGGCGCCGCGCCCGCAGGGCCGCCGCCACCCCGGAGATCAGCGCGCCGCCCCCGATGCTCACGAGCACGTCGGTCAGCTCGCCGGCGTCGTCGGCGAACTCCAGCCCCACCGTGCCCTGACCGGCGATCACCACCGGATCGTCGAAGGGGTGGACCAGGGTCAGCCCCTCCTGCTGGAGCCGCGTCGTCAGCGCGAACGCCTCGTCCATGGTGCCGGTCAGCCGCACCGACGCGCCGGCCGACTCGGCGATCTCCACGGCCCGCCGCGGCGCCGACCGCGGCATCACCACCGTCGCCTTGACGTCGAGGGCGGCGGCCATGACCGCGAGGGCGATTCCGTGATTGCCGCCGCTCACCGCCACCACCCCGGCGGCCCGCTCGGCGTCGCCGAGCGACAGCAGCTTCGCCGCCGCCCCGCGCGCCTTGAACGAACCGGTGCGCTGGAGCAGCTCCAGCTTCGCCGTCACCGGGACACCGAGCAGCTCCGACAGGCCCGGACTCGGCACGGTCGGGGTGCGCACCACGTGCCCGGCGATCCGCCCGGCCACGGCCTCGATCTGCGAGATCCCGATCACGACAGCCACCTTTCCGGCACGGGAGGTGTGAACCGTGCCGTGACGACCCTGGCCCGCCGGGACGG
This sequence comes from Streptomyces sp. NPDC005931, assembly GCF_042871235.1. NCBI lineage: Bacteria > Bacillati > Actinomycetota > Actinomycetes > Kitasatosporales > Streptomycetaceae > Streptomyces > Streptomyces sp. NPDC005931. Next base: position 160,611 of record NZ_JBIAIG010000013.1, read on the forward strand.
CCAAGGTCAACACCGGCCGCCCCGGATCCGCGGCGCCCGCCCGTTCGCGCGCCGCGCGCTCACAGGTCCCGCCGGACCAGGAAGTCCAGCAGCGACCGCAGTTCGCCCGCGGCCGTGGTCTCCAGCGGTGCGCCGGAGAGGGCGTCCTCGACGGCGGTGAGGTGACGGTGCGCCTCCGCCAGGGCCGCCCGTCGGCCGCCCGCCTCCTCGATCAGCGCCGCAGCCCGCCCCGGCTCCGCGCCCGTCTCGAGCAGCGCCGTGAGACGGCCGGCCGCCGGGGAGTCCAGGGCGGCCAGGACCGGGAAGGTCCGCTTGCGCTCCCGCAGATCACCGTGCACCGGCTTGCCGGTGACCGACGGGTCGCCCCAGATGCCGAGCACGTCGTCCACGATCTGGAAGGCGACCCCGAGGTGGCGCCCCGCCCGGTCGAGCACGGCGGCGGTCCCGGGCGCCGCACCGCCGAGCACGGCACCCAGCGCGGCCGCGCAGCCCAGCAGCGCGCCCGTCTTGTGCTCGGCCATGACCCGGTACTCCTCCGGCCGTACCCGACGCGGCCCGGTCCAGGGCCGGGCGGCGAACAGCAGGTCGTCCGCCTGCCCGCGCACCAGGTCGTCCAGCGCCGCCGACAGCGCGCGCACCCCGGCCGGGCCGCCCGGCTCGCCCGCGAGCGTCCGCACCGCCAGCGCGAACAGCGCGTCACCGGCGAGCACCGCGGGCCCGGTGCCGTACGCCTTCCACACGGCCGGGCGGCGGCGCCGGGACGCGTCACCGTCCATGATGTCGTCGTGCAGCAGGGAGAAGGTGTGCACCAGTTCCACTGCGACGGCCGCGGCCACCCCGGCCCGCTCGGGAGCGCCGGCTGCCCGCGCGCCGAGCACCGCCAGCGCCTGCCGCACGCCCTTCCCACCGGGCGCCGCGGCCGGGGCGCCGCCCACCTCGCACCAGCCGAGCGCGTACGCCGCCATCTCGCCGACCCAGGGATGCAGCCGCCCGACGGCCTCGGCCAGCGCGGGCCGCACCAGCGCCCGGCAGCGATCGAGCACCTGGGGAACGAGCACCGGGGCCGTGGAGCCGGGGGCGGTCACGGGGTGGCCTCCGCCGTACCGCCGGACGTCAGCCCGAACTCCTCCTGTGCCCGGGCGACCATCTTTCGCGCGTGCCGCAGTCCGATCCGCTCCAGCGTCCGCGCCAGCTCGGCCAGTTCGGCCGCCGTCTCGGTGCGATCGCGCCCCAGCCGGGCCAGCGACTTGGCCAGCCCCAGCCGGGACAGCGCCTCCCCGCGTGGTTCGCCCATGGCCCGGAACTCCCCGAGGGCCTGCTCGTACATCGCGCGGGCCTCCTCATACCGCCCGGCGCGGTACAGGACGTTGCCCCGCATCTTGTGGTTGTAGGCCAGGGCGCTGGACAGCCGCATCGCGCGACACATGGCCTCCGCCTCGGACAGCAGCTCCAGTGCCCGCCCGGTGTTCCCGTCGCGCACGGACACCACGTCGGCGAGTCCGCGCAGCGCCCAGGCGTGCCCGCGCCGGTCGTCGGCCCGCGCGGCGATCTCGGCGGCCTCCTGGAACAGGGCGTACGCGGTGTCGTAGGAACCGGTGTTGCGGTGCATCTGCGCGATGCCCTCCAACGCCCACACCGTGTGCCGTGCCTCCCCGCGCCGCCGGGCCTCGTCCAGCAGTTGCTCGTGCAGTCGGCCGACGGCCTCGTAGTCGCCCTGGATGCGCCCCGTCTCGGCCAGCCCGGCCAAGGAGTAGCCCCGGACGACGACGTCCCCGCCGCGCTCGCCGAGGTCCGCCGCGAGTCCGAGCAGCCGCCGGGCGAGGGGGAACGCGCCGCGCTGCCGGGCGAGGGTGCCGCCGCTCCACAGCGCCCAGGCCATCGCCGCGAGGTCCCCGGCCTCACGGGCCGCGCGGTAACTCGCCTTCCACGCCCGGTCCGCGTCCTCGACCCGGCCCAGCCGGCGCTGTGCCTCGGCCACCGCGAGACCGGAGCGCGCCACCTCCGCGGGCCTGCCGGCCCGTTCGGCGGCTCTCAACTGCTCGGTGCCGGCCGCCAGTACGTCGGTCAGTGAGGAGTTCACCGACAGGGTGGTGAGGGCGCCCTGGTACTCCGGGGCGAATGCCTTGCCGTACATCGATGCCTTTCGGTCCGCGGAGGGACGGTCTCTACGCGCGATGTCCGCATTGCATGTATACGCTGCGTGTATACACGTAACGTATACATGGCGTGTATAGAACGTCCGGGATGCGCCCCGGGCCCGACGGGGGCCGGGGCACCGTCTGTTGCCGATCAAGACGTGGCAGAGGCCGAGGGGGTTGCCCGTGAGGCGCACGTCACGTCACGCCGGATCGGTGCCACTGCGCCCGTCGGGGGGCCTGACCTCGCCGCGGCCGCACGACGCCGTACCCCTCGCCCTGGCGCATCGACCGCACGGCCTCACCGGAACCGTTGTGCCGACGCCGCTTTCAACCGCCGAACAACTGCGTCCAGTACGTGCCTGCCCGGCCCCCTCCGGCGAACCCGACCCCGATGTGGGTGAACTCGGGTCTGAGGATGTTGGCGCGGTGCCCGGGGCTGTTCATCCACCCCTGCACCACCTCGGCGGCCGAGCGCTGACCGCAGGCGATGTTCTCGCCGACCGTGCGTCGCGTGGAACCCGCGGCGGTGGCCCGGTCCCGGGGCCTGCTGCCGTCCGGTGCGGTGTGCGCGTAGAAGTCGCGGGCCACCATGTCGGCGCTGTGCGCCTGGGCGGCGGCGGTGAGCAGCGGATCGGCCCCCAGCGCGGGCAGCCCCGCCCGAGCCCGCTCCCGGTTGGTGAGGCCGATGACGTCGTCGGCCGTACGGGCCAGTCCGTCCGGGCTGAGCGGGCGCGCCCATATCGCCGCCCAGTGGACGTCGCCGTGGGGGCCGCCGGCCGCTCGCGCCAGACCGGCGTGGAGGAAGGCCGGGTCGTGCAGGGTGCGCCGGGACGGCTCGTTGCGCAGGCAGTGGGCGACCAACTCGGCCGGCGTGCGCGGACCGGAGACCAGGTGCTCACCGATCGTCAGATACGCGTATCCGGCGGCGACGACGCGCTGGTAGACGGACACCCCGTCCCGGGTCTCCACCCCGAGGCGTCCCGCCGCCGCCATGGTCGCCGCGTGGGCCCGTGCGGCGGACACCAGCCGGGAATCGAGGACGACCGGCGGTGAACCCCCCTCGGCGCGGGACGAGTTGACCGCCCCGAGGACTCCCTCTGCGTCGGGGGCGCCGTGCCTGCGGGGAGCACCGCCCGCGGGGGGAGCGGGCGATGCCGCGGCAGCACGGGGACGGGCCGTGGTGGGGCGCGTGATCAGCGGAGCGTGGGACGCGGTGCCCGCCGGGCCGGTGTCGGCGGGCTCCCCGTCCACCACGTCCACCCCGAAGTCCCGCGCCAGACCGGCCAGTCCGTCGGCATACCCATGGCCGAGGGCGCGCACCTTCCATCCCTCCCCGCGCCGGTAGATCTCCGCGAGCAGCAGTACGGCCTCCTCCCCCGGGCGCGGCGGACGGAAGCGGGCGAGCGGACGCCCGCCGACGCCGGTCACCTCGAGCACGGGGGAGGGCAGGCCGCTCAGCGGGGTGCCGGGATCGGCGGGGCTGACCGCCACCGTGACCCGGGTGGCCCCGGGGCGCAGCGCCCCGGCATCGACGACGAGGGTGGCGCCGTCCAGGCGGGTGCCGGGGGCCGACGGCTGGTTGTAGAACACGAAGTCGCCGTCGTCGCGGACCGTGCCGCTGTCGTCCGTGATCAGGGCCGACACGTCGAACGGGCCGGGCACCCGCACGGTCACGGTGCCGCCGGGGAGGGGCAGATTGCCGCCGGGGACCAACTCGCTCATCACACCGCCCTGATGTCGTCGTGCCGGACCATGGGGTGATTCGTCCGGACAACGGCCACCGGCCCGCACAGGTTCCCGTGCGCCCGCCCGGCGGTACTCAGCCCCGGGTCGTCCCGCCGGAGACGTCCTCGGACGGCTCCCCGCCGACCGTGGCGCCCCGCCGCGGCGCCGCCCGCCCGCCGCAGAACGCGGCGTCCAGGGTGCCGAGCATCGTGTTCATCACCGCGGCGTTGTTGGAGGTGTTGGCGAGCGCGGTGAGGCTGCGGCGCCCGTCCTTCGAGGCGAACGCGTACGTGTAGTAGCCCTGCACGGCCCCCGTGTGCCCGTACACCGACACCCCGCAGGACAGATCGCGGCGCCGCAGCCCCAGCCCGTACGCCTGGCCGCTGCCGGCCGGCACCCATCGCCGCATCTCCGCCAGGCTCGCGGCGGAGATCAGCCGGCCGCCGAGCAGCGCCGAGAGGAAGGTGTTGAGGTCCCGCGCGCTGGAGATGACGGCGCCCGCGCTCTGCGCCCAGGACGCCGTCTGCTCGGTGGCGTCGACCTGCGCCGCCCCAGGGGGGTCCGGAGTGAGGTAACCCCGCGCGTGGCGGCCGGGGAGCGCGGTGCGGGGATGCACGTAGAAGGTGTCGCGCAGGCCCAGGGGCGTGATGATCCGGGCCCGGTACTCGGTGGCGAGGGAGCGTCCGGTCAACTTCCTGATGAGCATCCCGGCGACGACGAAGTTGGTGTTGGAGTAGCGGTGGGCACCACCGGGTGCGCCGGTCCGGGGATGCCGCAGCGACATCCTCACCAGCTCCCGCAGGGTGAAGACCCGCGTGCGGACCGCCTCGAAGCCGGGTACGGTCCGGGCGAACAGGTCGTCGGTGTAGTCGTACAGCCCACTACGGTGGCTCAGCAGGTGGCGCACGGTGACGCGGTCGTCGGACAGCAGCCCCGGCAGATGGCGCTCGACCGGGGTGTCCGGCGTCAGCTTCCCCTCGTCGACGAGCTGAAGCAGCACCACGGCGGTCATGATCTTGGTGACGCTGCCGATGCGGAAGCGGTCCGTGGTGGCGATGGCCCGTCCGGTGCGCCGGTCGGCGACACCGGTGGCCGCCGTCCCGGAGACGGCGCCGCCGTCGTCGATCCGAGCCAGGGCACCGGGCGCACCCTGCGTCCTGGCCGTGCGCAGCACACGCTCCAGGCTGGCCCGGTCGGGCGCGGGCAGCGCCGTGTCGTCCCGCGCCGCCAGGGGCGCGGCCTCGGCCGGGACCGTCAGGAGGGACAGGGCGGCCACCGCCGCCACGGCTCCCTTGCGCCAGGCAACCGCTGACATCATCGCGCTGTTCTCCCGCCTTCGCCGGCATACCGTCCCATGCGCCCGGGCGGCGCCCGACACCCGTCGATCACCGGGCGCCGCCGATCGGTTCGCCAGCGTATTGCCGCGACACGAGGCCGAATCGGCTCATCGGTGGGAGTGGCGTGGGTGTCCCCGATTCGGAGCACACGGGACTGACGGCACGTCAGGGGAATGGCGTCAAGGGGCGGGATCGGCCCGAGGCCGCCGACTCCGTGGCCAGGCCCCCGTGACAGGTGATCACCACCGCCCTCGTGCGGTCGCCCGCACCACGCCGCAGGCAGCGCCCGGCCATCACGGTGCCTCCCCGGCGGACCGCGAACGCAACCTCGTCCGGCAGCCACGTCCTGCTCACCCGGGCGTGCCCGCCGCGGCGGCGGACACGGCCCGGGCGCCTCAGCGCCTCGGCGTTCGAGTGCCCGAACGTCCCCGCGGAGCGCGCCGACGGGTGGGCACGGTGGGGCGTCGGCCGCCCGGGGCCCGGCACCGGCGCCGGGCCCCGGGCGGCGGTAGGGAAGACTGGATCTCCCAGAGTGGGCACGACACAGGGAGGAACCGCATGACGCGCCCGATCACGGCAGGGATCGACGGAACCGAGGAGAGCCTCGCCGCGCTGTCCTGGGCGGCGAGGGAGGCGGTCCGCCGGGGGCTGCCGTTGCGGGTGGTGCACGCCTGGCGGTTCCAGGCGCACGACGCCGTGGACACGGGGGACGCCGCCGTCCAGGAGCGGTGGGTGCGCGAGTCGGTGGCCGAGGCGGTCCGCGGCATCGGCGAACGCCACCCGGACCTCGACGTCACCACCGACGTCCTGTCGGGAGACGCCGTCGAGACGCTGGTCGGCGCCGCGGCGGACGCGGAGATGCTGGTGCTGGGCTCACGCGGGCACGGGCGGATCGTGGGCTTCCTGGTCGGCTCGGTGGGCCAGCAGGTGATCGTCGAGGCCACCTCGCCCGTCGTGTTCGTCCGGGCCGGGGACAAGCCGGCCGACGAGGTCGCCGGCCACGAGATCGTCGTCGGCCAGCAGGGCGACCCGCGGGACAGCGCCGCCGCGCTCGGCTTCGCCTTCGCGACCGCCGCCGCCCGCGGGGCCACCGTCCGCGCGGTGCGCGCCTGGACCCTGCCGCCCGTGTTCGCCTACAGCCCCGGCTCACTGAGGCTCATGGACGAGGCCGGTGGCCTGGAGCCGTACGAGCAGAAGGCCCTCGCGGCCGCGCTCGCGCCGTGGCGGGAGCGCTACCCGGACGTGCACGTGATCGAGCACGTCGAGATGGGCAGCGCGGGCCAGGTGCTGCTGTCGGTGTCCGGCACGGCCCAGCTGATGGTCGTCGGCCGGCGCGCCCACCGCACCGCCGTGGGGGCCCGGATCGGCTCGGTGGCGCACGGTGTCCTGCACCACGCGGACTGCCCGGTGGCCGTGGTGCCGCACGCCTGAGTCAGTCCACCGGCCCGGCCGTCGTGGGCTGGAGCGTCTCCCGGGCCCTGGGGAGGATGTTCCTGATGTAGTCCTCGACGGCCGTGTCGAGACCGATGTCGTGCTGCGCCCGCTCGGACAGGTACCAGCGGTGTTCCAGGAGTTCGTGGTAGATCTCCGCCGGGTCCATCGCGCCGCGCAGCTCCGGCGGGACGGCCCGCACGGTGGGGCGGAACACCTCGCGCACCCACCGGTGGGCGAGCACCTCGGGGCGGGCGCCGAGGGGGTCGCCGGGGGCGTAGTCGTCCTGGGTGGCCATCCAGCTCTCCAGGTCGTTGAGCAGCCGCCTGGCCTGGTTCTCCTCCGCGTCGAGGCCGGTCAGGCGCAGCAGCTGGCGCTGGTGGTGACCGGCGTCGACGACCTTGGGCACGAAGGTGACCGTGTCGCCGTTGGAGGCGTGCTCGATCTGCATCTCGGCCACGTCGAAGCCCAGGTTGTTCAGCCGCCGGATCCGGCGCTCGATGTGGTGGTACTGGCCCGCCGGGTACACGGAGGTGCGGGTCAGCTCGTCCCACAGTCCGCCATAGCGGGCGCAGATCTCGGTGCCGAAGTCGATCGGGTCGACGGACGGGTGCAGGGCCCCGGACGCCTCCAGGTCCAGCAGCTCGCCGCTGATGTTGACGCGGGCGAGGTCGAGGTCGTACTCGCGCTGGCCCCGGCTCAGCTCCGGGTGCAGGTCGCCGGTCTCGGCGTCCACCAGATAGGCCGCGTAGGCGCCCGCGTCCCGCCGGAACAGCGTGTTGGACAGAGAGCAGTCGCCCCAGGCGAAGCCCGCGAGATGCAACCGCACCAGGAGCACGGCGAGCGCGTCCATCAGCCGGTGCATGGTCGCCGGGCGCAGCGTCGTCTCGAACATCGACCGGTACGGCATCGAGCCGCCGAGGTGCCGGGTGATCAGGACGCTCTCCAGCGGCTCGCCGGAGGTGTCGGTGCGGCCGGTGACCACGGCCAGTGGGTCCACCGCCGGGATGCCGATCCGGTCCAGGCCGCGCAGCAGTTCGTACTCGCGCAGCGCGGGCCGCTCGGCGAGCTCCTTGACGGCGACGATCTCGTCACCGGCGCGCGCGTAGCGCACCACGTGCCGGGAGATGCCGCGCGGCAGCGGCACCAGGTACTTGTCCGGCCACTCCTCCAGCGGCAGGTGCCACGGCAGTTCCAACAGGAGCGCGGGGTGCTCCGGGTTGGTCGCGTTGATCTGCAGTGCCATGGCTCCGAGTGTCCTCGTCTCGCGCGGTGATCGTCACTTCACCCTAGTGCGCCCGCTCGCGCGCCAGAAGGGCCGCCTCCCGCACGGAGCCCCGGTGCAGCGGGCCGTGCCCGGGCAGGAGGAGGTCGCCGTCCAGGCCGGCCAGGACGTCCAGCGAGGCGACCGCGTCCGGGCGGTCGTGGTGGAACATGCCGGGCAGCAGCTGGGGTCCCCGGGTGCGCGAGGTGGGGTGACCGCTCACCAGGGCGTCGCCGGCGACCAGCACGCCGAGGTGGGGGAGGTGGAAGGCACAGTGCCCGTCGGTGTGGCCGGGGGTGGGCACAGGGACCGGGCGGCCCGGCAGATCGAGGGGGGCCGCCGCCCGGTGCTCCGGGAACGGCTCGGGCACCGTGACGGCGACGTCGGCCGTGCCGCCGGAGCGCAGGGCGTGCAGCCCCCAGGGCAGGACGCCCGGGCGCCAGCTGTTGCGCAGCACCTGCCCCACCCCCACCTGGTGCAGGAAGTCCCGTCTGGCGTGGGGGACCTCCGCCTCGTGGGCGTACACCGGGACGCCGTGGGCCGACCGCAGGTGCTCGGCGGATCCCAGGTGGTCGCTGTGGGCGTGGGTGATCAGCACGGCCGTGACCGCCTCCGGTGAACTCCCGACCGCGTCGAGTGAGGCGAGGAGCAGCCCGCGGTCGCCGGGGTAGCCGGTGTCGATCAGCGTGACGGCGTCGCCCTCCGAGAGGATCACCCAGTTGGTGTTCGAGCCGTGCACCAGGTGGGTGCCGTCCGCCACGTGCCGCACATCTGGCCGCATGACCGTCCCGTGTTCCGTCGTCGCCGAGCCCAGGGCATCAGGAAAGCAGAAGATCGGCCGGGGGGTGGTCAGTTCACGCCGCGCGGGCGGAACTGGATGCTGATGCGCGGACCGGTGGCCCGGGTGCTCTTGGGAACGGCGTGCTCCCAGGTGCGCTGGCACGATCCGCCCATCACGATCAGGTCTCCGTGCCCCAGGGCGTGGCGCACGGTGTCACCGCCGCCCGCGGGACGCAGCAGGAGGTCGCGGGGCGCGCCGACGGACAGGATCGCCACCATGGTGTCCTCGCGTGCGCCCCGTCCGATCCGGTCGCCGTGCCAGGCCACGCTGTCCCGGCCGTCGCGGTAGTAGCACAGCCCGGCCGTGGCGAAGGGCTCGCCCAGTTCGTCGGCGTAGTGGGCGCCCAGCGCGTCGCGGGCCTCGGTCAGCACCGGGTGGGGCAGCGGGTCGCCGGCGCGGTAGTACGACAACAGCCGGGGGACGTCCACGACGTGGTCGTACATCTGGCGCCGCTCCGCCCGCCAGGGCACCTCGGCGACGAGGTGCTCGAAGAGCGCGTCGGACCCGGTGAGCCAGCCCGGCAGCACGTCGATCCAGGCGCCCCGGCCCAGCTCGGTGCGGCGCAGCCCGTCGAGCGGGCCGAGCCGCAGCTCGTCGGCCTGGTCGAAGAGCGACCCCTGGAGTGCCGGGGGACGGTGCGTGGTCATGGCTCCAGCGTACCCCTGCTCGAAAATGTGTTCTAGTTCGCTCCCGGCGGTTCCGGACGCCGGGAATTCCGCTCGGGCCCTTTGGATACATCGCCGTATCGGATACATTCGCGTATCGGCCCGGAGGTGGAGCATGGCGGTGGGCGGCACGACCGGGAGGGTCACCAGGCGCCGCGCGCGGACGCGCGCGAACCTTCTCCGGGCTGCGTTCTCCGTGTTCGCGGCCAAGGGCTTCGGGCGGGTCTCGATCGAGGAGGTCTGCGCGGCCGCCGGGTACAGCAGGGGCGCCTTCTACTCCAACTTCACCGGCCTCGACGAGCTGTTCTTCGCCCTCTACACCGAGCGCGCCGAACTGATCGCCGACCAGGTCGCCGGGGCCCTCGCCACGGACGGGTCCGGCCTCGACGTGCCCGCCGCCGTGGACCGGGTCACCGAGGCGCTGCTGCTCGACCGGGACTGGCTGCTGGTGAAGACCGACTTCCTGGTGCACGCCGCCCGCGACCCGGCCGTGGCGGCGAGCCTGCTGGAGCACCGGGCGCGGCTGCGGCGTGCCGTCGCCGACCGGCTGGCCCGGGCCGGCGGACACACCGCGCTGCCCGCCGTCCTGGGCGGCGCCGAGGGTGCCGCGCACGCCGTAATCGCCGCGTACGACGGGGTCACCACCCAACTGCTGCTGGACCGGGACGTCGGACATGCCCGTGCCTGGCTGAAACAACTGCTGACCGCGCTGCTGACGGACGGCAGCGCCGAGCCGCCCCCGCGCGGGCGCGGATGAGGAAGGGACGGTCGCCATGGACGCCGACGTCATCGTCGTCGGAGCGGGTCTCGCGGGCCTGGTCGCGGCCCACGAACTGACCAGCAGGGGCCGCAGGGTCGCCCTGGTCGACCAGGAGAACGCCGCGAACCTCGGCGGGCAGGCCTTCTGGTCCTTCGGCGGGCTGTTCCTCGTCGACTCGCCGGAACAGCGCCGCCTCGGCGTCAAGGACTCCTTCGACCTCGCCTGGAGCGACTGGCAGGGCAGCGCCGGGTTCGACCGGCTCGACGACGAGGACACCTGGTCGGTGCGCTGGGCGCGGGCGTACGTGGAGTGGGCGGCGGGGGAGAAGCGGTCCTGGCTCGCCGGGCACGGCATCAGCTTCCTGCCCACCGTCGGCTGGGCCGAGCGCGGCGACCTGCGTGCCGGCGGGCACGGCAACAGCGTTCCCCGCTTCCACGTCGCCTGGGGCACCGGGACCGGGGTCGTCGAGCCCTTCGTCCGCTACGCGCGGCAGGCCGCCCGCGACGGGCTGCTCACCTTCCACCACCGCCACCGCGTCGACGAGCTGGTCGTCGGCGACGGCGCCGCGCGCGGGGTGCGCGGCACGGTGCTGGCCGAGGACGACGCACCGCGCGGTGTCGCCTCCCACCGCGAGGCGATCGGCTCCTTCGAACTCACCGCGCCGGCCGTGATCCTCACCACCGGGGGCATCGGCGCCGACCACGACACGGTCCGCCGGTACTGGCCCGAGCGGCTGGGCACCCCGCCGCGCGAGATGGTCACCGGGGTGCCCGCGTACGTCGACGGGCGGATGCTCGACATCAGCGCCCGCGCGGGAGTGCGGCTGGTCAACCGGGACCGCATGTGGCACTACACCGAGGGCCTGCACAACTGGGACCCGATCTGGCCCGGGCACGGCATCCGCATCCTGCCCGGACCGTCCTCCATGTGGTTCGACGCCCTCGGCCGCCGCCTGCCCGAGCCCTGCCTGCCCGGCTACGACACCCTCGGCACGCTGAGGCACCTGCGCACCACCGAGGACATCGCCGAGTACGACCACTCCTGGTTCGTCCTCACGCAGCGCATCGTCGAGAAGGAGTTCGCGCTGTCCGGCTCCGAGCAGAACCCCGACATCACCGCCAAGGACCGGGCCGGGTTCCTGCGTGAACGCCTGCTGGGCAAGGGTGCGCCGGGGCCGGTGGACGCGTTCCTGCGCAAGGGTGCGGACTTCGTCACCGCGCCCACCCTCGAGCAGCTCGTCGAGAAGATGAACGCCCTCACCGACAAACCGCTGCTCGACGCCGCGGTGGTCCGCCGCCAGATCGAGGCCCGCGACCGGCAGCTGGCCAACGCGTACAGCAAGGACGCCCAGGTACAGGGCATCCGCAACGCCCGCCGCTACATCGGCGACCGTCTCGGCCGGGTCGCCACGCCGCACCGCCTCCTCGACCCGGCCGCCGGCCCCCTGATCGGCGTCAAACTGCACGTCCTCACCCGCAAGACGCTGGGCGGCATCCAGACCGACCTGGACTCCCGAGCGCTCGGCGCGGACGGCAAGCCCGTCGAGGGCCTGTACGCGGCGGGCGAGGTGGCCGGCTTCGGCGGCGGCGGCGTCCACGGCTACAACGCCCTGGAGGGCACGTTCCTCGGCGGCTGCCTCTTCTCCGGCCGGGCGGCAGGACGAGCGGCGGCACGGCAGACGGGCTGAGCCGGGCGGGGCGCCCGTGCCGCGTGCGCGGTGCGCCCCGCCGCCGTCCCCGCCCCTACCCGTCCAGGAGCCGGGCCAGCACCGCGGCGTGGCTGCGCTCCGGAGTCCTGGAGGCCGTCAGCAGGGTCACGGGGCCCCGGGCCGCCCGTTCCCGCACACGGTCGAGGAGCCCGGCGGGACCGGGCGCGGCCAGCTCCGCCTCGTAACGCCGGCGGAACTCCTCGTAGGACCCCTCGTCCGAGTGGTACCAACGGCGCAGCCCGGTCGACGGGGTGAGCTCCTTCGGCCACTCGTCCACCCGGGCGGCATCCTTCGCCAAACCGCGTGGCCACAGCCGGTCCACCAGGACGCGGACCCCGTCGTCCGGTTCGGGTGGTTCGTACACGCGGCGCACGCGCACGCTCATGTTCGGCCCCTTCCGGTGGTGCACCGCGAGCGTACTTCGGTGGGCCGGGACGGGCACCGTGGGGCGATCCCACTGGAAGGGCCGATTCCGTTCGCTCGGGGCGGGTACTTCGTCCTCCGCCTGACGTCGTGGAGGGAGGCCGCCCCATGAGCCCAGCGGACGAGCTGCCGGTCGTACGCACCCTCGCCGAGCTCACCGACCTGGTCCGGCGCCGACGCGGCCTCTACGTCCGATGGTCGCGGGGTCCGGAGACCGATCTGCGGCACGTGTCCAGCACGGACGACCTCACGGGCGTCCAGATGCCGGGACTGTCCGCCAACCCCCTCGACGTGGAGGACTGGTGGCAGGGCCGGTCGCTGGAGCTGTGGGTGGCCCGCAGACTGCACGACTACGCGCACCTGCCGCACGAGAAGGGCCCCGGCGTACGGCCCTGGGTGCTGGGGGGCAGCGAGGCCGGGCGCGGCCCGGACAACGAGCCGCTGGTCCGTGACGTCCACCCGCTGTGCTGGATCGACACCCGCGTGATCGACGAGGCACAGACGGAAGTGGCCCGCCAGGAGAACCCCTGGGGGCCACTGCGTCGCTCCGGCCGCTGACCTCACGGCCGGCCCGGCCGTGAGGTCAGCGGCCGCCTAACCGGAGGCGCGCCGGGCGCCGACGCGCCTCTTGAGCGCCCGCCGTTCCGTCTCGCTCGTGCCGCCCCACACACCGATGGACTGCCCGGTGTCCAGCGCCCACTTCAGGCACGGCTCCCGGACGGGGCAGCGTCGGCACACCGCCTTGGCCTGCTCCGTCTGGAGCAGGGCCGGGCCGGAGGTACCGATCGGGAAGAACAGGTCGGGGTCCTCGTTCCGGCAGGCCGCGTGGTTGCGCCAGTTGTCCATCGAAGTCACCTGCGATCGGAGTAGATGCGCACCCTTTGGATGCCTTACTCCATTTCGGGTCACCTGTCGATTCCGGGTGAAACAGCGAACCGGGTGGATCGGGTCACTGCTCGCGCATCCCCCAGGGCGAGCCGTAGGCGGTCAGCAGGTCCAGGAAGGGCCGGGCGGGGAAGGCCTCGGGACCGAGGACACCCGCGCCCGACCAGGCGCCGGAGGCGAGCAGTTCCAGGGCGAGGACCGGGTTGACCGCGGTCTGCCACACCACGGCCTGGCAGCCGTACTCCGCCATGGACCACTCGTTGTCGACCACGTGGTACAGGTACACCTCGCGCGGTGCCCCGTCCCGGTCGCCCCGCACCCAGGTGCCCGCGCAGGTCCTGCCGCGCATCCGCCCGCCGAGGGTGGCCGGATCGGGCAGGCAGGCGGCGACGACGTCGCGCGGGGAGACCGCGACCGGCCCGTGCGGACCGGGCACGGTCACCGGGTCGGTGCGGTCCAGGCCCAGCCGGTGCAGCGTCTTCAGCGTCTCGACGAACTCCGTGCCCAGGCCGTACTTGAAGGTGACCCGGCGGGCGTCGATCCAGCGGGGCACCAGTAGCACCTCCTCGTGCTCGACGTTCACGCACTCGACCGGGCCGATGCCCTCCGGGAAGTCGAACACCTCCGGTTCGCTGAAGGGTTCGGTGGTGAACCAGCCGCGACCGGCCTCGTAGACCACGGGCGGGTTGAGGCACTCCTCGATGGTGGTCCAGATGCTGAAGGACGGCGCGAAATCGTGCCCGTCCACCGTGAGGTTCGCGCCGTCGCGGACGCCGATCTCCTCGATCCGGTCGAAGAGCTCGTCGGCGGCGTGGCGGGCGAAGACGTCCGACAGGCCGGGCTCCACGCCCATGCCGACCAGCGCGAGCCGTCCCGCCCCCGCCCAGTCGGCAGCATGCGCGAACTGCTCGTCGCCGAGCTTGACGCCGCACTCCTGGTACGGACGCCCCGGGTGCGGCCGGGACAGCGACATCGCCATGTCGACGTAGTCGGCACCGGCGGCGAACGCGGCCCGGAACAGCGGCATCACGAACCGCGGGTCGGTGGCGTTGAGCAGCACGTCGCAGCCGTGCCGTGCCAGCAGCGACGCCACCCGGGCCTCGTCCGAGGCGTCCACGCGCTCGGCCCGGAACCGGGCGTCGCCGCCGAGCGCCGCGACCGCCGCCTCGGCCCGCACCGGGTCGTGGTCGGCCACCACCATCAGGTCGAGGAACTCCCGCCGGGCCGCGATCCGGGTGACGGCGGTGCCCACCCCACCCGCTCCCACCAGCAGTACACGCATGACCAGCACTCCCTTTTTCTCGCTCGGGAATCGAAAGATGTGCGGGGCCCCGGACGGATACAACGCCGCCAGCCGACATAAGGTCAATGGCGTTGGCATAAGGAGCAGAGGTGAGTGGATGGCGAAGCGTGTGGTGCCCGAGGACGAGCGGCGGCGACGCCGGCCCACCAGGGGCGGGCGGGTGCTGTCCGAGACGCTGATCGTCGAGACCGCGCTGCGCCTGCTGCGCGAACACGGCGGCGCGGGCCTGACCGCCCGCCGGCTCGGCCTTGCCCTGGACTGCGACCCGAGCACGCTCTACCGCTACTTCCGCGGCATGGACGACCTGACTCTGGCCATCGGCGACGCGCTCATCGGCACGGCCCTGCGCGGCTGGGAGCCGTCCGGCCGGTGGCGCGCGGACCTGCGGGACATCGGTCTGCGCATCCACGCGGCCTACCTGGCGCACCCGCAGGCGGCGGTGCTGACCGCGAGCCGCGTCTCGGGGCGGACGAACGAACTGGCCGCCGACGAGGCGGTCCTGGACGTCCTGCGCACGGCCGGTTTCCCCCTGCCCGACACCGTCCGCCTGTACCACGCGTTCATCGACACCACCCTGGCCTTCGCCGCCCTCGACGCCGCGTCCCTGGCGCTGCCCGACGCGGCGCGCCGTGCCGACGAGGACATGTGGCGCTCGACCTACGCCCGGCTGCCCGCCGCCACCCATCCCCGCATCGCCGAAGCGGCCCCCCTCCTGGCCCGCCGCATGGTGACCAGCGCCTACCCGACCGCCCTTGACATGCTCCTGGACAGCGCCGCCGCCCGTCTGGAGCCGAGCGACCGACGGGGGCGGGCCGTGTGACCGGCCCCGCCCCGGACGACCGTCCTCGGGGCGACGCGGCCTCAGGCCCGCAGGGTCTGTGCCGCCGCCGTCACCGCCTCTGCCAGCGCCGCCAGCGCCGGGGAGTCCAGCTTCCACTGCTGCCAGTACAGCGGTGCGTCGACCGCGCGGTCCGGAGCGAAGACGGTGAGGCGGCCCGTACGCAGCAAGGGGTCCGCCTGGGCCTCGGGGACCATCCCCCACCCCAGACCGGCGGCCACGGCCTCGACGAACCCCTCCGACGTCGGCACGTAGTGCCGCCGCGCGCTCGCCTCGGCGCGCCCGCCCGTGAGACGCCGCACGAACCCGTCCTGGAAGTCGTCGCGCCGGTCGAACACCACCACGGGCGCCTGCGGCAGCACCTCCTCCAGCGGCCCGGTCAGATACCGTGCGGCGAACTCCGGCCGGGCCGCGGGCAGATAGCGCATCCGGCCCAGCAGCCGCACCGAGCAGCCCGGCACGGCGTCCGGCGACGAGGTCACCGCCGCCATGACCGTGCCCTCCCGCAGCAGGGCCGCCGTGTGGTACTCGTCCTCGCGGCGCAGCTCGAAGCAGAGCCGTGCCTCGGGCGGAACCCGGGTGAGGCCGGGGAGGAACCACGTCGCCAGCGAGTCCGCGTTCACCGCCACCGACACCCGGGTCGGCTCACCGGCCCCGCTCAGTCCCAGGTCGGCGTACGCGTCCCGTTCCAGCCGGGCCACCTGGCGGGCTAGCCGCACCAGCACCTCGCCCGACTCGGTCGGCCGCACCGGCTTGGTCCGCAGCAGCAGCACCCGTCCCGTGCGCTGCTCCAGCGCCTTGATCCGCTGGCTCACCGCGGACGGCGTCACGTGCAGGGCGGCCGCCGCCGCGTCGAACGTGCCCTCGTCGACCACCGCGAGCAGGGTCCGCACCTGCTCCAGTGGAAGGTCTGCCATCACATCGGCTAATGCTACGTAAGAATCCTTAGCTGTACTGCACAAGGGCCGCTGATTAGCGTCGGGGCCATGACCAGCGCACTCACGACGGCCGCCGCCGGATTCGGCACCGGCCTCTCCCTCATCGTCGCCATCGGCACCCAGAACGCCTTCGTCCTGCGACAGGGCGTCCGCCGCGACGCCGTGCTCGCCGTCGTCGGCATCTGCGCCCTGTCGGACGCGGCGCTCATCACGCTGGGTGTCGCCGGGGTGGGTGCGGTGGTGGTGGCGTGGCCGGGGGCGCTGACGGTGGTCGGCTGGATCGGCGGCGCCTTCCTGCTGGGGTACGGGGCGCTGGCCGCCCGCCGGGTGTTCCGGCCGGGCACGGCGGGGCTGCGGACGGAGGGGGACGCGGCGGGCTCACGGCGCCGGGCCGTACTCACCTGTCTGGCGATGACCTGGCTCAACCCGCACGTGTACCTCGACACCGTGTTCCTGCTCGGCTCGGTCGCCGCCGACCACGGCCCGCTGCGCTGGACCTTCGGCCTCGGTGCCGCGCTGGCCAGCGTCTGCTGGTTCGCCGCGCTCGGCTTCGGCGCCCGGCTGCTGAGCCGCCACCTCGCGCGCCCGGCCGCCTGGCGGGTGCTGGACGCCCTGGTGGCAGCCACCATGATCGTCCTCGGTCTCTCGCTCGTCGCCGGCGCCTGAGGCGGGGCCGCCCCACCGGGGCCGTCTACAGCGCGCTGCGCCGGTGCATCGCGTACTGCTCCATCAGCTTGCCCCGGGTCATCTCGAGCCGGTGCGCGAGGATCTCGGCGACGCAGCGCACCAGGGTCAGGCCGAGCCCGGGATCCTCCTCGCAGAGCCGGAGCACGGCCGCGGCGTCGAACTCGTAGGCGCGCACCGGGCTGAAGGCCACGGCGCCGAAGTCCCACTGGTGCGGCGGGAACAGCCACGACCAGCCCAGCAGGTCGCCGGAGCCGAGACTGGCGACGGTCACCCGGTGCAGGGTGTTGACCTGCTGGTCCAGGGAGACGGCACCGGAACGGATGACCCAGAAGCGGTCGGCCGTGCCCCCCGCCTCGAAGATCCGGGCGTCCTCGGGGAAGGACACCTCCCGGGCGAGCGTCATCAGGCGCTGCCGCTGGGGTGGGGGGAGTGCGGTCAGGAGTTTGATCGCTTTGGTCATGACGCGGGGCTCCTCGCCGGGCATGCGGGTCGGTGTTCCGGTGCTGTCCCTACGCCCATTTCAGCCGTTTCCGGGGCCCGGGGCACCTCGGCGTCCGGCACTTCCTCCGGGCGGCGCCCCGCCGGGCGCCGGGTGACTCGCGTGCAGGCATGAAAAAGCCCTGGCTGGACGGGGGAAACCAGCCAGGGCGGCAAGCGGTGGTGTACGGAGGACCGTGTGTCGACCCCGTCACCACGTATGCATGAACGATAAACCATCTCCGCGGGTTCCACGCAATCGGAGGCCCGGCACGTGGCACGTCTCACGTCACCTGGCCGGATGTCACTGCGCGTGCCTCGCGACCACCCGGACGGTCTCCAGGTCGGGGTCCGTCGGATCCGGCAGGTTCATCCCCCCGGCCAGGCCCGTCCGCAGGTAGCGCAGCACGGGTTCGGTCAGCCGCTCGCCCGGCAGGACGGCGGGGATGCCGGGCGGATACGGCGTGATCATCTCCGCCGCCACCCGTCCGGCGGCCTCGCCCACCGGCACGTCCTCGGCCGGGCCGAAGAACGCGTCCCGCGGCAGCAGGGCCTGCTCCAGCCGCAGCTCGCCCGGCGACGGCACCTCCACGCGCGGTGCCTCGGGCAGGTTGGGCGCCACCCGCGCCAGTTCCCGCAGCGCCGAGAGCAGTTCGCCGGTCGTCTCCCGGTCGTCGCCGTGGGTGATCTGGGCGCCGATGCGGCGGTGGTCGACCAGATGGGCGTCGATGCTGCGGTGCTCGCGCAGCCAGTCCGCCGCCTGGTAACCCGTGATCCCGAGTGCCGAGAGGTCGATGATGCCGGGCAGCGGGTCGAAGTCGTCCGCCAGTTCCGGGCCGCAGAAGTCCTCGTGGCCGTGGACGTGCAGGCCGTCGATCTCCTCGACGGCGGACCGGACCTCGGCCGCGAGGTCGAGCGTGGCGCCGAGAAGATCCTTGCCGTGCAGCGCCATCTGCCGCCGCCAGCCGTCCAGCCCCGCGAGGATCAGCACCGACGGGCTGGTGGTGCCCAGCAGGTCCGCGCGCATCCCCAGCACGGCCGGCGGCACCAGGTCGCCCTGCAGATGGAAGACGCTGCCCTGCTCGAGACCGCTGCCCATCTTGTGGATGCTCGTCACGCAGATGTCGGCGCCCGCGTCCATGGCCCAGGACGGTAGGTCGGGGTGGAAGGGCAGGTGCGCGCCCCACGCCTCGTCCACGATCAGCGGCAGCGAACGCCGGTGGCACACGTCGGCGATCGCCCGCAGGTCCGCGCACGCGCCGTAGGGCGTCGGACTGGTGACCAGCGCACCCCGCGCCTCGGGGTGCGCCTCGAAGGCCGCGTCGAACTCGGCGGCCGACGGGGGATGGGCGAGGTGCAGTCCGGCGTCCCAGCGGGGCTCCACCCAGACCGGCTCGATCCCGGACAGGATCAGCCCGGCCACCACCGACTTGTGGGCGTCCCGCCCGATCAGCAGCTTCTCGTGCGGGCCCGCGACCGACAGCATCGCCGCCTTGACGGACAGGGAGCTGCCGCACGTGCTGAAGAAGGTGTGGTCGGCGTGCACCGCGTCGGCCATGAGCTCCTGGGCCCGCTCCAGCACCCGCCCCCGGGTGAGCCGGTCGTCCAGCCCGCCCGAGGCCAGCACGTCGCCCAGGAACACCGCGTCCCCGAGCACCTCCCGCACCGCGGGATCGGCGCCGCGGGCCTGCTTGTGCCCGGGAGGAGTGAAGCCCAGTCGCTGCGCGCGGTGATGCTCCACCAGCGCTTCCAGAATCGGTGCCCGGCTGTGATCGGCTGTCATGCACCTCGGGTGCCCGGCACCCGCGTACGCCAATCCGGCCGCGTCCGAATGCCGCGCTCGCGGGGCGATGGTGCCGCGTCCACGGGCGCGGCACCATCGCCCGTTCAGCTCCGGGTGATGTGCTTGCCCGGGGTGAGGATCTCGTCCAGCACCCGCAGGACGACCTCGTAGGCCACCCGCCGCGTCTCGGCGTCGCGCGTCGCCTCGGAATCCGCCCGGCCGAGCTCGTCGCGCTTGGCCCGCCAGACCCGTTCCTCCTGAGCCGCGCAGGCCCGTGCCCGCTGCATGCGGCGCAGCAGTTCGTCGGAATCCACCACATCTGCCATGCACTGCGCGTACCCCCCTGCGCCGTTCGGATGACACGTCGGGCGCCATGCGGCCGGAAAGGTGCCGGGAGGTTTGCCGGTACTCGGAGAGGTGAGCCGGAAAGAGGGTTCGGGGCGCAAATCGGAGCAAAAGGCCCCACCGTCGTCCGTCGCCCACCCTCTCTCATCGACCAGGGAGCAAAAGCATGTGCGAGGAGCACACCACCCGACTTGTCTTCGAGCCGCCGGGCGCGTCCCGGCCCCGGACGTCGACACCGCGCCGGCCCGCCGAAGTGCGCGAGGCCGTGCAGCGGGCGGTGTCCGAACGCTGCCGCGCCGGCCACACCCCGTGTGACGCCGACGCCCTCGCGGACGTCCTGCTCGTCGCCTCGGAGCTGACCACCAACGCGATCCTGCACGGCGGTGGGGTCACGGACTTCCAGGTCGACGTCACCGGCCCCGGCGTGCGCGTCTCCGTGAGCGACCGCAGCGACGAACTGCCCGTCGCCACCCCCCGGACCGACCGGCAGACGCCGCGGCCCGGGCGGCCACGGCTGGCCGATCGTGTGCCGGCTCGCCCGCGATGTAAGGGTGTCGGGACTGCCCACGGGCGGCAAGCGCATCACCGCCGTCGTGCCCCTGTCCTGAGGCCGCGGCGCACTTCCGGCGAATCGGGCGACGAAGCGGAGTTTGTTCCACCGGCGCCAGGGCAGTCGGAGTTTCGTGCTTCGGACCGGAGGCGCGCCAGCGGGAGCGGTAATGCTGCTCCGGGCCCTCCGTGCGGTCCCGGCGGCGACCGTCCCGCGGTAGATCCCCTGAAACCACCGTTCGGGAGCGAAACCGCATGCTCACAGACTCGTCCACCCACCGTCCCGGCACGCCCGACACGACGACCGCCGCCATCCGGCGGCGGCACGACGACGCCCCCGACACCGCGGCCCTGTTCGCCCGCCTCGCGTCCCTGGAGGACGGGCCCGAGCGGGACGCCGTCCGCGACGAACTCGTCACCGCCTGGCTGCCCATGGCCCACCGCATCGCCGGCCGGTTCCGCGACCGCGGTGAGTCCATCGAGGACCTGCGCCAGGTCGCCGCCCTGGGCCTGGTCAAGGCCATCGACCGGTTCGACCCGAGCCGCGGGGCCTTCGAGAGCTACGCGGTGCCCACCATCACCGGCGAGGTCAAGCGGCACTTCCGTGACCGGATGTGGGCCCTGCGGGTGCCCCGCCGGGTGCAGGAACTGCGCAACAAGGTGCGGGTGGCGCGGCGCGAACTCACCCAGAACCCAGGCAGCCCCGAGCCGTCCATGGCGGACATCGCCGCGCACACCGGGCTGACCGAGGAGGAGGTCTCCGCCGGGATGGAAGCGCTGGAGAGCTTCAGCACCCTGTCCCTGGACGCCGAACTCTCCACCGACGACGACGGCTACAGCCTCGCCGACACCCTCGGCGCCTCGGACACGTCCTACGACGTGGTGGTGGACCGCGAGTCCGCCAAGGAGGGCCTGCGGCGGCTGCCGGAACGCGAGCGCGCCATCCTCTACATGCGTTTCTTCGAGGACATGACCCAGAGCCGTATCGCCGACCGGCTGGGCATCTCCCAGATGCACGTCTCCCGCCTCATCAGCCGCAGCTGCGCACGCGTGCGCGCCGAGGTGATGGGGCAGCGGCCGGGCCGGCGCGGCACCGGCGGCCACTCGGCGACGGCGTAGCCGCCCGCCCGGACCGGAGAGCGGGAAGCCCGGGGACGCCGAAGTCCGGGGATGCCGAAGCCCTACCCACCGTGCTGCCGCCGGCTCGTCGACGAGTACGAGACCCTGGGGCCGACGGCGCCGGCCGGCACCGCCTCCGGTCCCCGGGGCCCCGCACCATCGGCTGCGCGGCCCGGCCCGCACCCAATGCGCCGCGACCGGCATGCGCGACGGGGGCCGGGCCCTGGGGAGCGCCCGCCGGTGGCCGGCGACGGCGCCCGCGGCCGTGTGCCGCCCGGCGTCCCTGATCGACTGAGCCCCGCCGTCCCGTCGAGGGCCCCGCCCGTGGAGGGCGGGGCCCTCGACGTGCCCGTACGCCCCCCAGGTGCCGTGTCGCGCTCCTCCCCCCGCTCCGTGCGCCGGGTGTGCCGGGGGGAAGCCGGGGCATGCGGAGTCCGGGAGGTTGACATATGAACACACGTGCGATGGCGTTGCGGGGCCGGGCAGGTGCCCGGAGAGCGGCCAACGGGTCGGTGACCGAGGGGGCCGCCAGGGCGGGACTGGCCGCCCGGGGTGTGATCTACCTACTGGTCGGCGTGCTCGCGCTGCAGATCGCCTTCGGCGACGGCGAGCGCCAGGCGGACCGCGGCGGAGCCCTGGCGGAACTGGCGGACAAGCCGTTCGGCGCGATCCTGCTGTGGGCACTGGGCATCGGGCTCGCCGGGATGGCCCTGTGGCGGCTGTCCCAGGCGCTGTTCGGGGCCGACGGCAAGGACGGCCGCTCCGCGCGCAAACGGCTTCTGTCGCTCGCGCGGTGCGTCTTCTACACCTTCGTCGCCTACTCCGTGCTGGCCTTCGCCGTGGGCCGTGACAACAGCGGCGGTTCCAGCGATCAGCAGTCCCGGGACGTCACGGCCAGGGCCATGGAGGTGCCCGCGGGGCAGTGGCTGGTGGGCCTGGCCGGAGCCGTCGTGATCGTCGTCGGTGTCTGGATCGCGGTCCAATCGATCCGCCGCTCCTACCACGACAAGCTCAAACTCGGTGAGCTGAGCCGCCGGACCCGCCGGCTGGTCGACGTGACCGGTGTCGGCGGCGGTACGGCCCGCGGTCTGGTGTTCGTCGCGGCGGGAGCCTTCGCGGTACGCGCCGCGGTCGACTACCGGCCCGACGAGGCGAAGGGTCTCGACGACACCCTCCGCAGCTTCGCCGACACCCCGCTCGGACCGTGGCTGCTGGTCTGCGTGGCCACGGGCCTGGTGCTCTTCGGCGTCTTCTCGTTCGCCATGGCACGCTGGCGCCGCGTCTGACCCGCGGCCCGGCCGACCCGCCCGCGCATGGACGGCGCGCATCGACGGTTCGCATTGACGGCCCGCATCCGGGGAACACGGGGCCAATGAGCGAATCCGAGATCCCGCCGGACGGCCGGCCCGTGGACGTCTACCTCGACCTCCTGCGCATCCGGATGGACACCGAGGACTACCGGCTCCTGCTCCGCGTGGTGGAGCCGGTCCTCCAGGCGATCGAAGAGCATCGTCTGTCCGGTCTCGACCTCGCCCTGGACGGCGGGGACGACGAGCTGCCCCAGGAGATCCGTGACGAGGCAGCCCTCGTCATCGCCACGGCCGTCACCGGCCGCATGGACAACGAAGTGGTCGAGCTGGAGGTCGACGACACCGGACCCGTCCGTGTCGTCACCGACGCGGCCACCGCCTCCGATCCCTCCCGCCTCGGCGAGATCGCCGACTTCATCAGGGAACGGCACCGCCAGAACGAGGAACTGCGCGGCATCGCCGAGGCCAGCGGACTGCCCACCGACTTCTGACCGACGCCCGCCCCCACTGCGGGGCGGGCGTCCGACCGCCGGCGAGCGGTTCCGTCAGCGGGACGGGCGCTCACCCCTCCGGCGCCGCCACCGGCACGCCCAGGGGGCGGGCGAGGCCCACGACCGCTTCGTCCAGGCGCTCCAGATGCCGCAGCACGCGGTCGGTGATCCTGCCGTACCGGGGCGTTCCGTCGGTCCGGAAGTCCAGCAGCGACGAGATGCTCGGCCCCGTCTCCACCTCCCCGGCGGCCTCCTCGCCGGCGACCCGCGCGGCGATCGCCCGGATGTTGCGCACCGTGCGTGCCGCCGCACCGCGCAGCCGCGGGTCCGCCGCGATCGAGGGGTGCGTCGGCAGCAGCTCGGCCGTCGCCGCCAGCGACCGCGCGTGATACGCACAGGTCTCCAGCAGGGCGACGACGTACCGCGCGGTGGCACGCCGGGCCCGCAGCGGGGTGACCGGGTGGGTGAGCGGCTGGGTGGCGGACCGCAGATCACCCAGGGCCTGGTCCAGTTCGCGAGCCCGGTCCAGCAGGTCGCCCGCCGATCCGCCGCTGAGCTGACCGGCGGCGGCCTCGGTGACCGCGGCAAGCCGCTCCAGCACGGTGCCCAGCAGTTCGTTGGTCCGCCGGTCGGTGTCCACCGGCAGCACCAGGGCCGCCGCCACCACCCCGCAGGCCGCACCCAGCGCCGTCTCCTCCACCCGCAGCACCAGTACCTCCCAGCTGTAGGTGTGCAGCAGGGTGTACAGCAGGCCCAGCATCGCGGTCACGAAGAACGACATCAGTGTGTACGACAGCGGCGCGGTGTAGAACATCGCGAAGATCAGCACCAGGACCAGCGCGAACGCCGTCCAGGTGTGCCGGCCCACGAGCGCGGCCAGCACGATCCCGGCGACGACGCCGAACACCGTGCCCAGCAGCCGCCGGTAGCCCTTGACCAGGATCTCTCCGGTGGAGGCCGTGTTGAGGAAGACGATCCAGCAGGTCAGCACCGCCCAGTACCAGCGGTTCGTGGACAGCAGCTCGCCTCCCACGACGGCCAGCGACGAACCGACGGCCACCTGGACGGCCGCGCGCGTGGTGGGCCGCTGCAGGCCCTTCGCCCGGTCGGCCGGCTCGGTCTCCTCACCGGCGTCGATGGCGGCGTCCTCGGCGTCCAGTTCCTCACGGGACCGGGCGGTGGACGGCGTGTCGTCCGACTCGTCCTGCGGGCCGTCCAGCGCGATCCGCAGCCCCATCACCGCGCGGGCCGCCTCACCGACGGCCCGGAACACGTCCCTGACGGCCGGTGACCCCGGCGGCAGGTTCTCGTCGTCCCGGTAGGCGAGCAGCCGGTTGCGCACATGGGCCAGCGCGGTCCCCGACACCTCGCTCCCCGCCCGCAGCACGAGCACGCGCAGGGCCAGCAGATCGCGGCGCAGCGCGGTCGCGGACTCCGGCGGACCGGGCAGCCGGCCGACCGACGGGGCGGGAGCGCCCGGCAGGTGCAGCGTCAGCGTGTCCGCCCGCTCGGCGCTTCGCGCGGACAGCAGCAGCAGGCCCAGCCGCTCCGCGGTGATCTCGGCATCCGCGATCCGGCGCTGCACCAGCCGGGCCGCCGACTCACCGGGGGTCCCCTCCTCCAGCCGCCCCTGGATCATCAGCGCCGTCTCGTGCAGCCGGGCGGTACCCGCGCGGACCTCCTCCAGCGCCCTGTCGACCTCCTCCGGGCCGGCGTCCAGCAGGGCCAGCTGCGCCGACACCAGTTGGGCGAGCCGAGCCCGGAAGGCCTCCCGCAACCGACCGAGCACACCCGCGGGCGTCACCGGCACGACGGCGAACCGCACCAGGGCACTGCATCCGAACGCCACGGCGACGGCCGCGCACAGCCGGGGCAGCTCGGCGGCGGAGACGCCCACGAACAGGGACAGGAAGTAGGTCTGGAAGCCGATCAGCCCGAGGGCGGTCCCGCGGTCGCCGAACCGGCGACCATAGACCGCGCAGAAGATCAGCACGACGAAGAAGGCGTCACCGACGACGACACGGGTGCTGAGCACCGCGCCCAGCGCCACCGAGGCGAGCGCCACCGGCAGGCCCAGGGCCAGCGTGACCGCCTGGGCACCGCGCTGCTTCTCGCGGATGGCGAAGGTGGCGACCATCGCGGCCATCGCGCCGGCCACCAGATCGGTGACGGCGAACCCCGCGAGGGCGAGCACCGCCAGCGTGAGGGCGATGGCGCCGACCGTGCGCAGGCCGGCGGTCAGCCGCAGCAGCCCCGGGTCGGACGCCGCGAGACGGTCCCGCAGCCGTGTCCCGGCCAAAAACTCCGCCGACCGGACCGGAGCCGAGGATCCCGCCGCCTTCACGCCGGCGCGCTCTCTCCCGCCATGCCGCTGTCCCGCCGCGCCCCGCAACGTGCCGCGGCCGGCCCGGTGCACAGGATCACGCGGCCGGCCGGGTGCCCGCACGGCGGACCGGCGCCCGCTCCTGCCGCCCGGACCCCGGTCACCCCGGCAACCGGCCCGTCTGCGCCACGTGCGCCCGGACCTGCTCCGGCGTCATGTAGAGGCCCGTGTGCTCCAGGTCCTTCAGCCTGACCGACTTGCGGGCCTGCAGGCCGGTGCGGACGAAGTCGTCGCCGGCGACCGCGTTCAGCAGCCAGTTGGTCATCACCCGGGTCTTGGCGACATTGGTGCGCAGCGCCGACCAGTGGTATCCGCGGGCCACCACCTGGGCGGGCAGGCCCCGCAGCTCCACTCCGAGCGGCTTGGAGACCGCGTCCCGGCCGCCCAGGTCGACGACGAGTCCGAGGTCCTTGTGGGTGTAGGGCCGCATCGGCTGGTTGCGCAGGGTGGCGATGACGTTGTCGGCGACCCGCTTGGCCTGCCGTGTCGCATGCTGGGCGGTCGGCGGGCACACGGAGCCCTCGCCCTTGACCGGGTCGGGCACCGCGGCGGCGTCACCGAGGGCGAACACCCCGTCATGACCGGGCAGGCACATGTTCTCGGTGACCGCGAGCCGGCCCCGGACGGTCTCCGCGCCGAGCGTGGCGATCAGCGGGCTCGCGACCACACCCGCGGTCCAGATCAGGGTGTGCGTCGGGATCACCCGGCCGTCGGTGAACGTGACCTCCTCGGGAGCCACCTTCTCCACGGAGACACCCAGGGAGATGTCGATGCCGCGCCTGGTCAGGATCTCCTGGGCACTGCGCCCGAGCTTCTCGCCCAGCTCGGGCATGAGCTTGGGCGCGATGTCGATCAGGTGCCACTTGATGAGCGCCGGGTCGAGGCGCGGGTAGCGCTTGACGGCCGCGTGCGTCAGCCGTTGCAGGCAGGCTGCGGTCTCGGTGCCCGCGTAGCCGCCGCCGACGACCACGAACTGGAGGCGCGAGGCACGCTCGGCGGGGTCCTGGCTGGCGTCGGCGAGGTCGAGCTGGGAGATGACGTGGTCACGGACGTAGGCGGCCTCGGCCAGCGTCTTCATCCCGAACGCGTGGTCGGTCAGCCCGGGGATGTCGAAGGTGCGGGTGATGCTCCCGGGCGCCAGCACGATGTAGTCGTACGGCTGGTCCACGATCCGGCCGGTGATGGTGCGGATGACGCAGACCTTGGCCCTCAGGTCCACCCCGATGGCCCCGCCGGGGATGATCCGGGTGCGGTACTTCCGGCTGCGGCGCAGCGAGAGGGCGATCGACTGAGGCGTCAGCACGCCGGAGGCGACCTGGGGGAGCAGCGGCAGATAGAGCTGGTAGGCGGACGGCGTCACCAGGGTGACGTCGGCTTCGTTCGGGGAGAGCTTGCGCTCCAGGCGGCGGACGCACTCCACACCGGCGAAGCCTGCACCGACCACCAGGATCCTGGGTCGTGTCACGGTGTTCATCCCTTTCCTGTGGCTCCAGGCGGGGACCGCCTCGAACGCCAACGCCTTCCGCGTGCCCCTGGATCGCCGCTTCGCACCCCCCTTGATCCCTCGCGGCTCGATCTCCCGCCGGCGGCCCGGTGAACGTGCCGGGCCCGGCGGGCGGGCGGACACCTTCAGCACCACGATGCCCGCACCGGTGCCGCAGCGCATCGGGAACCCGGTGGTCACCGCCCGGCAACGGGGGAGGGCCCCGATGTGGTCACCGTTTCCCGCGGAAGTGGCACAGCAGCAGGCAGACGTCGTCGTCCCGCTCGGAATCGCTCAGCAGCGGCTTCAGGATGCCGTCCGCCGAGCCCGCCAGGTCCGTGTCCAGCTCCGCCGAACCGAACGAGCCGAGCGCCGCGGCCAGCCGCCCGATGCCCGGGTCTATGCCCTGGGCCCGGCGCTCCACCAGCCCGTCCGTGTACAGGGCCAGCGTCGCCCCGGGCGCCAGCCGCTCCGTGTGGTCGGCGATCCGCTGCTTCAGGGGGATGCCCAGCATCGCACCCGGCTTCGCGTCCAGGATGCGCACCCGCCCGTCGGGCAGCCGCAGCACCGGCGGCGGATGGCCCGCGGCGGCCCAGGTCAGGGTGGGCTCGTCCGGGTGGAAGCGGGCGATGACGGCCGTGGCGTACAGGTCCGGCTGGAGGTGGTGCAGGAAGTTGTGCAGCCGCGTCAGCAGCAGGCCCGGGCTGCCGCCGTCGACGGCGTAGGCGCGCAGCGCGGTGCGCAACTGGCTCATCATCACGGCCGCGTGCAGTCCGTGCCCGGTCACGTCACCGACGACCGTGATCAGGCCGCCGTCCGGCTGGCGGAAGGCGTCGTACCAGTCACCGCCGATGTTCAGTCCGTGCGTGGCCGGCAGGTAGCGCGCGGCCAGACTCAGACCGCCGATGGCAGGGAGGTCCGTCAGCAGGGCGCGCTGGAGGGTCTCGGCGATGTCCCGGTTGTGCTCGAAGCGACGGGCGTTGTCGATGGCGATGCCCGCCCGTCGGGCCAGCTCGATCAACATCACGGCGTCGTCCGGGTCCCAGCGGTCGCCGGGCGGCGACAGGGTCAGCACACCCAGCGGCGCCCGGCGCGTCAGCAGCGGGATGCACAGCAGCGGCCGGGCGGGATCCAGCGCGGACGGCGGCTGGTCGTCGACCCCGGGCAGACCGCCGGGACGGTCGGCCGCGTACTGCGGGCGCCCGGTGCGGGCGGCGCGGACGGCCGCCGCCGGACGCGACGCGCGCCGTTGGGCGTCCAGGTGCGCTTCCCCGTCGTTGTCGAACAGCCACACGTCGACGCTGAAGGCGTACCGCGGCACCAGCAGTTCCGCCAGCCGGCGCACGATCTCGTCGTGGTTCAGCGACGCGTTCAGCACGGCGCTCGCGTCCGCCAGGAACGTCAGCCGGCGACGGGCGTTCTCCGCCTCGTTGCGCGCCCTGCGCTCGGCGGCGAACGCCTCCCGCTGGGCCCGTCCCGCCGCGTCCAGCTCGGCGTGCAGAGCCAGGACGCCCTGGTTGGTCTGGTGCAGCTCCTCCCGGTGGAAGGCGACCAGTTCCTCCTGCTCGGCGAGCTTGTCCAGCACCACGGCCGTGTCCTCGTCGGCGCCCAGCAGCCCCTCGGACAGATCGGCCGGATCTTCCGTCACCGGGTCGCCGTCGGGCGACCGGCCCGGCTCCGGGCAGACGACCGTCACCTCCCACGGCGTCTCCCCGTCGGCGCCCGAACCCGGCGACGGCGTCACCACGGCGTACAACCGCCCGTCCGCGCCGCGGGAACGCGGCACCTCCAGGGTCAGCAGCCAGGTGCCGCCCTTGGTGAGGCACTGTCGCAGCCGGCCGCTGAGCGCGGCGGCCAGTCGGGCGCGGTCCACGGTCGGCACGCCGTACTCAGCGGCCAGCCGCGCCACGGCGATCCGGGCGCGTGCCGCGTCGGAGACGGTGGTGATCTGCCAGGTTCTGGTCATCGGCGGTCCGGCGGGGTGGGGGACAGTACGGCGACGGCGGTGTCGTCCCGCACGGGGCTCGCGGAACTGCTCGCGTCGCGTATCGTCACGGCGGCCGTCACCGCCGGGTCGACCGCCGACAGATCCACCCCCGACGGCGGGGTCCAGCGGCTGGGCAGACCGTCGGTGTGCAGGATCAGCAGGCTCTCCGCCGACCAGGCGACGTCGTCCTCCCGGATCCTGGCCGGCCGGTGGGCGCCGACGATGCCGGGCCTGGACAGCAGCGCACGCCACGTGTCACCCACCCGCAGCCGGGCGCCCACGTTGCCTATGCCGGCGAACCTCAGTCGGCCCGCCCGGGTGTCGACCTGGGCCACCGCCACGGCCGCGCCCCGGGTGCCGGACAGCGCCTCGTGCAGCCGCGGCAGCGACTCCGCGGGCGCGAGATGCGCCCAGCGGCGCACCGCCTCGACGGCCGCGCCCGAGGCGCGTGCCGCCTCGGGACCGTGGCCGAGACCGTCGGCCAGCAGCAGCGTCAGCCGGTCGCCGGCCCGCACCCAGCCCCAGGCGTCGCCCGAGTGGTCCGCCCTGCAGTAGGGGACGTTGACCCCACCGGCGCGTACCGGGAGCAGCCCCGCCGCACCCCTCTCCGGGCCGTCCGCCTCACCCGTGACCACCCGGGCCACCGCCACCGTCCCCCGGCCGGGCACGCTGTGCAGGCCGAAGTCGTCGGCGAGGCGCCGGCACGTGCCGAGGCCGGCGCCCAGCGAGCCGGTCGTGGTGAACCCGTCCCGCAGCGCGGCCGGGAGATCGGTGATCCCCGGCCCGTGGTCGAGCGCCGCGATCTGCACGGCACGCGCCACGCGGCCCTCTGGCAGGGCGGGCGGGTCCACGACCTCGATGAGCACCTGGCCGCCCTGCGCGTGCTTGAGGAGATTGGTGGCGAGCTCGGTCGCCACCAGCGCGGCGGCCGCGGTGCGCCGCTCGTCGAACCCGGCCAGCGCGGCCGCGTCCTCCGCCGCCACCCGGACGTCCCGCACGCGGGTCGAGTCCCGGACCGGCACGTCCCAGACGCGCGGCATCACACCTCCTCGCGCGGTCGCGGCGGCCTGCCCACCCACGAGGTGACCCGCACCGTGGTGCCCGCCCCCGGAGCGCTCTCGACCCGGAAGTCGTGCACCAGGCGCCGGGCCCCGCCCAGCCCCATCCCCAGCCCGTCGCCGGAGGTGTAGCCGTCGCTCAGCGCCCGCTCGAGATCGGCGATGCCCGGCCCGTCGTCGCTGAAGGTCAGCCGCAGCCCGCTGACGCCGCCGCTGGTGACGTGCGCCGCCTCCATCCGGCCGCCCCCGCCGTGCACCAGGGTGTTACGGGCCAGCTCGCTGGCGGCGGTGACCAGCTTCGTCTGGTCCACCAGGCCGAAACCGAGCCGGGCGGCGGCCTGCCGCACATGCTGACGCACCCACACCAGATCCATGTCCGACCGGATGGGCAGGCAGGCGTCCACGCCCGCGGCAGTGTGCATCACGGACTCTCCCGGCGCATGCCGCCGGAGCGGGAGGACACGATCGGCTGCGCGAGGAGCTCCATGGCCGCCTCGGTGGTCAGCGCCGTACGCAGCCCGGGCAGCGTCAGCCCCAGCTCCACCAGGGTGATGGCGACCGCCGGGCGCATGCCGGCCACGACGGTCCGCGCGGCCAGCAGCTCGGCCTGCGCCGCGATCTCTGCCAGAACCCGCCCGAGGAACGAGTCGACGATCTCCACGCCGGAGATGTCGATGACCACCCCGGTCACCCGGCTCGCGGTGATGCTCTCGGCGATGTCCTGCTGAAGCTGCTGCGCCGTGCTGTCGTGCAGGTCCCCCTGGAGCGTGACCAGCAACAGGTCGCCGAGCCGGAGCACCGGAACGTGTCCCGCGACGGGGCGGGAGTACCCCTCGCTCACCGCAGACCCGCACCCGTGGGCGTGGCGTTGACGATGTCGGCCCCCAGTTCGTGCAGGCAGTATCCGAGCGCGTCGGCCAGGCTCGCCCGGGTGAGTACCGAGCCGAGGTCCAGGCCGAGGTGGACGATGGTCTGCGCGATCGCCGGACGGATGCCGGAGACGACGCACTCCGCGCCCATCAGCCGTGCCGCCGCGACCGTCTTCATCAGGTGCTGGGCGACCAGCGAGTCCACGGTCGGAACCCCGGTGATGTCGAGGATGGCGAACCGGGCGTGCTGCTCGACCACGGCGTTCAGGAGCGTCTCCATCACCACTTGGCTGCGCGCGCTGTCCAGCGTCCCGATCAGCGGGACCGCCACGATGCCGTCCCACAGCTTGATCACCGGGGTCGCCACCTCCAGCAGCTGCAGGCGCTGCCGGTCGATGAGCGCCTGCCCCTCGCTCAGCGCCGTCTGCATCGCCACCAGGCGCAGCGTGCCCATCAGCACGCTCAGCGTGGTCGAGCACTCCCGCAGCCATTCCGGTCGCGCCCCGTCCATGTCGGAGACCAGGAGGTTCTCCACCGGCGGCCACAGGGCCGCCAGCTCGCTCGACACCTGCGTGGTGGACAGCCCCGCCCGCGAACGGGCCGCGCCCATGCGCGCCAGCTGCTCGCGCACCGTGGTGAACCCGGCGGCGTCCGGGTCCTCGACCCGCTGCGCGTCGGCGACCTGGGCCAGCGCGTCGACGACCGCCTTGCCCGCCTCCACCGCCTCGTCCCGCGAGACGGTGAACACCGTCCGGAACATCGGCTCGTCGGCCCATCGCTGGGCGATCTGCTCACGGCGGCGCCGCAGGAAGTCGCTGATCTCGCGCGTCGGCGTGTCGAGCGCCCCGCCCGCTTCGTGCTCCGGCACCTGCTTACTCCTCATCATCGTTGCGTCGCACCGAGCCCGCTTCAGGCAACGAGACGGTGATGTGACCCTTGCCGGGCGACCACTCTAACGACGCGTCGACCTCGTGCGACACCGTGTCCCGCACCGGTGGCGACACGGGCCGTGACAGCCCGCGCGGACACCGCGGCGGCCGGGCGAACAGCGCGACGGCCGGTGGCGGGCGGCCCGTGAAGGCCGCGCTGCGCCCACCGGCCCGGCACTGGGACGTGGTGGCTCTCCGCGTGCTCGGCCCTTTCAGCTCTCCTCCGGGGACCCCTCCCGACCCGCCGCCGATCCGTCGACGCGCGCCAGGGCCTCCTCGACGCTCTCCGAGATCGGAACGGTGATGCTCACCCCCGTCAGGTCCAGGATGCGGCGCACGGCGGACGTGGGGGAGATGATGTGGACGCTCCCGGGCAGTTCCCGGGCCTCCTGGTAGACGCGCAGGATGATGTTCATGCCGGAGGAGTCCATGAACGGGACCTCCGACAGGTCGAGCAGGAAGTGCTGCCGGCCGTGGTGGAGCTGGTTCGCCAGGTGATGCTGGAACTCGGTCGCGGTGTCGACGTCCAAGTACCCCTCCACCTTGAGCAGGGCGACGTCCTCACGGGGCAGGGTCACCTCGACGGACAGAGGGTTCTGGGCTATGGGCACGAGTACCTCCAACAGGTGCTGACGGCCGGGGCTGGTCACCCCAGGGGCGGGTTCGGCGCACGCCGCTCCGGGCGCGGGAAGGATCACGCTCTCATGGGCTCCGGCCTGCGCCGACGCTTCCGTGGCGCCGGGCCGCGCAGCCCGTCGTCGTGTTCCATGCCGCGCTCCTCACGTGTCGGCCGAGTCTCACCGCGCAGCCGCGCGTACCCCCGAATCCCCGTGTCATGCCTCGCCCCAGCTCCGGCGCCTCCCGCCACGTCCGCGCACCGCCGCCTCAGCCGACCCGGATGCCGATGATGCAGGTGTCGTCGTCCGTGTCCGACCGGCTGTAGGTGAGCAGCCGGTCCAACTGCTGGTCGAGCGTGCTCGGTGCCGTGGAGGCGGTGGACAGCAGATGTGTCAGGGACTCCTCCACGGAGCGGTCGCGCCGCTCGATCAGGCCGTCCGTGTACATCAGCAGCGTGTCCCCGTCGGCCAGTTGCAGCTCGGCCTCCTCGTACGACGCCTCCGGCACCGCCCCGAGCAGCATGCCGCCGACCAGCGGCAGGGGGGCGGCTTTGCTGTCCCGCACCAGCACCGGCGGCAGATGGCCGGCCCGGGCCCACCTGAGGGTGTTGCGGTCGGGGTCGTACAGGCCGCACACGGCGGTGGCGGTGACCGCGCCCGTCAGGTGGTGGGCGACGATGTTCAGCCAGGACAGCAGCTGACCGGGTCCGGCGCCGGTGACGGCCAGGCCGCGCAGCGCGTTGCGCAGGACCACCATGCTGGTCGCCGCCTCGATGCCGTGGCCCGCGACGTCCCCGACGCACAGCAGCACCCGCCCCGTCGGCAGCACCACGGCGTCGTACCAGTCGCCGCCCACCAGCTGCTCGGCCTCGGCCGGACGGTAACGGACGGCCACGGAGAGGTCGGGCACCTGGAGCGGGGCATGGGTGGGCGGCATGATGGCGTGCTGCAACTGAAGGGCCAGCCGGTCGCGTTCGCTGGCGTGCTGTTCGGTGTGCGCGAGCTGGTCGCGGGTGGCGGCCAGGGCCACCTCGGTCCAGTGCTGGGCCGAGATGTCCTGGTAGGCGCCGCGCACGGTGAGCAGCCGGTCGTCGCTGTCCAGGACCGGCTCGGCGACCAGCCGGATGTGCCGGGTGACCCCGTCCGGCCGCTGGAGCCGGAACGCCGCCGAGGCCGGCCGGCGATGGTGCAGCAGGGTCCGCAGGAACCGGCGGATGGTGACGCCGTCGTCCGGGTGGGCGTGCGCGGGCAGCTCCTCCAGCCGTACCGGAGCGGCCGACGTGGGGCGCCCGTACAGGTCGAAAAGCTGCTCGTTCCAGGTGATGTCGCCGGTGAGCAGGTTCTCCTCGAAGCCGCCGATCCGGCCCAGCCGCTGGGCGTGCTGGAGCAGGCTCGCCAGGCGGGCCGCCTCGTCCTCGATGCGCCAGATGAACAGCACGCTCGAGCCGTGCCGGCTCACGCTGATGTCCGCGACCGCCGACAGCGGAACCTGGTCGACCAGCGCGGTCAGGTTCATGCGCCGGGCCCGGAAGGGCTCGCCGGTGGCGTACACCCGCTCGATCCGCTGGAAGAGCTCGCTCTGCCCGGCGGCCATCGGGTAGGCCTCCAGCAGCAGGGAGCCGTTGACCATCGCGCGCGGCCGGCCGGCCGGGTCGAGGAACCGGCCGTTGACGTGCTGGATGCGGAAGTCGACCAGGTTGCCGGAGCCGTCCAGGTGCGGCACCAGGACCAGCGCCGGGTCGTGCAGGCCGTCGGCGAGGTCCATCAGCTCCGCGGCGTCCGGCAGTACCCGCGGCTCGCGGGCCGCGCCGCCGGGCATCGTGTACGTCTCCAGCGTGTGGGCGCACAGCTCGGCCAGGGCCTCCACCTGACGCACGATCTGCGGCGGCTGCTCGGGCAGCGGTGCGGGCCACGCGATCTCCAGCACGCCGTGCACCCGCCCCCCGGTGCCCGCGGGCACGGCCGCCCGGCCGCCCTCGGGGTGGTGGTGGCGGCCCACACTGGGCAGGCCCGTCTCGGCGAGCGACGTGATCCACAGGCCGTCGCGTTCGGTGAGACCGCACCGGGCCACCGTCGCCACGTCCGGCGGGACGTAGTGCCAGCGTGCCGCCTCGGCCGGGGAGAAGCCGGCGCTGCCCGCCAGGGTGAGCGAACCGTCGGCGCCCGCCGCCCAGATGGCCACCGCCGTCGCGCCGAGCGGACGCAGCGCCTGCTCCAGCAGGGACGCGGCGACGGCCTGCGTGTCGTCCGCCGCGAGCGCCCCGCTCTCGGCCGCGCGCAGCCGCACCGCGGCGGACTCGGACTCCGCCTCGGCGCGGGCCTCGGCGACCGCCCGGGTGGCGGCCAGGAAGGCGTCCGTCACCTCCGACATCCGGTCCCGGGCCGCCTGATTGATGACTTCGACCGCGAACTCCAGCTGGGTCGTCCCGGCCTGCTCGGCCAGTTCAGCGAGCTGGCGGGCGGCCTGCGAGGGACCGCACTGGAGACGCTCGACGAGGATGCCCTTGGCGAGTTCGATCAGGGCACGCCCCTCGGCCTCCGCCTGCGCCGCCCGCACCTCGCGGCTGAGCCGGTCCACGGTGGCCGCGAGCCTGCCCACCGGGGAGGCGGCGGCCACGCCGGCGGGCCCCGCCGGGGCGGAGGGGACCGGCGCGGACGGCGGCGACGGGACGGAGGGGTCGAGCCGCGGCTCACCGCGGTGCGGCTCGCCCGGATGCTCGGTGATGCTCACGGTGCGAATGCTCCTCGGCGGCGGTGGTGCCCTGGGGCGCGGAAGGGGAGGGGCGGCCGGTGCCCCGTCCCGCCGGTGGGCGGGACCGGGCGCGCCGTCGTTCTCGCACGGTTCATGCCGGCATCCAGCGTCGCACGCAGGCGATCAGGTCCTGCGCGTCGACGGGCTTGGTGACGTAGTCGGTGGCGCCCGAGGCGATGCTCTTCTCCCGGTCCCCGGGCATGGCCTTGGCGGTCACGGCGATGATGGGCAGCTCGGCGTACTGGGGCATCGTGCGGATCTCGGCGGTGGCGGCGTAGCCGTCCATCTCCGGCATCATCACGTCCATCAGCACCAGTGCCACGTCCGTGTTGTTCACCAGCGTCTCGATGCCCTTGCGGCCGTTCTCCGCGTGCAGGACCCGGAACCCGTGCAGCTCCAGGATCCCGCTCAGGGCGAAGAGATTGCGCGCGTCGTCGTCGACGACGAGCACCGTGCGGCCGGACAGCGAGTCGTCCACCACCGGGTGCGGGGCGGGCCGCTGCGTCTCCTCCGGGCGCACCAGGGACAGCACGTCCCCGGGCTCCTCCGCGGACAGGTGCAGGGTGATGCGCTCGCGCAGCTCGTCCAGACTGGAGAGGAACTCCAGCGCCGTGCCCGCTGAGCGCTCCCGCAGCGACGCCTCCGCGTCCGCGTCCGCGCGGTGACCGCTGTGCACCAGCACCGGCACGCTCGCCAGCGCCGAGTCGCCCTGCATCGCCTCCAGGAACCGGCTGGCCTCGCCCTCCGCCACGCTCAGGTCCAGTACGACGCAGTGGCACGGCTCGGCCGCCAGGGCGCCGGCCGCCTCCTGGCCGCCGACCGCGGTGATGATGTCGACCGAGGGCCGCGAGGCGCTGCCGGCCCGGCCCTGCGTGACGTCCTGGACCACGCTCTCCGCGACCAGGGTCAGCAGCCCACGGGGCCGCTCCTCGACCACGAGCAACCGCCGCGCACGCCCGCCGCCTCCGGCCGGGGCCTCGATCGCCGGGGCGGTGCGGGCCGGCGCGTCCGGGATCGTCGAGGCGGTCTCCCGGCCGGGGAGGCGGCCGCGTCCCAACTCCTCGAAGTCCGGCCGGGCCACCGGCAGGTACAGCGTGAAGGTGCTGCCCGTCCCCGGGGTGCTGTCCACGGTGACCGCGCCGCCGAGCAGCTGCGCGATCTCCCGGGTGATCGACAGACCGAGGCCGGTGCCCCCGTACTTGCGGCTCGTGGTGCCGTCGGCCTGCTGGAAGGCGCCGAAGATCGTCTCCAGGTGCTGCTCCGGGATGCCGATGCCGGTGTCCTTCACGCGGAAGGCCACCACCGCGCCGCCGCGCACGACGCTCTCGGGCACCTCCTCGTCCGCCGCGGGCTCGATGTGCAGCTCCACACCGCCGCGCTCGGTGAACTTCACCGCGTTGGACAGCAGGTTGCGCAGCACCTGGCGCAGCCGGGAGTCGTCGGTGAGCAGGTCCGCGGGAGCGCCGGGGGCCGTGGTCACCGTGAAGTCCAGGCTCTTCTGCATCGTCATCGGCCGGAAGGTGGCCTCGACGTACTCGATGAGCTGGCGCAGCGCGACCCGCTCCGGGCTGACGTCCATCTTTCCGGCCTCGACCTTGGACAGGTCGAGGATGTCGTTGATCAGCTGGAGCAGGTCCGAGCCCGCCGAGTGGATGATCTGCGCGTACTCCACCTGCTTGGGGGTGAGGTTGCGCGAGGGGTTCTGGGCGAGCAGCTGGGCCAGGATCAGCAGGCTGTTCAGCGGGGTGCGCAGTTCGTGGCTCATGTTGGCCAGGAACTCCGACTTGTACTTCGAGGCCAGCGACAACTGCTGGGCCCGCGCCTCCAGTTCCTGCCGGGCCTGCTCGATCTGGAGGTTCTTCGCCTCGATGTCGCGGTTCTGCGCGGCCAGCAGCGAGGCCTTCTCCTCCAGCTCCGTGTTGGAGCGCTGGAGTTCCTCCTGCTGCACCTGCAGCTCGGCGGAGCGCTCCTGGAGTTCGGCCGTCAGGCGCTGCGACTCGGTCAGCAGCTCGTCGGTGCGGGCGTTGGCCACGATGGTGTTGACGTTGACCCCGATGGTCTCCATCACCTGCTCCAGGAAGTCCCGGTGGATGTGCGTGAACCGGGTCACCGACGCCAGCTCGATCACACCCAGGACCTGGCCCTCGACCACGATCGGCAGGAGCACCAGCGCGGTCGGCACGACCTCCCCGAGCCCGGAGGAGATGGTCACGTAGTCCGGCGGCAGCTCGTCCACCGTGATGGCGCGCCGGCTGCGCGCCGCCTGGCCGACCAGGGTGCGGCCGAAGGGGATGCGGACCGGCCGGTCGCCGTCCGGATAGCCGTAGGAGCCGACGAGACGCAGCTCGGGCCCGTCCATGCCCTCCTCGGCCAGGTAGAACGCCCCGTACTGGGCCGACACCAGCGGCACCAGCTCGTCCATGATGAGCTCGGCCACCACGGGCAGGTCCCGGTGGCCCTGCATCAGGCCCGAGACACGGGCGAGGTTGGACTTCAGCCAGTCCTGCTCCTGGTTGGCCCGGGTGGTCTCGCGCAGGGACTCCACCATCGAGTTGATGTTGTCCTTGAGCTCGGCGACCTCACCGGAGGCCTCCACGTTGATCGAGCGCGTCAGGTCGCCCTCGGCGACGGCGCTGGTGACCTCCGCGATGGCCCGGACCTGCCGGGTGAGGTTGCCGGCCAGCTCGTTGACGTTCTCCGTCAGCCGCTTCCAGGTACCGGACACGCCCTCCACCTCGGCCTGGCCGCCGAGGCGTCCCTCCGTGCCGACCTCGCGGGCGACGCGGGTGACCTCGTCGGCGAAGGCGGAGAGCTGGTCGACCATCGTGTTGATGGTCGTCTTCAGCTCCAGGATCTCGCCGCGCGCGTCGACGTCGATCTTCTTCGACAGGTCGCCCCGGGCCACGGCGGTCGTCACCAGCGCGATGTTGCGCACCTGGCCGGTGAGGTTGTTGGCCATGGAGTTGACGTTGTCGGTGAGGTCCTTCCAGGTGCCCGCCACGTGCGGTACGTGCGCCTGGCCGCCGAGCCGTCCCTCGGTGCCGACCTCGCGGGCGACGCGGGTGACCTCGTCGGCGAAGGCCGACAGCGTGTCGACCATCGTGTTGATGACCTCGGCCAGCGCGGCGACCTCACCCGCCGCCTCGACCGTGATCCTCTGCGACAGGTCGCCCCGGGCCACGGCGGTGGCCACCTGGGCGATGGAGCGGACCTGACCGGTCAGGTTCGACGCCATCACGTTGACGTTGTCGGTGAGGTCCTTCCAGGT
Organism: Streptomyces sp. NPDC005931; assembly: GCF_042871235.1. NCBI lineage: Bacteria > Bacillati > Actinomycetota > Actinomycetes > Kitasatosporales > Streptomycetaceae > Streptomyces > Streptomyces sp. NPDC005931. Next base: position 198,974 of record NZ_JBIAIG010000013.1, read on the forward strand.
GCCGGACACGCCCCGCACCTGCGCCTGGCCGCCGAGGCGTCCCTCGGTGCCGACCTCGCGGGCGACGCGGGTGACCTCGTCGGCGAAGGCGGAGAGCTGGTCGACCATCGTGTTGATGGTGTTCTTCAGCTCCAGGATCTCGCCGCGGGCGTCGACCGTGATCTTCTGTGAGAGGTCGCCCTTGGCGACGGCGGTCGCCACCAGGGCGATGTTGCGGACCTGGCCGGTGAGATTGCCCGCCATGAAGTTCACCGAGTCGGTGAGGTCGCGCCATGTGCCCTTGACGCCCTTCACGTCCGCCTGGCCGCCGAGGCGTCCCTCGGTGCCGACCTCGCGGGCGACGCGGGTGACCTCGTCGGCGAAGGCGGAGAGCTGGTCGACCATCGTGTTGATGGTGTTCTTCAGCTCCAGGATCTCGCCGCGGGCGTCGACCGTGATCTTCTGTGAGAGGTCGCCCTCGGCCACCGCGGTCGTCACCTGGGCGATGGAGCGGACCTGGCCGGTCAGGTTGCCCGCCATGTGGTTCACCGAGTCGGTGAGGTCGCGCCAGACCCCGGCCACCCCCGGAACCTGCGCCTGGCCGCCGAGGCGTCCCTCGCTGCCGACCTCGCGGGCGACGCGGGTGACCTCGTCGGCGAAGGCGGACAGCTGGTCGACCATCGTGTTGACGGTCTCCTTCAGCTGGAGGATCTCGCCGCGGGCCGGCACGTCGATCTTCTGCGACAGGTCGCCCTTGGCCACCGCCGTCGCCACCTGCGCGATGTCGCGCACCTGCGAGGTGAGATTGCCCGCCATGGCGTTCACGGAGTCCGTCAGGTCGGCCCAGGTGCCCGAGACCCCCGGGACCTCGGCCTGACCGCCCAGCGTGCCCTCGGTGCCGACCTCCCGGGCCACGCGCGTGACCTCGGAGGTGAACACGGACAACTGGTCCACCATGCCGTTGAAGACCTTCGCGATGTCCCCCAGGAGACCGTCCCCGTCGTCCGGGAGCCGGGTGCCGAAGTCACCGTCCCGGACCGCGGTCAGTCCCGCCAAGAGCTGCAGCAGCTCCTGGTCGCCCCGCACCGCGTCCACCTCGTCGGTGCCGTCGCTGGCCATGCGCACCCTCGTTCCGATCCCCAGGAGTTCTCGGGTACCCGAGAACTCGACAATTCCCCACCGGGCCGTCCCCCGGCCCGGCAAATACATGTGCATTTCCGCACTTCACGGACCTGCCCGATGAGAAATACGCTGAAGGCTAACCCAGGTCCCGAGCGCGGAACAAAGCGCTGGACTGTGTGGAAATCGCAGGTGGCAAAACCGCGAGGTCGGTGCATACCCCGGCCGAAGGGGGGTACCCGGCACCATTTTCGGCCGGGGCGCGACGGCGGCCCGCCGGTGCCCGGGAAGCGGACGGTGGCGTAAAGGCGCCGTCGGCCCGGTTCGGGGCCGCGCCCGCCGAATGCGCCTGCGGGAGCCGGGTATTTGCTGCTGTGGAGCGGGGTGGGCCGTACCGCTCGATCCGTACGGGGCCCGCCCGCCCACGGGGATCCGTCACTCATCGGGGAGGCAAGGAACAGCGTGCCCATCGACAGCATCTGGTCGTACGCGCCGGACCTGGACCATGTCCGGACGCAGGACCTGACGGGCTACACCGTCGTCGCGAGTGACGGCACCATCGGCCACGTGGACCGGCAGGCCGAGCACCACGGCATGCGGCACCTGGTCGTCGACACCGGTGTCTGGGTGTTCGGCCGGAGCGTGCTCGTGCCGGTCGGGGTGGTCGCGGGCATGCACCACGGGGAGCGGCGGATCACGGTGGCCTGCACCCGGGCGGAGGTGAAGGCCGCGCCCCGGTTCCGGACCGACAGCGAGACCATGGACCCCGAGTACCTCGCGAGCGTCGGCGACTACTATCACCGACTGCCGCCGCGTGAGACCGCCACCGGGTGAGCGCCGCGTCGCGCCGACCGGGTCCGGCCGCGCAGGCGGCGGCCGGGCGCCGTGCCGCGCGGCGGACCTCGCTCGCGACATCCAGGGATACCAACGACATGCATGTGACCGACGGAACGGGCCCCGCGCGGCTCGGTGGCGCGTCCGGCGACCCGCAGGGACAGCGGGAGCCGCTCCTTCCGGTGGGCAGCGCCGCGAGCGCGAGGGCGCACGCCGAGTCGACGGTGCGCACGCAGTGGGCGGCCGCGGGCCGCGTCCCGCGCGACGAGGACATGATCGACCTGTCGCTGGTCGTCTCGGAACTGGTCACCAACGCGATCCGGCACGGCGACGGGCTGGCCGGCTTCGACGCCCTGACGACCCCGGAGGGCGTGCGGATCGCCGTGCACGACAACAGCGACGTGATTCCCGAGGCCGCCCGCGGCTCCGTGTCCTTGCCGGCCGGGCACCGGGTCAGCGGGTACGGCTGGCCCCTGGTGATCAGGCTGGCGAAGGACGTCGACATTCGGCGTCGCCCGGGGGGCGGCAAGACCATCAGTGTGCTGGTCCCGCTGCGCGAGGCGCCCGAGATGCCCTCCGGCGGGCGCTGAGCCCGGGGCGCGTGCGGCCCCCGGAGGTTCACCAGGGCAGGAAGACGTGAATGTCCTTGCCGTGGTCGTCGGTCACGACGCTGACCTGGTCGCACAGCGTGTGGATCAGATGCCAGCCGATGCCGCCCCCGCCGCGGCTCGGATGGAAGGGGCGCGGGGCGGGTTCGGTGGTGCTGGTGTCGTGCACCATCACGTGCACACCGTCGAAGGTGCGGCGCAGCTTCAACGTGAACGGGCCCGGCGCGTACTGCACCGCGTTGGCCGCCAGTTCCGTCACCACCAGGAGTATGTCGTCCCAGTGCTCCGGCGCGGACGGCGCCGACACACGGGCCAGGTCGAAGAGGAACTCCTCCGCGACCAGGCGTGCGTCGGTGACGTCGTGCAGCTCCCCTGGGAAGCTGGCGACGCGGCTCGTGATCTCCTCGGCAGCCAGTGTCTTGTCCCTACGCGGCTCGGTTGCCATCTCGCCTTCCCGGCCCCGGCTCTCACGGGGCTGTCGTCCTTCCCCCTGCGTCTCCTCCGTCTGTGGGTTCCCGTGCCGGCGGAGCCTACGCGCCCGCATGCCCGAGAGCGGTGAACGACAAACACGCCGCTCACCGGCGGGCCGGGACCGGGGTGCGGGGGCTGCGGCTCGGGAACGGGGGCAGACGCGTTGTCAGCGGTTCGGTTTCCGTGAACATGACCGATCACTTCGTGGAATGGAGGACCCATGCTCGCCATGGCGTCGGCGGTTCTGTTTTTCATCGCGTTTCTGATCAATGCAGCGGACATCTCGACGAACGACGTTTTCTCCTCGACCAACGTCATGCTGCTCGGGTTGCTCGCCCTGGCCCTGCACGTCGCGGGAGTGGGCGGCGGCTGGACCGCCCGGGGACGGCGCCGCTGATCCCACCGGAATGCCCTGCATTTCCGTCAATGAGCCGGAATGTGCAGGGATGTGACGGGCACTCGGAGAAGCAGAGAAACACCGGCGCGTTCCACGGTGGAACGCGCCGTGATCCCACCACCCGAGAGCGGGAGATCCTGATGACGAGTTACGGCAGTTCCCCTGCCGCCTCTTCCGGTTCGCGCACCAACGGTCTGGCCATCGCGAGCCTGTGCTGCGGAATCATCGGCTTGCTCTTCGCGAGCGTGATCCTCGGGCCCGTCGCGATCGTGCTGGGCTTCGTCGGCCTGCGTCAGGCACCGGCCAAGGGCGGGGCGGGGATGGCGAAGGCCGGTATCGTCCTCGGTATCGTCGACCTGGTCCTCTTCGCCGTCATGCTCGCCGTGTCCGCCGCCAACGGCGGCTTCGGCTGGTACCTGGGCGGCTGACCGCGACCGGTCCGGGACCGCGTCGGGCGCGACCTCGTCGTCCGGCAGTGCTGCCGTCCGGCAGAGCATCGTCCGGCAGTGCGCCGTCCGGCGCACATGGAAGGGGCGCACACCCGTGGGAGTGGGTGTGCGCCCCTTCCGCGCGCCGGGCGCTCAGCGGAACACGTTGTCGGAGTCGTCCCAGTCCGGCGACTGCGGTGGCGCCGGTGCCCGCCCGCGGCGCGCACGCGATTGGTACATGGCGTCGATCTCCAGCGCGTAGTGCCGCACTATTTCGTCGCGGCGCAGCTTCATCGACGGGGTCAGCAGCCCGTTGCTCACGTCGAACGGCTCCGGCAGCACCCGGAACACCCGGATCGACTCCGAGGGCGAGACACTGCTGTTGGCCGCGGCCACCGCCCGCGCCACCTCCTCGCGCAGCGCGTTCTCCTCCCGCGCCTCCCGCAGCGGCGCGTCGCCCGGCAGGGACAGGGCCGCCCGCCAGTGCGTCAGGAAGTCCGGGTCCAGCGTGATCAGGGCACCCACGCAGGGGCGGTTGTCGCCCACGACCACGGCCTGGTGGATGAGCGGGTGCATCCGCAGCCTCTGCTCCAGCGCGGCCGGCGCCACGCTCTTGCCGCTGCTGGTGACGATGATGTCCTTCTTGCGGCCGGTGATCGTCAGATACCCGTCGGAGTCGAGCCGGCCGAGATCGCCCGTGGCCAGCCAGCCGTCGTTCAGCGCCGCCCGGGTCGCGGCCGGGTCGCCCACGTAGCCCTGGAAGACCGACGGACCGCGCACCAGGATCTCCCCGTCCTCGGCCACCCGGATCTCCGTGCCCGGCAGGGCCCTGCCGACCGTGCCGGACTTCTCCCGGCCGAACGGCTGCATGGTGACCCCGCCACTGGTCTCGGTCAGCCCGTACCCGTCGTGGACGTAGATGCCGATGCCCTCGTAGAAGAGCGACAGGTCCCGGCTCAGCGGCGACCCGCCGGAAGTGGCCCGGCGCACCCTGCCGCCCAGCGCGGCCCGCAGCCGGCGGTACACCGTCCGCTCGTACAGCGCGTGCTGCAACCGCAGGTCGAAGCCGGGTCCGGGGCCGCGGCCCAGCCGGTGCCGTTCCACCGCCGCGGCGAAGTCCCGGGCCGTGTCGGCCGCCCGCTCGAACAGCGTGCCGCGTCCCGACTGCTGGGCGGTGCGCAGGAAGTTCTTGTAGATCTTCTCGAGCAGCGACGGCACGGCGTGGAGATACGTGGGCCTCAGCGTGCGCAGCGCCGAGGACAGCGAATCCCCGCCGAGGTCGGGCTCGTGCCCCATCAGCAGACCGCCGCGCACGCACAGCCCCTGGATCATCAGCCCGTACACGTGGGAGAACGGCAGGAAGGCGAGGACGGTGCCCTGTTCACCCGGGGGTGCCGCGGTGTGGCCCCAGCCCGCCAGGAGGGTGTCGCACGGGGCGGCCAGACCGCGGTGGCTCAGCGCGCAGCCCATGGCGCGGCCCGAGGTGCCCGACGTGTAGGCGACGACGGCCGACGCGTCCGGGAGCACGATCCGGCGCATCGAGTCCACCGTGGCCGGTGGAATGAACCGCCCGCGCGCGACCAGCTCGTCCAGCGCGCCCGCGTCCAGCTGCCAGACGTGCCGCAGCAGCGGCAGCGAGGCGCAGACCGATCCGACGGTCATCACGCCCTGCTCGTCCTCGACCACCACGGCGACGCAGCCCGCGTCCCGCAGGATCCACTCCACCTGGTCGCGCGAGGCCGTCGGGTACACGGGGACGACCTCGGCGCCGACGGTCCACAGCGCGTAGCACAGGACCGTCCACTCGTACCGGGTGCGCGCCATGACGGCCACCCGCCGGCCCGGCGCGATCCCCGACGCGATCAGGCCCTTGGCCAGGTCCACGACCTCGTCGCGGAACTCGGCCGCGGTGATCCGTTCCCAGGCCGTCGACGACGCCGTGGGGCGCCGGGCCAGCATCGGCAGGGTGGGGCTCTCGGCCGCCGTCTCGAAGAGACTGTCGGCGAGGCCGCCGGTCAGGGGCGAGGCGGATGGGGGAGCGAGAGCGAGGTCGCGCATGCACTGCTCCTGACGTGTACGGGCGGTGACTCGGCCGACGAACACCGTCATCGGCGGTGCCTGAATGTAGTCGAGCCGGAGCGCTGCGGGGCCGGGATCGCGCAAGTGTGCCCGCACTGATGATCTCGGCCGGTTCGGGGGACCCGGGGACCATGAGCCACGTCAATCCTGATCCCGAACCCGAACGCAGCACCGGCCTCGAACCGGGCGGCGGCGTACCCCCGGGCGAGACCCCGCCCGCGGAGAGCAGCATGCCCGAGGCGGGCCCCCGGGAGACCCACAATCCCCCCAAGGGCTGGGCCAAGGGGCCGATGACCGTGATCCTGCTCCTGGTGGTGCTGATCGCGGCCTTCTTCCTGGCCTACGCCATCGTCCTCATCGTCTGAGAGTCCTCATCGTCCGAGAGTCCTCATCGTCCGAGAGTCCTCACTGTCCGAGAGACCGACGTGCCGACGGGACGCGTCACCCCTGGGTGTGCCGGACGCACTCGGTGACGACGTCCCGGAGGCTGCCCGTGCGCTCCATCAGCTCGCGCTGCACCTGTGCCCCGTTGCCCTCGCGCAGCAGCGCGGCGCAGTCCTCCCGAGCCCGCTCGAGGTCGCCGTGGTCCTCCAGCGCCTCTGCGGCGTGGTCCAGCAGGGTCCGCACGACCGTCTCCGCGGGCATGCGGCGCATGGTACGGGGGTGCAGCAACTCGCCGGTGAGCCCGGAGCGGGCCGCCTGCCAGGCCGCGAGCCGCAGCAGGCTCACGCTGTGGTCGACCGGCTCCCGGCCGGCCCGCCACTCACGGGCGGCGGTCTCCACCAGGCCGCGGGCCAGGGTGGCGATCAGTCCCGCCGTCCGCGCGTGCAGGCAGACGTCGGAGACCCGGATCTCCACCGTCGGGTAGGTCTGGGACAGCCGCGCGTCGAAGTAGATCATCGCCTCGTCGAGGATGACGCCGGTGGACACCATGTCCGCGACCCGCCGGTGGTACCGCTCGGCCGAGCCGAAGATCTCGGTGGGCCCGGCGGACGGCCAGCGCTGCCACACCCGGCTGCGGTAACTCGCGTACCCCGACTCCTTGCCCTGCCAGAACGGCGAGTTCGCGCTGAGCGCCGCCAGCACCGGCAACCAGGGCCGCAGCCGGTCGACGACCGCCACGCCCTCCTCGTCGGACTCCACCGAGACGTGCACGTGACAGCCCATGACGAGCTGCTCGCGGGTGGCGATGCCGTACTGCCTCTCCATCCACTGGTAGCGCCGGTTGACGCCGATGGCCGGACTGACCGGCAGCGGGGAGGTGGCCAGCGCGGCGACCGTGCAGCCGATCTCCTCCGCGTGCCCGGCGGCCTCCTTGCGGCAGCGGACGATCTCGGCGTGCAGGCTCTCCATGGACGACTGCGGATGTGTGGCGAACTCCAGCATCTGCTCATGGAGTTCCTTCTCGAAGACGTCCTGGTCCGCGTCCTGCCGGACGGCGCGGGCGAGCACCGCCGCGGACATCGCCCGTGGTTCGCCGGTCTCCGGATCGACCAGGAGGAGTTCCTCCTCCACTCCGACGGTGCGCACGTGATGCCGCCTTTCTGTGACCTGCCGCGACGCCGTACCGGTCTCGGCCGTACGACGTCGAATGCCCCGCCGGGGGCGTCGGACACCTGGCGGCGCCGCGGCGTTCTCACAGAGCGGACGGCGCCAGCCACACGGTCGCGAGCGGCGGCAGGGTGATCGTCGCGCAGCCGTCCTCGGGCTTGACCGGGTCCGGGTTGGTGACGTCCCCGCCGCCGTAGCGAGCCGCGTCGGTGTTGAGGATCTCCTCCCAGGCGACCACGTCGTCGCCGACGGCGAGCCGGTAGCCGTGCCGGACGACGGGGGAGAAGTTCGACACCGCGAGCAGCGGCCGGCCCTCGGCGTCGTAGCGAAGGAAGGCGAACACGTTGTCCTCGGCCGCGTCCACCGCGACCCAGCGGAAGCCCGACGGGTCGGTGTCCCGCTGCCACAGCGCAGGGGTCGCCCGGTAGCGCGCGTTGAGATCGCGCACCAGGTCCCGCACCCCGTGGTGGTCGCCGGCAGAGTGGTAGTCGTCCTCCAGCAGCCACCACTCCGGGCCGTGCTTCTCCGACCACTCCGCGCCCTGGGCGAACTCCTGTCCCATGAACAGGAGTTGCTTTCCGGGGTGGGCCCACATGAAGCCCAGGTAGGCGCGCAGGTTGGCCCGCCGCTGCCACCAGTCGCCCGGCATCTTGGACACCAGCGCCTGCTTGCCGTGCACCACCTCGTCGTGCGAGATGGGCAGCACGTAGTTCTCGCTGTAGGCGTACACCATCGAGAAGGTCATCTCGTGGTGGTGGTATTTGCGGTGCACCGGCTCGTGGGAGACGTACTCCAGTGAGTCGTGCATCCACCCCATGTTCCACTTCAGGCCGAAGCCCAGGCCGCCGGTGTCGGTGGGCCGGGTCACCCCGCCCCAGGCGGTCGACTCCTCCGCGATGGTCACCACACCGGGGCAGCGCCGGTACACGGTGGCGTTCATCTCCTGGAGGAACGCCACCGCCGCCAGGTCCTCCCGGCCACCGTGCGCGTTGGGCTCCCACTGACCGTCCTCGCGGGAGTAGTCCAGGTAGAGCATGGAGGCGACCGCGTCCACCCGCAGCCCGTCGATGTGGAACTCCTCGCACCAGTAGACGGCGTTGGCCACCAGGAAGTTCCGCACCTCCGTGCGGGCGAAGTCGAAGGTGTACGTGCCCCAGTCCGGGTGCTCCGCGCGCCGGGAGTCCCCGGGCTCGTACAGCGGATCCCCGTCGAACCGGGCCAGTGCCCAGTCGTCCTTGGGGAAGTGCGCCGGGACCCAGTCCATGATCACGCCGATCCCGGCCCGGTGCAGCGCGTCCACCAGGTACCGGAAGTCGTCGGGCGAGCCGAGCCGCGCGGTGGGCGCGTAGAAGCCGGTGACCTGGTAGCCCCAGGACGGGCCGAACGGGTGCTCGGCGACCGGCATCAGCTCGACGTGCGTGAAGCCCAGGTCCTTCACGTAGGCGGGCAGTTCCTCGGCCAGCCGGCGGTACGTCAGTCCGGGGCGCCAGGACGGCAGATGCACCTCGTACACCGAGAACGGCGCCTCGTGCACCGGCGTGGCGGCGCGCCGGGCGAGCCAGTCGGCGTCGCCCCACTCGTAGTGGGAGGCGGTCACCACGGACGCCGTGTTCGGCGGCTCCTCGGTACGGCGCGCCATCGGGTCGGCCTTGAGGAACCGGTGGCCGTAGCGGGAATGGATCTCGAACTTGTACCGGGTGCCCTCGCCGATGCCGGGCAGGAACAGCTCCCACACGCCGGACGAGCCCAGGGAACGCATGGGGAAGGCGGTGCCGTCCCAGTGGGTGAAGTCGCCGGCCACCCGCACGCCCTGCGCGTTCGGCGCCCACACGGTGAAACGGGTGCCGGGCACGCCCTCGTGCGTCATGGGGTGCGCGCCGAGGGCCCGCCACAGCTCCTCGTGCCGGCCCTCGCGGATCAGGTGCAGGTCCAACTCCCCTAGCGCCGGCAGGAACCGGTACGGATCGTGCACCTCCACGGCCTCGTCGTCCCCGTAGGCCACCGCAAGCGTGTACGCGGGGACCGTGTCCAGGGGCAGCACGACGGAGAACAGGCCGTCGCCCTCCGACACGAGCGGGGTGCGCTCGCCGTCGACGACCACGCTCACCTCGCGGGCGAAGGGGCGCAGCGCCCGGAAGGCGACCCCGCCGGGCACCGGGTGGGCACCGAGCAGGGCGTGCGGATCGTGGTGGGCGCCCGCCAGCAGGCGCCCGCGGTCGGTGGGATCCGGCGCGGGCGCGGTCCCGTGCGCCGCGGGGGCGGACGGGGCGGCCCCGGCCGGTTCGGGAAGCGGGGTGGTGTCACGCAGGGCCACGGCTTCAGTCTCCTCTCACGGCGAGGCGCTCGATCGCCGCCATGGGTACGGGCAGCCAGTCGGGTCGGTGCCGGGCCTCGTACAGCACCTCGTACACGGCCCGGTCCGTCTCGTAGGCGCGGAGCAGGCCGTGCTTCTTGCGCGGGTCCCAGCCGGCCCGGGCCGCGTAGCCCGCGCAGTAGGCCTCGCGGCAACGACGCGCCCACTCCGGGCGCCAGGGACGGCGCTGGCGGGCGGCGTAGTCGAAGGAGCGCAGCATCCCCGCGATGTCCCGCACGGGGGAGTGGGCGCTGCGCCGCTCCGACAGCGGCCGGGACGGCTCGCCCTCGAAGTCGATGACGAACCACTCGCGGCCCGCGCGGAGCACCTGACCCAGGTGCAGGTCGCCGTGGATGCGTTGGGCGGGCGGTCCGGCGTCACAGGTGGTGAGCGCGGCGAAGGCGGCCCGCAGCCCCGGCACGAAAGGCTGGAGCGCCGGCACGCAGTGCGCCGCCGCCGTCAGCCGCTCGGTCATCGCGGCCGCCGTGCGCCCGTTCTCGCCGGGCGTGCCGACGGGGAAGGCCGAGGCCAGCGCCAGGTGCACGTCGGCGGTGGCCCGGCCGAGGGCGTGGGCCTGCGCGGTGAAGTCGTCCCCGGCGGCCAGGGCGTTCAGGGCCAGCGTCCAGCCGTCGGACGCGTCGCGCAGATACGGCTGGAGCACGCCGAGGGTGGCCTTGAAGGGGTGCGTGGTGCGGAACCAGGCCACCGGGGCGGGCACCCGGTGGCAGCCCTGGCGGGCCAGCGCGCCGGGGACCTCGAGGTCCGGGTTGACTCCGGGCTGGATGCGCCGGAAGACCTTGAGGATGTACTCGTCGCCGTACACCAGCGAGGAGTTGGACTGCTCGGCGTCCAGCAGCCGGGGCACCAGGGCGGCGGGCACGGGCTGGGAGGCGTCGCTCTCGAAGCGCAGCGGGCCCGCCGAGCCGGGCAGCCGCAGCCGCTCCAGCAGCAGCTGTGCCGCCCGCGGGTCGTAGAGGGCGTCGTAGACCGTGAGCCCGGCCAGCGGGCCGTCCTGCACCCGGCCGATGAGGGCCCGGCCCAGGCGCGGTGACGGGTGCTCGCGCACACCGAGCAGGAGCTGGTAGCAGTCACCGGCGGGGGACGTGCCTCCGGGTGCGGGGACACCGCCGTTCCCGGCGTGGACCAGCACGTGCAGACAGCCCGGGAACAGCTCCGTCATCGACAGCACACCGAGTTCGGTGACGGGTCGGTCCTTGCCGGCGAACCAGCGCTGCCGCGGCAGCCACTCGCGCAGCAGCCCGGCGAGCGACTCCATGGGCTCGGCGGGCGCGCTTCGCGGGCGCAGGAATGCGGTCTTCGTCATGGTGACGCCTCCTCTCGTCGGCGCACGCTCACAGTCGTCGGCCGATGCGGGATGCGACTCGGGTGAGCCGGAACCAGTAGAAGCCGTGGCCCCCGAGGGTCAGCAGGTACGGCAATTCGCCGATGGCCGGGAAGCGGACACCGCCGAACAGCTCGACCGGATGGCGTCCGTCGAACTCGCGCAGGTCGAGCTCGGTGGGCTGGGAGAAGCGGGAGAAGTTGTTCACGCAGAGCACCAGGTCGTCCTCGTACTCGCGCAGGAAGGCGAGGACCGCGGGGTTGGAGGAGGGCAGCTCGGTGT
>NZ_JBIAIG010000014.1:0-177120 GCF_042871235.1 Streptomyces sp. NPDC005931
GGGGGGCGGGGGGGGGGGGGGGGGGGGGGGGGGGGGGGGGGGGGGGCGCCGCGGGGGGCCCCCCCCCCGGGGGGGGGGGGGGGGGGGGGGGGGGGGGGGGGCGGGGGGGGGGGGGGGGGGCGGGGGGGGGGGGGGGGTCGGGGGGGGGGGGCGGGCCCCCCCCCCCCCCCCGCCACACCCTCGTCCGAACGACCCGGGTCACCTCAACCCCCCGGCGGTGAAAGACGTTCAGTGACCGTCCTCCGGTGCCTCGACCGTGCCGCCGGGCGGGACGAGGCAGCGGCGCACCAGGACGTCCCAATGATCGGATCCGCCGTGAGCGCGGGCTCGGGGGCGCCGCCCTGCCGGACGGCCGCGCGGAACGGCTCGACCTGCTCCACATGTCACGCGGCTCATGGAGACGCCGACGTGGTTGCGGGACCACCGGGAGAGCCGGGGCACGTCCTGAGGGCCGCCCAACGGGCGCACTCCGCCCACACCGTCTTGCCGCCCGGCGGGCACGGTACGCAGCCCCAGGCGTCCGCGAGTGAAGCGACCAGGAGCAGACCCCGCCCGGACTCGCCGTCCGCCTCTGCGGCCGGGGCCGGCACGGGCGGACGATCGCCCCGCGCATCGGTGACCTCGATGTGCAGGGTGGTGGGGGTCAGGGTGAGGGCGAGGCGTGCGTTCCTCCCTCTCGCGCTGCCGTGCAGGGCGGCGTTCGCGGTCAGTTCGGCGATGAGGAGACAGGCCGTGGCCGTGCTGTCGTCGGCGGCGGCCTCCGGCCCGCCCTGCTGCGCGGTCAGCCAGCGCTCGGCGGCGTGGCGCGCGGTGTGCGCGCCGTGTGCGGTGCCGGGGAACAAGGTGCGGAAGTGTGCCGCGCCGACGATCGGTCGACCGGGAACGGTGACGGTTTCCTGATTCACCCCACCGAGGGTGACCGAGCCGTCCTGCCGTCGGGAGCACTCCGGCCGGTACCAGGGTGACTGTCCCGGTGCGGACCGTGTGGTGTACGGGCGTACGGCCGTGACCCGGCCGGGCCCTCGCCGGTTCGTCCTCGGTACAGGGAAAACAGGGTGGTGGTACGGCATGGCAGCGCAGTCGGGTACGGGGGTCCCCCCGGGTGGCGAGGCGGACGGTGCGGACGACGTCGCGGACCTGTTCCGGGCCTTGGGCCGGCAGATCAAGGTCGCCCGGGAGCGGGCCGGGCTGAGTCAGAAGGAGTTGGGCGACCGGATCGGGTACGGCGAGGAGACGATCTCGTCGGTCGAGCGGGCGCGGCGGACGCCCCAGCCCGAACTGCTGGTCGCGGTGGACCGGTTGCTGGACTGCGGCGGCCTGCTGGCGTCGGCCGCGGAGGACGTGGAACGGGCGAAGACCAGGCGCAGGGTGCGCCATCCGGAGTGGTTCCGGGACTATGCGCGGTTGGAGGGGGAGGCGGTTGAGCTCTGTTACTTCGCCAACCAGGCGGTGCCGGGCCTGTTCCAGACCCAAGAGTACGCGCGTGCCGTGTTCGCCAGCCGGCGGCCCTTCTTCGACGAGGAGACCATCGAGGAACGTGTTGCCGCCCGGATGGCCCGGCAGGATTTGATGACTCGATGGCCGCCGCCGACCGTGAGCGCTGTAGTCCAGGAGAGCATCCTGCGCCAGCCGTTCGGCGGCCCGGCCGTCCAGCGTGGCCAGTTGGAACAGCTCCTCCGCATCGGTCGGTTGCGGCACGTCGAGATCCAGGTCATGCCGACCGCGAGCCAGGACCATGCGGGCATGGGCGGCCCGTTCGCATTGCTCACCCCGAAGGGCAAGCCGCAGGTCGCCTATCTGGAGGTCCAGCACTTCAGCCGCCTCGTCACTGACCAGGAAGAGGTGCGTGTCCTGGCCGCGAAGCATGGCAGCATCCGAGGGCAGGCACTCACCCCACGCGAGTCCTTTCGCCTGCTCGAGAAGATGCTGGGAGACCTATGAACACCGAACGGTACACGCGGATCAACTGGTTCAAGAGCAGCTACAGCGGTGATGAAGGCGGCGAGTGCGTAGAGGTGGCCTCCGACGCGACCGCCATACACGTACGGGACTCCAAGGAGCGCGGCGGCCCTCGGCTCGCGTTCACGCGGTGCGCATGGTCCGGGTTCGTCACGGGCCTGGAGCGGGACCGGGCCTGACCCGCCCGCTGGAGCCCGTTACGTCGCGGCCCTGTCACGCCCCCTCCGGTGGCGGCCCGGTGCCCTTCGGCCCGCCACCGGTCGGCCCGACGGTGGCGCCGGCCGGCGCATCGGAACCGCTCTCAGCCCCGGTCAGCTGCTCAGGGGCAGGGCATGCTCATGTAAAGGGCCCGTTCGCCCGATGAGGGGGTGCCGTCGTAGAGCGTCGTGTCCAGCCCGCAGAAGGTGAATCCCATCCGCTGGTAGGCATGGATCGCCGGGGCGTTGATGTTGGTGACTTCCAGCCAGAGGTGCCCCGCACCGGACTCTCGGGCGAACCCGGCGGCGTGGCCGATCAGGGCGCGGCCGACGCCCCGGCCCCGATGTGCCGGAGCGATTTCGATGTCCTCGATGACCAGCCGCCGGTTCCACGAAGCGTAGGAAACGGTGGCGAAGCCCGCCAGCCCCCCGTCGGTGCCGACGGCGACGAAGGTACGGCTGTTCGGATCCGCCTCGGCCACGGGGGAATCGGTGCCGTCGGTGGTCACGGCCGGGAAGACCTTGTGGACGGGAGGGTTCACCGGGATCTCCCGGAGGGCGAACCCGTGCTCCGTGACGGCCACATGGAAGACGGTGTGCGTGGTGAAGGACCCGTCGAGTGCCTCGATGGCCTCGGTGTCCTCGGGCCGGGCCGTGCGGAACTCGTAGTCGGTGTCGCCAACGGTCGTCATGGCAGGAACGTACGACCGGTCTGACCGGCAGGGGGCGGATTCTGGACGGCTTCGAGATCCGACGCCGCCTGGCCTGCTCCCCACGGCGGCGAACTCGGCCGTCTCGGCCTCCTGCCGGTCCGCCCTCCTAGGACGACACCAGGTTCAGCGCCGGCTTGAGCGACGTCGCGCGGCGGGCTGCCAGCATGCCCGCGGCTGTTGCTCCCACCACGGAGGTGAGGCCGGCGGTGGCGAGGGCCGTCGTGCTGAAGCCGACCGGCAGACCGGCCTGCTCCGCCGGGGCCGGCGCGTGCCCCTCGGCCCCTGGTGGGCCGGTGACGATCTCCGGTGTCGGCAGGTAGGACAGGAGACCGGCGAGGGCCATACCGACGAGGATGCCGACGGCCGCACCGGCGGCGCTGAGGACCAGGGCCTCGAGCCCGAACGTGCGCACGACGTCGCGGCGGCTCCATCCCACGGCCATCAGCACGCCGATCTCGCGGGTGCGTTCCGCGACCAGGCCCCGGAGAGCGGTCCAGCTCAGCAGCAGCCCGCCCGCGGCGCCGACAACGGCCGCGACCGTGGAAAAGCGCGCGGAGATCCGCCCCACGGCGCCCATGATCTGGACGAGGCTGTCCGGCGTGATCGCGCTGACCGTGCCGACACGATCGGTGATACGACGGGTGACCGCCTCGGTGTCGGCCGAACTGCCGACCTGCACGTGGACCTGGTTCACCTGCCCGACGCGCAGCCCGGCGAGTTGCTGGGCATCGGCCAGTGAGACGTAGATGTTCGCAGCGGCGGCCTGGCTGGAATCCTTGACCTCGAGAAGGCCCACCACCGTGAAGTCACGGGTGCCGACGGTGACCTGATCCCCGACCCCGGTTCCGTAGAAGGCCGCGTAGTGCTGGTCGAGTACGGCCACGTCGCGTTCCCCGGTGCGCAGGGGCCGGCCGCGCACCATGTTCCGGTCCAGCACCCGTCCCGGGCCGACGGCGTGCTGCGCCGGGTCGACCCCCGCGATGGTGACGGTGGATCGCGGCCCGAAGTCCCAGATCTGGAGCGACCCCACGGCCACGCTGACCCCCTCGACCGACTCGATGTCGCGCAGCTCCTCGGAGTTGAAGGTCGACAGGCCGAAGGGCAACCGCACGCCTCGGGTGGCCTGCTGGGACGGTGTGCCGTCGTCCGGGCGCGTGAGGACCACGTCGGCGGCGACTCCGTCGAGCGGCTCGCGCGCCGCCTCGCGGAATCCCGCGCCCAGCGAGGTGAGGGCGATGAAGAGGGCCGAGCCGAGAGCCACCGCACCGACCACGGCGAGGGCTCGCCGGCCACGGTGGCGCAGTTGGGACCATACATAGGTGCGCGTCACGGAGCTTCACTCCTGGTGCGCTCCCGCAGCGCGGTGTCGAGGTCCTCGATACGCCAGTCCCCCTCGGCCGCCTTCATGGGAGCCCGGCCGACGGGAAAGCCCTTGAAGCGGACCTTGCCGTCGATGAGCACGGCGATCATGACGTGGCCCGTCAGGTCGTGCTTCTCCGCGAAATCCTGGCCCTCGGGCGTGTCCGCGTCGTGCCTGGAGACCTCGACCTCGCCCTCGTAGGCGGTGAGGACCTTGTCGATGTCCTCGAGAACCGGCTGTACGGGCGGGTGGTCGAGGTACACCAGATCCAGGCTCGCCCCTGCGGTGGGCGGGGACGCGTCCTCGTCCGTGTCCTTGTCCTGCGAACAGCCTCCGACCGCGAGAACCACCGCGACCGCCAGGGCCGTGCCGAGGCGCTTCATCCCACTACCTCGCCGTCGCGCAGCCGGATCCGCCGGTCGGCCGCGGCGGCCACCTTTTCGTCGTGGGTCACCACGACGAGCGCGAAACCCGTTTCCTTCCGCAGGTGTTGGAACATGTCGAGGATCTCCTTGCCCGTCGTGCTGTCGAGATTGCCGGTCGGTTCGTCCGCGAGCACCAGGGACGGCTCACCGACCAACGCTCGCGCGATCGCGACACGTTGCTGTTCTCCCCCGGACAACTGTCCGGGCCGGTGCGCCACACGATGGCCGAGGCCGACCTGGTCGAGGCGGCCCTCGGCCCGCTCCCTGCGCTCGGCGGCGCTCATGCGCCGGGGATACAGGGGCACGGCGACGTTCTCCACCGCGGAGAGGGTGGGGATCAGGTGGAACGCCTGGAAGACGAGCCCCACGTGGTCGCGTCGCCACGTCGCCAGGGCGTCCTCCTCCGTGGGCAGGCGCTCGCCGAGGCTGGTGATCTCTCCGGTGTCCGGCGAGTCGAGTCCGGCGAGCAGGTTGAGCAGGGTGCTCTTGCCCGACCCCGATCTTCCGACGATGGCCAGGAACTCACCGGCGTGGACGCTCAGGTCCACTCCGGCGACGGCGGTGACGGATCCGAAGGACTTCCGTACTCCCTCGGCCCGCAGGACCTCATCAGGCACGCCATGCCTCCATCGGCTTGATCCCTGCCGCGCGTCGCGCGGCGATGACGCTGACCAGTCCCGCCGTCCCCAGGCTGACCACCGCGGCCACCGCGATCATGGCCGGGCCCAGCGAGGCGTCCAACGGAACCGTGAGTGACAGCCGACGCGCTCCCCCGGGCAGGAAGTGAGGGGTCGGGCTGAGTTCCCAGGGCACGGGAACGGTCACCTGCGTACGGCTCAGTGCCCATGTCACCGCTCCGGCCACCAGAACTCCGAGGCCGAGGCCGAGAAGGGTGACCGCCGTTGTCTCGGCGGTGAGTTGGGAGGTCACCGAGCGGCGGGACCAGCCGACCGCGCGCAGCACGGCGACGTCACGCCGGCGCTCGGCGAGATTGGACATCACCGTGCGGGCCAGACCCGCCGCCGCGACCAGCAGGGCCGCGACGCCGACCAGCAGGCCCAGCCGGTCGATGAGGCCGAACGTGGGCCCGAGCACCTTGTCGAACGACTGCGGGGTCGTGATCAGTCCGTCCTCACCGAGCAGTGACTTCATGTCCTTTGCGACGGCGGAGCTGCGGGACGGCCGGCTGGTGACGAACACCATGTTGACGTCGGCCGGCTTCGTCAGCCCCGCCCGGGTGGACATGTCCTGTGCGTCCGGCAGCGGTATGTAGACGTTGGCGTTGGCTATCTGGCCGGCGCGGCTGCTGTCCACCAGACCGACCACGGTGTGGTCCCGCCCGTCCACGGTGACCGATCCGCCGACCCGGATCTTCTTCTGCTCGGCGTAACTCAGGTCGACCACCGCAGCGCCGGAGTCCCCGGCGGTGAGGAAGCGCCCTTCACGCACGCCGGCGCGCAGGCGTCCCGGGCCGGTGCCCGTCGCTGGATCGACCCCGAGGGCGACGACGAGGTCGTCGTTCTGGAACGACCAGAGGAACAGCGCACGGCCGACCTCTTCCACACCCTCGACGCGCCTGATCTTCTCGACCTCGTCCGCGCTGATGGGCGCGGCGGAATGAGGGAAGACCACCCCCTCGAAGGCGTCCGGACGGTCGCCCTCGCGCTGGGCGACGATGTCGGTGCCGATCTCGGTCAGGGGTGTCCGGGCTGCCTCACGGTAACCGTTGCCGTATGCCTGCAGGCTGAGGAACAGCGCCAGCCCGATGGCGAAGCTTATGGCGCCGGTGAGCGTGCGGGCGGGGCGGCCCCGCAGTTCGGCGCTGAGGAAGTGGCGGTGCACGTGCCCTGCTCCTTCAGAGGAGATGGTGGATGAGGAGGCGCAGCAACCCGAAGACGGCCCCCGCGCCCACCAGAGGCAGGGCGGACGACGGACGCCGCCACAGGACGAGCCCCGCGGTGGCCGCGACGACGACGGTGAGCGGATCGACGAGTGCGCTGCGTCCCAGCTCGACGGTGAATCCCGCGAGGACGCCGATGGCACCGAGCGTCACCCCGTCCAGTGCCGCACGTGTCGAGGCGTGCTTCCTGATCACGCGCAGAGCAGGACCGGCGGCCGCCATGAGGACGAAGGACGGCAGAACCACGGCGATCGTCACGACGAGGGCGCCGAGCGGACCGGCGAGGGTGTAACCGAGGAAGGTGGCCGTGTTGAGCACCGGCCCGGGTGTCACCTGTCCGACCATGATGGCGTCCAGGAGCTGGTCCTCGGTGATCCATCCTCTGTCGACCACGAGTTCACCGCGCAGTACGGCGAGGAGGACCGCGCCGCCGCCGAAGAGGAGGGCTCCCGCCTTGAGGAACACTCCCGCGAGGGCGGGGAGGTCGGGGTGCTCGGCGGGGACCGCGAGGGGCACGAGCAGGAGCGGGGACCTGCCCGTTCGACGGACGCGCCACAGGTGGGCGCCGAGCATGACGGCACCGGCGATCGCGAGCAGGGCCAGCTCGTCGACGCCCAGGAGGTACAGCCCTGCCACACAGGCGATCAGGGCGATCCTGCCCCGTTGCGGCCGCGCGCCCTTGGCGAGGCGGACGACCGACCAGCCGGTGACGGCGATGACCACGGGTTTGATGCCGTACAGGATCCCGGCCGCCGCGGACGTGCTCCCGTAGCGCAAGTAGAGCGCGCCGAGCACCGCGGCCAGCAGCGCGCCGGGCAGGACGAATGCCACCCCGCCGAGGACGAACCCGACGCGGCCGGCCCGTCGGTGCCCGATGTGCATGGCCATCTCGACGGCATTGGGACCGGGCAGCACGGTGACCATGCCGACGAGATCCAGGAACTCGCGCTCGTCGAGCCATTTCAGGCCCAGGACCACCTTGCTGTGCACCAGCGCCATGTTGGCCGCCGGTCCGCCGAACGAGAGGCCGCCGATGCGGAAGAAGGCCCAGAAGACCTCTCCCGCGGCGCGACCCCCCACGCGGCGCTGTGCCTCCGTCATGCTCCGAAGACCTCGATCTCGGTGGCCTTGACGGAGACCCAGACGTCGTCGCCCGGTTCCAGTCCGAGCTCGGCGAAGGCTGCCGTGGTCACCTCCGCGACCACGGCGGGCTTGCCGGCCAGTGAGACGCGCAGCACGTCGCGTTCGACATCGAGACTCTCCACGCGGCAACGCCAGGTGTTGCGC
The DNA here is from genome assembly GCF_042871235.1 of Streptomyces sp. NPDC005931. Classification (NCBI taxonomy): domain Bacteria; kingdom Bacillati; phylum Actinomycetota; class Actinomycetes; order Kitasatosporales; family Streptomycetaceae; genus Streptomyces; species Streptomyces sp. NPDC005931. Next base: position 7,842 of record NZ_JBIAIG010000014.1, read on the forward strand.
GGTGAGCCGTCGGGTTCGTCGCGATGGAGCGCGATCGCGCGCGGGTGAATGCCGGCCCACACGTCTCCGCTCGCGCCCTTCGGTATGACGAGACTCCGGCCCCCTTCCACCGTGAGACGGTCCCCTTCCGCCCAGCCGCGGAGCAGGTTGATGCCCACGAAGCGGGCCACGTAGGGAGATCGTGGCCGGGCCGTCACCTCTGCGGGGCTGCCGGACTGCACCACCCTGCCGTCTTCGATGATCAGCAACTGGTCCGCCAGCGTGAAGGCCTCCGTGGGATCGTGCGTGACCACCAGCCGCACCCCCGGGAACGACGCCAGGGCCCGTTGCAGGTCCCTGCGCATGTCGGCGCGGAGGCCCACGTCGAGCGCCGAGAGCGGTTCGTCGAGGAGGAGCAGATCCGGGGTGATGGCCAGGGCTCGTGCCAGGGCGACCCGTTGGGCCTGCCCGCCCGACAGCTCCCGGGGACGGGCCGCGGCCCGGTCGTCCAGACCGAGCCGGTCGAGCCATTGGGCCGCCCTGCGGCGGCATTCGGCCCGGGAGACACCGCGGCACCGCAGGCCGAACGCCACATTGTCGACGGCGTTCAGGTGCGGGATGAGCCGGAGGTCCTGGAACACGACTCCGACCGGACGGCATTCCGGCGGCACGAAGGTACCGGCGGCCGGGTCGTCGAGCACCCGTCCGTTGAGGGTGAGCCTGCCGCCACCGAGCGGGAGCAGCCCGCACAGCGCTCGCAGCAGTGTGCTCTTGCCCGCGCCGTTGGGGCCGAGGACGGCCACCGTCTGCCCCTCGGGGATGTCGAGGCCGACGTCGATCGAGAAGGTGCCGGCCGACGCCTGGATCGCTGCCTGGAGACTCACAGTCCACCTGCCCATTGCTTGCGCAGACCGATCAGGATGCTGAGCGACACCGCAAGGAGCAGCAGGCTCAGCACGATCGCCGCCTCCGGACTGCGTTCGAGGGCGACGTAGACCGCCAGCGGCAGCGTCTGCGTGGTGCCCGGCAGGTTCCCCGCGAAGGTGATCGTGGCGCCGAACTCGCCCAGGGCACGTGCCCAGCAGAGCACCCCGCCGTACAGCAGCGACGGCCGGATCTGCGGGAGCGTGACCCGTCGGAAGACCGTCCAGGGACTGGCGCCCAGCGTACGGGCGGCTTCTTCCATGCGTGTGTCGGCCGACTGCAGGGCGCCGCACACGGTGAGCACCAGGAACGGCATGGCGACGAACGCCTCGGCGAGAATCACACCGTGCGTCGAGAAGGCCAGCCGTATTCCGAAGGCTTCGTCGAGGAACCGGCCGAAGACGCCGTCGCGTCCGAAGGCGAGCAGGAGGGCCACACCCCCCACCACGGGCGGGAGCACCACGGGAAGAGTGGTGATGGCCCGGAGGACGGAGCGTCCGGGCAGCTCGGTGCGGACCAGGATCCACGCGACGGGCACACCGAGGACCAGGCACAGCACGGTGGCGCTGACGGAGCACAGGAGCGACACGCTCAGCGCGGCTCGGGTCTCGGGCGCCCCCAACTGCTCCATGGCGTCGGCCCACGGAACGCGCAGCAGGAGCGCCGCGAGCGGAGCGGCGAACATGAGGATGCCGAGCCCGCCCAACGTCATGAAGGCGGCCGGCAGCCACCGCGAGCGGCGCGCTCGCGGTGGCTGCAACGGCGCTCCCTGCTGCATCACGTCGATCGGGTGCTTGATCGAGGTGTCGGTCATGCCGGCGCCAGGAAGCCGTGACGACGCAGGACCTTCTGGGCTTCCGCGGACAGCAGGTAGTCCACGAACAGCCGGCCACCGGCCGTGTTCCTTCCGGTGTTGAGGAGACCGACCGGGTACCGTGCCTCGACGTTCCGGGCGGGAGGCACGGCGATTCCGTCGGCCTTTCCCCTGGCGCCCAGCACCTCGGTGGCGTACACCACGCCCACGTCGGCCTCACCCATGGTGACGCGGCTCACGACCTGCTTGACGTCGAGTTCCTCGCCGCCCTTCGGTACGGACACTCCCGATCGTTGCAGGGCCTGTCGCGCATAGCGGCCGACGGGGACCTGCGGTCCGCACATCGATACGGTCAGGCCGGGCCGGTCGAGATCCTCGAGTCCCTTGATCTTCTCGGGGTTTCCCTTCTGGACGAGGAGGGCGAGCGTGTTGCGGGCGAAGACTTCGGGCTTGTCCTCGGTCAGCTTTCCGTCGACGGCCTTCTGCATGGTGTGCTCGTCGGCGGAGGCGAAGACGTCACCGGGGGCTCCGTTCGCCAACTGCGTCACGAGTGTGGAGGAACTGCCGAGGTTCAGCCGGACCTCGAGGTCGGGATGCTCCTTGCGGAAGCCTTGCTTCACCTCTTCCAGGGCGCTCCCCAGGGAAGCGGCCGCGAAGACCGTGACGGTCTTCCCGTCCCCCGCGGAGGCCGTGTTCGAGCACGCCGTGAGGGACGAACCCAGGACACTTGTGGCAACGGCAATGAGGATGCCTCGCCGCGTGATGCCGGCTATAGCGCACCCCCGGCCATCGCGGGGATGACGTGGACCTCGTCGCGAGCGGCGACAGCGGTCTGTTCACCGTCGAGCACTCGGATGTCGTCACCGTTCACGAACACATTGATGTGCGGAAGCATCCGTCCGGAAGAGTCGCGCAGCATGCTCTCGACACCCGGGTAACGGGCCGCGAAGTCGGCGAACGCCTCGGCCACCGTCACACCGGAGACCTCGGCCACGGCCTTGCCGTCGGTGTGGCGTCGCATGATGGTCGGAATGAAGAGTTTGGGCATGACCAGTCTTCCGTTCGGTTCAGGAGCGGGCGTCGACGAGGCTGCCGCAGGTCCGGCAGTCGGGTCGCCGTACCACGTTGAGCAGTCGGGTCATGTTCGTGCGCAGGTCGAAGTACATGAGCTGCGACGCGAGGGGCTCGGCGAAGCCGGTGATCACCTTGATCGCCTCCATGGCGGCCATCGTTCCGACGAAGCCGGACGCCGGACTCATGACCGGGAAGACGCTGATGTCGTTCCAGTAGTCCGGCTTCTGCGGGTAGACACAGGCGAGGCAGGGCGTGCGGCCGGGCCGGACGGTCAGGACGTAGCCCTCGGTGTCGTACATCGCTCCGGAGACGAGGGGGATGCCCAGGTCGACCGCGGCCTGGTTGAGGGCGTAGCGCTCCTCGAAGAGGGGGGCGCCGTCCACGATGAGGTCGGCGTCGCCGACGATGGAACGGACGTTGTCCGGATTGACGTACTCGGGGACGGTCGCCACGTCGGCCTCGGGGTTGATGCGCCGGAGGGTGTCGGCGAACGCGTCCGCGCACGGCCGCCCCAGGTCGTCCGCCGTGGCGAGAAGCCAGCGGTTGAGGAACTCAGGGACGACGGTGCCTCCGTGAGCGACCGTCAGGCGGCCCACACCGGCCATGGCCAGGTGTGCGGCGACCGTTCCGCCGACGCCGCCGCCGCGTGAGATCACGACGTGCGCGTCCCGCAGCCGCCGCTGCCCCTCGATGCCGAAGCCGTCCTGGCGGATCTGCCGCGAGTATCTCTCGAGCTGGAACTGAGTGAAGTCAGGTGCCTGCAAAGTCAACGCTACCCCCGTGTGTTGACGAGATCGCCTCGTTGTTCGATGGCGAACCGACCGTATGGGCGCGTAGGTCAGCAGGGGCGCAGAGCAGCGTTAAGAAACTTCAAGGAACTGGCAGGCGTCCGCTTCACTTCGCTTCGCGGTGAGCCCACAGCGGCAGGGTGAGCCGGGCGTCCACGCCGTGGGCGGGTGCCGGGACCGGTACCAGACACAGCGATCCGCTGTTGGACTGCGCCAGGGCGTCGGCGATCGCCAGGCCGAGACCGGACCCCTCACGGCCGGCGGAGTTGCTGCCCCGCCAGAACCGGTCGAGGGCACGCCGGCACTCCTCCGCACTCATGCCCGGTCCCTCGTCCCGGACATGTATCCGGACGGTGTCGCCGGAGGTCTCGAGCCGGATGACGACGCGGGTGTCCGCGTCGGACACGTGCAGGGCGTTGTCGATGAGGACGTCGAGGATCTGTTCCAGGTGTCCGGGGACGCAGGCGCACACGGCGGCGTTCCCCTCGGGGCCGACGAGCTTCACGCCCTTGCGAACGGCCGCCTCGCTCCAGGCGGTGATCCGTCCCGACACCACCGTCCGCACGTCGACGGGCTCCGCGGGCTGGTCCAGGCCCTGGGCTCGTGCCAGGCGGAGCATCTGGTCGAGGATGGAGGACAGTCGCTCGGCCTCCGTGACGGCCTGTTCCAACTGCCGGGCCCCTTCAGGCCTGATCCACGGCTCGAGTGCCTCCACCCGCAGTCTCAGGGCCGTCAGGGGATTGCGCATCTGGTGCGAGGCGTCGGCGGCGAAGGCCTTCTGGGCATTCAGCAGTGTGACGAGCCGGTCCGCCATCAGGTCGAACGCGTGGAAGAGCCTTCGTATCTCCGGTGGGCCCCCCGCGCACTGTGCCCGGGCGTCGTACGCCCCGTCGGCTATGGCCTGAGCCGTCCTGTTCAGTCGCTCGATGGGCCGAAGCAGCCAGCGACTGAGCGGAATGCCGGCGAGGCCCACGGCGGTGAGGGCCAGGGCTCCCACGACCAGAAGCACGAGGAGGCGCTGGACGATGTCGTGCCGCAGGGCGGTGGTGGAGGCGACGGCACCGACGGCGCCCACCACCGTCTCACCCCGGTAGGCCGGCTCGGCGAAGATCACCGGCTCCGGGCGGAGGGTGGGGCTGGGGCGGTGCGGTACGCCGGTGGCGGAGCCGCGCACCGCGTTCACGAGGCGCGCGCTCAGCCTCTTGGCCACGCGGTCGGCGCCGTCCCGGGACGACAGGACGGTGCGGCCGTCGTGGTCGACGACGACGATGGTGGTGTCGTAGCGCCTGTCGTACGCGCGCATCCGGTCCTCGAGGTCGTCCGGGGACCCTCCGGTGAGTACCTGGCCCGCGTCCTTGGCGAACTCCTGCACGGCCTGGTGCCGCACGGTCACCAGGTGGTGGTACTCGTTCATCGAGTAGCTGAGCGCCAGGGGAGCGCCCAGCATGAGCAGGATCAGGAGGGTGAGTGACAGGTACGTGATCAGAAGCCGTATCTGCACGCCGTGCGCCTCACTGGTTCGGGTCGGTGAGGCGGAAACCCACACCGCGGACCGTCTCGATCCACCTCCTGTCCCCGAGTTTGGCGCGCAGGGCGGAGATGTGGACGTCCAGGGTGCGAGTGGAGCCGTACCAGTTCTCGTCCCACACCCGTTCGATGATCGACTCCCTGGTCAGTACGGCTCCGCTTTCCTCCATCAGCATCGTGAGCAGGTCGAATTCCTTGGCGGTGAGGGAAAGCGGCCGTCCGGCAAGGGTCACCTGGCGCGCCCGGACGTCGATCGACAGCGGCCCCACCTCCATCAGCGGCGGAGTAGGGCCGGCCACGGGCGTTGAGGGTCCGCTGCGTCTCGTCACCGCTTCTATCCGCGCCAGGAGTTCACGGATGCCGTACGGCTTGACGACGTAGTCGTCGGCGCCGGCCTTCAGGAGCAGTACCCGGTCCAGTTCCTCGGAGCGCGCGGTCACCGCGATGATGGGCACCGCGGAGAAGGTCCGGATCCGGCGGCACACCTCGTACCCGTCGAGGTCCGGGAGGTTGAGGTCCAGCAGGACGAACTCGGTCTCCGGGGCCATGTTCACCGCACGGGTCCCCGAGGGCACCCAGCTGACGGCGTGGCCGTGTTGCCGGAGAGCCTCGGAGAGCGCGTCAGCCACGTGCTCGTCGTCCTCCACCAGAAGTATGCGCACGAACGTCCACCGAATCCCCTTCGGAGGCCCCCGCCTCCACCGCGTGGATCTTAGATGAAAACCGCTGAACGTGACTGTGCGTCCGCCGCTTGCGCACTAATGGTCACAGGTCGGACGTCCGGGCGTCGTCACCCGGCGCCGTGCTGCGCGTGGGCACCGTGATCGCCGAGTTGTGCCCCGAACCAGCGGTGCAGCGCGTTCACCAGGGCCCGGTCGGTCGTCGTGTAGGTCAGCGTGGCCCCGTCGGGCCGTTCGGAGTACCGCACCTCGATGTTCTCGTGCCCGTCGGACAACTCTTTCAAGCCGGGCATGGCGGAGCCGTGGATTTTTGCGGGATCCGCGAAGTCACCGCGAGCGAACGCGGCAGCCTCCTTCTTCAAGTGTGAACGGATCAGGCGCACTTGTTCCGCATCCTGTTCCCGGTCTGCGACCACGTCCTGGGTTCCGCCCGTCGCCGTTTCCGTGAATCGGTGCGTCGTCCGTTCCAGGTCGAAGGGCATGACCGACCGGCCCTTCTCGGCAATCGCCTCCTGCCGGGCGGAGGAATCCCCACCCGTGACCACCACGACTCCCGCGGCCGTCGCACCGCCCACCACGAGAACGGTTCCGCCCACCCACAGGGCCCCACGCCTTCCGATTCCCATCACTTTCTCCTCCTGTACACGACACCACGCCATGACTTCGTTCGACCGTACAACCGGCCTACAAGAGGGTTCCGGACAGGAAACTCGGGAAGCGGAATCTTTGAAAAGCCCTGCACTCCGGCTGACAAGCGGCGAACGGACCACTTCGCCGGTTCGCACTTTCCTGCACCACCACTGTCCGGCCATTGCACAGCCACCGCTTAATGTGGGCGGCGATCCCCCAGTCCGCTTCATGGGAGGCACGCCGAGGTGCCCTGGTCACCACTTACTCGCAGGAGATCCAGCCGGACAGCTCCCGCATGGCTTCTGATCGCCGCCGCGCTTGTGCTGCTCCTCGTCGCGGGCTGGCTGCTGCTGGACTTCTACTCCTCGGCCGGGCACTCCTCCGAACGCTGCGCGGACGGGCCCGGCACCGGGCAGGGAGCTGGATGCCCGTCTCCCGGTGCACCGCCCCCCGATCACGACCGGGGCACGCACAGCGGTGCCGGGGCTCTCTGTTCTGCGTCGACACGGGGTGATGCGCCGTGCGCGCGGCCGCCACATGCCGCGCCGCACTCCGCGCGGGAGCCGTCGCAGCAGGAGTGAACCTGCTGGGAGCCCGTTCCGGCGCCGCGGGCCGCGGGGGTCACCCGGGGCACCCCGACACGCCCGCACTCGCACCGGGCGGCGAACCTGCGCGCCTGGTGTCCACGAACACGACGCAGTTGTGGCACCCCGTGCCGTTGCGCGGCCACACCCTTCGCCCTCCCGGACCACGGTCCCCGCGAGGACACCGCCGTCGTCCCGCCCGGCAGGATCCTCGTCGTCGACTTCGACGCGGACCGTCCCGGTCCGGGGATGGTGCACTGCCACCACGTCCACCATCGGAAACCGGCACGACGGCGGTCCTCGGCCGCCGCCGGCACCACCGCTAACGGCAGCCGACCAGTTCCACGGAGGTGGCCCGTTGCGCGGTGCGCAGTGTCACCCGGGCCTCGACCCGCCGACCGCTCTCCGTGATCCGCACGTCCTTGCGGCCGGCCTCCTGGCCCGTCTGCGCGAGGGAGCGCAGCGTACAGACCACGGGGGACGCACTGGAGGCCCTTTCGACCTCGATCCTGGCCTCGACCGCCCGGTCGGAGACGACGTCGAAGGCGACCAGTCTGCTGTTGACGTCCTCACCCGCGACGTACGCGGTGCCGCTCCAGACGATCAGGGCCAGCAGCCCCGCGCCCAGGACCGCTCCCGAGACCTTCAGGACGCGGTCCTTGCGCGCGTCGGCGGTCGGGTCGTGCCGGACCGTGGCAACGGCCGCAGCGGGCACGGGCCGCGGTGTGCCCACCGGGGCGTCGCCCTGCCGGGCGCGGTGGAGCTCTGATTCACGGCGGTAGAAGCGGGACCACATGAAGACGACGAAGCCCGCGAAGGCGAACCACTCTCCGGTGTAGCCCAGGTTCTGGAAGGCCTTGAGGTCCAGTCCGGTGCCCGGCGCACCGGCCGGAGGGACGGGACGCAGGTCCCCCGGCGCGTCGGGAAGTGTGAGCCAGGCATCGTGCACCGGGTACGGCACGAGATTCACCAAGGAACCGGCGTTGAGGACACCGAGCCGGCCGGCGGGCAACCCGCCCTCCTCGTGGGCGCCCCTGGTCCCCCGGGTTTCCGGGGGCTGGACGGCACCGGTGACGGTCACCTCGCCGCGCGGCGCAGCCGGGACGCGGGCGCCGTGGGCGTCACCGGGCAGCCAGCCTCGGACGACGGGCACCGCGTCGCCGCGTTCCGGGCGCAACAGGGTGACGACGTAGAAACCACGCCTGTCGCCCAACCATCGGTCGGGTACCAGGAATTGCTCGTCGTAGCGGCCGGTGACGACCGCGAGGCGCCCCGTCGTGCGCGTGGTGACCGGCACCAGGGCGTCCACGGACGAAGTGGCCTGGCCGGTGGGGAACACGCCCTCGGTGCGTTCCCTCGCCTCATGGGCCTCGACCCGCGCCGCGAAGCGGTCGAGCTGCCAACTGCCCATGAAGAGGCAGAAGGACACGGAGACCAGGACGAAGAGGTTGATCCCCCACCAGCGGGGTGTCAGAAGGAACCGTTGCACGACTCACACCCCACGAGGCCGTCCGGTTGCCCCTTGGGGACGGGTGCGACCGACCCCGAGCGGCGACAACGGACGCAGGCGCGCCCGGACGACGCCGACGACGTCCGCCTGCGCCTCCCGCAGGAAGAAGTGCCCGCCGGGGAAGGTGTCGAGCGTGCAAAGGCCCGTCGTGTGGTCGCGCCACGCCTCGGCCTCCTCGCGGGTCACCTTGGGATCGTCGGCGCCCCTCAACACGGCGACGGGGCAGCTCGGTTCGGGACCGGCACGGTGGCGGTACGTCTCGACGGCCCGGTAGTCGACGCGTACGGCGGGAAGCACCAGGCGCAGCACGTCGGCGTCGTCCAGCAGCTCCGCGTCGGTGCCGTCCAGCGACCGGAGTTCCTCCACGAGCCCGTCGTCGTCCTTCAGGTGTGTGTACTCCTCCCGCCGCCGCGAGGGGGCGCGCCGGCCGGAGGCGAACAGCAGGGCGCAGGGCGTCTGCACCTCGTGTTCGAGCCGCCTGGCCGTCTCGTAGGCGAGCACGGCGCCCATGCTGTGGCCGAACAGCGCCAACGGCCGTTCGTCGAGGATCGGACCGAGCGCGTCGATGATGCCGTCGGTCAGCGCGGCGATGTCGTCGAGCGCCGGCTCGGATCTGCGGTCCTGGCGCCCCGGATACTGCACCGCGACCACCTCGACGGCCGGCGAGAGCGCCCTGGAGAACGAGTGGTAGAAGCCCGCCGCGCCACCGGCGTGCGGGAAGCACACCAGGCGGACGGGTGCCCGGTCCGCGGCATGGAATCGCCGCAGCCAGCGGGTGTCGGTCGGGGCGGATGCGTTCATGTCCGAATCTCCGTCGTCTCGTCGATCACCCGGGTCACCGCACCGCCGCCGGCCGCGACCAGGCGTCGTCCTCGGCCGCCAGCCGGTTCAGGAGGCCCTCGTAGGAGCGGAGCATGTCGTCCATCAGCCCGTCGGGGAACAGTTCGTCCACGGCGTCCCAGGCCAGCAGCACCGCACCGTCCACCGTGTAGACCTGGTGGTCCAGCCAGACCTGGGGGGTCTGGGAGAGCATCCCCGTCCACTCGCCCAGCTCGGCACGGACCTCGGGACGGACGAACGCCGAGTGCAGGTTGCATGCGAACACCACGGGTGCGCCGACGCGTCGGCCACCGTTGGCCCGGCGCAGGTCCTGGAGCACGTTCAGGGTGGAGTACTGGGCGTGCGAGACGTTCTGCTGGATCTGCCGTTGGAGGTCCTTGACCCGCTGTGCGAAGGGAGCAGGCTGCCGCAGGTCCACGGCCAGGAGCACCAGACTGGTGAAGTCGGCGACCATGTCGTGGACGGCCGGGTCCAGTGGCTGCCGGTCGAACAACGGCACGTTGAGCAGGAAGTGCTGCTCCTCGCTCCACGCGCCCAGCACCTCGGCGTAGGCGGTCGCCAGCACCATGGCGGGCGTGAGACCGAGCCGGCGCGCACGTGCGGTGACGCGCTCCCAGTCGCGCGCCCCGACCCGGAAGCCGCGCCGGGAGAAGACGGGCCTGGTGATCTGCTCCGGCGGCACGGCCAGGGGCAGCTTCGGACCCGAGAGGGGGAGCCGGTCGAGCCGGCCGCGCCAGTAGGCGCGGGCCGTTGCCAGCGGACTGTCCGGGTTGCTCAACGCTCCGCACGAGGCACGGTAATCCTGGAGGTACTGGGCGAACCCGTAGGCGGGTGCCGGGGGCAGGTCCTCCGGATCCCGGTAGGCCCGCGCCAGATCGGCCAGTACGATTTCGATGCTGGCCACATCGGCGACGAGGAGGTCGATGTTGACGTGGATCCGCGTCCGGCCGCCGGGAAGCAGTGACAACTGGACGTCGAACACCTCACCGGTGGCGACGTCGAGCACCCGGTGGGACAGCCGTGACCGCAGGTCCGCGAGGCTCCTGTCGACGTCGTCCGCGCCGGTGAAGTCGTGCACCACGAGGCCATTCCACGGGCTCTTCTCGAGGATCATCTGCCGGCCGTCGTCCAGGAACCGGGCGCGCAACATGTCGTGCCGCCCGAGAATCCGCCGCACGGCGGTCTCCAGCCGGTCCGGGGAGACAGCGTCGCCGTCGAGCTCCAGATAGGCGTGGCAGCCGACGCCGCCGAGGGCCATTCCCTCGCGGCGCCCGATCCAGTACGCCCGCTGAACCGGTGTGAGATCGAACGCGGCCGACGCGTCGACCGTCCGGCGCTGCTCCCCGGGCCGCCCGGCCGGCTGCGTCCGAGGGCCGGCGACGGCCGTGGCCGTGAGCAACGCGTGCCAGTGCTCCACCGTGGGCTGTTCGGCCAGTGCGCGGAACGTCACGGCGGCTCCGGTCCGCCGCCACTCCCCCGCCAGCTTCATCATCCGGATCGAGTCCATGCCGTGCCCGATCAGATCGGCCGAGTCGGAGATCGATGCGGCGTCCACATCGAGTACCTCGGCGACCGCGCGCCGGATGTCGTCCTTCGTGGTGTCATTCATGGGCAGTCCTTGCCGTTGCGTGAGGGAGGCCGTGAGCGGAACGGCTCGTGGGCGCCCGCCGTGACCCCAGGTCCCCGAGCCACGCGGTGACCCGCTCCGCAATGGACGGCAGCAGTCCGGGACCGACGATCGAGTAGTGATCGTGCGGCCAGATCTCCGCGTCGAGGGAGGAGCAGACGGCGCGCCAGGCCGGAATCGGATCGGCACGGTCCACCTCACCGGCCACCAGCAGGAGGGTGGGCACCGGCGACGGGCCCACCTGGTGATCGGCGAGGACGGCCAGGTTGTGTGCGTGGACGCGCATCAGCCGCTCGTACTGACGGGCCGCCGTCTCCGGGGGGAGCCAGCCGGACTCGACGGCGATCCTCGTCCCGGTTGCCACGAGCCGGTCCGGACCGGCGTTGCGGACGGCGTCCCGCACGGCCTCGGGAAGGCGCCCGCCGGCGAGATCCGCGAGGAACTCAAGGTGCCGGTCCGCTTCGGTGGCCGGCGCCCGTACTTCGGTGAGATCACTGTCGATCATGACGACGGCGGCCTCGTGCCCCTGCTCGGCGAGCTGCCCGGCGACCTCGTGGGCGAGTACTCCACCCATCGACCAGCCGCCCAGCACGTACGGGCCGTGGGGCCGAACGCGTTGCACTTCCTCCCGGTAGGCCGCGGCCATGGACTTGAGATCCGGTTCCAGAGCCGTCGTCGTCCCTTCGGCGAGGGCCCGGCTCTGGAAGGCGTGAACAGGTCCCTGCCACACGCGGGCCAGTGGTGTGTAGCTGGTCACCGAGCCGCCCACGGGGTGGAAGAGGAAGAGTTCGGTGCCGCCGTCCGCATCGTGGCCGCCGGCCAGCGTCACGCGGCAGGACGCGATCCGGTCCCTGTCCCCGATGCGCTCGGCGAGCGCCCGTACGGTCGGCGCCTCGAAGATCTCACCGAACCGCAACTCGACCCCGAGCTCCGCTTCCATCCTGCCGATCAGCCGCAGGGCGAGCAGGGAATTGCCGCCCAGGGCGAAGAAGTCGTCGTCCGGTTCCACGGCCGGAAGGTCCAGCAGCTCGGCCCACATCGCCCTGAGCCGTGTGAGGTGCTCGCCGGAGGGGGTGCCGTCGCCGGCCCTCCCGGTCGCGTCCGGCGCGGACTGCGGCTGCCGGGCGACGGCGGCCAGTGCCGCGGCGACGTCCACCTTGCCGTTCGGTGTCAGCGGCAGTCGGCTCACCACATGGATCTGGCCCGGAACCAGATAGTGCGGCAGTCGTGCGGCCAGGTGTGTGCGTACCGCCCGGTGGTCGAGCCCACCGTCCTCGTGGGGCACGACAAGCGCGACCAGGCGCAGCTGGCCCCCGGAGCTCTCCACCGCGCTCACCACGCACTCCCGCACGGCGGGGTGTTCGCGGGCCGCCGCTTCCACCTCTCCGGGCTCGACGCGGAAGCCCTGGATCTTCAGCTGCCGGTCCTCCCGGCCGAGGAACTCGATGGTGCCGTCGGGGCGGTAGCGACCGAGGTCGCCCGTCCAGTAGAGGCGTTCACCGGTCTCCGGGTGCCGCACGAAGCGCTCCGTCGTGCGCTCCTCGTCCCGCCAGTACCCCTTGCCCAGGCCGGCCCCACCGATGTGGATGCGGCCGACGGCCCAGGGAGGACGCAGGCCCATGCGGTGATCGAGCACCCGCATGGTCTGGTTCCGCAGGGGAACGCCGTAAGGGATGCTCTGCCAGCCCTCTTCGACCTTCCCTATCTCGTGGATGTTCGACCAGATGGACGCTTCCGTCGCCCCGCCCATGGCGATAAGCCGCGCGCCGGGCCACACGGCACGCAGCTGGTCGGGCAGGGCGAGCGGGATCCAGTCGCCGCTCATCATGAAGGCCCGCACGGGCGGGGCCCCCGTCGGCCACTTCTCCACGACTTCGGCGAGCATCTGGGCCAGCGCCGGCACCGAGTTCCACACCGTCGCCCCGTGGGTGACCGCGGCCCGCGCCCAGCCCACGGGGTCGGGCCGGGACGTCGCCGTCGGCAGCACGAGGGCCGCGCCGGCGGCGAGCGACCCGAAGACGTCCCACACCGACAGGTCGAAGCTCAGGGACGAGATGCCGAAGACACGGTCCTCGGGTCCCAGCGCGAGACGCTGGTTGATGTCGGCGACGGTGTTGACCGCCGCCCGGTGCTCGATCATGACGCCCTTGGGCCGGCCCGTCGATCCCGAGGTGTGGATGATGTAGGCGAGGTCTCCCGGGTCACCCGCGGGGGCGCCGAGGGGCTCCTCGGCCGGCCGGGCCAGGTCCACGGCCAGGGTCGGCCGGTGACCGAGCGGCTCACCGTCCGGACCGGTGTGGGACTGCACCAGAACCACCCGTGCGGAACACGACTCCATCAGGTGCCGGATGCGCTCACCGGGCAACGCGGCGTCGACGGGGCAGTACGCCGCTCCCGAGCGCAGCACGCCGAGGACGGCTACCACCTGCTCCCAGCCCTTGCTCATGACCACGGGCACGACGTCGCCGCGTCCCACTCCCCGGCCCGAGAGCCACGCGGCCACGCTCCTGGAGAGGGCCTCCACCTCCCCGTAGGTGAGGACGCGTTCGGCGGAGATGACGGCCGGGGCGTCCGGTCGCGCCGCCGCCCGGCGGAGGAAGCCGTCCTCCAGGCGCTCGTCGGGGGCGGGCCGCACGTCGTCGTTGAGCGCGGCGACCACGGCGCGGTGCGTGCTGGGCACCGGATCCGGCTCGCGCTGTGCGCCGTCCGGGCCCGCGAGGACGTCGAGCATGCGCCCGTACGCCTCGAACATGAGGTCCGGCAGGCCCGGCGGGAACGCGTCGTCGACGACGTCCCAGACGCAGTTCACTCCTCCGTAGACGCCGTCGTGGAGCTGGTTGTCGATGAGGACCTGCGGCGTGCGCAGGTCGCTGTGAACCTCCCGGCAGGCCGGGCGTGCACCTTGCTGCGGCTGCTCCGCCCCTCCGCCCGGGCGGGCCTGTGCCTTGAGCATGCTGGTGAAGACGTAGGGCAGTGCCGCCCGCGAGGACCAGCCGCGGCGGGCGGCCAGTTCCCGTGTGATCCGTACGCCGGCGACATCGGCGTTCTGCAGGTCGCGCAGGACCTGCTTCTGGAGGTTCCGGCCCCGCTGCCAGAAGTCACCCGGCTGCGCGAGGTCCACCTCCAGCGGCAATGTGGCGCCGAACTGCCCCATGACACCCGCCATCTCCGGACGGGTCGTCGCCCAGTTCTGGTGCAGCATGTTCAGGGCGAAGCGGGGGGTGTCGGCCCACGCGCCGAGGACCTCCGCGAACACGTGCAGCAGCGCGGTCGTCGGCAGGATGCGGTGCCTGCGGAACGCGGTGCACAGCCGCTGCCACTGGGCCGGGGTGAGCCGGTGTGTGCGCCGGGTGAACCGTACGGTGGTGATCGCCGACGGCTGTACGGCCAGGGGGAGCCGGGGGGCGTCCGGAAGGCTCTCCAGCCGTTCCTCCCAGTACTGCCACTGCGCCTGGTACTCCGGCGTGCTCTCGTGCTCGAGCAGCTTCATCCGGCAGTCGCGATAGGTGAGCCCGGGCCGCGGCAGCTCGGTGTCCGGATCGTGGTAGTACGCCCGCCACTCGTCCATGACCTGGCGGATGCCACGGCCGTCCAGCAGCAGCAGACTCATCGCGATGTGGACGCGGAACCGCCGGGGCCTGACGCGGTGGACGACGACGTCGAAGAGCGGCCAGTGGGCGGGGTCGACGCCCGACTCGCACATGCGCCGCCTGGTCGCGAGGATCTCGCTCTCCTGATCGTCCCGGCGAAGGCCCGTCAGATCGACGACCGGGATCCGGTACCGCGTGGTCCCGCGCTCGTCGAGGACTCGTTGCCGACCCGCTCCGTCGACCACCGTCCGCAGGTGGTCGTGGCGACGCAGCAACTGGTCGACGGCCCGCTCAGCGCGGGACGGGTCGAGGTCGACCATGTCGAGTTCGACGTAGTAGCCGGGACGGAAGCCGCCCAGCTCCACCATGCGGGACATGCCGACCATGTACGCCTCCTGAAGAGGCGTCAGTGGGAACGGTGCGTGGGCGGTGGTCATCCGTTGGCCTCCGCGTCGCGGGACAGGAGCGCCGCGAGTTCCTTGATCGTGGGTGCCTCGAAGAGCATGTCGATGGCCTCGTCGCCCGTCTTCTCGACGCCGAGTTCGGTACGGAATTGGGCGGCCATGCGTACGGCGTGCAGCGAGTCGCCGCCCAGGTCGAAGAAGTTGTCCTCGACACCGAAGCCGTCGTGCCCCAGTGCGTCGCGCCAGATCTCGAACAGGCGCTCCTCCAGCTCGGTGCGCGGTTCGGTCCGCTCGTCGGGTGCCGACTCCCGCCAGGGTGAGGGAAGCGCGGAACGGTCGACCTTGCCGTTGGCGCTCAGCGGCAGTTCGTCGATGACCAGGTAGTGGTTGGGGACCATGTAGTCGGGCAGCAGGTCGCCCAGGACCTTGCCCAGGAGCGTCAGGTCCAGGGGCCCGCCGCCGGACGTGGTACCGGCGATCAGGACGTGCTGGATCAGGGCGTCCACCGCGGGATCGCCGTCGGGCACCGGGACGGTCCGGGAGAAGCCTGCCGTCGTCAGGTGCTCCCGCCACTCGGGCACCGAGAGCAGCGTGGCCTCACGCTGGTCCTGGTAGTTCCCGAAGCCCTCGAGGAAGGCGAAACTGATCATGTTGAGGGGCGAGTTGAACGTCCCCTCGATCAGAACGGCGATGCCTCCCGGCGCGATGAGCCGTCGGAGGGCGGCCAGGCTGCGGGTGAGGTTCTTGGCGTCGTGCAGCACGTTCGCCGCCACGACGACGTCGGCGCACCCAGGGGCGAGCCCCTGTGTTCCCGGGTCGTCGTCGATGTCGAACAGCCCGTAGGTGACGAAGGGATAGGCGTCCCGGTAGCGCCTCTTCGCGGACTCGGTGAAGGCGGTCGACAGATCGGTGAAGTGGTACTCCGCCCGATCCGCCGGCAGTTCGCGCAGGACGCGGTCCGTGGTGGAGCCGGTGCCGGCGCCCACCTCCAGGATGCGTGCCTTCCGGCCGGCCGGGAACTGCTCGACGAAGCGGCGGACCGCCCGCGCCGCGATGCGGTTCTGCACCTGCGCGGCCGGGTTCGCCGCGTACAGCGCCTCGGTGACGCGCCAGTCCCCGTCCGGCAGGAGGAGCTGGAGCGGCCGTATCTCGCCGCGCAGCAGGGGCAGCTGCCGCTCGATGCACGCGGTGAAGTACTCCAGCAGCACCTGGTCGGCGCCGTCGGCCTTGATGTCGCCGAGCGCCGTGTCGATCTCCCGGTCCAGCGCTGCGGCGTCGAGCGCCCGCTCGGTGCGGTACCGCCCGGGCTGCTCCGTCGCGCGCAGATCCCCCCGGCCGGCGAGCAGGGTCATCCACTGGTCGAGGAGTCCGCGGTACAGGGGCCGTACGCCGCACCGCTCGACGACGTCGTCCGCGGTGGCGGCTTCCCCCGCGGTGGTGAAGACGCCGAGGCGGGCGAGGTTGCGCGCCATGACGGACGGGGCGACGGCCTCCAGGCGGTGCCACAGATCGCGGAACGACTCGATGGCCGGTGCAAGGTCTCCGGTGGCCTGCCGCAGTTCGTCCTGGGCCGCCTCGAGCACCGCCGGCCAGGCGTGCGCGGCATCGGGTCCGGTCTGCGGCTCGGCCGTACCGTCCTCGGGGAGCACGTAGGCCACCAGCTGGCCGCGCCGGGTCGCGGGGTTGGTGTCGACGGTGACGACGGCCTCGCGCACTCCGGGTTGCCGGCGGAGCACGGCAGCGATCTCGTCGAGTTCGATCCGATAGCCGTTGACCTTGACCTGGGTGTCCTCCCGTCCGAGGAACTCGATGTCGCCACCGGGCAGATAGCGGCCGAGGTCTCCGGTGCGGTAGAGCGTTTCCCCGGTCGCGGGGTGCACGATGAACCGCTCGGCCGTGCGCACCGGATCGGCCCAGTAGCCCTTGGCCACGCCGACACCACCGATGTAGATCTCGCCGGTGGTCCATACGGGGCAGGGGTCCAGCGCGTGGTCGAGCACGTGGAGGGTCTGGTTGGCGAGCGGCTTGCCGTACGGGATGCGGCTCCAGTCGGCGGGGACCTCGGCGACGGGGTGGTGGACGGACCAGATCGACGCCTCGGTCGCACCGCCGAGGCTGATGACCCGGGCGTCGGGGTAGGGGGCGCGGATCGCGTCCGGCAGGGACACCGGGATCCAGTCGCCGCTGAGCATCACCAGGCGCAGGGGCGCGTTGGCGGGCGGCGGGGTGGGGGCCTCCAGCCAGACACGCATGAGTGCCGGTACGGAGTTCCAGACCGTGACGCCGTGCCGCTCGACCAGCTGGGACCAGTATTCCGGGTCGTGGACTCGGCCGGGGGTGGGCATGACCACCGCGGCACCGGCGGCGAGTGCGCCGAAGATGTCGTACACGGAGAGGTCGAAGCTGAGGGACGACAGGGCGAGCACGCGGTCGACGGGGCCGACGCCGAACCGCCTGTTGATGTCCTGGACGGTGTTGGCCGCTCCGCGGTGGTCGATGACCACGCCCTTGGGCTGTCCGGTCGAGCCGGAGGTGAAGATGACGTAGGCCAGGTCGTCGGGCGTGGGCGCCAGGTCCAGCGGTCCCGCGTCGGCGTCGCGTACCTCGGGGTCGTCCGGCGTGACGACGTGGAGGCCGGCGGGCCAGTCGAGTTCGTCGCGGAGTTTCGCCGTGGTGACGACAATGCGGACCTCGCCCTGTTCGATCAGCTGGGCGCGGCGGGCGGCGGGCCACTGCGCGTCGATGGGCAGGTAGGCGGCGCGGGACAGCGTGACGCCGAGGACGGCGGGAACCTGCGCAAGGCTCTTCTCGACGACCACGGCGACGAGGCGGCCCGGCGCGGCGCCGAGCTCGACGAGGCGGCGGGCCAGTTTCCGGGCGCCGGTCACGGCCTCGCGGTAGGTGAGGCGGCCGTCCTCCGTCAGGACGGCCACGGCGTCCGGCGCCTCGGCCGCCCGGGCCTCCACCAGGCCGCACAGGGTCTCCGCGGGGATCTCGGCCGCGGTGTCGTTGACCCGGTCGCGTTCGTCCCTCTGCCACCGCGGCAGCGCGACGATCCGTCCCCGCGCGTCCCACAACTCCGGCTCGCGGGCGAGCCGGGTGAGCACGTCCGTACAGACGCCCGCGAGGTCCTCCGGCAGGCCGGCGGGAAGGGCCCCTCGCGGTACCTCCCACGTCACCGTGAGGCCGCCGTCCTTCTCGGTGATGAGGCAGCTCATGAGCCGTGGGGCGGGGGCGGACGCGTCCGGCGCCGCCGGGGGCTCCTCGTCCAGCCGGCGGCGAACCCGCCGAGCACGGACCGCGAAGGAGTCCGGGGGCTGCACGTCGAAGCCGAGCGTCGCGGGGGCACGGCCCGGGAGGGCGATGCCGAGCGAGAAGTCGGGGCGCTTGGACCACAGCCGCAGTACATCGGCGACGGCCGCGGTGACGGCGGCCACGGGATCGGCATCCCGCCCGCACGATATGTTCACAAAGGATTCCCAGTCACGGTCGCGAACCTCGCTCAGGAGATGCGTGAGCTCACCGGCAACCGTCGGGTCCGCCTGGGTCAGGGTGGGAATTTCGGGAGCCGAGGGACGGATGTCCAGCCACAGCCGGACTCCTTCTCCACCACGCATTTCAGAAAAGCTATTCCGTGCCATCTTGGAACCTGCCCCCTACTGTTCCTCGCGTCCGGCGCTTCTTGACGCCGACGCATGATTGTTCTGGATGTCGAGCCACCCGGCTCGTGACCGCGAATTGCGCACCGCCGGTCCCGTGGACGTCAGGAGACGCCGGTTGCGACGTCGCTGAGTCGCAGCAGACCGCTGCGCAGCGCCACGGCAACCGCCGAAGCGCGATTCTGGCAATTCAGCTTGCCCATCGCGTTGGCGAGGTGGCGCTTGACGCCGTGCTCGGTGATGCCCATGCCGCGGGCGATCTGGCGGTTGCTCAGCCCCTGCGCCACTCCCCACAGCGTCTCGGTCTCCCGTTCGGTGAGCCTGGGAGGCCGCGGTTCCGCCTCCGCCGCGGTGGAGGCCATGCGGACCACCTGACGCAGCGCCTCGGGCGAGACCGCGACCGTCCCCCGGCACTGCCTGCTCAGCACGTCGTCCGGCTTCGAGCGCTGAAGATCCTCCAGGCGCAGTACGACGTCGGCGAGGACCCACTGCGCCGTGTCCAGTTGCCCGTGCATCAGGGAGCGCACGATAAGGATCACGTGAGTGGACGGGTCGGCGAGCAATGGGCCCAGCAGCGACAGATCCCGTACACCGACGTCCGAAGAAAGGAAGATGCCGAGCGGCCGGGCCGTCCGATCGAGCGGAATATCCGCCGCAGCCGCAGCCGACACCACGCTCACCGTATTCGCACCGGATTCCGCAAACCGGTGGACCAAAGCCCGGGACACCGGATCCGGATCGACAATCAGAACGTTACTACAGTCCTCTTCCGCACCTTGGCGTTCACCTTGCACGATTCCTCCCCCTAGGTCGGCAACTTCAGCCAAGAACCGCGCCTACTATTGACCATCGTAGCGAGGGAGTCAAGCAATGTTTTTTCGTTAAGAGTTGCCAAAATTTGCTTATGAGAACTCACAGTGGGCGACCGGGGACCCCGGCAGGAGGTCCTCTGGGAGGGGCACCCGGTCTCACCCATCGGGCAACCGGCGTCTCAGTGTGCGAACACCGGTCCTGCGGACGGGTCCGGTCGTCCCTTGGGCAGCAGCACGAGACTCGCCAGGGCAGCGACGAGGGAAATGGCCGCGCAGGTCAGGAATGCGGCTCCGAAGCCGTCGACCGACGGGACACCCGCTCCACCGCCTCCCTCCAGGCTCGCACCGGCGACGGCCGCGACGACCGCGATGCCGAGGGCGGCCCCCAGTTCGTGACTGGTGTTCACCAGGCCGGAGCCCAGGCCCGCGTCGGCGTGCTCCACGCCGTGCATGGCGCTGGTGATCGCGCAGACGAAGCCGGCGCCCAGTCCGAAGGCCAGCAGCAGGAAGCCGGGCAGCAGTTGGGTCCACGCGTCGCTGTCCCGCTCCAGCCCCGTCAGCAGGAGCGCACCGGCCGCGGCGACCGCCAGCCCACCCGCGGCCGTCGCCCGCCAGCCCAGTCGGGCAACCGCCTGGCCACCGAGGTGGGCGCCCATCGTGGTGACCACGGCGACCGGCAGGAACACCAGTCCCGTCTTCAGCGCGGAGAAACCGAGCACGTGCTGGAGGTAGAACGAACACAGGAAGAAGGCCGAGATCAGCACGCCCGACGCGGCGAGCATGACGAGACAGCCCCCCAGCAGCGAGCGGCGGGCCAGGAACGGCAGCCGTACCAGCGGGGCCGTCGCGGACCGCTCGACGGCGAAGAACAGCGCGGCTCCGACCAGCGCGCCGACGAGGGGAATCCACGCGGACGCGTCGCCGAACCCGTGATCTCGTGCCTGGACCAGGCCGTAGATGAGCAGGGCGGGCGTGGCGGTCATCGTGAGCGCACCGGGAATGTCCACCCCGGGCGCCGCCCCGTGGCCGTGCCCGTGGCCGACGGTCTGCTCCTTGAGCAGGGCCGGGA
Source organism: Streptomyces sp. NPDC005931 (assembly GCF_042871235.1). Taxonomy (NCBI): domain Bacteria; kingdom Bacillati; phylum Actinomycetota; class Actinomycetes; order Kitasatosporales; family Streptomycetaceae; genus Streptomyces; species Streptomyces sp. NPDC005931. Next base: position 28,353 of record NZ_JBIAIG010000014.1, read on the forward strand.
CCGCGACGAGGACCAGGACTCCGATCGGGACGTTGATGTAGAACACCCACTCCCAGCCCGGGCCGGAGGTGAGTACGCCGCCGAGAAGGACACCGAAGGCGGCACCCGTGCTGCCGATCGCCGCCCAGACACCGAGGGCGCGGTTGCGCTCCGCACCGTGGAAGACCGACACGATCAGGGCCATGGCCGCCGGGGACATGATCGCGGCGCCCACACCCTGGGCGGCACGGGCGGTGATCAGCACACCGCCGCTCTCCGCGAACCCGGACACCAGCGAGGCGGCGGTGAACACGGACAGGCCGACCAGGAACATGCGCCGACGACCGAGCAGATCGGCCACCCGGCCACCGAGCAGCAGAAGGCTGCCGAAGAAGAGGGTGTACGCGGTGACGACCCAGGTCAGCGCACCGGCGCCGAGCGCGAGTTCCTCACCGATCGTGGGGAGCGCCACGTTCACCACGGTCACGTCGACGATCAGCATGAACTGCGCCATGCACAGCAGCGTCAGGATCAGCCACCGGCGCGGGTCCGGCGGGCCGGCGGGCCCTTCACCGTGGTGCCCGTGCCCGTGCCCATGCCCATGTTCGTGACCGTGACCGCTCCCGGGGCCGTGCGCGTCGCCGTGGGGAGCGGTCCGGTGCGGGCCGGAATCGGATCGCGTGGCGTGGTGCTGCCCCGCCCCGGCCGACTCCGCGTGGGTGTGACTCTCCGAGCTCACCCGAACTCCTTAACTTGAACAACACTGTCAAGGTTCACCATAGGGCATCCCTTGTTTAATTTGAACAGCGCTGTTCAGGTTGCTCAGAGGTCGGGGGTCACTCTGGCCGCCAGCCGTGACACGGTCGGGTTCTCGAAGACGTCCTTCGGCCGGAACTGCAGACCGCGCTCCAACGCCCGTGCCGCCACCCGGGAGGCCAGCATCGAGTCACCGCCCAGGTCGAAGAAGTCGTCGTCCGGCCGCACCGGCACCACGCCCAGTACCTCCGACCAGATCCCGGTCAGCATCGTCACCGTGTCCGCCGCACGGGGCGCCGCGGACGGAGGCGACGGCGCCGCCGGCGCCGCTGCGGACGGCTCCTGGTGAGCAGGGTCCGTCCAGTGCCGGTCCCGGCGGAATGGGTAGCCGGGCAGGGACACCCACCGCTCGCCGCCGTGCCGCGTACCGGACCAGTCGACGTCGGTACCCGTCTCCCACAGCGCTCCCAACGCTCCGGACAGGGCCTCTCCGTCGTCCGGCGGCTCCTCCGGGTGCCGCATGGCGCTCACCGCCCGATGCCCGGGCGACCAGGCGTCACTTCGGCGGGCGGCCGAACCCAGGGAGCGCCCCGGTCCCGTCTCGACCAGCACGCGCCGGGGGTCCCCCAGCAACGTCCGGACGCAGTCCGCCCACCGCACGGTGGCACGCATCTGGACCGCCCAGCGGTCCGGGTCGGTCGCCTCGGCGTCCGTCATCCATCCACCGGTAACGTTCGAGACCAGCGGAATCTTCGGCGCGGACAGCCGGACAGCGGCGACCACGGTGGCGAAGCGTTCGGCCGCCTGCTCCATCGCCGCGCTGTGGAAGGCGTGCGCGGTGCGCAGGAGGGCCGTCTCGACTCCCAGTGCTGTCATGCGGGCCGCGAAATCGCCGACGGCTTGCGGAGCGCCGGCCACCACGCACGCCTCGGGCTCGTTCACGACGGCCACGTCCAGGCCGGTGCCGGCGAGGCTCTCCCGCACCCGGTCCTCCCCCAGCCGCACGTGCAGCATCGCTCCGGCGGGTGCCTGGTGCATCAGCCGGCCCCGTGCCGCCACCAGGCGTACGGCGTCGCCGAGTTCCACGACCCCGGCCAGGCACGCCGCGGTGAACTCGCCGACGCTGTGTCCGCCGAGTGCCGTGGCGCGTACGCCGTACTCGTGCAACGTACGTGCCATCGCGTACTCGACGGCGAAGAGGGCGGGCTGAGCGACGTCCGTACGGCGGAGCGCGATGTCGTCGTCCCCCAGGAGCGCCGCGCGGACGTCCGTGCCGGTCTCGGCCAGGAACAGCCGCGCACAGCGGTCGAGTTCCCGGCCGAAGACACCGTCACCGCCGTGGTGGAGCCCCATGCCCATCCTCGGGTGCTGCGCACCCTGTCCCGGCATGAGCAACGCGATCGCGGGCGGGGTCTCCCGCGCCGCGGGCGGTGTCACGTCGCGGCGCAGCAGTTGTGCCGCCTCACGCGGGTCACGGGCGGCGACCGCCGTGCGGTACGCGAAGGCTCTGCGTCCCCGCTCGAGCGAGTGGGCGACGTCCGCGAGGTCGGTGTCCGGCCGAAGAGCGTCGGCGAGCCGTCGGCGGGCGTCCCGCAGCGCCTCGGCCGTACGGGCGCTGACCAGCAGTACCGGCGCTGCCGGGAGCGGTGCGGGTGACTGCTGCCGCGGAGGAGGTGACGGCGCCTCGGTCACCACGACATGAGCGTTGGTGCCGCCCACCCCCAGGGAACTGACGCCGGCGACCCGTGGTCCCGAGGAGGTCCACGCACGGGTCCCGTCGACGATCCGGAAGGGGGTTCCCTCCAAGCGCAGTTCGCGATTCGGTTCCCGGTAGTGGGCCGTCGCCGGCAGCGTCCGGTGCTCCAGGGCGAGCACGGTCTTGATCAGGCCCACCACTCCGGACGCCGCTTCCAGGTGTCCGACGTTGCCCTTCGCCGACCCGATGAGGCAGGGGGTCGTGCGCTCCGCGTCCGGGTCGAGAGCCTGCTTCAGGGCCGCCAGTTCGACGGGGTCCCCCAGGGCCGTGCCCGTGCCGTGTGCCTCGACGTACCCGACGTGATGCGGGTCGACACCCGCCACCGCCAGTGCTTCCGCGACGACGGCGGCCTGCATCTCCACGCTGGGCGCCGTGAAGCCCATCTTCAGCGAACCGTCGTTGTTGACGGCGGTTCCGCGTACGACGGCACGGATCCGGTCGCCGTCGGCGAGCGCGTCGGACAGGCGCTTGAGCGCGACCACTCCCCCACCACTGCCGAAGACGGTGCCGTTCGCCGCCGCGTCGAACGGGCGGCAGTAACCGTCGGCCGACATCATCGACTGTGGCTCGTGGAGGTAGCCGACCCGGTGCGGCACCTTCACCGTCATGCCACCGGCGAGCGCGAGATCGCTCTCTCCGCTCAGCAGGCTCTGGCAGGCGAGGTGCACGGCCACGAGGGAACCGGAACATGCCGTCTGCACCGTCAGGGCCGGGCCGCGCAGGTCGAGAGCGTGGGCGACCCGGGTGGCGAAGAAGTTCGGGTCGGTCAACGTCAGGGAGTGGATCAGCGCCGTCGACGTACCCGCGCCGAGGAACGTCCTCGGGTCGTGGTGCGACATCAGGTTGTAGCCGAAGTAGCCACTGAACGAGGGCGCGGCGAACACCCCGACCGCGCCGTCCCGGCGGGCCGGATCGTGCCCCGCGTCCTCCAGGGCGTGCCAGCAGCTCTGGAGGAACAGCCGCGCTTGCGGGTCCATCGCGGCCGCCGTCGCCGGTGGCAGGGCGAAGAAGTCGGCGTCGAACTCCTGGTACCCGTCGACGACGGCGGCTCTGCGGATGTAACCCGGGTGCTGCAGAGCGGACTTGGGGACACCGGCGCGCAGGAGCTCCTCGTCCTCGAGGTCGTCCAGACAGTCCCGACCGGCCTCGAGGTTGTCCCAGAGTTCCGTCGTGTCCCGCGCTTTGGGGAACCGCCCGGCGAGTCCGACGACCGCCACCGCCTCGCCGGCCCCGTCCGTTGCGCCGTCGTGGGTCATGCCTTCCTCCCGTGTACGCCGCGTCGGCGCGGCCGTGCGACTGCGGTGCGGGACGCGGCCCTGCGGGCGGCCTCACGCACGACGTCCGCCGCGCCGCCCCGCCGCGGCTCGTCGCCGCACTCCAGTGCCTGCGTCACCTGCTCCACCAATTCCATGGCGCTCGCGCCCTGGAGCAGCCCGGCCACGGCGACGTCCACCGCGAAGTCGTCGTACAGCGCGCTCTTGATGCGTACGGCGGCCAGTGAGTCCAGACCCAGGTGGACCAGCGGCCGGTCAGCGACCGGGCTCATATCGGCAAAACCCAGTACCCGGCCCACGCTCAGCAGGGTCCTGGCCCTGACCACCTCGTTCCGCGCGTCCCTCGGCATACCGGCGAGCACCGCACGGTCGAAGGTGTCGTCCTGCCGCTCCTCGCTTACGAGGGCCGAGAAGAACGAGGAGTGGCGAACCGCGGGATGGGCGTGCAGGAAGTCGCGGGCGCTGAGCCGGGCGACACCGCTCCGCCCGGCTCCGCGCGCCAGGAGCGTCTCCAGGGCCGCGAACCCTTCCTTGACGGTGAGCATGCCGAGGCCGGGAACGGTCCGTCCGCGTACCGCCCCCACCTCGCCCCAGGGGCCCCAGTTGACCGTGAGGGCGGGCATCCCCCGCGCCCGCCGCAGCGCCACCACACCGTCGAGGAAGGCGTTGGCGGCCGCGTACTCGCTCTGGCCCGGGGACCCCACGAGCGAGGCCAGCGAGGAGTAGCCGACCCACCAGTCCAGAGCCATGCCCGCCGTGGCTCGGTGCAGTCTCCAGGCGCCTGCCGCCTTGGGGGCCCAGACGCGGTGGAGGCGTCCGGGGTCGGCGTCGGTCACCAGGGCGTCCTCGATCACCGCGGCCGTGTGCAGCACCCCGCGCAGCGTCGCTCCCGTGGCGGCCAGCGCGGCGACCATCCGCTCGGCGGTGCCGGGCTCCGCGACGTCTCCGCGCACCAGCTCGACGCGGATGCCCAACGCCCGTACGCGCGCCAGCTCTTCCAGGGCCTCCGGTGCGGGCTCTCCCCGCCCTCCCAGCACCACGGCCCCCGCGCCCTTCTCGGCGAGCCAGCGTGCGGTGGCGAGCCCCAGGCCGCGGGTGCCCCCACTGACGATGTAGCCGCCTCCGGGCCGCACGACCACCCGCTCGCGTGTGGGAGCGGCCGGTGCCCCGGGGACGAGTGCGGCCGCGAGGCGGACTCCGTCCCGCCACGCCACCTCGTCGGGGCCGTCGGTCGCGAGGATCTCGTCGGCGAGCGGAACGCCGCCGCCCGTCCCGTCCAGATCGACGATGCGGGCACGCAGCTCGGGGCGCTCCATCCGCACCGCACGCACCAGCCCGCGCAGCGCCGTCTGCACGGGATCGGGGGCCTCGTCGTCGCGCGTCGACCGGCCCCGGACCGTCACGACGGTCAACGGCGGCGGGGACGTCCTCGCCGCGTCGCAGGCGCGCAGCAGACCGGACACGGACAGGAGCACCGATCGCACCCGCCGCTCGGCGCACTCCACGACGTCGGCCGGCTCGATCGGCCCCTCCCAGGCCACCAGCACCACACCGCTCGGCAACGAGCGGGAGTCCCAGGGCTCGTCCCGGCCCGCGGTGTCACAGGCGACGCCGGCCATCGACAGGGCGTCGACGACCGCCGTACGCCTGACGTCGCCCTCGCATCCGCCGATGACGAGCAGGCGCCGTCCGTCGCCCCGCTGGTGCGCCGGAGCGGGGACGGGTTCCCAGTCCAGGCGGTGCAGCAGGGGCGTGACGTCCAGGGGCAGCGCCTCCTCCCCGACGCGGTCGAGGCGCACCCCGGTCAGTTCGGCGACGGGCGCGCCGGTGTCGTCCGTGATCCTCACGTCGGCCCTCAGTCCGCGCTCCGGTGACGCGGCGCGCAGCCGGGCCCGGCAGAGCAGCGACGCTCCCGGTGGCCGTCCCGTGAAGCGCAGCCTGTCCACGCCGGTCGGCAGGTACGTCCCCACCGTTCCTTCCGGGACCAGGGCCCCGAGTCCGTGCAGGCAGGCGTCCAGCAGTGCCGGCTCGACGGCGAAACGCCCGTCCGGGGGCAGTGAGGCGGGACGGGACACCCGGCTGACGGCGGTGTCGCCGGACACCCGCACCTCCGTGAGGCCCGCGAAGGCCGGGCCGTGCTCCTGGCCCAGGGCGCGCAGGGCCGCGTACACGTCGCCCGGCTCGCGCGGTGTGCCGTCGGCGGGGGCGTCCGGGGAATCCGGTGTCTCCGCGGAACCGGGGGGCCCGGCCGGGAAGGACTCCTGTCCGACGGTCACCGCGGCGGTGGCCAGGACCGTGGTCGTGGCACCGGACCCGAGGACGACGCGGATCCCGCCGCCGGCTCCTTCCGCGTCCTCCTCCAGCGTCGTGGTGAGGGTCGCGCTCTCGGTCAGGGGCAGCAGCCGGGAGAGCGCAAGGTCGGAGATCACCACGTCCTCGGGTGCGGCGTCGAACGCCTGGCAGGTGGCGGTCAGCACGATGTCCGCGTACGCCGTGCCGGGCAGCACGGCGGTGCCGTGGACGCGGTGGTCGGTGAGCCACGGCAGCGCGTCGGCGCCCACCTGGTTCTGCCACACGTGCCGGACGGGCGTGCCGGGCAGCGTGATGCGGGAGCCGAGCAGGGGGTGGCCGGGAGCGGCGACGGCCGTGCGCCGGGGCCTGGGGAAGCGCCGGCGCTGCCAGGCGTACACGGGCAGATCGGCGTGTCCGCCGTCGGGCAGCGCCTCCCGCGGCAGGGTGACTCCGGCGCAGTGCAGCGCGGCCAGCGTCTCTGCCAGCGCGTCTGCGCTCTCCGCACCCCGGCCGAGCGTGCCCAGTACCGTGCTGCGCCCCCGGTGGGCGCCGTCCGCCTCCATGACGGTCTCCAGGACCGACTGGGCGACGACGGGGTGGGGTGAGACCTCCAGGAAGACATGCCGTCCGTCCTGCGCGGCGGCTCGCACCGCCTCCGCGAGCCGGACCGGGCGGCGCACGCTCACCGCCCAGTAGTCGGCGTCCAACGCGGGGCGTTCCCGGGGATCGTCGAGGGTGCAGCTGTAGTACGGGAGGTCCAGCGGCCCGGGGGTGACATCGGCGAGCGCGGCACGCACCTCGTCGAGCAGGGGGTCGACCAGCGGGCTGTGCGCGCCGATGCGCACGCCCGGCACCAGCCGTGCGATCAGCTCCTGTTCAAGGCACTCGGCAACGAACTCCTCCACCGCCGCTGGCACGCCCGCCACCACGCAGGCGCGCGGGGAGGAGTGCACGGCCACGGAGACACCGGGTCTTTCGTCCAGGCGCCGGCGGACCTCGGCGGCGTTCAGGCCGACGAGCGCGGTGGCGCCGCTCCCGGCGAGCCGTTCCTCCATCAACCGCGAGCGCCGGCACACGACGCGGGCTCCGGCCTCGGGCGTCAGCGCCCCTGCGACCACGGCCGCGGCCACTTCTCCCAGCGAGTGACCGATCACGGCGCCCGGGCGGATCCCCCGACCACGCCACACTGCGGCAAGGCCGACCTGGAGGGCGTAGATGGCGGGCTGCACGCGGTCCATTCCGGACGCGGCGAGACCGTCCTCACTGATGAGCGCCCGCAGGGACAGGCCGGTCTCCTGCCGGACAACGGGCTCGAGCGCGTCGACGACCGAGGCGAAGGCGGGTTCCTCGGCCAGGAGCCGGGCACCCATGCCGTCCCACTGCGAGCCGTGTCCGGAGAAGACGAACACCGGCTGCGTGCCCTTGGGGTCCCGCACGCTGCCCCGAGCGGCGAGCGGGCCCGGTTCTCCGCCGTCGGCCACGATGCGGAGCAGCCGCGTGAGCGTCTCACGGTCCGCGGCGCGTACCACGAGGCGCTCACCGAGGTGGGCGCGGCGGTGGGCGAGGGTGTGCGCCACGTCCGCCAGCGGGGTTGCGGCGCCCTCGGCGGTCAGCCAGCGGGCGAGCCGGCCGGCGTTCTCCCGGAGAGCCGCAGGTGTGCGGGCGGAGAGCGCGAAGTGCATTTCTCCGTGCTTCATGTGCGGTATTCCACTCTCAGTCGGTGATCGTCGCGGTGTGGTGCACGGGGGCCTCGACGAGCACCGCGTGGGCGTTGGTCCCGCCGAATCCGAAGGAGCTGACGCCGGCGGTCCGCGGCCGGTCGCCGCGTGACCAGGTCAGGGGTTGGTCGGCCACGGCCAGGCCCAGTTCCGCGAACGGGATGCGGGGATGGGGGGCAGCGTGGTGCAGTGTCGCGGGGATCAGCCCGTGGTGCAGGGACAGGGCGCACTTGACCAGCCCTGCCAGTCCCGCCGCCCCTTCCAGGTGCCCGAGGTTGGACTTGACCGATCCGATGGTGAGCGGGGAGCCGGAGGGCCTGCGGCGGCCCAGGGCGGCACCGAGTGCGGTGGCTTCGATGGGATCGCCCAGCGGGGTGCCGGTGCCGTGCGCCTCCAGGTAGCCCGCCGCGGCCGGGTCGAGTCCCGAGTCGTCCCACACCTCGCGGATCAGTGCCTCCTGGGCTGCGGGGTTCGGTGCCATCAGGCCGTTGGAGCGGCCGTCCTGGTTGGTGCCGGAGGAGCGCACCACGGCGAGGACACGGTCCCCGTCGCGCAGTGCGTCGTCGAGTCTGCGCAGGACGACGACAAGGCAGCCCTCGCTGCGTACGTATCCGTTCGCGGCGGCCGAGAAGGGCTTGCACCTGCCGTCGGGCGACAGCACCCCGCTCTCGCCGAAGTTGATCGTCACACCTGGTGAGAGCAGCAGGTTCACGCCGCCCACCAGCGCGGTGTCGCACTCCCCCGTGACGAGCCCGCGGCGGGCCAGGTGCAGCGCCACGAGTGACGAGGAGCAGGCGGTGTCCACGGTCATGCTGGGCCCGCGCAGGTCGAGCACGTACGACAGGCGGTTCGCGATGATGCTCATGGCCGCGCCGGTGCCCGTGCGGGCGCCGATCGACGGCAGGTCCTCGAGGGCTGCCCGGCCGTGATCGTCGGCGCACGCCCCCACGTAGACGCCCGCTCGCGTGCCGGCCAGCCGGTCGGCCGGCAGCCCCGCGTGCTCCAGTGCCTCCCAGGCGACCTCGAGCAGGATCCGCTGTTGCGGGTCCATCTCGGCGGCCTCCGCGGGAGAGATGCCGAAGAACTCGGCGTCGAACCCTTCCACGTCGTCGAGGAAGCCGCCGTGCCGGATCACCCGGTCGACGACCGCCGCGTGCGCGGGTGAGGCCTGCCGGTAGTCGTTCCAGCGCCCGGCGGGGAGGGTTCCCACGGCGTCCGCGCCGGAGCGCAGCAACTCCCAGAAGGCGTCGGGTGAGTGCGCCCCTCCGGGCAGCCGGCAGCCGATCCCCACGACCGCGACGTCCGGCTGCCGTGTCGTGTCGTGCCCGGCCGCGGCCGGTGGTGCGGTCGACGGCGCCGGTGGCTCGCCGGTGAGATGGGCGACGAGCTGCCGGACGGTGGGGTGCTCGAACAGCATGGTGGGTGACAGCGTCCGGTCGAGGAGTTCCTCGAGCTCGCCGGAGAGAGCGACGGCATCACGGGACGTGAAGCCGTACGCCTGGAACGGCTGGTCCGTGTCGACCCGGTCCTCGGGGATCCCGGCCCGTTCGGCGACTCGGCCGACGAGCAGCGCGTGCAGGTCCTCACTCACCGCGCACCCACGGCATCGGTCCGCACCACGGCCAGCGCACCGGCGAGGTGGAGGTCGCGGCAGGCGGAGCGCCTGATCTTCCCGCTGGTCGTCTTCGGCAGGGTCCCGCGCCGGATCAGCACCACGTCCCGTACATCGAGGGAATGGTGGGCGAGGAGCGCCGAGCGGATCGCGGTGCGGATCGTCTCGAGTCGGGCGCCGTCGCAGCGCCGCTCGAGTTCGGCGACGACGACCGCGCGCTCGCCGTTGTCGTCGAGGAGCCCGACGGGGAAGGCGGCGACATGGCCGTGCCGTACGAGGGGATCGGCTTCCTGCGCGGTCAGTTCGAGGTCGGAGGCGTAGTGATTGCGGCCGTCGACGACGATCAGGTCCTTGAGCCTCCCGGTCAGGTGGAGCTCACCGTCACGGAGGAACCCCAGGTCCCCGGTGCGCAACCAGGGCCGGTCGCCCTCGCCCGCCCCGGCGAGCCGGGCGCCGAAGACCTCGGCCGTGCGCTCCGGCCGGTCCCAGTACCCGGCGCACACGTTCGCCCCCCGGACCCACACCTCACCCGTGCGGTTCTCGGGCAGTACACGGGCACCGGCCGGGTCGACGATGCATACCTCCTGCTCGACCGGGGTGCCACAGCCCACGACCCGGTAACCGCCGGTGGCTCCCTCGGGCAGCAACCGCACGCGGTCGGCGGCCAGTTCCTCCCTGTCCAGGGTGAGGACGCGGGGGGCCGACGCGGAGACGGTGACCGCGAGCGTCGCCTCGGCCAGCCCGTAGCCGGGGCGGTGGGCCTCGTGACGGAAGCCGTGCGGGCCGAATTCGGCCGTGAAGCGGTCGAGGGTGGCCGGGCGTACCGGCTCCGATCCGTTCACCAGGACGCGCAGGGACGACAGGTCGAGACCCTCGCGGGCGCGCTCGGGGATCCGGTCGGCACAGAGGTCGAGGCCGAAGTTGGGCGACACGGTGTGCGTGGCCCCGTGCTCGCCGATCGCGCGGAGCCAGCGAACGGGCTGCTGCACGAAGGAGAACGGTGACATGAGCACCGCGGGGGTCTGCGTGGCGAGCGGCAGGGCGATCATCATCACCAGCCCCATGTCGTGGAAGAAGGGGAGCCATCCGACGATCCGCGAGTCCTCGCCGACGTCGAGCGCCGCCCGCAACTGGTCCGCCGCCACGGCGAGGTTGCGGTGGGTGACCTCGACTCCCGCCGGCGTGCGGGTGGACCCGGAGGTGTACTGGAGATACGCGACGTCGTGCGGCCGTTCCACGGGGGGCAGCACGACGTTGCGGCCCAGTGCCGGATCCAGCGCGTCCACGCAGACGATGCCGGGTTCTCCCAGTTCGGGCGCCTCGGCGAGCAGGTGCCTCACCGACTGCTGGAAGGGGGTGGTCGTGAGGACGACGCTCGGGGAGCAGTCGGCCATGGTGACCCGCAGCCGTTCGTCCGTGCGGAACGCCTCCGGAGCGTAGAGCGGAACGGCCAGCACGCCGGTGTGGAGGCAGCCGAGCAGCGCGGCGACGTAGTCGGCCGTGTGCGGGCACAGGATCGCCACGCGGTCGCCGGGCACGGTGACCCGGCACAGCTCCGCGGCCACCGCCCTCGCCCTGCTGTGCAGTTGCCCGGACGTCACTGTCCTGGCGACTCCGGCGCGGTCGACCGAGTAGTCGACGAAGGTCAGGGCGGTACGGTCCGGGTGGCGGCGCGCGGCGTCACGGAGTGCGGCGGCGGGGCCGACGGGTTCGGGCGAGGGGTTCACAGGCATGGTGCTTCCGATCAGTCGCGGGTGGCCGGCCGGGGCAGGGGCACGGCGGTGCCGCGCACGTACGGCGTGTTGGTGGGGTAGCGCGGCCAGGGGCGGACGACCTCGTGGATCCGGACCTGGTAGCCGGCGTCCCGAAAGGCGGTGAGAAGGCGCCGGTTGGCATGGCACCCGCCCGCTGCCCGCCGCCACAGCGGAGCCAGGACGTCCTGGACCAGTCCGACCGCACCCGGTGACCTGACGTGCTCGAAGAAGACGAGCTGCCCGGACGGCCTGAGGACGCGCCGGATCTCGTCGAGCGCGGCCGGCAGATCGGTGACTGTGCAGAGCACGAGTGTGCACACGACGGTGTCGAAGGCGTCGTCGGGCAGCGGGAGCCGTTCCGCCCGGGCGTCCACCACCTGCACGTCGAGGGGTACGTCCTCCGCGCGGCGGACGAGCTTCTTGCGCATCTCGCTCGCGGGTTCCACGGCGACCAGCGAGTCGGCCTTGGCGTAGTAGGGCAGGTTGGCGCCGGATCCCGCACCGACCTCCAGGACGCGGCCGGTCAGTTCGCCGAACATCAGGGTGCGCAAGGGGCGCCCCCACTTCTCCTCCGCCCGCTGTGTCATCGCGTCGTAGTAGCGGGCGAAGAACTTCCCACTGCGGCTCTCGAGCCGAGCGTTGTCGTCCACGGTCGTCGTCAAGGCAGGTCTCTCCTGTGGTTCGATGCGGTGGAGGGGCCGAGGGCACCGGCGTCCTCCTCCTCCCACAACCACCGCTCGAACGCCGCGATGTCGGGCAGGATGACGTCGGAGCAGGCCAGCACGGCCAGGTTCTGGCGCATCGCGGTGACGGCGACCACCGTGGTGCCCGCGCGGTGCGCGCTGAGCATCTCCGCGGCCGTGCCCATGCTGGGCTCGTGGTCCGGCAGCCAGGCGACGCACACATCGCTGTCCGCCGCGACCCGGGTCAGTCGGTGGAAGGTGTCGACGAGTGCCGTGACGGCCGGATCGTGGGCGCTCCGGTACACCACGGAGGCGTCGGCCAGCGCGGCGTGCTGCTGCCTGATGGCCTGTTCGTGTGCGCCGATCCACTCCCGCATCAGTGCGTGCGGGTCGTGGACCACGGCATCCGGGTGCCGCTCGAGAATGCCGCGGCGCAGCCGGTCCCGATAGCTCTGGTCGGCGAGTCGGGCCCCGGGACGCGCGCCCTGCATGACGCCGGCCAGGAAGTACGAGCGGGGGCGGGCCGCGGTCACGCGTCCTCCAGCGAGTACTCGGGGACCACGACGGAGGCCGGGGCCGCCGCGTCGTACAGCGCGGCCGCCTCCACCAGGTGGTCGACCACGTCCTGGGGCGCGGCACGTACGGCCTCGGCCACGCGTTCGAGCTCGCGGTCGAATGCGGCACTGCCCCAGGTGCTCACCGCTCCCTGGTTGTCGCGGCCGATGAGCGCCCGGCGGTCGGCCAGGGTGCCGCGGGGGCGCCCCGAGAAGGGCAGGGCGACCTCCGCCAGTCCCTCGTCTGCGGGGTGTACGGCGCGCAGCGACAGGTTGTTCTGCTCGGGGTGCAGCAGCAGTTGCCGTACGAGGGGTGCGGGCACCGGCAGTTCGCGGACCGTGTCCTGCGGGCGCATGGTGTAGGCGCGATACGTGACGGTCTCGTCGAGGCGGGGGCTGTAGCGGAGGTAGCGCAGCCTCAGCACCCCGTCGCCGGTGTTCCAGACGGCTCGCAGCGTGGACGGCGCGGGCGTACCGTCCGGGCGCCGGCGCAGCGGGTAGGCATCGGCGTCGACCCGTACGGTGCCGTCGACGGCGTCGGTGCGCGAGAGCCGCAGGGGCGTCCGGTGCATCAGGTACGGGTCGAGGACCGTGAGCGTCTCACCGTCGTCGTACAGCGCGCAGACGTGCCGGCCGCCGACCCGGTACTCGGCCTGGACACCGGTGCGCCGGGCCACCTGCTCGCCCGCGCTGAAGGTCTGCCAGGCGCACGCCGTGCCGAACCGCTCGGGCGACGTCCCCGTCCCGTAGTGCACGTGGTACTGGGCGGCGCTGTTGTAGGGGACCTCGGTCAGGACCTTGGTGTGGACGTCCTGGAGGACCTCGACGTCCGGGTCGGTGGGGGCGGGAGCCGCCATGGAGTGATCTCCTAGCAGGTCGGGGCGGTCAAGGGGCGGTGCGCCGGGACGGCTCGGCCGTCAGTCCCTCGCGTGCCCCGAGGCTGGTGAGCAGGAAGGCCACGAGGTCGGAACGGCGCGGTACGAGGTAGAAGTGGTCACCCGGCATCGCCCGCAGCGTGAACGGGCCGGTGGTGCAGTAGCGCCAGCCCTCGGCGTGTCGTGCGGCGACGGTCGTGTCGCGGGTGCCGACGATCGCGGTGAGCGGGCAGTCCAGGGGCGGGCCCGGACGGTAGCGGTAGCGGTCCGCGAGCCGGAGATCGGCGTGGACGGTGCTCGGCGCCACGGCCTGCGGACGTAACCCGTTCAGGTGCCGGGGTGCCATGACGGGTTCGTCGGCGTGCGGCAGCGGTGTGCCGCGCGGGCTCTCCATCGGGGCGGGATGGGCCGACACGAACAGGGCACGCGGCGAGGGCGCCCGCATCCGGGCCAGTGACCGAGCGGTCTCGAAGGCGACCGCCGCACCCAGCCCGTGTCCGAACAGCACGAACGGAACCTCCGTCGGCCCTGCCAGGGCACGGGCGACCGGTTGTGCCAGTCCTTCGACGTGGTCGGGCATCGGCTCACCGGAGCGGTCGTCCCGCCCCGGGTACTGCACGACGGCCAGTTCGATGTGGTCCGTCAGGTCGGCCTGCCACGGGTGGAAGAAGCGTGCCGTGGTCCCGGCGGGCGGAAAGCACACCAGGCGCAGGGCGGGGTTCCGCCGGGGCCGCGGGATGCGCAACCCGGACCGCGCCGGCCCCGTCGCCGGGTCGTGCGGCGTCAGCCCGTTCCTGACCAAGGGGGTCGCCCTTTCACAGCATGCCCGGACTCGAGCGAACGAGAAGATATGTCGAGCGCCAATTCCACGCCACCACCGATGCGTCGATCTCACATATCCAGCGGTGACGGATTCGAACGTACGTGAAAGGCACCGCCACCGGAAGGTGCGTAGCCGAAGGGGCAATACCCGCCTCGAACACGGGAGACATAAGGGTATTAATACAGACATCAGCGTACGGATTTCCGCCGTCCGCTCTCCCGGATTTTGTGAAACGGTGATCTAATCCCGATTGCCCTCGCCTTTTCGAACAAGGGAGTCTTTACGGCGGCGTCAAGGCTGTGGGTGCGTCATAAATACTTCCCACGAGCGCACTGGGGACGGGAGCGGGGATTCACGTGGACATGGTTCGATGGCCGGCGCAGGACGAGGAGCGGTACCGGAAGGCCGGGTACTGGCAGGGACGGGCGCTGGGCGACCTCCTCGTCGAGCGCGCCGGGGCACTCGGTGCGGACACCGCCGTCGTGGAGGGCGATCGGCGGCTTTCCTACCGTGAGCTGGACCAGCGGTCCCTGCACATGGCCGCCGGGCTGACCGACCTCGGCATCGCGCCGGGTGACCGGATCGTCTTCCAGCTGCCGAACACCACGGACTTCTTCGTCCTTCTCGTCGCCGCCCTGCGGGCCGGCGCGACACCCGTGCTGGGCCTGCCCGCCTACCGCCGCAGCGAGGCGGTTCACCTCTGCGGCCACAGTGGGGCCGTGGCCTACGCGGTGCCCGCCACCGACCCGGCGTCCGGTTTCGACTACCGCGGGCTCGCCGCCGAGGTGGTGGCACAGGCGCCGGACCTCCGTCACGTCCTGGTGGCCGGCGAGGCCGGCCCGTACACCTCACTGGCCGATGTGGAGAGGACCGGACGCGACAGGCCCGGTCCCACGACGTTCGCCGCGCCGGATCCGCAGGACGCCGCGATCCTGCTCGTGTCCGGCGGTACGACGGGGCTTCCGAAACTCATCCCGCGGACCCACGACGACTACGCGTACAACATCCGGGCGAGCGCGGAACTGTGCGGCCTGGGCCGTGACACCGTCTATCTCGCGGCGCTGCCCGTCGCCCACAACTTCGCGCTCGGCTGCCCCGGTGTGCTCGGCACCCTCCAGGCGGGCGGCACCGTCGTCCTGAGTCCGTCCCCGGACCCGGACACCGTCTTCCCCCTGATCGAGCGGCACGGCGTGACCACGACGGCCGTGGTGCCGCCGCTGGCGGCACTGTGGTCACAGGCCGCCGAGTGGGCCACCGAGAACCTCGGCAGCCTGACGCTGCTTCAGGTGGGCGGCGCGCGTCTCGCTCCCGAGGTGGCCCGCCGAGTGCGCTCCGCCCTGGGATGCGAGCTGCAACAGGTCTTCGGCATGGCCGAGGGGCTGCTCAGCATGACGAGGCCCGGGGACGACGAGGAGCGCACGGCGACGACCCAGGGCCGGCCGCTGAGTCCCGACGACGAAATACGGGTGGTCGACGCCGAAGGGGCGGACGTGCCGCCCGGCACCGTGGGGGAGCTGCTGAC
The DNA here is from genome assembly GCF_042871235.1 of Streptomyces sp. NPDC005931. NCBI lineage: Bacteria > Bacillati > Actinomycetota > Actinomycetes > Kitasatosporales > Streptomycetaceae > Streptomyces > Streptomyces sp. NPDC005931. The sequence goes on from NZ_JBIAIG010000014.1 coordinate 43,951, forward strand.
CAGAGGGCCGTACACCCTGCGCGGCTACTACCGGGCCGAGGAATACAACAAGACTGCGTTCACCGACGACGGCTTCTACCGCACCGGTGACCTCGTGCGGGTGCTCCCCGGCGGGGACATCGTGATCGAGGGCCGCAAGAAGGACCTGGTCAACAGGGGTGGCGACAAGGTCTCCTCCGACGAACTCGAGGGGCATCTGCGGGCGCACCCGGCCGTGCTCGACGCGGCCGTGGTGCCCGTGCCCGACGAGTACCTCGGCGAGCGCACCTGTGCCTGGGTGGTCCTCCGCGAGGGGCACGCCGGCCTCGGCGACCCGAGCCTCGACACCTTCCTCGACGAGCGCGGCGTCGCCTCGTACAAGAAGCCGGACCTGGTCCGGGTGGTCGACGCCCTCCCCCTCACCGGAGTGGGGAAGGTCGACAAACGGGCCCTCGCGCAGCGCGCGGCCGAGCCCGCCCCCCGCGAGACATGACCGACGCCCGCACCCTGCGTCAGCCATCGAATCCTGAGGTAAGGAGACCGCACATGCCCACCTCCACCGTGTCGGCGGGGACCACCCTCGTCCCCTTCGACGGCAGTCCGTCCCGGGCCGCCGCCCGGCTGGCGGCCGAGGGACCCCACGAGCAGTACCTGGTCTACGAGCGCAGTGGCTCGTGGTGGTACGCGGGTGGCGCACGGGCGACTCTGGTCGTGGACCGATCCCACGTGACGCTGGACCACGGCGGTGCCCGCACGCGCACCCCGTGGCACCAGGACCCCCTGGAGACGCTCCACCAGTTGCTGTCGTCACTTCCGTTCGGCGACTGGCGCGCCTACGGCTGGGCGGCCTTCGAGCTGTCGTACGCCCTCGCCGGGGATGCGGGGAGACTCGGCGAGGAGCCACTGATCCACCTGGTCGTCCCCGAGACCGAGGTGCGCCTGTCGCCCGGCAGCGCCGAGATCCGGTGCGGTCACCCGGACGACCGGGAGGCGATAGGGGCCTTACTGCGGGGGGCGCCGGCGTACGGGGACGGCGGCGAGCGGGAACTGCTGCACGTCGACCTGAGGGAGCGGAGCGAGGGGGCCTATCACGGGTCCGTCGCACGCGCGGTGGAGGGCATCCGCCGCGGGGATCTCCAGAAAGTGATCCTCTCGCGCACCGTGCCCGTGGAGCGGGAACTGGACTTCCCCGCGACCTACGTCGCCGGCCGTTCGGCCAACTCCCCTGCCCGCTCCTTCCTCCTGAAACTGGGCGGGGTGGAGGCGGTCGGCTTCAGCCCCGAGACGGTCGTGGAGGTGTCCGCGAACGGCCGGGTCTCCACGCAGCCGCTGGCGGGCACCCGTGCGCTGAGCGGGGACCCGGCCGAGGACGCGTCCCGCCGGGCCGAGTTGCTTACGGATGCCAAGGAGATCTACGAGCACGCCATATCGGTGCAGGTCGCCTGGGACGAGATGACCACGGTGTGCCGTGAGGGATCGGTGCGCGCGGAGGAGTTCATGACCGTCAAGGAGCGTGGGAGCGTGCAGCACATCGCCTCCCGCGTGACCGGGGAGCTGAGAGTCACCGACCGCGGGCCGTGGCCGGCGCTCGCCGCGGTCTTCCCGGCGGTGACCGCCTCCGGCGTACCCAAGGACGCCGCGTACCGGACCATCCGTGATCTCGAGGCCGGCCCTCGGGGGCTCTACAGTGGCGCCGTCCTGACCGCCGGCAGCGACGGCTTCCTGGATGCCGCGCTCGTGCTCCGCACGGTCTTCCGGCAGCAGGGGCGGACCTGGCTGCGGGCGGGCGCCGGAATCGTGGAGCAGTCGTCGCCGGAGCGGGAGTTCGAGGAGACCTGCGAGAAGCTGCGCAGCATCTCCCGGACGCTCGTGCCGCTGTCCGGCCGCTAGCCCGAACTCATTTTCTTTACAGCACTGTTCGACTTGCGCGGGGCCCGGCACTACCCTGAACCCGAACAGTAGTGTTCAACTTAAGGAGTACGTCCGTGCCCTCCGTCCCGTCGCCCTCCCCAGGCACCGCCGCTGCACGCGGGGAAGGCCACCCTCTGCGCTGGCCCATCCTGGCCGTACTGTGCCTGAGCCTGCTGATCGTGGGGCTCGACGTCACCATTCTCAACGTGGCCCTTCCCACGCTGGTCGACGAACTGGGCGCCTCGACCAGTGAGTTGCAGTGGCTGGTGGACATCTACAGCCTCATGGCCGCCGGTCTGATGCTCTTCGCCGGCAGCCTCGCCGACCGGTTCGGACGCAAGCCCGTCTTCCTGTCCGGGCTGGTCCTGTTCACCGGCGCCTCGGCCGTCGCCGCCTTCTCGGACAGCACGGCCTCACTGATGACCGCCCGAGGCGTCATGGGGGTCGGCGAGGCCCTGATCATGCCGGCGACGCTGTCGATCATCGGCACGGTCTTCACCGACCCCGCGGAACGCATGAAGGCCATCGGCCTGTGGTCCGCCATGATCGGCGTCGGTCTCGCCATGGGTCCGCTGGTCGGCGGCTGGCTCCTCGGCGAGTTCTGGTGGGGATCGGTCTTCCTCATCAACGTCCCCATCGGGATCCTCGCCCTGGCCGCGGCGCTCAAGATGGTGCCGGACTCACGCGCGGCCGTCGCCCGGCGTCTGGACCTGGCGGGCGCGACACTCTCGGTCCTCGGCATCGGCACGCTGCTGTGGGCGATCATCGAGGGCCCGGCCAAGGGCTGGACCAGCACCCCGGTCCTCGCCGCCTTCGCCGTCGCGGCGGCACTGCTCGCAGGCTTCCTCGGGCGGCAGCGCACGGCCAGGGAGCCGATGCTGCCCCTGGGCATCTTCGCCCACCGGCGCCTGGCCGTAGGCAACATCCTGGTGTTCCTCGGCCTGCTGTCCCTCCTCGGGGCGCTGTTCGTGCTCGTCCAGTACCTCCAGTTCGTCCTCGGGTACGACGCCGGCGAAACCGGCATGCGCATCGCGCCCACCGCTCTCATCATTCTCGTCGCCGCACCCCTGGCCTCCTTCCTCGGCCAGCACGTGGGTACACGGTGGCTGACCGCCGTCGGGCTCGCGTTCGCCGTGGTGTCCCTGCTCCTGCTGGCCACCACCGAGAGCGGCGACGGTTACGGACGCGTGCTGGCCGCCATGCTCTTCCTGGGCTTCGGAGCCGGCTTCATCATCGGCCCGACCAGTGACGCCATCGTCGGCTCGCTCCCGGAGGACGACCTCGGTGTCGGCTCCGCCACCAACAGCGCCGCCGTGCAGCTCGGTTCCGCCCTCGGTGTCGCGGTGCTCGGCAGCCTGCTGTCCGGCGCGTACCGGGACGACCTCGCGGCGAGCGCACCCGGCGCCGCGCTGCCGGACTCGGCCATGGACACGGCGGACGACTCCGTCGGGGCGGCGCTCGCCGTCGCGGAGCACCTCCCCCAGGAGGCCGGTCAGGCGCTCGCCGCGGCTGCGCGCTCGGCGTACGTCTCCGGCATGGCGCCCTCCATGCTGACGGGCGCCGCTGTCGCCGCCGCCGGCATCCTCGTGTCGCTGTTCCTCTTCCCCAAGGGAAAGGTGGGTGACCGGACCACCACCGGAACCGGGGGGACCGACAGCGTCCCCACCCAGCCGGCCGGCGCCCGCTCCCCCCGCTGACCATACGAAACCCGTGGTGCCACACGGTCTCGGCCGACGTGGCACCACGTGAAGGAGGTGACCTACGCTCCCATCATGCCCACGCAGCCTCAGAGGATCCGCCGCGCCGACGCAGAGCGCAGCATCGCGACCATCGTGGCCGCCGCGCTGAACTGCTTCATCCACGACCCGCACGTCAGCATGACCAAGATCGCCAGTGAGGCCGGGGTCAGCCGCGTCACCCTGTACGCCCATTTCCCGTCCCGCGAAGCACTGCTGGACGCCGTGCTCGCGCACTCGGTCGAGCAGGCGGACGCCGTCCTCCAGGGCCAGCGCCTCGACGAGGGGCGGGCCGACGAAGCCTTCTCGCGCCTGATCCGGTCCAGCTGGCGCATCCTCGAACGCCACGCGTTCCTGCTCGCCGCGTCCGAGGGTGTCATCGCCCCGGCCCGCCGCCGCCGGCACCACGAGAAGGTGCTGGGGCGGGTGGAGCGCATCCTGGCCCGCGGCCAGGAGGAAGGAGTGTTCCGCTCCGACCTCCCCATGGGCTGGCTGGTGACCACCTTCTACAGCCTGCTGCACGCCGCGGCGGCGGAAGCCGACGCCCGTCACCTCAAGACCAAGAACGTGCCCGACATCCTCGACCGCACCCTCTCCTCCATCCTGCGGAGCCCCGATGCATCCACATGAAAAGCTCGTTCGCACCTGCCTCACCGCCATCAGCTCCGGTGACGTGGAGACCTGGCTGTCCTGCTACGCCGCGGACGCCGTGTCCGAGGACGTGCCGTTCAGGTCCGTCTGGAAGGGCAGGACCGCACTCGAGGACGGTGTGCGGTCCTGGTTGAAGGCCATCCCGGACACCCGGATGGACATCCTCTCCCTGCACACGAACGACCACTTCGGATCGTGTGAGTGGACCATGTCCGGAACCCTGCACGGCGCTGTCGAGGGCCTGCCGCCGGAGATCGCCGCGCTCGCGGTGGGAAAGCAGTTCTCCATGCAGGGGGCGACGCTCTACCGGTTCTCCGCGGACGGCCGTATCCAGCGTGAAGCGCTGTACTGGGACCTCGCCGGCGTACTGGGGCAACTCGGCGTTCTTCCTACGCCGTGAGACCGTGGCCGACCGTACGGACAGGGAAGCCGGTACGGCGGCAACCGAATCGGGGGGACCCTCGGCGACCGGGTCGCCGGCGTCGGGCGGGCCGTCGTACGCGTCCGGACCGTGCTTGCGGGTGAAGTGCCGGTCGAGCAGGTGTCGCGGGGGCCCGCCGAGGTCGTGGGGCGAGCGCGGGGCGAGCATGTGCAGAGCCATCTCGGCGACCGCCTCGCAGACGACGGCGTTCTCGGGCGAAGCGGTCGCGGTCGCCCCCCAGGTGAACGGACCGTGCCGGGAGACGAGCGCCCCGGGCACCTCCTCGCCGGCCGTCGTCATCGGCCCGAGCGACCTCGGTGACCGCTTCCGGATGGTGGCCAACGAGGTCGGGGTGGTGCCGCAGCCGCTGCCCGCGCTGCCGGTGGCCCGCGCCGTGTGGCGGCCCGGGCCCGACCTGCGTACGTCGACCGAGTGTCGGCTGACGGCCGGCGAACCCCACTGCACCGTCCTGAGCACGGCGCTCTCCTCGGAGCACCTGCACGACCTCGCCGAGATGCTGAAGGTGGAACTCGCCCTCATCGACGCGGTGACCGCCACCCGCGGGTTCCGGCGGGACCTGCGGTGGAACCAGGCGTACCCCCGTCTGGCGCTCGGCCTGTGAGCGACCCCGCAGCCACTTCGCGAGGACCGGCCCGGATCGCCGGTCCGCGCGGGGACGCCGGAGCGGCCTACTGGGTGAGGTAGCGCTCGAGGTCGGCGACGACCTCCTCGGCGGCGGTCACGCCGAGGCCGAGGTACCAGGTCTCGTCCGGCACGTCGTAGGCCTGGCCGGCCTTCACCGCCTTCAGGTTCTTCCACAGCGGGTTGCCCTGGGCCTTGGACTTGTCGGTGGCCCTCGGGTCGCCGTAGACGCCGGTGAAGATGTAGTCGGCGTCGGCCTGGTCGATGTTCTCGGCGCTGACCTCGGCGGCCAGGTCGTTGATGTCCTGGTTCTTCGGGCGCGGGACGCCCGCGTCCTTCAGGATCGTGCCGATGAAGGAGGCGTTGGCGTAGAGGCGGATCACGCCGTCCGGCAGGTAGCGCACCATCGAGACGGTGGGCTACGGGAGTTTCGGTCAACGGTCGTGCAGGCACTCGCCCGAACCGTTACCGGGCCGCGCGGGCCATTCCTGCGGGCATGCATGATGAAGACGAGGTGAGAGCGCGAGTGACGCCGACAGAGGTGGCGAAAGACGCGGGGGTTTCCCTCCCGACAGTTTCGAAGGTGCTCAATGGCCGTTCGATGTCTCGGACGCCACCGGCGCCAAGGTCGAGCGGCTCCCGGAGGTCCACGGCTGTCGCCGCAGGGCCCCGGGCACGCGTCCCGCTCCTCGCTCATCGAGCTCGTCCTCCACGAGTTGGACAGCATCTGGGCGGTGGAGCTGGTTCGGGGCGTGGAGAACGTCGCCGAGGAGAACCGGGCGACGGTGGCGCTCACCGGGAGCGGTACCCGGCACGCGCCGGCGCCGGAGTGGCTCGAGGGTGTGCTCGGCGCAGGCCGTTGGGTGTCGTGCTGGTCTTCTCCTCGCTCCCGTAGGACGTCGAGCACCAACTCGGATCGCGCGCCCTCCCCTTCGTCGTCATCGACCCGGCGGGCGGCCCCGGCCCGGATGTGCCGTCGGTCGGTTCGGCGATCTGGTCCGACGGTCTCGCCGCCACCCGCCACCTCACCGAACAGGGGCACGAGCGGGTTGCGATCATCACCGGTCCCGAGGACATGCTGTGCTCGCTCGCCCGCCTCGACGGCTACCGCTCGGCCATGGCGACGGCGGGCCTGGAGAACGACCCGCGCCTGGTGCGCTTCGGCGACTTCCACGTGCAGGGCGGCTTCGAAACCGTCTGGGGTGTCACCGTCTGGGCGTCACCGACACGTACTCGTGGCGGGCGAGCGGCACACGGCTGCTGTTCGACGGCGACTACGACAAGAGGCCGGAGTACGACGCGGTCATCGCCGCGCTCGGCGGCACCCCGGACGACAGCGGCGGCACCGGCGCCTGCACCGCCACGTACGCCCGCACCGCGGACTGGAGCACCGGCTACAACGGCCGGGTGACCGTCAAGGCGGGCGACTGCGCCATCAGTTCCCGGACGGTCACCCTGACCCTGCCCTCCGGCCGGCAGGTGGCCGCCGTCTGGAACGGCACGCCCAGTACGAGCGGCCAGGTCGTGACCGTGCGGCCGGTCGGCTGGAACAGCGCGCTGGGCGCCGGTGCCTCGACCGGTTTCGGCTGCACTGTGAACAAGAACGGCAGCAACGCCGATCCGGTGGTCGGCACCTGCACGGCGTCCTGACCCGCACGGCATGAGGGGGCCTTCCGGCGGCACCGTGACGCCGGAGGGCGCCTATTCACTGCCCGGCGACACGGGCGCTGCGCCCCGCACACCCTCGACCTGCCCGACCGGACGACGCTGGGGCACCGGCCTGCCGGCAGCCGTACCGCGCTGGGCGTCCGGCCCGCCGGAGCGCCCGCGACCGCGGCCCTCGCGGCCTACACAGCCCCGCCGCGTCCCACGTCACGACACCTCGCGGCGCACGAGCGCCCGGGCGAGGGGTTCGCCGGTACGGCGGGCGTACGCCATCCGCTCGCGCACCTCCCTCAGCGTGCGCGGACGGTACCCGGGCCCGCCGCAGCAGCTCTTGTGGAAGCGGATGCCCGCGTGCAGCAGGACCGACAGCACCCTCCATGCCTCGGTGTCCCGGCGCGGCGGCGCGGCGAAGGCCGACCCCACGTGGATCAGCGGCTCCGCGCACCGCGGACAGATCCGCCGCCCGTCCCCGCCGTGCGGCTCGTACGACGGGTACGGCTGCTTGTACGCAGCCCGGCAGGGCAGGCAGACGAAGGAGGTCTTCGCGGGAGGCATGCCACCAGGGTAGGCGGGCGACACCGTCGACCTCGACGGGATTTCGCCGCCGGGCCGCGTGCCCGCAGCACCGGGTGCGGGCACGCGGCCCGCCCTTCGGGGTGCGGTGCGGGAAGCGGTGTGGCACGCCCTCGGTGATCGTGCAGGCCGTCCCCGACGGCACGGGAGGTTCACGCCTCGATGCGGAGCCAGGTGTCGCCGGTGCGGAGCCAGAGGATGCCGTCCCGGCCCTGGCCGCAGCGCATGGGGACCCGGCCGGGGACGTCGAGGGTGCGGCGGTCCGTGACCGTCCAGGACTACGACCGCTCACCAGCAGGAGACGCGAGTCCGGAAGCGGGGCCAGGTGACTCGGCCGGATCCGTACGTCCTCCACCGGGACGCGCCGCTCCCCCAGCTCCGTGACGGTCACCAGCTCACCGGTACGGTGGCCCTTCGGGCTCCGTCCGACCCGCCCCTTCACGGAGGGGCTGCGCCTCAAGTACCGCCGGTGGACCAGCATGACCGCCAGTTCCCCGGTCGGCCCGACGGTCCACCACAGCGGCTCGTGTCCTCGCGAGACATCGGCAGCGGGCAGACGCCGCGCCTCGTGCACAGCGGCATCGGCGTGACCAGTTGATGCATGACGCGTCATCAGGAACGGTCGCCTCGTGGACTCCGGGGGCCGACACCCCCGAAGATCTCGACCTTGACGGATCACGTGCCGGAGCCGGGGCGAACGTTCGGCAGCGGTGGCGCCGCGACGCCCTGTCGGGCTTCCTCGGCGGCTCGGCGGCACGGCCGTCCCGGGGCCTGACGCGTACGGTCCTCAGTACGCCGTGAGGCCCCGCTCGCGGAACTGCTCCCGTACCCGCTCGATGAGGGCGTGGTCCGGGACCGGGGTGTCGCGCAGGGGGTAGGGGATGCCGAGGGCGTCGTACTTGGCCGTGCCCAGCTTGTGCAGGGGCAGGACGTCGACGCGCCGGACGTTGGTCAGGCCGGCGGCGAAGCGGGCCAGGCCGTCCACCGCCTTCGGGTCGTCGGTCCAGCCGGGGACCAGGACGTAGCGGAGCCACACCGGGACGCCCAGCCGGTCCAGGCGGGTGGCGAAGTTGAGCGTGGGGGTCAGGTCGCCGCCGGTCAGCCTCCGGTAGGTGGCGACGTCGAAGGACTTGATGTCCAGCAGCACCAGGTCGGTGTCGGCCAGGATCTCCTCGGTGGCGCGGATGCCGAGGGCACCGGAGGTGTCCAGGGCGGTGTGCAGTCCGGCCTCCTTGCAGCGGCGCAGCACCGCCCCGGTGAACGCGGACTGCAGCAGGGGCTCGCCGCCGGTGATCGTCACTCCCCCGCCGGCGGAGGCGATGAAGGGCCGGTACTTCTCGATCTCGGCCATCACCTCGTCGACGGTGACGGGCCTGCCGTCGCGCATGTGCCAGGTGTCGGGGTTGGCGCAGTACAGGCAGCGCAGCGGGCAGCCGCTGACGAAGAGCACGAACCGGGTCCCGGGACCGTCCACGCCGGTGGACAGGTCCCAGGAGTGGATCCGGCCGGTGACGGCGCGGTGCCCGTCGCCGGTCACCGCGCCGTTCGCGGCGGCGTTCGCCGGACCGCTCACCACGCCGTTCACCGCGGCGCCCACCGTGCCGTTCACCGCATCGTTCATCGTGTCGCTCACAGGGTTCCGTGGAAGGTGCGGCTGATCACGTCGAGCTGCTGCTCACGGGTCAGCCGGACGAAGTTGACCGCGTATCCGGAGACCCGGATGGTCAGTTCGGGGTACTTCTCCGGGTGTTCCATGGCGTCCTCCAGCACGGCCCGGTTGAGCACGTTGACGTTCATGTGGAAGCCGCCGGCGGCCGTGTAGCCGTCGAGGATGCCGACCAGGTGGCCCGCCCGCTCCTGCGGGACGTGGCCCAGGCCCTCGGGGGTGATCGTCGTGGTCAGCGAGATGCCGTCGCTCGCCTGCTCGTACGGCAGCTTCGCCACCGACAGGGCGGAGGCGACCACCCCGTGCCGGTCGCGGCCGTTCATCGGGTTGGCGCCCGGTGCGAAGGGCTGTCCGGCGCGGCGGCCGTCGGGGGTGTTGCCGGTGTGCTTGCCGTAGACCACGTTGGAGGTGATGGTCAGCACCGATTGGGTGTGCTCGGCGTTGCGGTAGGTCGGCTGCCGGCGCACCTTCGCCATGAACGACTCCACCAGGTCGACTGCGATGGCGTCGGCGCGGTCGTCGTTGTTGCCGTAGGCCGGGAACTCGCCCTCGGTGCGGTAGTCGACGGCCACTCCCGTCGCGTCCCTGAACACCTTGACCTTCGCGTACTTGGCGGCGGACAGGCTGTCCGCGGCGACCGAGAGACCGGCGATGCCGCAGGCCATGAAGCGGTGCACGGGGTAGTCGTGGAGCGCCATCTCGACGCGCTCGTAGGCGTACTTGTCGTGCATGTAGTGGATGACGTTGAGCGCGTCGACGTAGGTCCTGGCGAGCCAGTCCAGCACGCGGTCGTAGGCCGCCGCCAGCTCCTCGTAGTCGAGGTAGTCGCCGGTGAGGGCGGGCATCTCGGGGGTGATCTGCTCGCCGGTCATCTCGTCCCGGCCTCCGTTGACCGCGTACAGCAGCGCCTTGGCGAGGTTGACCCGCGCCCCGAAGAACTGCATCTGCTTGCCCACCGCCATGGCGGACACGCAGCAGGCGATCGCCGTGTCGTCGCCGGTGCGCGGGCGCATCAGGTCGTCGGACTCGTACTGGACGGCGCTGGTGTCGATCGAGACCTGGGCGCAGAACTCCTTGAACCCGGCGGGCAGCCGCGGCGACCACAGCACCGTCAGGTTGGGCTCGGGCGCGGGACCGAGGTTGTACAGGGTCTGCAGGAAGCGGAAGGAGGTGCGGGTGACCAGCGGGCGCCCGTCCAGGCCGATGCCACCGATGGACTCGGTCACCCAGGTCGGGTCGCCGGAGAACAGGGCGTCGTACTCGGGGGTGCGCAGGAACCGCACGATCCGCAGCTTGATGACGAAGTCGTCGACGAGTTCCTGGGCCCGCGTCTCGTCGAGGAGGCCCTCGTCCAGGTCGCGCTGGAGGTAGACGTCCAGGAAGGTGGAGGTGCGGCCCAGCGACATCGCGGCGCCGTTCTGCTCCTTCACCGCGGCGAGGTAGCCGAGGTAGAGCCACTGTACGGCCTCGTGCGCGGTGGCCGCGGGCCGGGTGACGTCGCAGCCGTAGGAGGCCGCCATCCGGGTCAGCTCACCCAGCGCCTTGATCTGCTCGGCGAGTTCCTCGCGGTCCCGGATGACGTCCGCGGTGGACGGGACGGCGTCCAGCCGGGCGCGGTCGGCGAGCTTGGCCTCGATCAGCCGCTCGGTGCCGTACAGCGCCACGCGCCGGTAGTCGCCGATGATCCGGCCGCGGCCGTAGGCGTCCGGCAGGCCGGTGATGATGCCGGCCTTGCGGGCGGCGCGCATCTCGGGGGTGTAGGCGTCGAAGACGCCGTCGTTGTGGGTCTTGCGGTAGGTGCCGAAGACCTTGGTGACGAATGGGTCCGGCTCGTAGCCGTAGGCCCGCAGTCCGTTCTCCACCATGCGCAGGCCGCCGTTGGGCATGATCGCGCGCTTCAGCGGGGCGTCGGTCTGCAGGCCGACGATCAGTTCCCGGTCGCGGTCGATGTAGCCGGGGGCGTGCGAGGTGATCGTCGAGGGGGTGGCGGCGTCCACGTCGTAGATGCCCTTGCGGCGCTCCTCGGGGAACAGCGCGCTGACCTTCTCCCAGACGGCGCGGGTGCGCTCCGTCGGGCCGGCCAGGAAGTCCGCGGTGCCCTCGTAGGGCGTGTAGTTGGACTGGACGAAGTCACGGACGTCGATGCCCTCGCGCCACTGGGTTCCGGCGAATCCCCGCCAGGCTTCGGCGGTCCTGCTGCCTGCTGTCACCGTCGCGGTCATCACAGGTCCTCTCCGTGAGTGTTTCTCCACGATCGATCATCGTCCGTCCGGGCGGGCGCGGGCAGTGCCGACCGGGCACGCGGTCCTTCCGCCCGGCCCCGTTCCGGGGGGACCATCGGCCTGCCGTGGCGCGCCGGGCGGCCTCAGCCGAGGGCGAAGTCGGGGCGTACGAGCGTGCCCGACCTGCCGTGGACGATGTCGTAGGCCGCGTCGAGGGCGCCGATCGCCGCGAGGCCCCCGGTGTGGTCCACGAAGCGTGCGGCGGCCTCGGCCTTGGCCCGCATGGGGCCGCCGGGGCGGTGGCCGTTGCGCAGTTCGGCGGGGGTGGCGTCGTGGACGGGCCGTTGGTCCCGGGTGCCGAAGTGGGCGTAGACGTTGGGGACGTCGGTGAGGATCAGCAGGAAGTCGGCCTTGAGGTCCTCGGCCAGCAGGGCCGCGGCGAGGTCCTTGTCGACGACCGCCTCGACGCCGTGCAGGACCCCGGCGTCGGTGGTCACCGGGATGCCTCCCCCGCCCGAGCAGACGACCAGGGTGCCGCTGTCCAGCAGCGCCTGGACGGTGTCCGTCTCCAGGACGTCCTCGGGGACCGGCGAGGGCACCATGCGGCGCCAGCCGCCGCCGGGATCCTGGGCCAGGTGCCAGCCGTGGGTGCGGGCGAGGTGCTGCGCGACCTTGCGGGGGTAGGCCGGCCCGACCGGGGTGGTGGGGCGGGTGAAGGCGGGGTCGTCCTCCCGTACCAGGGTGTGGGTGAGCAGCGCGGCGACCCGGCGGCCGGGCAGGGCGTCGCGCAGGGCGCGGACCAGCAGGGAGCCGATCATGCCCTGGGTCTGGGCGCCGAGCAGGTCCAGCGGGGACGGGCCGGCCGTATCGGGGCCGGTCGCCCCCTCGCCGGCGAGCAGGCCGAGCTGGGGGCCGTTGCCGTGGGTGATCACGATGTCGTGGTCGTGGGCGAGCGGGGCGATCGCGGTGGCCACCCGGACGACGTTCGCCCGCTGGACCTCCGCGTCGGGGCGGTCGCCCCTGAGCAGGAAGGCGTTGCCGCCGAGGGAGATGACGATGCGCATCCTTTTCGGTCCTTCACGTACGGGGGAGCCGTGCGGGGCTGCCGGCGCCGGGCGGTGGGGGCGGTCGGGGCACCCGGGCGGATCCGGTGGAGGCGACGGAAGCGGCGGGAACCCGTCGGAGCCGGTCCCGGGACGGGGCCGGCTCGGCAGGCCGGTCGGTGACGGGCCTGTTCGGGAAGGGCGGTCGGTGAAGGAAGGGCGGTCGGGCGGTGCGGGGCCCGTCAGGACCGGCGGTCCCCACCGGCCGGTTCGGCGGCCGGTTCGGCGGGTGGGCGGGAGCCGATCCTGGTGAGCACGTCCGCGACCGGGCGGCGGGGCGGGGCCGGCGGGGAGGGCGCGTATCCGAGGCGCAGGATCATCTGCGGGTACTGTCCGGCGCTCAGCCCGGTGCGGATCTCGGTGCGCAGGCGCGGGATCTCCAGCGGCTCGGTGTGGAAGGCGGCCCTGACGTCCTGTGCCGCCGCGTACAGCAGGATCCGTTCGAGGGCCTGGCCGGCGCGCAGCCAGTCCGACGGGCCGTCACGCTCGGTCGTCAGCAGCACAATGCGCCCGGTGCGGGCCGACCAGCGCTGCGTGGGGGTGGGGAACCGGCGGGCCGCACCCGGGCGCTCCCGCACCGCGACGTCGGTGTGGTACGGGTGCAGGAGACCGACGTCGCCGCGTGGGATCCCGGCCCGTGGTCGGGCGAACCGGCGCGTCCAGTGGGCCTCTTCGGCGGCGTAGCCGTAGTGGGCGCGGTGACTGTCCTCGGCGGCGTGCACCAGGGCGGCCAGGTGCCGGCGGCTCGGGCCCTCGTCGACGGTCTGCACGACGGCGCCCTCGTAGCGGGCGTGCTCGCGCAGCGACTGGACGAGCGCCGCGGGCACCGGCTCGGTGAGGAACGGCCCGCGCACGGTGTGCCGTTGGCGCAGCGCCCCGTACATCCGCTCCTCGTCCTCGGTGGGCCGCAGGTGGGAGCCCCAGGTCACCCGGGCGAGGAACGCCGGGTCCGTGGGGCGGGGGAAGGGCTCGACGAGCGGGTTGAAGCCGAGGTGCCGCATGGCCAGCCGGATGTTGAACAGGGCCGCGCCGCAACTGATGACCATCTCCCGGCCGTACGGGTCGGTCAGCGGCAGCCGCCGGGCCGGATCGGCGTGCAGTTCGATGCACCGGTCCCTGCTGTGGGCGACGAAGAACCAGGGCTGTGTGTTGTACAGCGAGGGCGCGGTGACCGCCGCACGGACGAGATAGGTGGAGGCGTGACCGGGCCGTGTGGAGACGAGGGACATGGCGTGTGCCCTTCCTGTGGCTTCCTGCCCTCATGGTCGGTCTCCCGGCCGGTCGTGGCTCTGGGCCGCACGGCCCCGCCGGCGGGGCCGTGCGGCCCGCGGTGGGGCGGGCACCGCCCGGCCACCGCGCCTCGCGCTCGCTGCCCGGCGGTGCGCTCGACGGCGATCGGCACGCGTGATCCACTGGTCCGGGCCTGCGGCGGAGCGTGTGGGGGCGGACCACCGGTCGCCGGCCACGGGGAGGGGTTCATGCGGTCCGCGTCGGTGTGGGGCGTCCGGCTGTTCGCGCTCGCGGGGTGGGTCGCGACCGCGGTCGCGTGCGCCTGGCTGCTGGGGGCCACGGCGCTGCCCCGGCCGTGGGCCGAGGCGTACGGGTGGGGGCCGTGGCCGTGGGCTGTGCGGTGGCGCGCGTCGCGGCGCTGTGGCGTCTGCGCCTGTTCCCCGGCGGGAACGGATCGCCCGCGGACCGCGGCTCCCCGTCCGCGCGGGCGGACCGGTCGGCGGGCGCCGGCCCGGCGTCCCTGGGCGAGGCCCTGGGATTCTCCTCCTACCTCCACGGGTCCGGGCGTGGATCAGGACGCGCACGTTCGCCGTCTGGGCGCTGGTCGCGTTCGCCTCGGGCACCTTCGTCGTAGCGTTGCTCGCCTCCTCCAACACCGGCGAGAGGCTCGACGACCTGCGGACCGCGGGCGCCCGGGTCGGCACCGCGACCGTCGTGGGCGAGCCACGCGCGGTCCGCGAGGAGCTGACCGACGAGGGCGCCGTGAAGGGCTACGCCTCACGGCTCGTGGTCGCCGTGCCCGGCGGCCCGGAGCGGCTCGTCGTGCGGGGCGCCCACACCTACGAACGACCCCGCCCGGGCACCGAGGTCGACGTGCTGTGGGCCGCGGCGGAGCCGGAGCTCGGCGGTTACGTGAACGAGAGCAAGGACCTGGAGTCGCTCGCACGAGGCAGGCGGGCCGCGGCGCACTGTTCGCCTTCGCCGCCGTCGTGGTGGTGTGCGGCGCGTTCTGGCCCCGGTCTTCACGTTCTCGCCCCGGGTGGACGCCCTTCGGCGGCTGGCCGGGTCGGCCCCACTCGGACGGCCCGAGCCGTGTCGGCCCTCCTCGCGTTCGGAGCTGGCGGTCCCCTGGTCCTGGGACACGGGCCGGATCCGGCCCAGGTGCTGCTCGCGGGGGGCGGCTTCCTGCTCGTCCCTCTCACCTACGTCGCCGCCTCGGTCCGCTCCTTCCGCTGAGTGCCGGGCGGGGCCGGCGGCACCCGGGCCGCCGAGCGACGCCGCGCCCGCCGGGCAGGTCACGCACACTCGGGTACGACGGCCACCGGGCACGCCGAGTGGTGGAGCACTCCGTGGGCCACGCGGCCGAGCCGGGCGCCGTGGTGGCCGCCGCGGTGCCGGACACCCACGACCAGGAGGGCGGCGTCGCGGGACGCGTCGACCAGGGCGTGGCGGGCGGGGCCCTCGACGACCCCGCGGCGGACCTCGAGGCCGGACGGCACCTCGCGCAGGGCCGCCCGGAGCGTCCGCACCGCGCGCTCCTCCGGGGTCAGGCCCGCCGCGTGGGCCGGCGACGCGTCTGCGGCCCTCCCGTGCGCCGGCCGACGCCAGGCCCGCACGGCTTCCAGGGGGACCTCGCGCAGCAGGGCCTCCTCGGCCGCGAAGCGCACAGCCGCCGCCGTCTCCGCCTCCTCGCCGATGCCCACGACGATCCGGCCGCGGCCGGGCCGCCGCGTCACGTCGTCCCGGTCGACGTCGCCGCGGACGACGACCAGGGGGCAGTGCGCGTGCGCGGCCACGGTCGGGCCGACCGAACCGAGCACCGCCTCGGCGAGTCCGCCCCGGCCGCGGTGGCCCACGACCACGGTGGAGGCAGCGCGGCTCTCCCGCACCAGGACGTACTCGGCCTCCTCCGGGACCACCTCGGTGGTCACCTTCAGGTCCGGCTGCCGGGCGGTGGCGCGGCGGGCGGCCGCCGCGACGACGTCCTCGGCCCGCACCGGTCCACCGGCGGGGCCGACTTCGCGGGCGAGGGCTCCGCCTTCGTAGCGCTCCCACAGCGAGGCGTACACCACGCGGAGGGAACGCCCGCGCCGGGCGGCCTCGTCGGCCGCCCAGCCCAGGGCGTGCAGGCTCGGTTCGGAGCCGTCCACGCCCACCACCACGGGCAGTTCCATGCCCCTACCGCCCGGCTTCGAGGTCGAAGACGATGCGGGCCTTGACCTCGCCGCGCAGGACCTCCCCGATGGACTCGTTGACGGAGGCGAGCGGGCGGGTCTCGTGGATGACCTTCGTGCGGCCCGCCGCGTGGAGCTGGAAGACCTCGGCGAGGTCCTGGCGGGTGCCGACGATGGAGCCGATCACCGAGGTGCCGTTCAAGACGGTGTCGAAGATCGGGACCCGGATGCTGCCGTGCGCCGGGAGGGCCACCATGACGAGCTTGCCACCGCGCCGCAGGCCGGAGTTGACCGCCTCGAACGCGGCCTCGTTCACCGCGAGCGCGAGGGCCGCGTGAGCGCCGCCGTGCTGCTTGAGCACCGCTCCGACGTCCTCCTTGCGGGCGTCGATGACGATGTCCGCGCCGAGTTCCCGGGCGAGTTCGAGCTTGTCGTCGGTGACGTCGATCGCCGCGACGGTGGCACCGGCGATCTTCGCGTACTGGAGGGCCAGGTGGCCGAGCCCGCCGACGCCGCTGATGGCGACGAGCTGCGCGGGCCGTACGTCGGCGACCTTGAGCGCCTTGTACGTGGTGACGCCGGCGCAGGTCAGCGGGGCGGCGTCGACCGCGGAGATGCCGTCGGGCACCGGCTGGGCGAAGTCGGCCCAGGCCAGCATCTTCTCGGCGTAGCCGCCGTCGCAGCCGTAGCCGGTGTTGACCTGCTGCTCGCACAGCGTCTCCCAGCCGGACAGGCAGTGCTCGCACCGCCCGCACGCCTTGCCGAGCCACGGGACGGCGACCCGCTGGCCCACGCTCAGGTGGGTGACGCCCTCACCGAGCTTCTCGACGAGGCCGACGCCCTCGTGACCGGGCACGAACGGTGGGTTGGGCCTGACGGGCCAGTCGCCGTGCGCGGCGTGGATGTCGGTGTGGCACAGCCCGGACGCCTCGACGCGGATGCGGACCTGGCCGGGGCCGGGCTCGGGGTCGGGGCGGTCCTCGATGACGAGGGGCTCGCCGAACGCGCGTACCACCGCTGCCTTCATGATCTGTCTCCTTGCGAAGTAAGGCTGTTCTGTGGAGATGTGACGGCTGATCAGCCGTGGGGGACGACGGCGACCGGGGCGACGGCGTGGTGCAGCACGGCGTGCGTGACCGGGCCGGTCCAGGGTCCGAAGGGCAGCCGGCGGGTGCGGCGGCCGACGACGACCAGGGAGGCGCCGGCCGCCGCCTCGGCGAGCCGGAACGCCGCGCTCGCGCAGTGCGCGTCCTCGACGACCTCGACGTCCGGGTACTTCTCCCGCCAGGGCCGCAGCACCTCGGTGAGCGCGGCGGCCTGCTGCCGGGCGATGTCCTGGCGCAGTCCCGGGTCGGCGGCCAGACCGTAGGCGTAGTAGGGCGGCGGGTACCAGCCGTGGACCGCCCGCAGGGCGGTGCCGCGCCGGGCGGCCTCGTCGAAGGCGAAGCCGAGCACCGTGTCGTCGGGGTGCGCTACGTCGACGCCCAGGACCACCGGACCGGGGCCGGCCTGCGTGGTCACGGGGTCGACCGGGTGCGCGCCGGCCCGCACCAGCACCACCGGGCGCTCGGCGTGGGCCACGACGGCGAGGCCCACCGAGCCGACGAGGAAGCCGCCGAGGGCGCTCGTGCCGCGGGTGCCGAGGACGAGCAGTTCGGCCTCGCGCGCCTCGGCCGTCAGGACCTCGGCAGGGCTGCCGCCGCGCTGTTCGGTGCGGATGCCGAGGCCGGGGTGGCGGGCGCGGAGGTGTTCCGCCGCCTCGCGGGGGATGCGCTCGCTCCAGTACCGGTGGGTCTCGGCGTCCGGCGACGGGACCTGCGCCATCGGGGACGGGAAGGGCTCCCAGACGTGGACCAGCCTGAGTGACAGGCCGCGCAGCTCCGCCGCACCGGCCGCCCAGTCGGCGGCGGCGCGGCTCGCGGGGGAACCGTCCAGGCCCACCGTGATGGTGCGGGGCATGATGTGCACCTCCTGCATCGGGGATGCCCCCAGCCTCGCCCGGCAGGCCGCTGTGGAGCAGGGGCCTCAGGTCCCGGGCGGAACACCGAGGGGCCCGGGCGGGGCGGCCGCGGGGCGGCCGACGGTCCCTGGCCCGCCGGGTGGACCGACGGGCCCCGTCCACGGGTGGGGCCGAACGGCCCTGGGCGCCCTCCCCAACCGGCCCTGGGGAGGCCGTGGTCCCGCTCCTATAAAGGAGCGAGCCGCCCCGCCCCGGGCGGCTTTCCCCGTGCTGGACCCGCCTCGGGAGGCTCCATGCTGTCCGCAGAATCCGCCGCCGTCGTGACGGCCACGCTGCCGTCGGTGGCGGGGGCCCTCGACGAGATCACCGCGCGGTTCTACGGTGCGATGTTCCGCGACCGGCCGGACCTGCTGGACGGCATGTTCAACCGGGGCAACCAGGCCAGCGGCGCCCAGCGTCAGGCGCTGGCCGGCTCGATCGCGGGCTTCGCGAGCGCCCTGCTCGCCGACCCGGACGTGCGTCCGGACGCGCTGCTGGCCCGGATCGCGCACAAGCACACGGCCGTCGGGGTGACGGAGGACCAGTACGCGATCGTCCACAAGTACCTGTTCGCCGCGCTCGCCGAGGTGCTGGGCGACACCGTCACCCCGGAGGTGGCCGCCGCCTGGGACGAGGTGTACTGGCTGATGGCCGGCGCCCTGATCGCCCAGGAGGCCCGCCTCTACCGGGAGGCGGCGGTGTCGCCCGGTGCGGTGTGGCGGCGGTGGTCCGTCGCGGAGCGCCGCGACGAGACCCATGACGTGGTGTCCTTCCTGCTGCGCCCGGCCGACGGGCGGCCGGCGCCGGCGGCGCGGGCGGGGCAGTACGTCACCGTGCGGCTGCGCATGCCGGACGGGGTGCGGCAGCTGCGCCAGTACAGCCTGTCCTCGGATCCGGGCGGCGACGTGCGCCGCATCACCGTCAAGCGGGTCGCCGGCCTCGGCGGCGCCCCGGACGGCGAGGTGTCGAACCTGCTGCACCACGCCGTTCACACCGGCGACGAGCTGTGCCTGTCCGCGCCCTTCGGCGACGTGGTGCTCGACGAGGCCGAGACGCCCTTGGTGCTGGTCTCCGCGGGCATCGGCTGCGCGCCCGTGGTCGGCATGCTGGCCCGGCTCGCCGCGACCGGCTCCACCCGGCCGGTGCAGGTCCTGCATGCCGACAGCTCCCCCTCCGGGCACGCGCTGCGCGGGGAGACACGAGAGCTGACCGGGCGGCTGCCGCAGTCGGAGACCGTGTTCTGGTACGAGCGTCCCGGGCCGGACGAGCCGGACGCGCGGACCGGCCAGATGGACCTCGAGGGGGTGACGGTCCCGGCCGACGCCATGGTCTACCTGTGCGGGCCGGTCCCGTTCATGCGCGCGGTGCGCGCCCGCCTGCTGAACCGCGGCATCCCGCCCCAGCGCATCCGCTACGAGGTCTTCGGCCCCGACCTGTGGCTCCCCAATGCGGCCTGACGCCGGGGCACGGCAGGGGGCGGCATCGCCCGTACCGGCGCTCGGCGCGCGGCGAGGGCCAGGAGGCGGCCGTGCCCCGCGGCGATGCCCGGCGCCTCCCGCGGGGCCCGGTGCGGCACACCCCTCACGGGCCGTGCCCCTGCGCCCCGCCCCGCGGGGCGCCTACGCCGTGTCGAGCGGTGCGTGCCAGTGCAGGCGGGTGCCGCCGCCCTCCGGGCTGGTGATCTCCATGTCGCCGCCCAGTTGACGGGCCCGTTCCGCCATGTTGCGCAGGCCGCTGCGGCGGCCCTCGGGCGGGATGCCCACGCCGTTGTCGGTGACCGTCAGGCGCACCTCGCGGCCGTCGGTCTCGAGGACCACCTCCGCCCGGTCGGCCCGGGCGTGCCGCGCGACATTGGTCAGGGACTCGGACAGGACGGCCACGATGTGGTCGCCGGTCTCCTTGGAGACGTGGGTGTCGAGCAGCCCCTCCATCCGCACGCTGGGCGCGAAGCCCAGCACCGGCGCGGCCTCGCCGACCGCCCGGACGGCGCGGGCGCGCAGCCCGGGTGCCGTGTCGTCCTCGCGGGTACGCAGGCCGAAGATGGTCGACCGGATGATCTTGATGGTCTCGTCGAGGTCGTCCACCGCCCGCAGGACGCGTTCCGACGCTCCCTGGTGCTCGATGAACCGCCCGGCGCTCTGGAGGGTCATGCCGGTGGCGAACAACCGCTGGATCGCCAGGTCGTGCAGGTCACGGGCGATCCGGTCGCGGTCCTCGAGAACGGCGATCTGCTCGGCGTCCCGGCGCCGGTCGGCGAGCTCCATGGCGACGGCGGCCTGCGCGGCGAAGCCCCGCAGCGGCTCGATCTCCTTCTCGGAGAACGTGGCCCGGCCGGCCTCCCGCACCAGCAGTACGACGCCGCGCACGTCCTCGCCGGATCCGATCGGGACGGCCACCGCCGGGCCGAGACCCGCGAAGCGCGGCGGACCCGCCGAGACGCGCTCGTCACGGCTGACGTCGGCGCTGGTGACGGGGGCGACCTCGGCGAACGCATGGCCGATGAGGCTGTCGCCGATGGGCAGCACCAGCCCCCGGTGCACCTCCGCCTCCCGGCCGATGGCGAGTTCGACAGTGAGCGAGTCGGTGTCCTGCATCGGCACCGCGACGACCGCGAGGGCGGCGCCGGTGATCTCCAGCGCGTGCTCGGCGATCAGGGCGAGGACCTCGCCGCGGGCGCCGCCGGACATCAGGATGTGGGTGATCTCGGCGCTGGCCCGCAGCCAGCGCTCGCGCAGCCGGGACTCCTCGTAGAGGCGGGCGTTGTCGATGGCGACACCGGCCGCCACGGCCAGCGTCGACAGGACCGACTCGTCCTCCTCGTCGAACTGCGCCCCGCCGCGCTTCTCGGTCAGGTACAGGTTGCCGAAGACCTGGTCGCGGACCCGGATGGGGACGCCGAGGAAGGTGTTCATCGGCGGGTGGTGGGGCGGGAAGCCGTAGGAGGCGGGGTGCTCGGAGAGCTTCGGCAGGCGCAGCGGCTCCGGATGGCTGATCAGCTCGCCCAGGATGCCGTGGCCCTCCGGGTAGTTGCCGATCCGGGCGATCTCCTCCTCGGTGACCCCGACCGTGTAGAAGGCGGACAGGCGCTTGCCGTCGGGGCCGATCACGCCGAGGGCGCCGTACTCGGCGTCCACCAGCGCGGCCGCGGCCTCCACGATGCTGTAGAGGGCCTGCTCCAGGTCCAGCTCGCGGCCGACGGAGAGCACCGCCTCGAGCAGGCTGTGCACCCGGTCGCGGGTGCCGCGGGCCGCGTCGAGCCGAGCCTGTAGCTCTTCGAGCAGCTCGTCCAGCCGCAGCTGGGGCAGCCGTACGCGCGCATCCTGTGCGCCCTCGGCGCTTCCCACCCTGATCCTCCAGTCCCGCGAGTACCGAAAGCCGATTGGCCCATGTGCCACGGTAGCGGCCAGGACAGGGGGGACGATACGGGATCACGCCCGGTGGGGGGCACCCGGGGGGCGCTCCGGGACCGGTTGCCACGGCCCCGGAGCGCCCCGGGGCTACTCCTCGCGCTTGGTGCGGTCCTGGAGCTGGGTGGCGAGCACGGCGGCCTGCACACGGCGCTCCACGCCGAGCTTGGCGAGCAGGCGGGAGATGTGGTTCTTCACCGTCTTCTCCGCCAGGTACAGCCGCTGGCCGATCTGCCGGTTGGTCAGGCCCTCGCCGATCAGGGCCAGGATCTCCCGTTCGCGGTCGGTCAGACCGGGCAGGGCGTCCGGCGCCTGCTCCTCCTGCTCCTTCTCGCCGCGCAGCCGGGCCATCAGCCGCGTGGTGGCGCTCGGGTCCAGCAGGGACTGGCCCCGGGCCACGGTGCGTACCGCCGAGACCAGGTCCGAGCCCTGGATCTGCTTGAGCACGTAGCCGGAGGCGCCCGCCATGATCGAGTCCAGCAGGGCCTCCTCGTCGTCGAACGAGGTCAGCATGAGGCAGGTCAGCTCCGGCATCCGCGAGCGCAGTTCGCGGCACACGCTGACGCCGTCGCCGTCCGGCAGCCGCACGTCCAGCACGGCGACCTGCGGGCGCAGTGCCGGAACCCGCACCAGGGCCTGTTCCGCCGTGGATGCCTCGCCGACCACCGAGATGTCCGGCTCGTCGTCCAGCAGATCCCGCACCCCGCGCCTGACCACCTCGTGGTCGTCCAGCAGGAAGACCCGGATCGGACCGTCCGTCCCCGGCCGCTCGCCGTCCACCATCGAATACTCCTGTTCCGTGTGATGCCGGTACCGCTCGTGTCCGGTACCGGCCCCCAGGGTCCGATCCTTCCCCTTCTCGGCCCAAAGGGCCAGGGCCGATCGTCCCTGGCCGTTCGGTTTCGCCCCTGCGAACGGCGCGGACACCCCGGCCGGCCGCCCGCCACGCCCGCGAGCGGGGCCCGTCGCGGCACCGGCCCGGGACCCGTGGGGCCCACCGGCCCACCCGTGCGGACCGGCCGGCACCTGCCGGGCGGCGCCGTCCGGCGGAAGCTGGAGGGGAGCCACGAGGCCGAATCGACGAGCCGAGGAGCGCGGTGTCATGGTGCGTTACGTGTACGACTTCACGGAGGGCGGCCGTGACCTGGCCGACCTCCTCGGCGGCAAGGGCGCGAACCTCGCCGAGATGACCCGGCTGGGCCTGCCCGTCCCCCCGGGGTTCATCGTGTCCACGGAGGCCTGCCGGGCCTTCCTGGCCACCGGTGCGGAACCGGAGGGCATGTCGCGGGAGGTCTCGCGGCACCTGTCGGCCCTGGAGACCTCCGCCGGACGGCGGCTGGGACAGCCGGACGACCCGCTGCTGGTCTCGGTCCGGTCCGGGGCGCGGTTCTCCATGCCCGGCATGATGGAGACCGTCCTCGACATCGGCCTGAACGACGAGTCGGTGCTGGGCCTGGCCAAGGCGTCGGGCAGTGAGCGCTTCGCGTGGGACTCCTACCGGCGTCTGGTCCAGATGTTCGGCAGTACGGTCATGGGGGTCGACGCCGCGTTGTTCGAGCAGGCCATGGCCGACCTCAAGGAGGCCCGCGGCGTCCCGGACGACGTCCACCTCGAGGCCGGCGATCTCGCCGGCCTCGTCGAGACGTACAAGGCGATCATCCGCGGCCGTACGGGGGAGGACTTCCCCCAGCTGCCGGCCGAGCAGCTGCGCCGGGCGATCCTCGCGGTGTTCGAGTCCTGGAACGGCGAGCGGGCCCGGCTGTACCGGCGGCGCGAGCACATCCCGGACGACCTGGGCACCGCCGTCACGGTGCAGCGCATGGTCTACGGCAACCTCGGTCCCGCCTCCGGCAGCGGTGTCGCCTTCACCCGCGACCCGGCCACCGGACGTCCCGGCCTGTACGGCGACTACCTCGCCAACGCGCAGGGCGAGGACGTCGTCGCGGGCATCCGCAACACGGTGCCGCTGGCCGAGCTGGAGCGCCTGGACCCGCGGTCCTACCGGCAGCTGCTGGGGCACATGCGGACCCTGGAGCGGCACTACCGGGACCTGTGCGACATCGAGTTCACCATCGAGCGCGGCACCCTGTGGATGCTGCAGACCCGGGTGGGAAAGCGCACCGCGGAGGCGGCGTTCGCCATCGCCGCCGAGCTCGTCGACGAGGAACTGATCACCCCCGACGAGGCGCTGGCGCGCGTGGGGGGCGACGGTCTGGCCCGGCTGATGTTCCCGCGCTTCGACACCTCGGCGACCGGCCGGCCGCTCGCCCACGGCCTGCCCGCCTCGCCGGGCGCCGCGGTCGGGGCGGCCGTCTTCGACTCCGCCGAGGCGGTACGGCGCGCGGCGGCCGGCGAGAAGGTGGTCCTGGTCCGCCAGGAGACCACCCCGGACGACCTGCCCGGCATGGTCGCCGCGCAGGCGGTGCTCACCAGCCGCGGCGGCAAGACCAGCCACGCGGCGGTCGTCGCCCGCGGCATGGGCAAGGTCTGCGTGTGCGGTGCCGAGGAACTGGCCGTCGACATCCCCCGGCGCCGGTTCACCACGGCGGACGGCACCGTGGTGGAGGAGGGCGCGATCCTGTCGGTGGACGGCTCCGCGGGCGCCGTGTACGCGGGAGCGGTGCCGCTGGCCGACTCCCCGGTGATGCGGTACCTGGAGTCCGGCGAGGAGTCGGACGGGGTCGTCGGCGCGGTGGAGCGGGCCCTGCGGCATGCGGACGGCGTACGACGGCTGGAGGTGCGGGCCAACGCGGACACGCCGGAGGACGCCGCGCGGGCGCGCCGCTTCGGGGCGCAGGGCGTCGGGCTGTGCCGCACCGAGCACATGTTCCTCGGTGACCGCCGCAAGCTCGTGGAGGACATGATCCTGGCCGGCACCGACGAGGGACGCCGCCGGGCGCTGGAGGCGCTGCTGCCGCTCCAGCGGCAGGACTTCGTGGGCATCCTGGCGGCGATGGACGGCCTGCCGGTCACCATCCGGCTGCTGGACCCGCCGCTGCACGAGTTCCTGCCGAACCGCACCGAACTCGCCGTCCGCGTGGCCGTCGCCGAGGCCCTCGGGCAGGAGCCCGATTCGCGCGACGCGGAACTCCTGGCGGCCGTGAGCCGCATGCACGAGGAGAACCCGATGCTGGGGCTGCGCGGCGTGCGCCTGGCCCTGGTGGTCCCCGGGCTGGTCGCCATGCAGGTGCGGGCGGTCGCCGAGGCCGTGGTGGAACGTGTCCGGGCCGGCGGTGACCCACGGCCGGAGATCATGGTGCCGCTCGTCGGCGACGTCGCCGAACTGCGGCTGGTGCGCGAGGAGGTGGAGCGCGTCCTGGCCCGGGTCTCGGAGGAGTCCGGGGTGCCGGTGCGCTGCCCGGTGGGCACGATGATCGAGCTGCCGCGGGCCGCGCTCACGGCCGGACGGATCGCCGGGGAGGCGGAGTTCTTCTCCTTCGGCACCAACGACCTCACCCAGACCACGTGGGGTTTCTCCCGGGACGACGTGGAGGCGGAGTTCTTCCCCGCCTACCTCGACCGGCAGGTGTTCGCCGACTCCCCGTTCGAGTCGCTGGACCGGACCGGTGTGGGCCGGCTGGTCGGCATCGCCGTCGCGGAGGGCCGGGCGGCCCGCCCCGACCTGAAGATCGGCGTGTGCGGCGAGCACGGGGGCGACCCCGAGTCCGTCCACTTCTTCCACGCCGCCGGACTGGACTACGTCTCCTGCTCCCCGTTCCGCGTCCCGGTGGCCCGCCTGGAGGCCGGGCGGGCGGCACTGACGGACACCGACGGCAGCGACAGCAGGTGACGCGGGCCGCGAGGCCGCACGGCCCGGCTCGCGGGGCCGTGCGGCCCTGGGAACCGACCCGCCGCGGGACGGAGCCTGGAGCCTGCGGAGAACGATCGGAAGGAGCGCAGCCCATGGTTGCGAACAACACGGGTACCCACGACGTCGCGCAGACCCTGCGCGTGCGCAGCGAAGGAGAGGTGGACGCGGAGGCGCTCGCCTACCTCCGGGAGAAGGTCGGCGCCGTGCTCGCCCGTCCGGGCCTGCCGGCCGTGCGGGGCGAGGTCCGCATCAGCCGGTCCCCGGCGCACGTGCAGCTGCCCTGGTCGGCGGCGGCCGAGATCGAGGTGGACGGCGAACTGGTGGTCGTCCACGCCGAGGAGGCCAGCGCCCACGAGGCGGCCGACCGGCTGCAGGACCGGCTGCGCGCCCGCACGGAACGCGCCGCGCACCGCCGGGACAGTGCCCGCCGGACCGCGACGCCGCCGCCCTGGCGCGGCGGTCCGGGGCACCCGGAGGCCTGATCGCCGCCCGTGCCCGTGACGGGCGGGGAGGGCCCCGGCCCTCCCCGCCCGCAGTGGTGAAGGAGAGGAACCGCCGTGACAAGCTGCACCATCGGTGAAGTGATGACCAGGGACGTCGTCCACACCGTGCCCACGACACCGTTCAAGGAAGTGGTCCGGCTGCTCGACCACCACCGGATCAGCGGGCTGCCGGTTGTCGACGAGGACGACAAGGTCGTGGGGGTGATCTCCGGGACCGACCTCGTGCGCGAGCAGGCGGCCCGGGGGGCCCGCGACCCGGAGCGAGCCGTCACCGCCGCGGACCTGATGTCGACGCCGGCGATCACCGTGCATCCCGAACAGCGCGTCCCGGACGCGGCGCGGGTGATGGAACGGCACGGTGTCGAACGGCTGCCCGTGGTCGACGAGGAGGACCGGCTCATCGGCATCGCCACCCGCCGGGACCTGCTGCGGGTCTTCCTGCGCAGCGACGAGGACATCCGCCGCCAGGTGGCCGAGGTCGTCGGGGCCGTCCCGCACCTGCCGCCCGGGGCCGTCCGGGTGTCGGTCCGGGACGGGATGGTGACCCTCGAGGGCCGGGTGGAGCTGCGCAGCCACATCCCCGACGCGCTGTTCTCGGCGTGGCGGGTGGACGGTGTGGTCGGGGTGGTGAACGGCCTGACGTTCCAGGTCGACGACCGCGAACCGGCCCCCTTGACCCAGGGCCCTACGGGCTGAGGAAGGGACCAACGGCGACTGCGCCGGGGGCCCCGCGCGGACGACAGTGGAACCAAGGAGCGGCACCCCGGGTGCCGCCCCCGTCCTGAGCCGCCGGACCATCCACGGCGGCCCCGACCCACCGGAGGGCGCACCTCATGACCCGACAGAACGCCGGAACCGAGACGACATCCGAAGCCGGCGCGCCGTCCGACACCGCCGTCACCGTGGACCGGTTGGTCACGGCCGCCCTGAAGGCGCTGGCCGACTACGAGTCGCTGACCCAGGAGCAGGTCGACCACATCGTCAAGAAGGCCTCGGTCGCCGCGCTGGACCGGCACACCGCGCTGGCCCGGCTGGCGGTGGAGGAGACCGGGCGCGGGCTGTTCGAGGACAAGGCCGCGAAGAACATGTTCGCCTGCGAGCACGTCACGCACAGCATGGGCAAGATGCGGACCGTCGGGGTGATCGCCCGCGACGACATCGAGGACATGGTCGAGATCGCCGAGCCGGTCGGGGTCGTGTGCGCGATCACACCCGTCACCAACCCGACCTCCACCACGATCTTCAAGGCGCTGATGGCGCTGAAGACCCGCAACCCGGTCGTCTTCGCCTTCCACCCCTCGGCCCAGCGGTGCAGCGCCGAGGCGGCACGCATCGTGCGCGACGCCGCCGTCGCCGCCGGGGCGCCCGAGAACTGCGTGCAGTGGATAGAGACCCCGTCGGTGGAGGCCACCGGCGAGCTCATGCGGCACTCTGGCGTCTCGCTGATCCTCGCCACCGGCGGCAACGCCATGGTCAAGGCCGCCTACTCGGCCGGCAAGCCGGCCCTCGGGGTCGGCGCCGGCAACGTGCCCGCGTACCTGCACCGCAGCGCGGACGTGCGACGGGCGGTCAACGACCTGGTGCTGTCGAAGTCGTTCGACAATGGCATGATCTGCGCCTCGGAGCAGGCCGTCATCCTGGACGACGAGATCTACGACGCGGCGCTCGCGGAGTTCCGCACCCTGCACGCCCACCTGGCGACCGCCGAGGAGAAGGCGAAGCTGGAGGCGTTCCTCTTTCCCACCGGCAAGGCAGCCGGCGGCGGCTGCGAGCCCAAGGTCAACGCGGCTGCCGTGGGCCAGAGCCCGGCCTGGATCGCCGAGCACGCCGGGTTCGCCGTGCCCGAGAACACCTCGATCATCCTGGTCGAGGCCGAGCGGGTCGGCCCGGACGAGCCGCTCACCCGCGAGAAGCTCTGCCCGGTCCTGACCGTGCTGCGCGCCGGGGACGAGCAGCGGGGCTTCGACCTGGCCGCCGACATGGTGGCCTTCCACGGCCAGGGGCACACCGCGGTGATCCACACCGGGGACCCGGCGCTGGCGGAGGCGTACGGCCGGCGGATGAAGACCGTGCGCGTCATCGTCAACGCGCCGTCGTCGCAGGGCGCGATCGGCGGCATCTACAACGGCCTGCTGCCCTCGCTGACGCTGGGCTGCGGATCCTGGGGGAGCACCTCGGTGTCGAACAACGTCTCCGCCGCCCAGCTGCTGAACGTCAAGCGGGTCGGCACCCGGCACAACAACCTCCAGTGGTTCAAGGTCCCGCCGAAGATCTACTTCGAGCCGCAGTCCATCCGCTACCTCCAGTCCATGCCGGGCGTGCACCGCGTCACCATCGTCACCGACGCGACCATGACCCGCCTGGGCCTGGTGGACCGCGTCAGCCGGGTGCTCCAGCGCCGGCCGGAGCCGGTCACGCTCCAGATCATCGACAACGTGGAGCCCGAGCCGAGCATGGACTCCGTGCGCCACGGGGCGCGTCTGATGGGCGACTTCCGTCCCGACACGATCATCGCGCTCGGCGGCGGTTCCCCGATGGACGCGGCCAAGGTGATGTGGCTGCTGTACGAGGAGCAGGCAGCGGGCCGGGACGTGGACTTCTCCGACATGCGGCAGAAGTTCTCCGACATCCGCAAGCGCGCCTTCCGCTTCCCCGTGCTGGGCGAGCTGGCCCGCCTGGTGTGCATCCCCACCACCTCGGGCACGGGCGCGGAGGTCACCCCGTTCGCGGTCATCTCGGACCCGGCGACCGGCAAGAAGTACCCGCTGGCCGACTACGCCCTCACCCCGAGCGTGGCCATCGTGGACCCGCTGCTCACGGCGGGCCTGCCCCCGGTGCTGGCCGCCGACAGCGGCTTCGACGCCCTGACCCACGCCATCGAGTCGTACGTGTCGGTGTACGCGAACGACTTCACCGACGGGCTGGCGCTGCACGCGATCCGGCTGATCTTCGAGAACCTCGAGGCCGCGGTGAACGACCGGGCGGACAGCCCGCAGGCGCGGGAGAAGATGCACAACGCCGGCACCATCGCGGGCATGGCCTTCGGCAACGCCTTCCTCGGCATCGTCCACGCCATGTCGCACACCCTCGGCGCGACCTTCCACATCGCCCACGGCCGCACCAACGCGGTGCTGCTGCCGCACGTCATCCGTTACAACGGCACGGTGCCGACGAAGCTCACCGGCTGGCCCAAGTACGAGCACTACCGGGCCCCGGAGCGCTTCCAGGACATCGCCCGCACCCTGGGCCTGCCCGCCGCCACCGCCCAGGAGGGCGTGGAGTCCCTGGCCACCGCCGTGGAGCGGCTGCGGGAGGCCGTCGGCATCGAGGGATCGTTCCGCGCGCTCGGCGTCGACGAGCGGGCCTTCGTCGAGGCGCTGCCGCAGCAGGCCATGAACGCCTACGAGGACCAGTGCGCGCCGGCCAACCCTCGGATGCCGATGCTGGACGACATGCAGGAGCTGATGCGGGCGGCCTACTACGGCTCCGCGGAGGCGCGCTGACCGACCGGGCCGGACGCGCCCGTCGCGGACGGTCAGGGCCGAACGGCCCTAGCCCCGCGCCGCGCGCCCCGGTTCGAATGATGTGATCGAGCACCCCGTCACGGCCCGCCGCCGTGCGGCCACCCGGCCGCACGGCGGCGGGCCCACGCCCGCATTGACGCAGCCCCACACGTACGGAAAGCCGCCATGACCATCGACCACACCAGGCCAGCACCGGCAGGCGCGCGCCAGAGCATCGAGCTGGGCAGCGCGGAGGCCCTGCGGCTGCTCGCCAGCGTGTCCCTGGGAAGGATCGTCTTCACCCGGCACGCGCTGCCGACCGTCCGCCCCGTCAACCACGTCCTGGACGGCGGTGACATCGTCATCCGCACCCACGAGGGCGCGGCCCTGACCTCGCACACCCGGCAGGCAGGGAGCCCGGGCGTGGTGGTCGCCTACGAGGCGGACTCCATCGACCCGGTGACCCACCTCGGGTGGAGCGTGGTGGTCACCGGCTACGCCCATCTGGTGACCGACCCGCAGGAGCTGGCCCGCTACCAGGCCATGCTGCGCCCGTGGGTGCAGCACTCGATGGACAGCGCGGTGCGCATCCGGCCCGACCTGATCAGCGGCATACGGCTCACCATCACGGGCAGGGGCGCCGACGCCTGAGGCGCCGGCGCCCCTGGGGCGACCGTGTGGGTCCGTCAGCCGTGCGGTACCACCGCCACCGGCCGGACCGCGTCGTGCAGCACCGCGCGGGTCACCGCACCGATGCGATGGCCCGCCCGCCGGTGTCCGATGACGACCAGCGAGGCGCCGCGGGAGACATCGGTCAGATGGGTGTCCGCGCGGCCGATGACGGCCTCCTCGGCGACCTCCACCTCGGGGTACCTCTCACGCCAGGGCCGCAGGGCCTCGGCGAGCCGCTGCCGGACCGGGGCGTCGTCCTCCTCCGTCGCACCGGAGGCGCCGGCCGGTCCGACCGGGACCCGTGCGGGTGCCCGCCAGCCGTGGAGGACCCGCAGCCCGGCGGCGCGCCGGTGGGCCGCGTCGAACGCGAAGGCGAGCACGCTGTCGTCGAGGGCCCGCACGTCCAGGGCGACGACGACGTCGCCGTGGGCGGCGTCCGGGCCTCCGGCGGGGTCCGGGGTGTCGGCGCGTACCAGGACGACCGGGCATTCGGCCCGCGCGACGACGTCCAGTGCCACCGAGCCCAGCAGGCGCCCCGCGGCGACGCCCAGCTCCCGTCCGACGACCAGTATCTCGGCGTCGCGGGCCGCGGCCGACAGGGCGGCGGAGGGGCGTTCCGGGACCCGGTCGGTGACGACGGTCAGGTCCGGGTGGCGTTCCCGCAGCGACTCCCGCAGCTCGTCCAGCGGGTCCGCCGGTGCGGCGTCGGCGCTCGACGGCGTGTCGGCCCCGGACGGGTGAACCCCCGCGTGCACGGCACGCAGTGCGGCCTGCCGGAGCTCGGCCTCGCGGGCGGCCCAGTCGGCCGCGGCGCGGCTCGCGGGCGAGCCGTCCAGGCCGACGACGACGGTACGGGTCATGAGCGGATCCCTCCTTCGGATCGGTGATCCCACTCTGCGCTCCGGGATCGATCTCTCGTTGCGCCCCTACTCTCCCGCGTGCGGGCGCCGGGCACTGGGGCCGCAAGGGGGCCGGGCGGTGCCCGAACGTCCCGCCGCCGCAGGGTCGTTGGCCCCGTGGCCGGGTGTCCGTTCAGCCGGCCAGGTCCAGCCCGTACAGGGTGCGTCCGCCGACCAGGCGCCGCCCGGTGACCAGTTCGGGCTCGATGCGCAGGAAGACCTCGTCGGCCGGTGAGGGCACCCAGGACGCCGGGCCCTCGCGGGTCAGCCGGTCGTGCTCGGCCGGGTCCGACACCACGGTGGCCCGGCCGGTCACCACGACGCTCCAGCCGGAGTACGCGCGCATATCCACCTGGTCCGCCTCGAAGGCGACCACGGCACCGTCGACGGCGCGGGCCAGTTCCGAAGCGGCCGAGGTGCGCACCACCACGCAACCGTCCGTGTCCAGGGAGAAGTTGACGGGCAGCACCGCCGGGAGGGCCCGGCGGGTGTGGACCACGCGGCCGACGGGCACCGTGGTCAGAAGGCGCAGACTCTCCTGCCGGTCCAGTTCACGGAAGCCGTCGTTCGCATACATGGCAAGACCGTCTTTCACCTGATGGTCGGGTACGGCACGGGCCCCGCGGCGCGGGCCGGGGGTCCGGTGCGTCGGGCCCCCGGCCGGGGGCGACGGTGTGTTCCGGGGACGACACCAGCCTGCGGCCGGCGCGGCGGGCGGGGCATGGGCCGTACGGGGGCGAGGCGGCGGGACGTACGGCCCGGGGCCTCAGGTGTACGGCACGACGGCCACGGGGCATCCGACGTGCTGGATCACGGCGTGGGTGACGGGGCCGGTGCGCGGGCCCACCCGCCGTGCCGGCAGCCGGTGCCCGACGACGAGCAGGCCGGCGCCGGTCGCCGCGCGGACCAGCGCGCCGGCGGGTTTGTCCGCCACCACCGTCTCGAGGACGTCGACCTCCGGGTACTTGTCGCGCCACACGGCGAGCACGGCCGACAGGAACTCCAGCCACTCCTCGCCCTGCGCGGGTTCGCTCACCAGGCCGACCTCGCCGGAACCGAGGCCCAGCGGGCCCGGGGCGCGCCAGGCGTGCACGGCCCGCAGCCGCGCGCCGCGCAGCCGGGCCTCCTCGAAGGCGAACCCGATGACCTCGTCGCACGCCTCGGCGACGTCGATGCCGAGTACCACGTCCCCCGTGGGCGGCGGGAGCTGCCGGTCCGCGGCCCGGTCGTCCGCGCGGACCAGGACGACGGGGCCGGTGGCCCTGGCCACCACGCCGGCGGCGACCGAGCCCATGAGGAAGCCCGTGAAGGCGCCCAGTCCGCGCGAGCCCAGCACCAGCAGCTCGGCCTGTTCCGCCGCCTTGACCAGCGCGGCGGGGGCGGGGCCCTCGATCTGTTCGTCGCACGTGCGCGCCTCGGGGCACACGGCGCGGACCCGCTCCTCCGCCTGACGCAGGACGCGCCGCGCCACGTGCCGCTGCGCGGCGTGCGCACGCGCGTCGACCCCCTGGCGCGGGTGCCACTCCCAGGCGTGGAGCAGCCGCAGGGGCCGGTTCCGCCGTACGGCCTCGTGAGCCGCCCATTCGGCGGCGGCCAGGCTCGCGTCGGATCCGTCGACTCCTGCGACAACGGGCTGAACCATGGCGCACTCCTCCCACATTCGGTTGCTCCCCAGCGTCGTGCCGCCGGCACGGCGCCGGGAGGGGCCGGCAGGGCCGCACCGCGGGCCGTACGGCCCTCTCCCGGACGGTTCGGGCCCGGGGCCGGGTGGGGGCCACTCGGCCCCTTCGCGTGCCCGCTCAGCCCATGGGTCCCGCCGGCCGGCGGCGGGAGGGTGGAGTCAGGCCCCGAGGGAAGGCGTCGCGATGACCCAGGTCGAGGAAGCACAGGTGCACGCGCTGCTGACGGACGGCACCACCGTCCGGATCCGGCGCGCGGGCCCCGGCGACCGCGACGAGGTGCTGCGGCTGTACGAGGAGATGTCTCCGGAGAACCTGCGGCTGCGGTTCTTCTCGGTCGCCGCCCCCACCCGGCAGGCCGCGGACCGGGCCGTCCGGACCGACCGCGCGGGGTACCGCGCCCTGGTCGCCGAGCACGACGGCCGCCTCGTGGGCCTGGCCGAGTACGAGGTCGAGCCGCGCGTCGGCGGGACCCGGCCGGACGCCGCCGCCGCGGCAGGTGCCCGCGCGGACGGCGCCTCCGGGGCGCACGGGTCGGACGGGGTGCCGGAGCGGGTGGCCGCCGAGGTCGCGCTGGCCGTCGCGGACGACTGGCAGCACCGGGGCGTGGCCACGCTGCTGCTGGAGCATCTCGCGGACGCGGCCCGCTCGGAGGGCATCACGGAGTTCACCGCCCGCGCCCTCGCCGAGAACCACCGGGTGCTGAGGGTCTTCCGCGACCTCGGGCTGCGCGTCAGCCGCCGCTTCGACGGGCCGGAGGTGGACTGCCGGGTCGAACTCACGCCGGACGAGACGTACTTGAGCGCCGTGGACACACGCGGCCGGCTCGCCGACGTCGTCAGTATGCGCCCGCTGCTCAAGCCCCGGTCGGTCGCCGTGATCGGCGCGGGCCGCAAGCCGGGCTCGGTCGGGCGCGCGGTGCTGCTGGCCGTGCGCGCGGGGGGCTTCACCGGGCAGGTGTTCGCGGTGCATCCGGGGGCCGCGTCGGTCGCCGGCGTGCGCGCGTACCCGTCCGTCGGCGAGCTGCCGCAGGTGCCGGATGTCGCGGTGGTCGCCGTGCCCGCGGCGGCGGTGGCGGACGTGGCGCAGACGTGCGGGCGGGCCGGGGTGGCCGCCCTGGTGGTCCTGTCGTCGGGTCTCGACGCCGGCCAGGCGCGGTCGCTGCTCGGCACCTGCCGCCGGTACGGCATGCGGCTGGTCGGGCCCAACTGCCTGGGCCTGGCCAACACCGAGGACGGTGTCCGGCTGGACGCCACCTTCGCCGCCGAGCGGCCCGGACCGGGCACCGCCGGGGTGGCCGTGCAGTCCGGCGGGGTCGGCATCGCCCTGCTGGACGGTCTGGCCCGGCTCGGCATCGGTGTCTCCAGCTTCGTCTCGCTCGGCGACAAGTACGACGTCAGCGGCAACGACATGCTCCAGTGGTGGGAGAGCGACGACCGGACCGGTCTGGCCCTGCTGCACCTGGAGTCCTTCGGCAACCCGCGCGCCTTCTCCCGCACCGCCCGCCGGGTGGCCCGCACCATGCCGGTGCTGACCGTGGACGCCGGGCGCTCCGAGGCCGGGCGGCGGGCCGCCGCCTCGCACACCGCAGCGGCGGCCACCCGGACCGTGACCCGGCAGGCCCTGTTCACCCAGGCCGGTGTCACCGCCACCCGCTCGATCGGCGAACTCCTGGACACCGCGGCCCTGTTCCACTCCCAGCCGCTGCCGACCGGGCCGAGGGTCGCGATCGTCAGCAACGCGGGCGGCGCCGGGGTGCTGGCCGCCGACGCGTGCGTGGAGGCGGGGCTCACCGTGCCACCGCTCGGCCCCGGCCTGGTGGACGAGCTGCTCGCGCTGCTGCCCGAGGGCGCCTGCGCCGCCAACCCCGTGGACACCACCGCGGCCATCGGTGAGGAGGGCCTGCGGGACTGCGTCGACCTGCTCGCCCGGCACGGAGCGATCGACGCCGTCCTGGTGGTGCTCGTCCCCACGGCGGTCGCCGCGGCGACCGGGGACGATCCGGTGCGCGGCCTGACCGCCTCCTCCGGTCCGCTGCCCCGGCCGGTGCTCGCCGTGCTGCCCGCCCAGGCGGCCCGTGTGGAACTCCTGGGCACCCGGGAGGGGGGCACCGTGCCCGCGTACGCGGACGCAGAGGAGGCCGCGCACGCCCTGGCCCACGCCGCCGCCCGCGCCCGCTGGCTCGACCGGCCGCCCGGCACCGTGCCGGAACCGGACGGCATCGAGACCGCGCGGGCGAGGGCCCTCGTCGCCGGATTCCTCGACGCACACCCGGAGGGCGGCTGGCCCGACCCGCGCACCACCGCGGCGCTCGCCGGCTGCTACGGCATCCCGCAGATCCCGTGGGAGTGGGCGCGCGACGAGGACGAGGCGGTCGCGGCGGCGCAGCGACTCGCCGGTCCCGACGGCCGGGTCGTCGTGAAGGCGTACTGGCCCGGTCTGCTGCACAAGAGCGAGCAGAAGGCCGTGCACCTCGACCTTCAGAACACCGCCCAGGTCAGGGCCGCTCACCGGGACCTCGTCAGCCGCTTCGGCAATCTGCTGACCGGTGTGGTGGTGCAGCCGCTCGCCGAGCGCGGCACCGAGCTGTTCGCCGGGGTGACGCAGGACGAGGTGTTCGGGCCGCTGGTGGTCTTCGGGCTGGGCGGCACGGCGACCGATCTGCTCGCCGACCACGCGGCCCGGCTCGCGCCGCTGACGGACCGCGACGTGCACGACCTGATCACGTCGCCGCGCTGCTCGCCGCTGCTCTTCGGCTACGCCGGCAGCCCGGCCGTCGATCCCCGGGGCCTGGAACAGCTGCTGCACCGGCTGTCCCGCATGGCCTGCGACCTGCCGCAGCTCGCGGAGGCCGACCTCAACCCGGTGCTGGCGGGGCCACGCGGTGTCACCACCCTCGACATCCGCGTGCGGCTCGTACCCCGCCGGAGCCACGACCCGTATCTGCGCCGGCTGCGCTGACCGGGTCCCGACCGATCAGGAGGATCAGCAATGAAGCGCATGAAGACCCGCGACGTGATGTCCGGCGAGGTCGTCACGGCCGACTACGGCACCCCCTTCAAGGAAGTGGTCAGGCTGCTGGAGGAACACGGCATCAGCGGGCTTCCGGTGGTCGACGAGGACCGCAGGGTCGTCGGCGTGGTCTCCGAGACCGATCTGGTGCTGCACCAGACCGGACCGGAGTCCGACCCGGGCGGCTGGTCCGGGTGGCTGCGCCGGCTGAGCGGCCGGTCGCGGCGCGACGCGGCCAAGAGCCGGGCGCGGACGGCGGGGGGCCTGATGTCGACGCCCGCCGTCACGGTACGCGCCGAAGCCACGCTGTCCGAGGCCGCCCGGCTGATGACCGGACACGACGTGGAACGGCTGCCGGTGGTGGACGAGGAGGACCGGCTGGTCGGCATCGTCACCCGCCGCGATCTGCTCCAGGTCTTCCTGCGCAGCGACGCGGAGATCCAGCGGGACGTCCAGCAGAAGGTCGTCGTGGACGCCTTGTGGCTCGCCCCGCACTCCATCGAGGCGAGTGTGCGCGAGGGTGTCGTCACCCTCGCCGGGCAGCTGGAGCGGCGCAGCGACATCCCCGTGGCGGTCGGGGTGACCCGCCGGCTGGACGGCGTGGTGGATGTCGTCGACCACCTGACCTACCGGCTCGACGACTCCGCGCTCCAGGCCGCCGGGCTCGCCCCGCGCGGGGTGAGCGACGATTGGCTGCGCAGGCTCTGACCGCAGGGTCCCCGCCCTCCCGCGGCGCCCGCCCGGCCTGTCCACCAGGCCGGGCGGGTGGACGGCGGTGGGGCATGCGCCGACGGTGGGCGGAGCCGGGCACTCATGGCCGGGTGGGCCGTGTGCGCTCTCTTCGCGTCGGGCGGCGCAGGAGGCGCACGGCGAGGGTGTCGCACACGGCCGTGAGGACGAAGGCCACGCCCACGGCGGCGACCAGCAGCATCGCGCACCGCTGCCAGAACTCCGGTGTGAGTCCCGTACCCACGGTCACCGCTCCTCTCGGTCGATGGCGCACTCCTTGACACCCAGCCAACCGCTTCGCGCGACCGCGGCGCTTGGGCTGCCCGGGGTGCGGGGGCAGGGCCGAACGGCCCGATCCGGGGCGCCTCCCGGAAGCACCACAACACCACGGCACCACAGCACCACAGCACCACGGCGTCCCGTCTCACGCCTGAGGGCGCCATGTCGTCAGGCGTCCCAGGGAGGAGGTCCCGGAATGAGCGGCGGCAGGCTCGCGCGGCAGGGCCCGTGGCAGTGGCGCGACCACCCGCTGCGGCGGCGCGAGGACGTCGTCGAGGCCTGGGTGGTCCTGGTGGTCTGGCTGGTCGTGGTCGGGGGAGGAGCGGCCGCCGGTCTGCTCACCGCCCGCGCGGCCACCGAGGTCTTCGCACGTCAGCGTGCCGAGCGGCAGCCGGTCCGGGCCGTCGTCGTGGACGCCGTGCCGGGCGGTGGTGGCCAGGGGCGGGGAGCCGGCGACCTGGTCCAGGCCCGGGTCCGCTGGACGGGCCCCGACGGCTCCTGGCGGACCGGCAGGACCCTGGTGAACGCCGAGGTGGAGGCCGGTTCGGGGGTCCCGCTGTGGCAGGACGCCGGCGGGACGCTCGTCCCCGAGCCGCCGGGGCCCGGGGAGGCGGCGGCCGAGAGCGGCGTCCTGGCCGCCATGGCCGTGCTGGGCGTGGCGGGCGCCGCGTTCGGCACGGGGGCGGTCGCCCGCTGGGAACTGGACCGCCGGCGCCTGGCGCGGTGGGGCCGGGAGTGGGAGTCGCTCTCCGGCAGGTAGAGGCTCTCCGGTAATCAGGGACTCTCCGGTAATCAGAGACTCTCGGGGATCAGAGGGCTGGCGTCATACCCCTGGGGGGTATACGGTGGGTGGCTGTGGGGCTCGGGGAACGAGTCATCCGGAACGGACCAACGGGAGAAGCCATGGACCACAGCGCCCACCACACCGGCACCGCGCGCGACCACGCCACGCACGGCCCCACCGGCCCTCACGGCTCCCACGACCATGCCGGCGCCGCCCCCGCGGGCCACCACGCGGCACACGGCGGGGCCTCCTGGGGCATGGCGATCAAGGCGACGCTGCACTGCCTGACCGGCTGTGCCATCGGCGAGATCCTCGGCATGGTCATCGGCACCGCCCTGTTGTGGGGCAACGTGCCCACCATGGCCCTCGCGATCACGCTGGCGTTCGTCTTCGGCTACTCGTTCACGCTGTTCGCGGTCGTCCGGGCGGGCCTCGACCTCAAGACCGCCGTCAAGGTGGCGCTCGCCGCCGACACCGTGTCCATCGCCGTGATGGAGCTCGTCGACAACGCGATCATCGCCCTGACCCCGGGCGCGATGGACGCCCACCTGTCCGACGGGCTGTTCTGGTCGGCGCTCCTGGGCGGTTTCGCGGTGGCCTTCGTGGTCACCACGCCCGTCAACAAGTGGATGATCGGCCGCGGCAAGGGCCACGCGGTCGTCCACGCCTACCACTGACCACCCGTCGTCCCCGCTCCACATCGTCCGGGCGCCCCGATCCGTCGGGGCGCCCGGACGCAGTTCACGTCGGTGTGGTCCACCGGGGCGCGGTCCGTGCCCAGGCCGCCTCCCACTCGGCCAGGTCGCGGCGGCGCAGCGCGAGAGCGGTCACGCTGTGGACCGCGGCGCCGGTCAGGGCGACGCCGATCGCGGCGAGCAGGGTCCATCCCGCGCTGCGGCTGCGCACCTGCTCCCGGGTCAGCGGCGGTCCGGTCGCCTCACCGCCGGTGACCCAGATGCGTACGGGGCTGTCGGCGGGCAGGCCCGGCCGGACCTCCGTCCGGGTGGTGCGGGTCCGGCCCTCGCGGGTGACGAAGCGGACCTCGACCGGGTAGCGGGTCCTCTTCTCCTCCTCGGAACCCGGCTCCGGGTGGCGCGGGGCGTCCCGGATCAGGGTCGCGGTCGTCACGTGCCGGGTGCGGGCCTGGTACTGCGCGGTGTCCCGGTAGTGCCGGTGGGCGGCGTCGCCCACCACGACGGCGGCCACCGGCGCCCCGGCCACGACCGCGAACAGCGCCCCGAGGCCGGCCCAGGTCCGGAGCACGTCGGTACGGCGGCGCAGCGGATTCGGCCGCCGGCGCCACAGCGAGGGGCGCGGGGCCGGTCCGGGGGGTCGCTGCGCCGGGGACGAATCGCCGGCCACGTGAGGCTCCTTCCTGTGCCGGGCGTGCGCGCGGGGGTCAGACCGTCCCGGTGACGGACGGGTGGCGCCGGGCCGCGGCGAGCAGGCCGGCGGCGCCCCGGACGGCGGCGGTGTGCGGGAACGGCACCGGCCGCACCGGGCAGCCCAGCCGTTCGGGAAGGGCCTGCGTGACGTCGGGGCGCAGGGCGCCGCCGCCGGACAGCAGGACGCCCCGGCGCAGGGCGGAGCGGGTGCGGGTGGTGCGGTCCTGCCGCAGCATCGCCGTCACCAGGTCGGCCACCGCGTCGGCCAGCCGTTCCGGTGGCGTGTCCTCGCCGAGGGCCCCGGTGCCCAGGCCGGCGCTGCGGGCATCGGTCACCTCGCCCCCGACCAGAAGTACCGCCTCGGTGAGGCGGGCGCCGATGTCCACCACCAGCAGGGGCCGGCCCAGGTCCGCGCCCGCGGCCAGGGCGACCGCCCGCGAGCCGGGGACGGTCAGCACCGCTCGGGGCCGCAGTACCTCCACGGCCTCGCGGGCCGCGGCACGGAAGGCGAGCCCGCCCAGGACCGGCGTCGTCAGCACGACCAGGGGGCGCCCTCGCCGGGGCAGCCGGTGGCCGAGCAGCCGGTCGAGCAGGCGGGCGGTGCCCGAAAGGTCGACGACGGTGCCGGGCCGCACGGGCCGGACGCCACCGCTGCCCGCGAAGGTCACGGTGGGCACGTCGAGGACCATGCCCCGGCCGGGAATCCACACGCGGGTGCGGGCACTGCCCAGGTCGACCGCGATGCCGCAGCACCCCCGGCACGGGGACGGGAGTGCGAGCCGTGCCGGCGCGCCGCGCGGGCGCCGCGTCCCGGTCATCGGCCGGCCTCCCTGACCTGCTGGCAGCGGCCGCAGTAGCGGGCCTGCGGGACGACCATCAGACGTTCGCGTTCGACGGGCCGCCGGCACAGGTGGCAGTCGCCGTAGGAACCGGTGTCCATGCGGGCGAGCGCCGCCTCGACGTCGGCGAGCACCATGCGGGCCGACGCGGCGAGCTTCACCCCGACCTCGATGCGGGCGGCGGCCTGCGGCCCGCGCGCACCGCCGGGACGGTACGGGGATTCGGCGGCGATCTGCCGCAGCTGCTCCTCGCGGAAGAGCCGCTGCTCGTGCAGGTTCGCGCGCAGCGTGGCGAGGTCCTCGGGCGATAGGGCCGCATCGCGCTCACCGATGGTCTGGTGGGTCACCACCTTCACCCCTTGGGCAGAACGGGAGGGACAGCAGGACGGGAGGAACGGTGGGGGCGGCGTCAGGCCGCGCGGCGCTGGCAGGCCACGCAGTGCCGGGTGTGCGGCAGGATCTCCAGCCGCTCCGGCGGGACGGGCTTGGAGCAGCCCCGGCAGATGCCGTAGGTGCCGTCGTCGACGCGGGCGAAGGCCTCCTCGATCTCCGTCAGGACGCGCCTGATGGCGTCCTTCTGGTGGGACATCAGGTGGTCGTCGGGACTGCTCCCGGTTTCGTCGAGGGCCTCGAGCTGCGCCAACCGGGTCGCGCGGGCGTGTTCGAGGCGGCGGCGGACCTCGTCGGCGGCCGGGTGGGCGGGGCGTGGTGCGGTGCGGGCGGCGTCGAGCGACACGGCGGTCCTCCTGGGTGGCATGCGGGTGATGACCTCACCCTCGCCGCTCCCCCGCCCCCGGCCCATCGGGTGCGGCACCCATCTGTGCCGGGTCCGCGAACCCACCCCGTACGGATGGGTCGGCGGACCGGCGGAAATGGGGGCCGGGGCCCATCGACGCGGGGGCCGGAGGCGGTACACGCTGGGCGCCGTCCGCCCGGACCAGGAGGCTGCGGCCACGCCGCACGCCGCGGTGACCGACAGTAGAGGCAGACGAGTGAGAGGAAGGCGTGACCTCCGTGTCCCTGTACTGGCGGATCTTCGGGCTCAACGCGGTGGTGCTGGGGACGGCCACGGCGCTGCTGCTGTGGGCTCCGGTGACCGTGTCCGTACCCGTGCTCCTCACCGAGGCGATCATCCTGGTGGGCGGGCTCGGCGTCATGCTGGTCGCCAACGCGGCCCTGCTGCGGATCGGCCTCGCCCCGCTGGACCGGGTGACCCGGCTGATGACCACCGTCGACCTGCTGCGCCCGGGGCAGCGGCTGCCGGTGCGCGGGGGCGGTGAGGTGGCGGAGCTGGTCCGCACGTTCAACGCCATGCTGGAGCGGCTGGAGGGGGAACGGGCCGCGAGCAGCGCCCGCGCCCTGCTCGCGCAGGAGGCCGAGCGCCGCCGTATCGCCCAGGAGCTGCACGACGAGGTCGGGCAGAGCATGACCGCGATCCTGCTGGCGCTGAAGCGGGCCTCGGACGAGGCGTCCGATCCGCTGCGCGGTGAACTCCGTCAGGCACAGGAGATCACCCGGGAGAGCCTGGACGAGGTCCGCCGACTGGTGCGGCGGCTGCGTCCGGGCGTGCTGGACGATCTCGGGCTGGTCAGCGCGGTCACCTCGCTCGCCACCGAGTTCGCCACGCACACCGGACTGCGGGTGGTGCGCCGTTTCGCGTCCGACCTGCCGCCGCTGGACCACGAGACGGAACTCGTGCTCTACCGGGTGGCGCAGGAGGGACTGACCAACGCCGCCCGGCACGCCGAGGCGCGGTGTGTCGAGGTGAGCCTGCGGCGCGGCGACGACGGTGTCGTCCTCGAGGTCAGCGACGACGGCCGCGGCATCGGGGCCGCCCGTGAGGGCGCCGGGATCCGCGGCATGCGCGAACGCGCGCTGCTCATCGGGGGCACCCTGGACATCTCGCCCGTGACACCCACCGGCACCCGGATCCGGCTGACCGTGCCCGCCCTCAGGAAGCAGTCATGAACCACGACGCCCACCACCCGACCCCGATCCGGATCCTGCTCGCCGACGACCACGCGCTGGTGCGGCGGGGGGTGCGCCTGATCCTCGACCGGGAGCCGGACCTGGAGGTGGTCGCCGAGGCCGGTGACGGCGCCGAGGCGATCACCATGGCGCGCACCCACGAGGTCGACCTGGCGGTGCTCGACATCGCCATGCCGCGGATGACCGGGCTCCAGGCCGCGCGCGAACTGGCCGCGCTGCGCCCGGGACTGCGGATCCTGATGCTCACGATGCACGACAACGAGCAGTACCTGTTCCAGGCGCTCAAGGCCGGCGCCGGGGGCTACGTCCTGAAGTCCGTCGCGGACCGCGACCTGGTCGCGGCGTGCCGGGCCGCCATGCGGGACGAGCCGTTCCTGTACCCGGGGGCGGTGACCGCCCTGATCCGCAACTACCTGGACCGGGTGCGGAACGGCGAGGAGGCGCCCGAGCAGCTGCTCACCCCGCGCGAGGAGGAGGTGCTGAAGCTGGTCGCGGAGGGGCACTCCTCCAAGGAGATCGCCGAGCTGCTGTTCATCAGCGTCAAGACGGTGCAGCGCCACCGCGAGAACCTCCTGCACAAACTGGGCCTGCGCGACCGCCTGGACCTGACCCGCTACGCCATCCGCGCGGGCCTGGTGGAACCTTGACGCCCGGCCACCGGGGCCGCACGCCGCGCCCTGCGGCGGGGACGGACGCGGCCCGGAGGACCGGGCGGCCGGTGCAGGCGGCCGACCCCTCGAACGGGACGTCCGGGGACCCGGGCAGCGGCCTGACGGGCCCCGCCCGCCTTCCGCGCGAGATCCGCCCCGGACCCGGCTCCCACCGGCCGGGACGGGCCGTCCCTCCTCGGGACCGGTCGCGCCGGGTCCGCGCCCCCCTCCCGCCGGGCCGTACCGCACCGCTCGCGGTGCGCGTCGTGCTCGCCCTCGCCGCGCTGGCCACCGTCCTGCTGACGCTGGGCCTCGGCCTCGCCCGGGAGGAGCACGCCGGCCCGGCCGACCGGACGCCCGGGCCCGCGGCGGCCTTCGACTCCCCGCCGTGGCCGAGCGACGCGTCGGTCCTCTCCTCGTGCCCCACCGGGACCGTCCCGGCGCCCCGGGTCACGCCCGCCCTCGCCCCCGACGGCCCCACGGCCCCGTCCCGGGTCACGCCCGTTCTCCTCCCGTCCACCTCCCTCCCGGGACCGCAAACCTTCGCGCCCGCCCGGATCACGGGCTCACCCGTGCCGGCGTCCGACACCCCCACAGGCCCGGGCGCCCTCCCACCCGCGCCCTCAACCCACACCCCCACAAGCCCGGACACCCTCCCACCCGCGCCCGGCTCTGCCCCCGTCCCGGGTCCGTCCCCGGACTCACCCGGCTCCGCCGTCCGCTCCGCCGACGTCCACCCCCGTACCGACGACGCCTGCGCCGGCGCGCGGACCCTGCTGGTCCGGCCGCAGCGCGACGGCGGTGAGCGCACGGCGCCCACCGGACAGTCGCTCTTCACTCCTCCGTACACCCCGCACGTCCCGCGACCGCCGGCGCGGCCCGCCCCCGTGGCCGCGCAGCCGCGGCCCGGCACCGCGCACACGCCGTCCGATCTCGGGCGGGCCCCTCCCCAGGCCTCCAGCACCTGAGCCCCCTTCCCCTTGTCCGCCGCTTCTCCGCCGCGCCGTTCCGGCCGCGGCGTGCCTGCTGGAGGCAT
Source organism: Streptomyces sp. NPDC005931 (assembly GCF_042871235.1). Taxonomy (NCBI): domain Bacteria; kingdom Bacillati; phylum Actinomycetota; class Actinomycetes; order Kitasatosporales; family Streptomycetaceae; genus Streptomyces; species Streptomyces sp. NPDC005931. The sequence continues at coordinate 87,100 of NZ_JBIAIG010000014.1, forward strand.
CCGTGAAACGTCCCGCCCGCGTCAGGGCGCTGTTCGCGCCGGCCGTGATCGCCCTGTCGCTGTACGTCGCCGTCACCCTCCCGGTCCGCCTGGGCCTGGATCTGCGCGGCGGCACCCAGATCGTGCTGGAGACCCGCTCCACCCCCACCACCGAGGCCGACGGGGAGGCCACCGACCGCACCCTGGAGGTGCTGCGCGGCCGTATCGACGCGCTGGGCGTCGCCGAGCCCACCCTGGTCCGTTCCGGCGAGGACCGGATCATCGTCGAGCTGCCCGGCGTCCAGGATCCGCGCAGGGCCGCCGACGTCCTCGGCCGCACCGCCCAGCTCTCCGTCCACCCGGTGCTCGGGTCCGGCTCCGGTGAGGCGGAGGGTGGGGGCGAGCGCCTGCTGCCCGACGAGTCCGGGGAGCGGCTCCGCCTCGGCGCACCGTCCCTCACCGGAGAGGACGTCGAGGGCGCCGAGGCACGCTTCGACCAGCAGAGCGGCGCGGGCTGGCACGTCACCGTCGACTTCCGGGACGACAGGGGCTGGGCCCGGCTGACCGGTGAGGCCGCCTGCCGTCCGGCGGGCGATCCGCAGCGGCGGGTCGCCGTCGTACTGGACGACAAGATCATCTCCTCGCCCCAGGTCGACCCTTCCGTCTCCTGCGGCGCCGGCATCACCGGCGGCTCCACCCGGATCACCGGCTCCTTCAGCAGCGACGAGGCCCGGGAACTCGCCCTGCTGATCAGCGGCGGCGCCCTGCCCGTGCCGGTCGAGACGGTGGAGCAGCGGACCGTCGGCCCGACGCTGGGCGCCGAGGCCATCGCCGCGAGCACCTGGGCGGCCGTCGTCGGCACCGCACTGACCGCGGTGTTCATCGTCGTCGTGTACCGCCTCATGGGCGTCCTGGCCACCATCGCCCTGGCCTGCTACGGCCTGATCTCCTACGCCGCCCTGGCCGCCCTCGGCGCCACGCTCACCCTGCCCGGACTGGCCGGTTTCGTCCTGACGATCGGCATGGCCGTGGACGCCAACGTCCTGGTCTTCGAGCGCGCCCGCGAGGAGTACGCCGCCCGCAACCGGCCCAGTGGCCGCTCCGCCCTGACCGCCGGGTTCAAGGGCGCGTTCAGCGCGATCGCCGACTCCAACATCACCACGCTGATCGCGGCCGTACTGCTGTTCCTGCTCGCCTCCGGTCCGGTGCGGGGCTTCGGCGTGACGCTGGGCATCGGTGTCCTCGCCTCCATGATCAGCACCCTGGTGATCACCCGGGTGCTCACCGAGTACGCCGTGGGCCGCCGCTCGGTGCACCGCCGCCCGCGCTCCACCGGCATCGCCTCCACCGGCCGCGTCCGCGACCGTCTCACGCGCCGCGATCCCCAGCTGATGCGCCGCCCGCGCCGCTGGCTCGCGGTCTGCGTCGGCGTGCTGGTTCTCAGCGCCTCGGGGATCGCGGTGCGGGGCCTGGACTTCGGCGTGGAGTTCACCGGGGGCCGGCTGATCGAGTACTCCACCGCCGCCCCCGTCGACCCCGACCGGGCCCGCGCCGCCCTGGCCGACGCCGGCTTCCCGCAGGCCGTGGTGCAGTCCTCCGGGGACAACGGGCTCACCGTGCGCACCGAGGAGCTGGGCAACGACGAGGCGGCCGAGGTCGCCGAGACGATCGGCGGGCTCGGCGGCGGGGCGGAGAAGGTCCGCGACGAGCTGATCGGCCCGAGCCTCGGCGACGAACTGCGCCGCAACGCCCTGGTCGCGCTCGGCCTGGCCCTGGGCGCGCAGCTGCTGTACCTCGCCGTCCGGTTCCGCTGGACGTTCGGCACGGCCGCGGTGGGTGCCCTGGCGCACGACGTGGTGGTCCTCACCGGGATCTTCGCCTGGCTGGGCAAGCCGATCGACGGAGTGTTCCTCGCCGCGCTCCTCACCGTCATCGGCTACTCGGTGAACGACTCGGTCGTGGTCTTCGACCGCATCCGCGAGCTGTGGCGCAAGGACCGCGGGACTCCGTTGGCCCAGGTCACCAACCGGGCGATCCTCCAGACGCTGCCGCGCACCGTCAACACCGGCATCGGGGCGGCGTTCGTCCTCACCGCGCTGGCCGTCCTGGGCGGGGACTCCCTCACCGACTTCGCCCTCGCCCTGCTGATCGGGCTCGCGGTGGGCACGTACTCGTCGGTGTTCACCGCCGCCCCGCTGGCCATCGAGCTCAACGGCCGCGGCGCCGCCCCCCGCGGCACGAGGCGGCCGGACACTCCGCGACACGGCGGCGGCAGCGCCGACGGCGACCGGACGAAGGCGCTCACCCGGGAGGCACCCGGCCGATGAGCCCGGCGGGCCGAGCCCGCGGAACTCGGTGGGCCCGCGGTGCCCTGCGCCGCCCCGTGGCCCCGTCGCCCCGCCCGTCCGACAAGGGGCCGGGCGTCGTCCGACGACGCCCGGCTCTCGTCACGCGGCAGGCGCCGCCCCCGTACGCCCCGGCGGGCGGATCCGGCCGGCACCGCCGCCGAGCACCATCCACTCCCACGTCGTCAGTACAGCCTGCCGTCACCGTCCTCCGAGCCGCACGGCATCACCATGGGTCCCGACGGCGTCGTGCGGATGGCCCTCGAGAGGGGAGGGACAGCGCGGTTGGAACCGTGGCTCGGGACGGACAACCGCCCCGGGTCAGCCATGTGACGGTGCGCCGTCGCGCCGGAGAAACTGGTCGCACTGGTGCGGCTGAAGACGATCCGACTCCGTACGCGGGCGGGGATGGTGCGAACACCCCTCCCGGATACGGCAGGATGAGCGACCGAGCCTGCCGCCGGTCGGAACCGTCGGGCAGCGCACGCATCCCTCGGCGGACCCGGTGGTCCCAACACCCGGGGGAATCTCGGACATTCGAGCACAATCGAGCAGGTGACGACGTGACGACACTTCACATACGGCAGTCGGCGGGGGCGTTCGCGGCGGCAGCCGCTCCCGGAGGTGACCGGTGACCCGCTCGCTCACGCTGGACGACCTGGTGCTCGCCGGCATCGCGCTGGGCGCGGGCCTGCTCGCGGCGTTCCTGCTGCGGATGCTCCTGCGCTGGCTGGGGCGACACGCGGACCGTACCCGCTGGCGCGGGGACGACGTGCTCGTGGACGCGTTGCGCACCGTGGTGCCGTGGGCGGCGGTCGCGGCGGGAGCGGCGTCCGCGGCGGCGGCGCTGCCGCTGACCCGGACCGTGCAGCACAACGTCAACCAGGCGCTGACGGTGCTGGTCATCTTCGCGGCGACGGTGTCGGCGGCCCGGGTGGTGGCCGGCCTGGTGCGGTCGGTGACCCAGTCCCGCTCCGGGGTCGCCGGGTCCGCGACCATCTTCGTCAACATCACCCGGATCCTGGTCCTGGCGATCGGCTTCCTGGTGGTGCTCCAGACGCTGGGCATCTCCATCGCCCCGCTGCTCACCGCCCTGGGCGTCGGCGGCCTGGCGGTCGCGCTGGCCCTGCAGGACACGCTCGCCAACCTCTTCGCGGGCATCCACATCCTCGCGTCCAAGACCGTGCAGCCCGGTGACTACATCCGGCTGAGCAGCGGTGAGGAGGGCTATGTCGAGGACATCAACTGGCGGCAGACGACCGTCCGCGAGCTCTCCAACAACCTGGTGGTCATCCCCAACGGCCAGCTCGCCAAGACGAACATGACCAACTTCATGCGCCCCGAGCAGCAGCTGACCATCCTGGTGCAGGTCGGCGTGTCCTACGACAGCGACCTGGAGCACGTGGAGCGGGTGACGGCCGAGGTGGTCTCCGAGGTGATGACGGAGATCACCGGCGCGCTCCCGGAGCACGAGCCGGCGATCCGCTTCCACACCTTCGGCGACTCCCGGATCGGCTTCACGGTGATCCTGGGCGTCGGCGAGTTCAGCGACCAGTACCGGATCAAGCACGAGTTCATCAAGCGACTGCACCGCCGCTACCGCGACGAGGGCATCCGCATCCCGTCCCCGGCCCGCACGGTGGCACTCCAGCAGGGCGCGGTGGTGATTCCCCAGCAACGCGACGCGGAATCCGTTCCGGACGACATGACGACGTCCCGCCCGATCTGACGCCCCGCCCGGCGGCCCCCACGGCCCGGCGGCCCCCACGGCCCGGCGGCGGCCGCGTCCCCGGCGGTTCGTGCGGCCACAACACGCCGGGGCGCGGCCTGTCGGCGCTCCACCCGGCCACCGCGGTTGCCCGGCACGCCGGGCGGACCCCGGCACCGGCACGTGCGCGGACGCCCCGCCTGCATCGGCGCGGGCGCCCGTCCGGCACTGACACGGGGCCCGTCGCCGCCCCCCGGCCCGAGGTGCGGCAGCCCGGAGTGCAGTGGGGGACCCCGGCGCCGCGTCCGCAGGACTGTCGCACCCCACCCTCGTTCCCTCGTTCAGCTCGGCGGCCCCCGGCCGTGTCGAAGCAGTCGTGCAGCGGGCGGGGTCCCGCTCCCGCTCGTGCGGCGGGCGGGAGGCCCGCTCCGCCTCTTCCCGCCGGGTCCCGCACGGCGTTCCCCGACGCCCCCGACGGCGGCGCGAGCTCTACCGCTCCCTCTTGGATGATCATGGAATGCACCCCCCGGGACGCGGCCCGAGCGCCCGCGGACGTCGGGTCCCGGCCCCATGACCCGCCAACCCCGATCACGAGATATCTTGATGTCGAGCAATGTTGCAGACGTGGAGCGGAGCACCCGGTGACTGACTCGACCATCATCTATACGCACACTGACGAGGCCCCGGCCCTGGCGACGTATTCCTTCCTGCCGGTGGTCCAGGCGTACGCCTCGCAGGCGGGTGTCCCCGTGGAGACGCGGGACATCTCGCTGGCCGGGCGCATCATCGCCGTGTTCCCGGAGTACCTGACCGAGGACCAGCGCATCCCGGACGCCCTCACCGAGCTCGGTGAGCTGGCCAAGACGCCCGCGGCCAACATCATCAAGCTGCCGAACATCTCGGCGTCGATCCCGCAGCTCAAGGCCGCGGTCGCCGAGCTCCAGAGCCAGGGCTACGCGCTGCCGGACTACCCGGACGACCCCAGGACCGACGAGGAGCGCGAGATCCGCGCCCGCTACGACAAGATCAAGGGCTCGGCCGTGAACCCGGTCCTGCGCGAGGGCAACTCCGACCGCCGCGCCCCCGCGTCGGTCAAGAACTACGCCAAGACCCACCCGCACCGCATGGGCGCCTGGATCCCCGGGTCCAGGACCAACGTGGCGACCATGGGCGAGAACGACTTCCGCTCCACCGAGAAGTCGGTCGTCGTCGCCGAGGACGGCGCCCTGCGCATCGAGCTGGTCACCGAGGACGGCGCCACGACCGTGCTGCGCGAGTCCGTACCCGTCCTCAAGGACGAGGTCGTCGACGCCTCCGTGATGCGCGTCGCCGCGCTGCGCGAGTTCCTGGCCGCGCAGGTCGAGCGCGCCAAGCAGGAGGGCGTGCTGTTCTCCGTGCACCTGAAGGCCACGATGATGAAGGTCTCCGACCCGATCGTCTTCGGCCACGTGGTGCGCGCCTTCTTCCCGAAGACGTTCGCGAAGTACGGTGAGCGGCTCGCCGCGGCCGGCCTGTCCCCGAACGACGGTCTGGGCGGCATCCACAAGGGCCTGGAGAACCTCCCCGACGGGGCCGAGATCAAGGCGTCCTTCGACGCCGAGCTCGCCGAGGGCCCGGCCCTGGCGATGGTCGACTCCGACAAGGGCATCACCAACCTGCACGTCCCCTCGGACGTCATCGTGGACGCCTCCATGCCGGCCATGATCCGCACCTCCGGCCACATGTGGGGCCCGGACGGCCAGGAGGCCGACACCCTCGCGGTGCTGCCGGACTCCAGCTACTCCGGCGTCTACCAGGCCGTGATCGACGACTGCCGCGCCAACGGCGCCTACGACCCGTCCACCATGGGATCGGTCCCCAACGTCGGCCTCATGGCGCAGAAGGCCGAAGAGTACGGCAGCCACGACAAGACGTTCGAGATCCCGGCCGCCGGCACCGTCCGCCTGGTCGACCAGGCCGGCAACGTGGTCCTGGAGCAGACCGTCTCGGCCGGTGACATCTTCCGCGCCTGCCAGACGAAGGACGCCCCGATCCGCGACTGGGTCAAGCTCGCCGTCACCCGCGCCCGCGCCACCGGCGACCCGGCGGTGTTCTGGCTGGACGAGACCCGCGCCCACGACGCCAATCTGATCGCCAAGGTCGAGCAGTACCTGGCCGAGCACGACACCGAGGGCCTGGACCTCCGGATCCTGAGCCCGGTCGAGGCCACCAAGCTGTCGGTCGAGCGCATCCGCCGCGGCGAGAACACCATCTCCGTCACCGGCAACGTGCTGCGCGACTACCTGACCGACCTGTTCCCGATCCTGGAGCTGGGCACCAGCGCCAAGATGCTGTCGGTCGTTCCGCTGATGGCGGGCGGAGGTCTGTTCGAGACGGGTGCCGGCGGTTCCGCGCCGAAGCACGTGCAGCAGCTCGTCAAGGAGAACTACCTGCGCTGGGACTCCCTCGGTGAGTTCTTCGCCCTGGTGCCGTCCCTGGAGCAGTACGCCAAGGTGACCGGCAACGCCCGCGCCCAGGTCCTCGCCGACACCCTCGACCGTGCCACGGCGACCTTCCTCAACGAGGACAAGTCCCCGACCCGTCGCGTCGGCGGCATCGACAACCGCGGCAGCCACTTCTACCTGTCCCTGTACTGGGCGCAGGAGCTGGCGCGGCAGAGCGACGACGCGGACCTGGCCAAGGCCTTCGCCCCGCTCGCCGAGAAGCTCGCCGCGAACGAGGAGAAGATCGTCGAGGAGCTGATCGCCGTCCAGGGCAAGCCGGCCGACATCGGCGGCTACTACCAGCCCGACCCGGCCAAGGCCGCCGCGGTCATGCGCCCGTCCGCCACGTGGAACGAGGCGCTGGCGTCCCTGAGCTGACGCCGGCGGCCCCCCCGGGCCCCGCTGACTCCGCCCCGACCGGCACCCCGCCGGCCGGGGCGGAGCCCTTCCCGGCACGCCGGGCGCGGGCCCAGGGTCCGGGGCACCCCGGGCGCATGCCCCGGACCCTGACGGCCGCGGCCGAACCGGCCGCCCGCGTGCCGGTCGCGGACCGCCTTCCCGGCGGTCCTTCGGCTGCTGGAGCCGCCGTACGGACATGACGGCTTCCTCATCGAGACGGAACATCCGGCGCACCGGTGCGCGGGTGCTGCGGCGGGCGGCCGTGCACCGGGACCGCGGGCACGGGCGCTGTCAGTGGCGTGTGACATCGTGATCACGCCGTGCGCCACCGACAGCACCCCGGAGCAGCCGTATGTCCGACGCCCCCGCTTCCTTCGCTCTCGTACCCGGCGCCGCGGACTCGCCGGTGATCCTCCACGTGCCGCACTCCGCGCGGGAGATACCGGCCGAGGTGCGGCCCGGGATCGTACTGGGGGACGCGGAGCTGGAGCGGGAGCTGGACCACATCACCGACGCGCACACGGCACGGATCGCCGAGGCCGCCGCCGCGGGGGCGGCCGTCACCCCGTGGCGGTTCGTGAACCGGCTGTCCCGGCTGGTGGTGGACCCCGAGCGGTTCCCGGACGAGCGGGAGGAGATGCTGGCCGTCGGGATGGGCGCGGTCTACACGCGGACCACGCACCACGACGTGCTGCGGGACGACGCGTTCGACCCCGAGCCGCTGATCGAGCGCTACTTCCGCCCGTACGCCCGCGCCATGACGGACGCCGTCGCGGACCGGCTCGCGGCCACGGGGCGGGCCGTGGTCATCGACGTGCACTCGTACCCGAGTGCCCCGCTCCCCTACGAACTGCACGGGCAGGGCCCGCGCCCGGCGGTCTGCCTGGGCACGGACTCCTTCCACACCCCGCCCGCCCTGCTCGGCGCGGCCCGCGAGGCGTTCGCCGCGTGCGGGGAGACGGGGCTGGACAGCCCGTTCGCTGGGGCGTACGTACCGCTCGAGTTCTACGGGAAGCGGGCCGAGGTCTCCGCGCTCATGGTGGAGATCCGCCGCGACACGTACATGACGGAGCCGGGCGGTCCGGCGGGGCCGGGCCTGTCCCGGGCGGCCGAGGCACTGGGCCGCCTCGTGGACGCGGCCTCCCGCTGACCGCCCGGACGGGGTGCGCGCGGGTTGCGCCCCGCACGGACACCGCGGGCAGGGTGCCGCGGGGCCGCGCCCACGCCGCCGGCCGACGGGGGCCACCGCCCGCGCGGACGCCCGGCGCCCCATGGGCGGCGCCCGGCCGACCGGGCGGTGCGGCGCACCGTTCCGGCTCCCTCGTCAGGCGCGCAGCCACTCCGTCACGACCACGTCCCCACCGGTCCGCAGGCGCAGGGCGAACGGGCCGGAGGGCGGCGCCGCGGCGGTGAAGCGGCCCATGTCGTCGGCCGTGAGCGGGGCGCCCGGCCGGGGGCCGCCGAGGACCTCGATGCGGGCCGGCTGCGGCGGCAGCACCTGGCCCATCAGGCCGTCCGCCGTCACCTCGACGTCCACCGTCACCTCGCCCGCGCTGAAGGTGAGCATGCGTGGCGCCTGCGTCGCCCCCCTGACCGGGAGGGCGTCGACCAGCGAGTCGAAGGTCAGCTCGGCCACGCGGGCCTCCAGGTCGTGCAGCGCGTAGGCGTCCACGGCGATCTGGAGCAGTGCCGGCGGCATCGGGTCCAGGACCGCGGCGGCCTGCCGGAGCTCGTCCTCCAGCAGCGTGCCGTCGAAGCCGTCCCCGTCCGGTGCCGCGGCGTCCGCCTGCTCGTCGTAGGCGTCGTACGCGTCGTAGGCGTCGTCAGGCATGCCGTTCACATCGCCCCCCGTGCTTCCAGCCGGGCCCGCAGTCTGCGCAGACAGCGCTGGCGCAGCGGCCCGATGCTGCCCACCGCGATACCGAGCGCGGCGGACACCTCCTGATAGCTGGGCGGCGGGGAGGCGATCAGCACGCGCAGCAACTGCCGGCACCGCTCGCCCAGTCCCTCGAACTCCTGCCACAGCCGCCGCACGCGCTCGCTCTGTGCGGCCGCCTCCTCCGCCTCCAGCACGGACTGTTCCGGTGTGCCGTCCTCACTGACCCGGTCCAGCAGGTGCGGATCGTCCGTCAGCGTCAGCCGGCGCGCGGTGCGGATCACCTTCAGGCACTCGTGCCGCGCGGTACGGGCCAGCCACGCCCCCGCCTTGTCGGGTTCCCGGATGCGGCCCAGATGCTGGGCGAAACGGAACCACACGGTCTGGCAGACCTCGTGCGCGTCGGCGTCGGAGAGCCGGTGGGCGCGCACCACGGACCACACCAGGGGGCCCAGCCCCTCCACGATCGCCTTCCAGGCCGCCGCGTCTCCGTCGGCGGCGGACTGGACCAACGCGCCGACATCAGTTCGGTCCACGGTCCCACCCCTCGTGTACGGCACGTCATGGTACGCCGTGGAGGGGACGGCTCCGGTCCTCATGCGCCGACGGTGGGGAGCACGACCGGCACGGGGCGCCAGGTGGACGGCAGGAGCGCCGGTACGTGCGCCCCGCGCACTTCGGCGAACTCGGTGTTCGCCTCGAGCAGTTGGCGCCGGGCCTTGCGCGGCTCGGTCTCCGCGTGCGCGGTCATGTGGGCGGCGACCATGCCGACGACGACGGGGGTCGCGAACGAGGTGCCGCTCCACTGCGCCATTCCCTCGAACATCACCTGGTCCGGCTTGGCGTGGCCGCCGTCCTCGCTGAGGACGCCGGTGTGTCGCGGGTGCCGGCAGGTGCAGGCGTAGCCGAAGCCGTAGCGGCAGGCGTCGTAGGTGGAGTGCTGGTACACGTACGGCACCGGGGTGTCGAAGCCCGTGAGCGCGCTGGTGAGGCGCTCGCCGGGGGCGTAGACCTTCACCCAGGCGCCGTGGTTGCTGAAGCAGGCGCCGAACTCCCCGTCGCCGCGCAGGGCACCGACCGACAGCACGGCGTTCTCGTAGCCGGGCAGGTCGGCGTACGCGGCGGGCCAGAAGGGGGTGGCGCTGGCGTTGTTGCCGGCGGCGGCGACCAGGAGGGTGCGCTGCTCGCGCAGTTCCCGCATGAACGCGTCGACGCCGAGCAGGCCGTCGGTGCGGCCGTTGGACGTGCCGGCGGACAGGCTGATGACGTCGGGCCAGCCGTCGCGGTCCACGGCCTCGAAGAGCTTCTCGCCGAACTCGGACTCCAGGATGGCCCCGGCGTCGTTCAGTGAGCCGCGCACGGTGATGCCGGTGTTGGGGGCGACCGCGGCGACGAGTCCGGCGATGAACGTGCCGTGGCCGCAGTACTGCTGGAGGACCCCGTCGTCGTCGCACTCCCTGACCTGCGTGTCGCCCCCCGTGTGGGCCAGCAGCGGGTAGGAGCGGTAGTCGCGCATCAGGCCGGTGTCGATGACCAGGACGCCGATCGCGCTGTCCGGGTCGTGGGCGGCCTCGGCCGCGGCCGGGTTGGGCCGCTCGGTGACCGGGACGGGCACGGGCTCGTCCCCCGGACAGGCGTTGACGGCGATCGACACCACGTGGTTGCGGCTGATCAGCCGGCGGCCCGCGCGGCCCTCCGTGGCGGTGAGCGCCCGCAGGGCCCCCGCGACCGCGGGATCACCTCTGCCGTCGCCCTCCCCCGGGTCCGCGACCCGGATGCGGGTGATGCCCGAGCGGTTGGTCTCCGGACTCGCGCGGCGCACGTGGTCCTCGGTCAGGCCGGCGAAGGTGGTGAAGTGCTGCCGCACGGTGTCCTCGACGAGGCGGGCCTCCTCTCCGTCGCGGGCCAGGACGACGCCCTTCTCGTAGAGGAACTCGCCCGCGTCGTCGGGCCCCATGGCCAGGGGGACGTCGGGCATCGAGCGCTGGATCTGGTCGAACTGCTCGCGGAATCGCTGAGGTGCCATGGCATGTCCTCCACTGGACGGCGCGGCCGGGGCCGCGGAGCGGTCGTGAACCAGAGCCCCGCGGCGGTCGTTTGATACAACGTGACACCTTCGGGACGCGGTTGCGGACCACTACCATCCGTGGGGTGACGGCGGGAAACGACTCGGTGCTCGAACTGCTGCCGATGGTGTTCGCCGCCCCCGGCGAGGCACTGGCCAGGGCGGAAGGTGTACTGAACGGCCATCCCCCACCGCTGCACGCCTCCGTCGCCCACCAGGTGATCGGCATCTGGCAGCGGGACTTCGGCGACCTGCGGCTCGCCCTGAGGCACCTGCGCCGGGCCCGGGACTGCGCGGCGCGTGCGGACTCGGCCGAGCGCGAGGCGGACGTCCTCGCCACATTGGGGGTCGCGTTGGTGCACGCGGGGCGCACGCGCCAGGGTCTGGAGGCCTTCGAGCGGGGCGTCGCGCGGGGAACGGGGCACACCCGCGCGCGTGTGCTGTTCCGCAGGGCGTACGCCTGGTGGGTGCTGGGCCACCACAAGGAGTCGCTCGAGGACGTGCGCCGGGCGATCCCGGTGCTGCGGCAGGCGGACGACGTGATCTGGACGGCGCGTGCGCTGACCCTGCGGGCCACGGTGCATCTGGCGCTGGGCGCGGTGGAGCGGGCGGACGCGGACTTCACGGCGGCCGAGGCGCTCTGGGACACCACAGGCCAGGAGCACGACAAGGCCGACGCCGTGGAGAGCAGGGGCCTGGCGGCGTTCCGCTCCGGTGACGTGCCGGCGGCGCTGCGGCTGCTGGACGAGGCGGAGGAGCGGTACGCCAAGCTGGGCACGCCGACGTTCATGCTGAACATCCGGCGCTGCGAGGTGCTGATGGCCGCCGGGCTGGCCGCGGAGGCGCTGGCGGAGGCGGATGCGGCGATCAAGGCGCTGGACGGGATCGGCGGGCAGTCCACCCGCAAGGCGGAACTGCTGCTGGCCGCCGCGCGGGCGGCCCGGCTGGCCGACGATCCGCAGACCGCGATCGCCCGCGCGGCGCTCGCCGTACGCCTGTTCGCGGGGCAGCGGCGCATCTGGTGGGAGACGCACGCCCGGCTGGTGCTGATCGAGGCGCGGCACGCGGCCGGGCGCCGTTCGGGCCGGCTGGTCGCGGACGCGGCGGCGGTCGCCGGGAAGCTGGCCTCGCTGGGCGCGCCGGCCGCGCCGGAGGCGTCGCTCCTCGCGGGGCGGATGGCGCTGCGTCTCGGCTGGACGGCGGACGCGGAACGGCACCTGGCGGTCGCCGCCCGCAGCAGGCGCAGCGGTCCGCCGCTCGCGCGGATGACGGGCTGGGCGGCGCAGGCGCTGCGGGCCGAGGCCGCCGGGTCCGCGCGCGGGGTGCTCGAGGCGTGCCGGCGCGGGCTCGACGTGCTCGACGACCATCGGATGACGCTGGGCGCCTCCGAGCTGCGGGCCCGCGCCACCGCGCAGGGCGCGGAACTGGCCGCGCTCGCCCAGAAGGCCAGCCTGGTCTCGGGCGGACCGCGCCGGCTGCTGGTGTGGAGCGAGCGCTGGCGGGCCACGGTACTGACCGCGCCGCCCACCAGGCCGCCTGCCGACCCGGCGCTGCTCAGCGGCATGACCGCCTACCGGGAGATCGCCGCCCGCGCGGAGGAGGCCCGGATGGAGGGCAGACCGGTGCCGGCGCTGGAGCGGGAGCAGCGCCGTCTGGAGCGGGAGATCCGTTCCCGGACGCTGCACATGCGCGGCGGTGCGCCGGGCGACGGGCACCGGTTCGACGTCGGCCGGCTGCTGCGGCGGCTCGGCGACAGTGACGACGGGCAGTTGGTGGAGCTCGCGGTGCTGGACGGGCGGGTGCAGGTGCTGCTCTGCGGGCAGGGGCGGGTGCGGCGGTTCGAGGCCGGTGCGCTGGCGACGGCGGAGACCGAGGCCGAGCACGTGCAGGCCGGACTGCGCCGGCTGGCGCATCCCGGGGCGGAGGCGCGGCTGCCGGTGGTGGAGGCCGCGGGCCGCCGGCTGGAGGAGTTGCTGCTGGGTCCCGCGGTGGCGCATCTGGGCACCGGGCCGGTGGTGGTCGTGCCGCCGGGGCGACTGCACCGGGTGCCGTGGGCGCTGCTGCCCTCGCTCCGGGAGCGCGTGCTCAGCGTGTCGCCGTCGGCGAGCAGCTGGCTGCGGGCGCGGGAGACGCAGCCACCGCCGGGAGGACGCCGGGTGCTGGTGCGCGGGCCGGGGCTGGCGACGGGCGGCGCGGAGGTGCCCGAGCTGGCCGACCAGTACGACGGTGCAACGGTCCTGGGGAACGGGGACGCGACGGTGCCGCGCGTGCTGGAGGAACTGGACGGGGCCGCGCTGGCGCACATCGCCGCGCACGGCGAGTTCCGCGCGGACGGTCCGCTGTTCTCCTCCCTGCGGATGGCGGACGGGCCGCTCATCGTGCACGACTTCGAACGCCTGGGCCGCAGCCCGTACCGGATCCTGCTGTCGTGCTGCGACACCGCGCGGTTCGCCACCGTCGGCGCGGACGAACTGCTGGGCCTCGTCACCGCGTTGCTGCCGCTGGGCACGGCGGGCGTGGTGGCGTGCAGCGCACCGGTCAACGACGAGGCGGTGGTGCCGCTGATGCTCGCCCTGCACAAGGGGCTCGCGGCGGGCCTCTCCCTGGCCGAGGCCCTGCGCGACGCCCGCGCCGCCCTGCCCGGTGACACGGTGCACCAGGCCACCGGGTGGGCGTTCTCGGCGTTCGGGGCGGCGTGAGCGTGCCGTCCGCGACGGCGGGAGCTACGCCGGCTGGGCCTTCGGGAGCTGCATGAGCCGGGGCAGGGCGCCGCGGTCGCCGGCGCCCAGGCGGGCGTAGGCGCCGTAGAGGTGGTTGCCGACGGTGCGGACGGACAGGGTGAGGCGCTGCGCGATCTCGCGGTTGCTGAGGCCGGCCGCGGCGAGGGTGACGATCTGCCGCTGGCGTGCGGTGAGTTCGCCGAGGGCCAGGCCCGCGAGGGCGGGGGTGCGGGCGCCCTGGCAGCGGCGGGCGAGGGCGACGGCACGCGTGCGTGCGGTGCGGGCGGCGCGCGGGTCGCGGTGGACGCGTACGGCCTGGGCGTGGGCCTCGGCCGCGTACAGCAGGAAACCGCGCCGCCCCAGCTCCGCGGCCACCCGGTCCAGGGCCGGGCCGTCGCCGCGGGCGAGGGCGTCGGCGTGGGCGGCGAAGACGCCGCTGAGTCGTCCGGCGGCCCGCTCGGGGGTGCCGAGGCGCACGGCGTCGTAGGGATCGTCGCAGGCCCGCCCCGGAGTGCCCGTGAGTCCTTCCTCGGCGAGGGCGAGTTCGGCGCGGCAGTGCGGGTCTGCGGCGTCGCCCCACAGCCCTTCGCGGGCCCACGCGGCGGCCGTGCGCAGTTCGCCGCGCAGGCGCGCGTACCGGGCGCGCGGTGCCGCGTACCCGGCCGGGACCGGAGCGCCCTCCGCGACGAGCCACTCCCCCACGGGCGCCGACGCGGTGCTCACGTCGGCCTGTTCGATCCGGGCGGTGAGTGCGGCGGTCTCGGCGTCGAGGGCGGCGGCGCTCGCCTGCGGCGGTTGGGCCAGCCGGCGTGCCCGCAGCCGTCCGGCCGCCGCCCTGAGCACCGGGCCGTGCAGCGGGTGGGCGAGGCGTACGGTGGCGCCGTCGTCGTCGGCACGGACCAGTCCCTCGGCCTCCAGGCGCTCGAGGGCGGTGAGGTCGAGGCCGTCCGGGTCCAGGCCCAGGGGCTCGGCGAAGGCGAGGCGGTCGAGCGCCTCCCGTTCCTCCGGCCGGGTGCGGCCGAGGACCTGGGCGGCGCGTTCGCGGACGGCCGGGGTCAGCGGCACGGGGCCCCGCCAGGCCCACTCGCCGGTTCCGGGGACTCGGGTGAGCCGCCCCCGCGCGCGTACGGCGCCCAGGAGCTCGCGCAGCAGCCGCAGGTCACCGGCGCTGAGCCGGTGCAGCCGGTCCGCCGTGAGCGGTTCCAGGGGGTGGCCCGCGCCCGCGGCGGCCAGCCGCGCGGTCTCCTCGCGGGGCAGCGGGTCGAGGGACAGACGCGGCAGCAGTTCGCCCGTCCACAGCCGGGACACGGCGCCGGGCATCGGCTCGCCCTCGGTGGCGGCGACGAGCAGCCGGGTGCGTCCGTGCACGGCGAGCTGGTGGACCAGGGCGGCGGAGGCGTCGTCCAGCAGATGCGCGTCGTCGACCAGCAGGGTGCCCGTCCCGGACAGGAGGTGGACGGCGCGGTGCAAGGTGACGTTCTCGGGCAGCAGGTGGGCGAACGCGGCGAAGGGGACGGAGCGGGTCCGAGGGGTTCCGGCGGCCCTGAGGCAGTCGGCGCCGCGGACCGCCTCGGTGACCAGCCGGGTCCGTCCGCAGCCCGCGGGTCCGGTGACCACGAGGCCGCGGCGCGTGCCGCTGAGCGACCGCCGGACGAGCTCGAGTTCGTCCTCCCGGCCGGTGAACGGCCAGGGCGTGCCGAGCGCGGCCGCGTCCTTGCCGCAGGACGTCGGCGTCAGGTCCCCATCGACGTCGCGGTCGAGGTCGTGAGGTGCCCGGCTCGGGGCCGGGTCGACGTCGTGGGGTGCCAGGTCCCGGTCGACGTCGCGGGGTGTCGTCACGTCCCGGTCGCGGTCGTGGGGCGTCGTCACGTCCCGGTCGCGGTCGTGGGGCGTCGTCACGTCCCGGTCGCGGTCGTGGGGCGTCACCGTCAGGTCCCGTTCGAAAGTCGTCACGGCAACAAGAGCGCACTTACTCACTTCTGATACAGGGTGACTTGAGTAGCCCTCGACTCAGGTGCCGGGGGCCCCGGCGCGGCAGGCTGTCGGCCATGACCGCTGCCCGCTACTGCTCGCTGACGCAGGCGCCGGCCCCCGCCTTCGCGCCGGGCCTGGCCGCCGAGCGCCGCGCCGCGCTGGCCGGCGGGCGGCGGATGTGGGTCAACGGCACGGTGCTGCACTACTGCTTCCTCGACGGCGAGGCCGACGGGTCCGTGATCCCCGTACCGGGAACCGGGCAGACCCGCTGGGTGCCGTGGGCGGGCGCCGAGGAGCAGCGGGACGTGGTGCGCGAGTGCTTCCGGGAATGGCAGGAGCTCGGCATCGGCGTCCGGTTCACGGAGGTGGACGACCGCTCGGAGGCGGAGCTGCGCATCGGGTTCCAGTGGGGCGACGGCTCCTGGTCGGCCGTGGGCAGGGAGGCACTGCGGTGCGGTGCGCACGACCGGACGACGAACTTCGGCTGGGACCTGACCGCGCCCGGTGAGCGCGCGACGGCGCTGCACCAGATCGGGCACCTGCTCGGCATGCTGCACGAGCACCAGAGCCCCCACGCGGGCCTCCACTGGGACGACGAGGCCGTGTACGCCGAGCTGGCGGGCCCGCCCCACCACTGGAGCCGGGACAGGGCCCACCACACCGTCCTGCGCACGCTGGACCCGGACGAGGCCAACGGCGCCGTCTGGGACCCTCAGTCGATCATGCAGTTCGCCGTCCCGCCGGGGCTGGTCCTGGAGCCGGAGCAGTACCGCGGGGGCGTGCACCCGCCCGGGACGCTCTCCCCGGCCGACAAGGAGTTCGTGCTGCGCTGGTATCCGCCGCCCGATCCGCCGCGGCCGTCCGCGCTGGTGCCGTTCCGCTCCGCGCCGCTCGGTCTGGGCCCCGGCGATCAGGCGGACTTCCGCATCGATCCGCCGGAAACCCGCGACTACACGGTGGGCACCTTCGGCGACGGCGACACCGTCGTCGTGCTGTTCGAGGAGCGGGACGGTGAGCCCCGCTATCTCGCCGGCCGGGACGACGGGGGCACCCCGGACAACGCCTCGATCGCGGCCCGGCTGGTCAAGGGCCGCCGCTATTACGTCCGTGTCCGCCTGTACTCCGCGTGGGGTTCGGGCGGGACGGCGGTCATGTGCTGGTAACGGCACGCGCCGCCCGCACACGGCCACCAGAGCCACTGTCCGGCGCCGGGGGAGCGGCCGGGGACGTCCTCCCGGGGGGAGGGAGGGCGTCCCCGGCCCACGCCACGTCCCTGCGGGGAGGGAACCCGCTGACGCACCGGCAGGAGACACGAAGAAGGCCCCCGCGGGCTGTTCGCCCGTGAGGACCCCTCATCACGTCGGGACGACAGGATTTGAACCTGCGACCCCTTGACCCCCAGTCAAGTGCGCTACCAAGCTGCGCCACGTCCCGATGCGTCCCGCGCGGCCGAACCGCGTGATCACGCAGGTCAACCCTACCTCACTTCTTCCCGGTCGCCGCCGACACCGTGTACCCGTCGCACACCCGCCCGCCCGCACGGGCTCCGGGTCTGCGGTCCGGTGTCCGGCAGGCTCAGCCCTCGCCGAGGGGCCCGCTGGTCCCCCGGACCTCCAGGGCCGGGGCGACCAGATGGAGCCCTCCCGCCGCGCCGGGCGCCCGGAGGCGGTCGAGGAGGCAGCGGGCGGCCCGGCGGCCGACCTCGTGGCTCGCGTTGTCGACGGTGGTGAGCCACAGGTGCCGCAGCCGCGAGATGCCGGTGTTGTCGTAGCCGGCCACGGACACGTCCCGCGGGACCCGCAGCCCCAGTTCCTCGGCCGCCGACAGCGCGCCCACACACGCGATGTCGTTGACCGCGAACACGGCGGTGGGCCGGTCGGGACGGCTCAGCAGCCGCACGGCGGCGCGGTGGCCGCCCTCCTCCGTCATGTCCCCGGGTTCCACCCGCGCCGTCTCGCCCAGCCCGTGCCGGCGCATCGTCGCCTCGAAGCTGCGCCGGCGCAGCTCCCCCACGGCGCCGTAGCCGGCGATGTGCGCGATGCGGCGGTGGCCGAGCCCGATCAGGTGCTCGGTGACCAGCCGGGCTCCGCGCTCGTCGTCGCCCGCGATCACGTCCACCCCGGGCGGAACCGGCTCGCGGGCGCCCGCCAGCACCACCGGTATCCGCTCGGCGACCGCGTCCAGCGCAGTGGGATCGGGCAGCGTGCCCACCACGACCAGGCCGTCGACCCTCAGGTCCAGGAACGGGTCGGCCGGGTCCTGGCCCGTGCGGCGGTTGAGGCGGGCGTCGGCGAGCAGCATGCGCAGGCCGCTCGCGTGCAGCAGGGAGTTGAGGCCGTCGAGGAGGTCGACGAACCACGGGTTGCGCAGGTCGTTCAGGAGGACGCCGACCGTGCGGGTGCGCTGCTCGCTCAGGCTGCGCGCGGCGGCGTTGGGTCGGTAGCCGAGCTCGCGCACCGCCCGCAGCACGGCCTCGCGCTTCTTGGGGCGGACCTGGTCGGAACCACGCAGCACCAGAGAGACCAGCGACTTGGACACCCCGGCCCGCTCGGCCACGTCACGGATGGTCGGCGCTCTCATGGGTGGACCGTTCCACGACCCGGCCCGGGCTGTCAAAGGCTTGACACCTCAACAAAGGCGCCCCCAGGGTGGCCTGGACAGGTTCTGGAACGGTCCAAAGGGGCTCTCATGGTGGACAGGCTCGGTGTCGCCGTCGTTGGATTCGGCTGGATGGGGCGGGTGCACACCCAGGCGTACGCCCGCGTCGCGCACCACTATCCGCTGCTTTCCCTGCGGCCGGCACTGGTCACGGTCGCCGAGGAGGTGCCGGGCCGGGCCGAGGAGGCCGCCGCGCAGTTCGGGTTCGCCTCGACGACCCGCGACTGGCGCGAGGTCGCCGCCGACCCCCGCGTCCAGGCCGTCAGCATCACCGCCCCCAACTTCATGCACCGCGAGATCGGCGTGGCGATGGCCCGGGCGGGCAAGCACATCTGGATCGAGAAGCCGGTCGGCCTGTGCCTCGAGGACGCCCGCGCGGTCGCCGGCGCCGTCGCCGGGGCCCGCGTCCAGGGCGCGGTCGGCTTCAACTACCGCAACGCCCCCGCCGTCGAGGCGGCCCGCGAGCTGATCGTCTCCGGGGAGATCGGCACGATCACCCATGTCCGCGTCCGGCTGTTCAGTGACTACGCCGCCCATCCCGAGGGCGCCCTGACCTGGCGCTACGAGCGGGAACGGGGTGGCAGCGGGGTGCTGGGGGACCTGGCCTCGCACGGCGTGGACCTGGCCCGGTTCCTCGTCGGCGACATCGCCCGCCTGACCGCCGACACGGCGGTCTTCCTGCCGCAGCGGGCCCGTCCGGCGGGCGCCACGGCCGGCCACTCCCGGGCCGCGGGCGGCGAACTCGGCCCGGTGGAGAACGAGGACTACGTGAACTGCCTGCTGCGCTTCGCCTCCGGGGCACGGGGCGTGCTGGAGGCGTGCCGGGTCTCGGTCGGCGAGCAGAACAACTACGGCTTCGAGGTGCATGGCACCAAGGGGGCGGTGTTCTGGGACTTCCGCAGGATGAACGAACTCGGCGTCAGCCGCGGCACGTCGTACCAGGACCAGCCGGTGAGCACCGTGTACGTCGGGCCGGGGCACGGCGAGTTCGGCGCCTTCCAGCCGGGCGCCGCGAACGCCATGGGCTACGACGACCTGAAGGTCGTCGAGGCGTACCGCTTCCTGCGGTCCGTCGCCGAGGGCGTCCCGCACGGCGCCACCCTCGCCGACGCCGTGCGCGGCGCGGCAGCACTGGACGCCATGGCGCGCTCGGCCGAGAGCGGAACGTGGGTCAACGTGCCCGAGGAGTGAGCGTGTCGGCGGGCAGGTTGTACGGCGTGACGACCTGGACGGGCGACGGTGGGGTGGGCCCGGCGGGCGGCAGTGCGCCGTGGGCGCGCATCACGATGTGGCAGGCCTCGCGCAGGTCCCGGCGCAGGTCGTGGTGGAGCACGGCGGACAGCCGGTGCTCGTGCAGCAGCCGGGTGTTGTCGTGGTCCAGGTCGTGCGCGACGAACACGGCGCACTCCCGGCCCGCGTCCTCGAAGGCCCGCAGGGTGGCGATGTTGCCGCCCCCGATCGAGTAGACGGCGCGGATCCGCGGGTCGCGGTCCAGTGCGGCCCGGACGAGGTCGTACTGGGTGGCGTCCAGCCCCTGGCCCTCGGCGATCTCGACGAGGGCGCGCCCGGGGTGGTGGGCGCGCATGGTGGCGCGGAAGCCCATCTCGCGCTCCTCCTCGTTGCGGAAGAAGCCGCTGCTGAGGCTGGTGAGCACATGGCCGGGACGGTCCCCGAGCCATTGCCCCACGAGATAGGCGGCGGTCGCGCCGGCCGCCCGGTTGTCGATACCGACGTACCCGGCGCGGGCGCTGGAGGGAAGGTCGGTCACCAGGGTCACCACCGGGACACCCGCGGCCACCAGTCGTCCGACGGCGGCGGTGACCTCGGGAACGTCCGGGGCCTTGAGGATCACGCCCTGCGAGCCGCGCCGCGCGATCCGGTCGAGGACGGCGGCCAGGTCCCCCGCGGCACCGGTCTCACGGAAGTGGAAGCGCGAGCGCACCACGGCCGGGTGCAGGGACGGCAGTTCGGCCTCAAGGGCGGCGCGGACGGCGGTGGAGAACCGCTCCGGCGACTGCATCACGATGTCCACCATGAAGGTGCGGCCGACCAGCCGGACCTGGGTGCGCTGACGGTCGAGGTCGGCGATCGCACGGTGCACCTCCCGAGCGGTGCTCTCCCGCACACCGCCCCGCCCGTTGAGCACCCGGTCCACGGTGGCCTCGCTCAACCCGGCCTGACGTGCGATCTCCCGAATGGGGAAGGGGTGCCCCATGTGCGGCTCCTGAGGGTTTTTTGATGGCTCGCCGATGGTTGTCCGAAGGGTTTGTACTGACAAGAATGATGTACCCCGCACCCCCCACCCCCGCACCCCCGCACCCCCGCACCCCCGCACCCCCGCACCCCCGCACCCAAGGAGCACGTCCCCCATGCGCATCGGAATCCTCGGCCTCGGCCGTATCGGCGCCTTCCACGCCGAGACCCTCCATGGGCTCGCCGCCGTCGAGTCCCTGGTCGTCTCCGACCCGTTCGCGGACGCCGCGAAGGCCGCCGCCGAGCGGTTCGGCGCCGACGTCGCCGACTCCCCCGAGGCCGTGCTCGCGGCCGGCGTGGACGGCGTGGTGGTCGCCGCCGCGACCGACGCCCACCCGGCGCTGATCCTCGCCTGTGCGGAGGCGGGCGTCCCGGTCTTCTGCGAGAAGCCCGTCGCCCGCACCATGGCCGAGGGCGTGGAGGTGTTGAAGGCGGTCGAGGGCAGCGGCGTGCCGATCCAGATCGGCTACAACCGCCGCTTCGACGCCGGGTTCGTCGCCGCGCGGGCCGCCGTGCGGAGCGGGGAGCTGGGCGCGCTGCACACCGTGCGCTCGACCACGCTGGATCCGGCACCGCCGCCGGCCGCGTACATCACCGCCTCCGGGGGCATCTTCCGGGACTGCTCGGTGCACGACTTCGACATCATCCGCTGGGTGACCGGCCGCGAGGTGACCGAGGTGTACGCGGTCGGTGGCAACCGGGGGGCCGGCTACATCAGGGAGGCGGGCGACGCCGACACCACCGGCGCGCTCCTCACCCTGGACGACGGCACGATCGCGGTGGTGTCCAACAGCCGCCACAACGCCCGGGGTTACGACGTACGCATGGAGATCCACGGCCTGACGGACTCCATCGCGGTCGGCCTGGAGGACAAGCTGCCGCTGCGCTCGGTGGAACCCGGGGTCACCTTCCCGGCCGGCCCTCCGCACGACTTCTTCATGGACCGCTTCACCGAGGCCTACCGCGCCGAACTGGCCGCGTTCACCGAGGTCGTGGCCGGTGCACGCCGCTCGCCGTGCACGGTGGCGGACGCCCTGGAAGCCGGGTGGATCGCCGAGGCGTGCACGCTGTCGCTGCACAGGCACCGCCCGGTGACGATCGAGGAGGTCCGGCGGGGATGACCGCGACGTGACGGGGCCGCCCCCACCCGGAAGGGGGCCCACCGGAAGCCGCCCCCACCCGGAAGGGGGCGGCCCCGTCCCAAGCCGTAGGGATCACCGGTACAGCGCGGGCTTCTCCACCAGGTCGACCTCGATCCGGCCGCCCTCCTCCAGCGCCCGTACGCCCGCCTCGCAGACGGCCGCCGCCGCGTAGCCGTCCCAGGTGCTCGGGCCCGTGACCTCGCCGCGGCGGGTGGCGTCGACCCAGGCACGGACCTCGTCGTCGTACGCCTGGGCGAACCGGTCGGTCCAGTCCTGGGCGATGGTGCCGCCCCAGCGCCCCGCCATGTTGGTGACCAGCGCGTGGCCGTCGCCGATGCGGGCGGTGCCGCGCTCGCAGACCATCTCCGCCTGGACCTGGTAACCGAAGCCGCAGTTGACGAAGATCTCGACGTCGGACAGGGCGCCCCCGTCGGTCTCCAGGAGCACGAACTGCGGGTCGCGCAGCCCGTCGGGGGCGCCCGCGGACGGGGCCGGGCGCAGCACCGTGACGGCGGTGATCTCGTGGCCGAGGAGCCACCGCGTGACGTCCACCTCATGCGCCACGGAGTCGCTGATCAGCATGGAGCTGGTGAAGAAGGGCGGGCTGGCCACGTTGCGGTGCCGGTTGTGCAGCATCAGGGGCCGGCCGAGCTGCCCGGTGGACAGCAGGGCCTTGAGGCGCACGTACTCGGTGTCGTAGCGGCGCATGAAGCCGACCTGGACGCGGCGGTGGCCGAGGGTCTGTTCGGCTTCCAGGACGCGCAGCGCTGAGGCCGCGTCGGGGGTGAGGGGCTTCTCGCACAGGACGGGCAGGTCGTGCTCGAACGCGGCGAGCAGAGCGGCCTCGTGGGCCGGTCCCGGGGAGGCGACGAGCACGGCGTCGACGTCGGCCGACGCCATCGCGGCGGCCGGGTCGGTGTGGGCGGCGCAGCCGTCGACGCCCGCGGCGACGGCCTTGGCCCGCTCCGCGTCGACGTCCACGACGGCGGCGACCCGCGCGCCGGCGACCACGCGGTCGATGCGGCGCACGTGGTCCGCGCCCATGCGGCCGGCTCCGATGACGGCGATGCCCAGTGGCGTGCGCCGGTTCATGGCTCTCGTTTCCCCTTCGGGTCGTCAGGCGCCGCAGGAGCGCAGGAACATGCGAGTGCGCACCGCGATCGGCAGCGGCTTGTCCGGCTCGCAGGGGTACATGTCCTGCTCGACGATGGCGAACAGGTCCACGCCCAGGTTCTGGGCGGCCGTGAGGACCGGCCCCAGTTCGGGCACGCCGGCGGGCGGTTCGCACATCACTCCGCGCTGCACGGCGGGGCCGAACGGGATCTCGTTCCTGACGACGTCGGCGAGGATGTCGGGGTCGACCTGCTTGAGGTGCAGATAGCCGATGCGTTCGCCGTAGGTCTCGATCAGCTTGACGCTGTCGCCCCCGCAGTAGGCGTAGTGCCCGGTGTCCAGGCAGAGGTTGACCAGGTCCCCGTCGGTGGAGTCGAGGAAGCGCTCGACGTGCTCTTCGGTGTCGATGTGGGTGTCCGCGTGCGGATGGACGACGATGTCCAGGCCGTAGGTCTCGCGCACCTCGTGGCCGAGCCGTTCCATGCCCTTGGTGAGGTGGCCCCACTGCTCGGTGGTGAGCTCCGGGGGCTCGAGGATCTCGGCGGTCCTGTCGTCGCGCCAGAAGGAGGGGATGACGACGAGGTGCCGCGCGCCCATGGCCCGGGTGAGCGCGGCGACCCGGCCGACCTGCTCCCAGGTGGCGTCCCACTCGGACGGGCCGCGGTGCAGGCCACAGAAGATGGTGCCGGCGGAGACCTTCAGGCCCCGCCGGTCCACCTCGTCGGTGAGGCGGGCCGGGTCGGTCGGGAGGTAGCCGTAGGGGCCGAGTTCGATCCAGGAGTAGCCGGCCTCGGCGACCTCGTCGAGGAAGCGCTGCCAGGGCACCTGTTGCGGGTCGTCGGGGAACCAGACGCCCCAGGAGTCGGGGGCGGAGCCGACCCGGATGCGGTCGAGCGCGACTGCCATGTCAGGACTTTCCTTCCGGGTTCGCCGCCACGGGTGCCTGGAGGTCGCCCTCCTCGGGGAGTTCCTCCACGTCGACGCCGCGGACCTGTGCCAGCTCGTGTTTCAGGGCGGCCAGTTCGGCGCCGCCGGCCATGTGGTTGGTCAGTTCCTCGAGGCCGACCTCGCTGCGGTCGGCGGACAGTTCCATGGTGCCCAGGCGCAGCACGCCGAAGTGGTCGCCGACCATGTAGGCGTGGTGCGGGTTGTGGGTGATGAAGATGACGCCGAGGCCGCGGTCGCGGGCCATGGCGATGTACTTCAGGACCACACCGGACTGTTTGACGCCGAGGGCGGCGGTGGGCTCGTCGAGGATGAGGACGCGGGCGCCGAAGTGGACGGCGCGGGCGATGGCGACGCACTGGCGCTGCCCGCCGGAGAGCGTGCCGATGGGCTGCTCGAGGTCGTCGAGGACGATGCCCATGTTGCGCAGTTCCTCGTCGGCGGTCTTCTTCATCCGCTCGATGTCGAGGCGCCGCAGCGGCCAGGGGCCCTTGGTGATCTCGGAGCCGAGGAAGAAGTTGCGCCACACCGGCATCAGCGGGACGACCGCAAGGTCCTGGTAGACGGTGGCGATGCCCCTGTCGAGGGCCTCGCGCGGGGTGCTGAAGCGCACCGGTTCGCCGTCGACGAGGAACTCGCCCTCGGTGTGCTGGTGCAGCCCCGAGACGATTTTGATGAGGGTGGACTTGCCGGCACCGTTGTCGCCGAGCACGCAGGTGACCTTGCCGGGGTGGACGGCGAGGTCGACGCCGTGCAGGGCGCGGATGTTGCCGTAGGACTTGCCGGCCCGGCGCAGTTCGACGAGGGGGCGGTCCCCCTCGGGCGCGGTGTCCTCTAGGACGGCCCCGTGGGTGCCGGTCGTGTGGTCGGTCATTGCGGTCACCTCCGGGTCGCGGTGCGCTGGACCCACAGATTGATGAGGACGGCGCCGAGCAGCATCACGCCGAGGAAGGCCTTGAACCAGTCCGGGTTCCAGCCGGCGTAGACGATGCCCTGCTGGACCATGCCGAACATGAAGGCACCGAAGACCGGGCCGATCGCCGAGCCGTAGCCGCCGGTCAGCAGACATCCGCCGATCACCGCGGCGGCGATGTAGATGAGTTCCTGACCCACGCCCTCGCCGGACTGCACGGTGTTGAAGGAGAACAGGTTGTGCATGCCGACGAACCAGGCGCCGAATCCGACCAGCATGAACAGCGAGACCTTGGTGAAGGTGACGGGGACGCCGACCGCGCGGGCGCTCTCCTTGTTGCCGCCGACCGCGAAGATCCAGTTGCCGTACTTGGTGCGCAGCAGCACCCAGGTGGCGAGGGCGGCGAAGACCAGCCACCACACCACGGTGATCTTCACCTGGACGCCCGCCACCTCGAAGGTGGAGGCGAAGATCGCCCTGGCCTGGTCGAAGCCGTCCATGTCGCTGATGTCGTCGGTGGCGACGTTGCCGGTGACCAGCTTGGTGACCGCGAGGTTGGCGCCCTGGAGGATCAGGAAGGTGCCGAGGGTGACCAGGAAGCTGGGCAACCCGGTCCTGACCAGCATCCAGCCGTTGAACATGCCGACGCCGAGGGACACCACCAGGGCGACCACCACGCCCACCCACACGTTCAGGGTGAGCTGGTAGCTGAGCATGCTCGCGGTGAGCGCCGAGGTCACGACTGCGACGCCGGCCGACAGGTCGAACTCGCCGCCGATCATCAGCAGGGCCACGGGCAGGGCCATGATCCCGATGGTCGACGACTGGTACAGGATGTTCGCCATGGAACTGCCGTCGCGCACCGGCGGGGCGGCGAACAGGAAGAACACCAGGACGGCCACGGCACCGAGGAAGACGCCCACCTCCGGCCGGGCGAGCAGGCGCAGCACGAGCGGGCGACGCACGGTCCGGCCGTCGGTCTGCTTCGGGCCGGGGGCCGGCGGTGAGCCCACCGCCGGCTCAGCCTGTTGGGTCATGCTCATCACCGCGTGCCCTTCGCGGCGTACTCGGAGACCGCGTCGACGTTGGACTTGTCGACGAACGCCGGGCCGGTCAGCACGGGCTGCTCACCGCCGCCGCTGTAGTTGCCGTTGTTCTTGTAGAGCCACAGACCGTCGATGGCGAGGTAGCCCTGGAGGTAGGGCTGCTGGTCGACGGCGAACTGGATGGTGCCGCCCTGGATCGCCTTGGTCAGTTCCTTGTTGAGGTCGAAGGTGGCGACCTTCGCCTTGCTGCCGGCGTCGGCCACCGACTGCACCGCGGTCAGCGCGAAGGGGGCGCCGAGCGTGGCGATGTAATCGATGGAGGAGTCCTGCTTCAGCTTCGCGGTGATCGTCGACTTCACCGACGGCATGTCGGTGCCGTTGACGTTGAGGACCTGGGTCTTGCCCTCGAAGGTCTTCTTCACCCCGTCGCAGCGCTGGGTGAGGCCGATGTTGCCCTGCTCCTGGATGACGCAGACGGCGTTCTTGGCGCCGACCTCGTTGAGTTTCTTGCCGAACGCCTCGCCCGCGACGGTCTCGTCCTGGCCGAAGAACTCCAGCAGGCCCAGGTCCTTCCAGTCGCTGACCCCGGAGTTGAGGCCGACGACGGGGATGCCGGCCGCCTCGGCCTTGCCTATGACGCCCTTGAGCGCGTCCGGCTTGGCGAGGGTGACGGCGATGCCGTCGACCTTCTGGTCGATCGCGTTCTGCACCAGGTTGGCCTGGTTGCCCGCGTTCGGGTCGGCGGAGTAGACGAGCTTGACGTTGTCCTTGGCCGCCGCGGCCTCGGCGCCCTTGCGGACGATGTCCCAGAAGGTGTCGCCGGGCGACTGGTGGGTGACCAGGGCGATCGTCATGCGCGGCGTGTTCGCCCTGCCCGCGGAGGCGTCGGCTCCGCCTTCCTCGGCCTTCTTGCCGCCGGAACCGCTGGAGCAGCCGGCGAGGGTCAGGGCGGCCGCCGCGGCCACGGCGACGAACGGCGCGATTCTGCGGGAGCGGGGGTGAGAAGAGCGGTCCATCGTTCCTGCACCTCACTGTGCTACGCGGGGAAAGGGCGGTGTCCGAGGATCCGGGCCCGGAGCCTCGGGAAGTCCGGGGGTGTGTGCCGTGGGAACGGCTTGTGTGCTGGGACGGGATCCAATCCCTTGCCGCGCCCCCTGTCAATACTTTGTTAAGACATCATTTCACAAGCAGGTCCGAATGTAAGTACAAACTATTGACATCGCCGCCCCCGGAGACCTACACCTGAGAGGCGGCAGGTCCCTGCTTTCCACGTCCCCACCGTGGCAGGGCGCCCTGGGACCCGCATCCCCAGCAGCTCGAGGAGCGTCGCTCAATGGCCGACTCACCACAGTATTTCGACCTGATCACGATGGGACGCATCGGGGTCGATCTTTACCCGCTGCAGACGGGCGTGCCCCTGTCGCGGGTCGAGACGTTCGGGAAGTTCCTGGGCGGATCGGCCGCGAACGTGGCGGTCGCCGCGGCGCGCCTGGGACGCTCCGCGGCGGTGATCACCCGGACCGGGGACGATCCGTTCGGGGTCTACCTGCACGAAGCCCTCAAGGACTTCGGGGTGGACGACCGCTGGGTGGCTCCGGTCGCCGCCTACCCCACACCGGTCACCTTCTGCGAGATCTTCCCGCCGGACGACTTCCCCCTGTACTTCTACCGGCGGCCCAAGGCCCCCGACATGGAGATCCGCGCCGACGAACTGGACCTGGCCGCCGTCCGCGCGGCGGGGATCTTCTGGGTCACCGGCACCGGTCTGAGCGAGGAGCCGAGCCGATCGGCCACCCTCGCCGCGCTCGAGGCCCGCGCCAAGGCCGGCACGACCGTCCTCGACCTGGACTGGCGGCCGATGTTCTGGCGCGACCCGGACCAGGCCCGCCCGTACTACGCGCAGGCGCTGCGGCACGCCACCGTGGCGGTCGGCAACCTCGACGAGTGCGAGGTCGCCACCGGGGTGCGCGAGCCGGCGGCCTGCGCCGAGGCGCTGCTGGCGGCGGGTGTGGAGCTGGCGGTGGTCAAGCAGGGCCCGCGGGGCGTGCTCGCGGTACACCGCGACGGCACCCGGGCCGAGGCGCCGCCGGTGCCGGTCGAGGTGGTCAACGGCCTCGGCGCCGGTGACGCCTTCGGCGGTTCCCTCTGCCACGGCCTGCTCTCCGGCTGGGACCTGGCGCGGACCGTACGCCACGCCAACGCGGCCGGTGCACTGGTCGCCTCGCGCCTGGCGTGCTCGTCCGCGATGCCGACCCGGGCGGAGATCGCCGACCTCCTGGCGGGGACCGCCCCGTCCGACGCGACGAGCCGGCCGAGCCGGTGACCCCGAACGGCCCGAACGGAGCCCTTTCCTTGCGACCCAGCATCCGCGACCTCCCCACGGTGCGCGCCCGCACCCCCGAGGCCGTCGCCGAGGCGGCCGCCCGCCGGGCGCGCCGGCCGCTGCTCGGCGACAGCGGCCGGCTGATGATCGTGGCCGCCGACCATCCGGCCCGGGGCGCGCTCGCCGTCGGCGACCGGCGCCTGGCCATGGCCAACCGCGCCGACCTGCTCGAACGCCTGTGCATCGCGCTGTCCCGGCCCGGCGTCGACGGGGTGCTGGCCACCGCCGACGTCCTGGAGGACCTGCTGCTGCTGGGGGTGCTGGAGAACAAGGTCGTCATGGGCTCGATGAACCGCGGCGGCCTGGCCGGGGCCGCCTTCGAGATGGACGACCGCTTCACCGGCCACCGCGCCGAGGACATCGAACGGCTCGGCTTCGACGCGGGCAAGCTGCTGGTCCGCATCGACTACGACGACCCCGGCTCCCTCACCACGCTGGAGTCCACCGCCCGCGCCGTCGACGCCATGGCCGCACGCCGGCTGCCCGTGTTCGTGGAGCCGTTCATCTCGCGCCGCGTCGACGGCCAGGTGCGCAACGACCTGTCCGCCGAGGCCGTCACCCGGTCCATCGCCATCGCCTCCGGCCTCGGCGGCACCTCCGCCTACACCTGGCTGAAGCTCCCGGTCACCGACGACGCCGACGCCATGGAGGAGGTGCTGCAGACGTCGACCCTGCCGGTCGTGCTGCTGGGCGGCGAGGTCACCGACCAGGAGGGAGCCTACGAGAGGTGGCGCAAGGCGCTGCGGCTGCCCTCCGTCCAGGGTCTGGTCGTCGGCCGCTCGCTGCTCTACCCCGTCGTGGGCAGCGTGGAGACGGCGGTGGACACAGCCGTCGGGCTCCTCTGATCCGAAAGGGACACGCATGAGGCATCACCTCCCCGCGGGCAAGGCCACGGCCGGGCCCTACCTCGTCGAGGTCACACCCGAGAAGGCGGGCTGGGGTCACTCGAGCCTGCGGATCCTCCAGCTGCCGCCGGGCGGTTCCCACACCTTCGACACCGGGGACAGCGAGTGGATCGTGCTGCCCCTGAGCGGCGCCTGCACGGTCACCGCCGACGACGACTTCGGCCACGACGAGTTCCGGCTGACCGGCCGCAGCGGCGTGTTCGACGGCGTCACCGACTTCGCCTACGTGCCGCGCGACGCCCGCGCGAGCCTGGCGTCCCCCGGCGGCGGACGGTTCGCGCTCACCGGCGCCCGCTGCACCCGCCGGCTGCCCGCCCGCCACGGCCCGGCCTCCGGCGTCCCCGTCGAGCTGCGCGGCACCGGCGCCTGCTCCCGCCAGGTCAACAACTTCGGCGCCGCCGGGGTGTTCGAGTGCGACAGGCTGATCGCGGTCGAGGTCGTCACCCCGGGCGGCAACTGGTCGTCGTTCCCGCCGCACAAGCACGACGAGAACCGGCCGGGCGAGGAGTCGGTCCTGGAGGAGATCTACTACTTCGAGTTCGCCGCCCACCAGGGCACTCCCGGCCTCGGCTACCAGCGGGTCTCCCCCTCCGGCCCGGGCCGGGAGACGAACGTGCTGGCCGAGGTCCGCGACGGTGACGTGGTGCTCATCCCGGACGGCTGGCACGGACCGTCCATGGCCGTGCCGGGCCACCACATGTACTACCTCAACGTCATGGCCGGCCCCGGGGCCGAGCGCGCCTGGCTGATCTGCGACCACCCCGACCACGCCTGGATCCGCGACACCTGGGCGCAGCAGCCGGTCGACCCCCGACTCCCCCTCTACACCGCACCGGAGAGGTCCCTATGAGCGCCACCACCCGACGACTGACGACCGCCCAGGCACTGGTCCGGTTCCTCGCCGCCCAGTACAGCGAGCGCGACGGCGTGCGCCACCGGCTGATCGCGGGCACGTGGGGCATCTTCGGGCACGGGAACGTGGCCGGCGTCGGCCAGGCCCTCGTCGAGTACGCCCACGTGATGCCCTACCACCAGGGCCGCAACGAGCAGTCCATGGTGCACGCGGCCGTCGGCCACGCCCGCCAGCTCAACCGCCTCTCCGCCCAGGCGGTGACGACGTCGATCGGCCCCGGCGCGACCAACCTGGTCACCGGCGCCGCCCTCGCCACCGTCAACCGCCTCCCGGTTCTGCTGCTGCCCGGCGACTACTTCGCCTCGCACCCCGCCGACCCGCTGCTCCAGCAGCTCGAGCATCCGGTCGAGGCCGACGTCTCGGTCAACGACACGCTGCGCCCGGTCTCCCGCTACTTCGACCGTGTCACCCGCCCGGAGGCGCTGATCACGTCCGCGCTCCACGCGATGCGCGTGCTCGCCGACCCGGCCGAGACCGGCGCCGTCACCCTCGCCCTCCCCCAGGACGTGCAGGCGGAGGCGTACGACTGGCCGGAGGAGTTCTTCGCCGAGCGCGTCTGGCACGTGCGCCGCCCCGCGCCGGACCCGGCCGAGCTGACGGCGGCCGTCGCGGCCGTGCGCGCCGCGCGGCGCCCCCTGATCGTCGCGGGCGGCGGGGTCCACCACAGCGAGGCGGAGGAGGCGCTGAGGGCCTTCGTCGACGCCACCGGCATCCCGGTCGCCTCCACCCAGGCCGGCAAGGGTTCCCTGCGCCACGACCACCCGGCCGACCTCGGCGGCATCGGCCACACCGGCACCGCGGTGAGCGACGAACTCGCCCGCACCGCCGACCTGGTGATCGGCGTCGGCACCCGCCACACCGACTTCACCACCGCCTCGGGCACCCTCTTCCAGAACCCGGACGTGCGCTTCCTCAACCTCAACATCACCGGCTTCGACGCGCACAAGCTGGCGGCGCGCACCCTGGTCTGCGACGCGCGCACGGGTCTGGAGCAGCTCACGGCGGCCCTGGCCGGGCACCGGGTGGACGAGGCGTACGCAGCCGAGTACCGCGCCGGCAAGGAGCGCTGGGAGCGGGTCGTCGAGGCCGCCTACCGTGCCGACGACGACACCGCCGTACCGACCCAGACCCAGGTGCTCGGCGCGCTCGACGCGGTCGTGGGCGACGAGGACGTGGTGATCAACGCGGCCGGTTCGCTCCCCGGCGACCTGCACAAGCTGTGGCGTGCGCGCAGCCCGCGCCAGTACCACCTGGAGTACGGCTACTCGTGCATGGGCTACGAGATCCCGGCCGCCCTCGGCGTCCAGCAGGCCGCGCCCGGCACACCGGTGTGGGCCCTGGTCGGCGACGGCACCTATCTGATGATGCCGACGGAGATCGTCACCGCCGTCCAGGAGCGGCTGCCCGTCAAGGTCGTCCTGGTCCAGAACCACGGGTACGCCTCCATCGGCGGCCTGTCGGAGTCGGTGGGCGCCGAGCGGTTCGGCACCGCCTACCGCCACCGTGCCGAGGACGGCACGTTCACCGGCGCTCCGCTCCCCGTCGACCTCGCCGCCAACGCGGCCAGCCTCGGCATGG
Organism: Streptomyces sp. NPDC005931; assembly: GCF_042871235.1. Taxonomy (NCBI): domain Bacteria; kingdom Bacillati; phylum Actinomycetota; class Actinomycetes; order Kitasatosporales; family Streptomycetaceae; genus Streptomyces; species Streptomyces sp. NPDC005931. The sequence goes on from NZ_JBIAIG010000014.1 coordinate 118,498, forward strand.
ACGTGCTGCGCGCGAAGACCGTGCGGGAACTGCGGAACGCCCTGGCCGAGGCACGCACGTCACAGCGTCCGACGTGCGTGTACGTCGAGACCGATCCGGCGCCCACCGCTCCTGCGGCCCAGGCGTGGTGGGACGTGCCGGTGGCCGAGGTGGCCTGCCGGGAGGCCGCGGTGCGGGCACGCGAGGAGTACGACTCCCGTGTTGCCGGGCGCCGCCGGCACCTGTGAACCCGCCGACCGCGGGCCGCCGCCGTCCGCATCCCGGCGCCCGGCCGGCGCTGCGGCTCCCGAAGGCCCCGTTCCCATCCAGGAGACCGGCCACGCCCTCGACAGGGAGGTACGTCCATGGCGAAGAGCGGTCACCCCGCACGTGCCGTGCCCGGACCCGCGCTCGGCGCACCGGACTTCGCCCTGGACCGGGGCAGTCCGGTGCCGCTGTACCACCAGCTGGCCCAGCAGCTGGAGGCCGCCATCGAGCGCGGTGACCTTGCTCGGGGCCGGCTCCTGGGCAACGAGGTGGACCTGGCCGTACGCCTCGGCCTGTCCCGCCCCACCGTCCGCCAGGCCATCCGGTCGCTCGTCGACAAGGGCCTGCTGGTCCGGCGGCGGGGGGTGGGCACCCAGGTGGTGCACAGCCAGGTCAGGCGGCCGCTGGAGCTGAGCAGCCTCCACGACGACCTGGAGGCGGCCGGACAGGGCCCGGGCACGCGGGTCGTGCGCCTCGAGTCGGTGCCGGCGCCCGCCGACGTGGCCGCGGCGCTCGGCCTGGCGGAGGGGTCCGAGGTCGTCCTCCTGGAGCGTCTGCGGTGCACCCACGGCCGGCCGGTCGCCCTGATGTGCAACCACCTCCCGTCCGGACTGCTGGACCTGGACGGTGCCCGTCTGGAGTCGACGGGCCTGTACCGGGTGATGCGCGCGGCGGGCATCACCCTGCACAGCGCGCGCCAGACCGTCGGTGCCCGCTCGGCCACCGCCGAGGAGGCGGCCCGGCTGGACGAGGAGGAGGGCGCCGCCCTGCTCACCATGCAGCGCACGGCGTACGACGACACGGGCCGGGCGGTGGAGTACGGCACGCACGTCTACCGGGCGTCGCGGTACGCCTTCGACTTCCGGCTGCTGGTCGGGCCGTGATCCCGCGGGGGCGAGGGAGGTGGGTGGCCGATCGGGATTGACTACGGGGATGCCAGAGGCGCAGAGTCGTACATATACGTCGTAAGCATACGACGGGAGCCCGGGTCCATGAGCCAACCGTCCACAGTCCTGATCACCGGTGGGGCCGGTTTCATCGGCAGCCATGCGTGCGTGGAACTGCTCGACCACGGCTACGAGGTGATCGTGGTGGACGACTACTCCAACAGCACGCCGCAGGTCTTCACCCGCGTGGAGCGGATCGCCCGCCGCTTCGTGGGCGCCGTCTACGAGCTGGACATCCTTAACCGGCAGGCCCTGTCCGCCGTCTTCGACCGGCACACGGTCGACGCGGTCCTCCACTTCGCCTCCCTGAAGTCCGTGACGGGATCGACGGGCAGACCCGTCGAGTACTACGACACGAACGTGGGCGGCATGACGGGGCTGCTGCGGGCCATGCAGGAGCACGGCGTGCACCGGCTCGTCTACTCCTCGTCCTGCTCCGTGTACGGCGACGCCGGCGGGGGGCCGCTCGACGAATCCGTCCCGGCCCGCCCCACCAATCCCTATGCCGCCTCGAAGTGGACCTGCGAGCAGATCCTCGCCGACGTGTGCCGCCGGCGGCCCGAGTACACCGTGCTGTGCCTGCGGTACTCCAACCCGGTCGGCGCCCACCCCAGCGGACTGCTCGGGGAGGACCCGCGCGCGACGCCCGACAGCCTCATGCGGTACCTGGCACAGGTTGCCGTCGGCCGACGGGACCGGCTGAGCGTGTACGGCGGCGACTACCCCACACCCGACGGGACCCCGGTCCGCGACTACGTCCACGTCATGGACGCCGTCGACGCGCACCGTGTGGCCCTCGACCACTTCGCCGACGCCCCGGGCATGCACGTCTACAACCTCGGGCGGGGCCGCGGCAGTTCGGTCCTGGACGTGGTCCGGATGTTCTCCCGGACCTGCGGCAGGTCCATTCCGTACGAGATCGCGCCGCGCCGCCCCGGGGACGTCCCCGAACTCGTCGCCGACTCCTCCGCCGTGCGGCGCGCCTGGGGCTGGCGCCCCCTGCGGGACCTCGCGGACATGTGCCGGGACGCCTGGCGCTTCGAGCGGTTCAATCCGCACGGCTACGCGGACTCCGCCCGGCGGCCGACGCCCGACGGACGAGGAGCGTCCCGGTGATCCGTGGCCGTGGGTGAACGATCCGCGACGGCCCCTCACCGGGCCCGGCGCGACCGGTCCCGCGTCGCGTGCGCGGCGCCACCGGCAGGTCCTACGGGCGGCGCGACCTGCGATCCGTCTGCCCGACGGGCGGCACGACATGCGACGCGCCCCCGGTCGTGCCTACGATCGGACAGGAAATGCCAAGTGGCGCATACACCGACTTCGGTCCGTACCGATTAGGGGTGCTTGCCCTTGTCGTCGGCCCACCGCCTCATGACCGCACAGCTCGTGACGGCCGGGATTCTCACCGGCACGTACCTGGCCGTCCAGGAGCTGCGGGGGCCGCTGTGGGCCCTGATCGCCCTGGCGGGTGCCGCCGGCATCGTGACCGGTACGCGTCTGCACCGGCCCGCGCACCGCTGGCCGTGGTGGCTTCTCGCCGCCGGGCTGCTGGTCTCCGGCGCGGGCGGGACCTACGACCAGGTACGGGAGACGTACGCCCACGCGGTGCCCGCCTTCCCGTCCCCGGCCGACGTCTCCTCCCTGATCGTGTACGCCCTCCTGATCGCGGGGCTGTCCGGCCTGGTGCGCTACCGCTTCATGGGCCGCGACCGGCCCGGCCTGCTCGACGCGCTCGTCATCACGTCCGGGCTCGTCCTGCCGGTGTGGGTCCACCTGGTGCAGCCCCTGGCCCGGTTCGGGGAACTCACCTGGCAGCAGAGCGCGATCGGCATCGCCCGGCCCCTCGGGGGCGTCGTGGTACTGGCCCTCCTGGTCCGGCTGCTCGCCGCCGGACGTGAGGGCGGCGGCCCCCTCCGCGCCGTGCAACTGCTCGCGGTGGGCACGGGCGCGATGCTCTCCTGCGACATCGCCCGGGGGATCCTGCGGCTCAACGACGCGGGAGAGGGGGGCGCGCTGCTGGATCTCGGCTGGATCGTCTTCGCCACGGCCTGCGGGCTGGCCGCACTGCACCCCTCCATGACGGAACTGACCGCCCCGGGGTCGCCGTCCCCGTCGCTGTTCCCACCCTGGCACCGGCTTCTGCTGCTCACGGTGGCCACGCTGGTGCCCCCCGCCGTGCTGGTCCACGAGGAGAGCGTGGGCAACGCACACGAGGCGACGGTGCTGGCCGTACTCTCGGCCGTGCTGTTCGTGCTGGTGATCCTGCGCCTCGCGGTGATGGTCGTCGCGCACCGCAGGGCCGTGGCGCGTGAACAGGCACTGCGCACGGCGGCCGCCTCCCTGATGCAGGCGTTCTGGCCGGAGGAGATCGCGCGGGCCTGCGACACGGCGGTCACCGCGCTGTTCGGACCGAACGTCCGGCACGCCACCAGGGTGCTCTCGGCCCAGCAGGCCGAGGACCTGTACACGCGTCTCAGCGGTGACCAGCCGGAACGCGGCGGACGGGCGGACTGCCTCGCCCGGCACCGTGCCCTCGTCGTGCCCGTCGCGGCGCTGGGGCCGGACCTCTCCGGGCAGTTCGCGGACGTCCCGGCCGTTCTGCTGTGTCCCATGGTCCGGCCCGGGCGTCCGGCCGGGACGGAGACCTCGGGCGTGCTGCTGGCCGGGGGCCCCGTGCGGCAACTCGCCGAGATGCGCGGCTCGCTGGAGATCCTGGCCTCGCACGCGGGTCTGGTGACGGAACGCATCGCGCTGCGGCGGGAGATCACCCGCAAGGAGAGCGAGGCGTACTTCCGCACCCTGGTGCACAACGCCTCCGACGTCATCCTCATCGTCGACGACGACACCACCGTCCGCTACGCCAGTCCGTCCGCGCGCGCCGTGTTCGGCAGCACCGAGCCGGTCGGGACGGAGCTGAGGGCGCTGGTGGCTCCCCCGGACCGCCACCGGGTGACCCGGACCCTGACCGCCCTGCTGCGCGAAGGACGGCAGGAGGTGCACGACCACTGGTGGGTCGAGCGCGGCTCCGAGAGCCTGGAGGTGGATGTGCACTGCCGTGACCTGCGCCATGACCGGACCGTGGGCGGTCTCGTGGTCACCCTGCGGGACGTCACCGAGCAACGGCGGCTGGAGCACGAACTCACCCAGCGTGCCTTCCACGACTCCCTGACCGGTCTGCCCAACCGGACGCTGCTGCTGGAGCGGACCGAACGGGCGTTGCTGCGCGGCCGGCGGGAGTCGTCCATCACGTGCATGCTCTTCATCGACCTGGACGACTTCAAGATCGTCAACGACACGCTCGGGCACAAGGCCGGCGACGGGTTGCTGTGCGCCGTGGCGGAGCGCCTGTCGGAAACGCTGCGCCGTACCGACACGGCGGCGCGGCTCGGAGGTGACGAGTTCGCCGTGCTGATGGAGGACGCCAAGCAGCCCCTGGACTCGGAGTTGCTGGCGGCGCAGGTGATCCAGACGCTGAACCGGCCGTTCCAGCTGCCGGAGGCCACGGTCGCGGTATCCGCCAGCGTCGGGGTGGCCACCGCGCAGGACACCACGGACGCCCACGAACTCCTGGCGCTGGCCGATCTGGCCCTGTACGCCGCGAAGGCCGCCGGAAAGCGGCAGTGGCGCCGGTTCGAGCCCCAGCAGCGGGTCCGGATGGTCGAGCGCCACGATCTGAAGGCGCAGCTGGACGGAGCGATCACGCGTGAGGAGTTCACCCTGTGCTACCAGCCCGTCGTGGACATCGCCGCCGGTGACGTCGTGGGCTTCGAGGCGCTGGCCCGCTGGCCGCACCTGCCCACCGGCCCCGTCCCTCCGGGCCGGTTCATCCCGCTGGCCGAGGAGTCCGGGCACATCTCGACGCTGGGGGCGTGGGTGCTGCACCGCGCCACGGCCGACATCGCCCGGCTGCAGCGCCGGGTCCCGCTCGCCGCGCCGCCGTACCTCAGCGTCAACGTGTCCGCCCGGCAGTGGCGGGACATGACCTTCCTGGACGAGGTGTGCACGGCCCTGGACAACGCCGGGCTGGCCCCTGGCACGCTGCAACTGGAACTCACCGAGTCGGTGCTCATGAAGCGGACCGACCAGATCGACGCGGTCATCCGCGAACTCAAGGACGTCGGAGTGCGCATCGCGATCGACGACTTCGGAACCGGGTACGCCTCGCTGCGCTATCTGCGGGACTTCCCGATCGACGTGCTGAAGATCGACAAGACGTTCATCGACGGCATCCCGGGGGACTCCCAGCAGGTGGCCCTGGTCGAGGCGATCCTCCGGCTCGCCGACACCCTCGGGCTGCAGGTGATCGCCGAGGGCATCGAGGAGCAGGAACAGCGGGAACTGCTCGCCGCCATCGGCTGCCGGTTCGGACAGGGGTACCTGTTCGCCCGGCCGATGACGGTGGAGGAGGGGGAGGCGGTGCTGCGGCGGAGCGCGCGTGGCGACGTCCGGGCGCCCTTCCCGGACTCCGCCGCCGAGGAGCACGGCCGGCCGCACCGATGAGGCGGTGCGGCCGGTGACGACTACCGCGGCCCACGGGGCAGGCGGTCGTCGGGAGGGACCGGACGGGCGAGCCGCCGGGCGGGCAGGTCGGCCCCGGGTATCGGGGAGCTGTCGGGCCCCGTGCCCCGGAGGTGGCGCACGTACTGCTCCCGCGGCAGCGGGGTGCAGCCCAGGGCGCGGACGTGCGGGCTGTCGCGCTGGGCGTCGAGCAGCAGACCACCGGCCTGCGCGAAGCGCGCCGCGAGGTCGTGCACCGCGACCTTGGAGGCTTCGGGGCGGCGGAAGAACATCGAGTCCATGCTGAACACCCGTCCGACACGGAGACCGAAGACGCCACCGATCAGTTCGCCCTCCTCCCACACCTCGACACTGTGCGCATGGCCCCGTTCGTGCAGGCCGACCAGACCGGCGATCAGCTCCTCGGTGAGCCACTGGGGGGCGCGGCCGGCGCGGCATTCCCGGACGACCTGCTCGAACCGCCGGTCGCCACTGGTCGACCACGGCAGCCGATTGCGCAGCCGCCGGGCGAGGCTCCGGCTGAGGTGTGCCGACGAGACGGGCAGCACGGGCCGGGGGTCCGGGGACCACCACGAGACGGTGTAGGGGTCGGCCGGCTCCCCCTCCCCCACGATCGGGATGCGGCCTTCCCGGACCTGGTCGGCGTAGAGCACCTCGTTGAGGGTGCGCGCGTACTCGTCGGGCGCCGGGAACGGATAGACCCCGGCGCGGTACGCCGCCAGCAGGCCGGCGGGACTGAGGTCGGCGCAGAAGGCCACCGGGCCGTCGGGGGCTGCCTCCGTCAGGTCCAGCGCCTCCCAGCCGGGGCACCGGATCACCACCGGGCCGCCCCTTGGCCGTGGCCGCGCACCGGTCGGACGGGGGCGGCCTGCTCGAGGAAGGCGATGTGGCCGTCCAGCATCTCCGCGTCCACCGGCGGGATGTCGATCCCGGTGCCCCTCAGCGCCCGCTCCGCGTTGGTGCGGGTGAACTCGGGGAAGACGCCCTGGAAGTACATCTCGCTCACGGTGATGTCGGCGCCGTGGCACCGGTCGATGAAGAGCGGCACGAACGGGGTGATCGGGTCGGTGGGGTGCCCGGCCGCGTAGGTCACCAGAGCGGCGATCCACTCGTCGTACGGGAGTTCCCGGATCGGGTGGCCCCGCCGCCGCAGGCGTTCGGCGAGCGAGTGCAGCAGCGCGGGACGGGGGTTGGTGAGGTGGTAGACCTCACCGCGCGCAGGGTGGTGGGTGGAGATGTGCCCGATGGCGCGGACGAGGTGGTCGGCCGGCAGGAAGTCGAGCGGCAGCCGGACGTCGGGGCACAGCCCGGTCCGCGCGATGAAGTCGATGAGGGCGGCCATCTCGCTGCCGGTGTTCATCACGCCGGTGCCGCTGGTGCCCGTGATGTCCATCAGCCGGTACAGGGCGACCGGCAGACCGGCGTCGGACGCCCTCTTCAGCAGGGCCTCGCCGACCCATTTGGACTCCACATACCCCACCGACAGGTATTCCGGGTGGCTCAGCGGCATGTCCTCCGTCACCTCCCGTACCCCGGCCGGCCCCCATCCGGCGAGCACCGCCATGCTGGAGGTGAAGTGGACGGGGACGGATCTCGCCGCGGCGAGGCGGATGACCTCGTAGGTCCCCTCGACGTTGGCCGCGCGCAGGTCGTGGTACGGGTAGATGAAGTTGACCTGGCCACCGAAGTGGTACACGGCGTCGACGGTCGCCCCGAGCTCCTCGAACCGGCTCGGGGACAGGCCCAGTCCGGGCTTGCCCAGGTCGCCGACGACCGGCTGCACGCGCCCGCTGGACAGTTCGCCGAGCACGTACCGCCGGTGGCTCGCGCGGATCCGCTCCATGCCGTGGTGGTCGTCTGAGGCCCGCACCAGGCAGAGGACCCGTCCGGTCGTCCGGCGCAGCAGCTCGTCGATCATGTACGCGCCGCAGAAGCCCGTCGCCCCGGTGAGGAGGACGTCACCGGGGCGCGCCGGGTCGGGAGCCGGCGCGCCCCGGCCGACGGCCGGGAGGGGCCGACCGGTCTCGGCGGGGAAGTCGACGTTCCCGCCGCCCGGGTGGGCGAGGGTGCCCGCACGCGCCTGGCGCACCGACTCGGCGAACGCGGCGAGCGTCGGGTATCTGAGCAGGGACCGGGTCAGGTCGCGGATCTGCTCCACGCCGATGCCGAACATGACGCGGGTCCGCGCCAGCATCTCCATGGCCAGCAGCGAGTTGCCGCCCAGTTCGAAGAAGTCGTCCTGCGGACGGACGTAGTCGACCTCCAGGATCTGCCCCCACAGCTGGGCCATCCCCTGCGGCACCGGACGCTCGTCGGGGCCGGACGTCGACGCCGTGGCCGCGGACGCCGGTACGGCCCTGCGGTCGAGCTTCCCGCTCGGCGTGACGGGCAGCCGCTCGACCGCGTGGAAGGCCACCGGGATCATGTAGTGCGGCAGCGCCTCGGCGAGCGCGGACCGCAGCCGTGCGCGCAGCGCCGCCTCGCCGCCGGTCCGGGGCGTGGTCGGCGTGACGTAGGCGACGAGGTCCCGGTTGCCGTCCTCCCGCGGCCGGGCCACCACCATCGCCTGGGCGATCTCCGGGCGGGAGACGAGCGCGGCCTCGATCTCGGCCGGGTCGACCCGGAACCCGCGGATCTTCATCTGGTCGTCGACGCGCCCCAGGACCTCCAGGTTGCCGTCCGGGCGCCACCGGCCCAGATCGCCGGTGCGGTACATCCGCTCCCCCGGGGCGGCGTGGTGCGGGTCCGGCACGAACTGCTCTGCGGTCAGGGAGGGGTGCCCCCGCACACCGCGTGCCAGGCCCGGGCCGCCGAGGTAGATCTCGCCACGCTCGCCCGGCGCCACCGGGCGCAGGTCGGCGTCGAGCACGTGGACGCGGGTCCCCTCCAGGGCCCTTCCGACGGGGGCGACGGCGGTGTCGGGCGCGGAGAGCACGTCCTCGGTGAGGTCGCAGAGGGTGGAGGTGATGGTGGTCTCGGTGAGCCCGTAGGCGTTGACCACCCTGGTGCCGGGGATCCGGCGCAGCAGGGCACGGCAGTCCTTGGCGGTGACGATCTCACCGCCGACGATGGCGAGCCTCAGCGATGCCAGGCTCGCGAAGCGGTCCGGGACGGAGAGGACCCGTTGCCAGTAGGCCGGGGTCAGGTCGGCGACGGTGATCCCGTGCTCCGGCAGGCGGTGCAGCAGATCGACGGGCGCCCACGTCCGCGTGCCCGCGAGGACGACCGTCGCGCCGCTGATCAACGGGGCGAAGATCTGCTCCAGCGAAGTGTCGGAGCCGAGCGCCGCGGCGTGCAGCACCCGGTCGTCCGGGGTCAGCCGGTAGGCACGGGCCACAGCGGTGAGGGAGTGGGCCAGCGACCGGTGGCTGATCATCACTCCCTTGGGCGGTCCGGTGGATCCGGAGGTGTACATCACGTAGGCGAGGTCGTCGGGCCGGGGGCGATGCGCCGAACCCGGTCCCCCCGGCGGCACGTGGGGTTCCCCCGCGTCGACGAACCGTGCAGGGCACTCGGCGAACAGCGGCGCGTGTTCCCGGCTCGAGACGATGAGGCGGGAGCCCGTCTCCGCGACCAGTCCGGTGATCCGCTGCCGCGGACTCTGCGGGTCGAGCGGCAGGAACGCGCCGCCGGAATTCAGTACCGCCAGGAGCGCGACGACCAGTTCGGGTGTGCGGTCCAGGCACACGGTGACCACGGACTCGGTGCCGGCGCCCGAGGCGCGCAACTGGTTGGCGAGCCGGTCGGCGCGGCCGGTGAGCTCGGCGTAGCTGAGCCGGCCCTCGTCCGACAGCACCGCGAGAGCGGACGGATCGTGCCGGGCCCGCTCCCGGACCAGTTCCGGGACGGTGCCCGTCCCGGGCACGGCTTCGGCGGTCCGCGCGGTGCGGGCGCTCGCGGGACGCATGTCGGTCCACAGCCGCTCGACCAGGTCCGCGCACGCCGCCGGCGGGGCCGGTTCGCCGACCTGGCGCCATCCGGGCGGAATGCGGCGCTCGGCGGGCCAGAGGGCGTACTGGTTTTCGTCGTTGCGCAGTACGACGTGGAGCCGGGGCGACGCGGCCGACCGGTGTTCACGTTCCGTCACCTTGGGTCTCCTGCCTCGCGGGGCGTCCTACGGAGCAGGACGCCCCGCGACCCTCGTGGTGGAGGGCCGCCGCCATCACCTCTTCCCCTCCGCGGGCGTCCCGGGAAATCCGGCGAGACGGCCGAGCGGCGCCGAGAAGACGAGATGTTCCGCCTCCTCGGCGCCGACCGGCTCGGCGAAGAGGTACCCCTGACCGAACCGACAGCCCATGGAGATCAGCAACTCCTGCTGCCTGACGTTCTCCACTCCTTCGGCGATCACCGTGAGTCCGAGTGTGTCCGCGAGATGGGTGATGCCCTCGACCAGGGCGTACTGCTCGGGCGAGCGCCCGAGTTTGTCCACGAACGACTTGTCGATCTTCAGTATCGAGATCGGGAACTCCCGCAGATAACTCAGCGACGAGTAGCCCGTTCCGAAGTCGTCGATCGCGATACGGATGCCGAGGTCGGTGAGCGCACCCATTTCGGCCAGGATACGTTCGTCGTTGAACATCAGCACACTCTCGGTCAGTTCCAGTACCAGAGAGGACGGTTGGATGCCGGAGAGATCCAGGGCCCGCCGGATCACGTCGGAGAACTGCTCGTCCCGGAACTGACGTGGCGACACGTTCACGCTGACGTAGGGCGCCGGGCGCTCCGGCGTCCCGCCCCGCAGGACGGAGCCCTCCCACCGGACCGCCTCGGTGGCTGCCTGGTCGAGCACCCAGGCGCCGAGCGGGACGATCTGCCCGCTCTCCTCGGCCAGGGTGATGAACTGCTCCGGCAGCACCATGCCGCGGGTGGAGTGGGGCCAGCGGACGAGCGCCTCGAAGCCGGCGATCCGCCCGCTGGTCAGCTCGATGATCGGTTGGTAGAGCACCATGAACGACGTCTCGATGGACGAACTGTCCAGGCCCTCCTGGAGTTTGGCCCGCTCGGCCATGCCGCTCTGCAGGTCCGGGTGGTAGCGGCGCCACTGGCGCTTGCCCGCCGTCTTCGCCGCGTACAGCGCGAGATCGGCGTGGGTGAGCAGTTCGACGGAGTCGATGCTGTCGTCCGTGGTGGCCACGCCGACGCTGGCGTACGCGCTCAGCGGTCCCACACTGAGCCGGAAGGGTTCGGCGAACACGCTCAACACGTGTTCGGTGAAACGCTCGACGCCCTCGGGTGTGACGGAGCCCTCCACCAGGAGGGCGAACTCGTCACCGCCGATGCGCGCGACGGTGTCGGAGGCGCGGACCGCGGTCTGCAGCCGGAGGGAGAGCGCGACCAGGAGTTCGTCGCCCACGCTGTGACCGTGTATGTCGTTGACGACCTTGAAGTTGTCGACGTCGAGGAAGAGCACGCCGACCACCGTGCCGTCGCGCTGGGCCTGCACGAGGGCGTGACTGACCCGTTCCTGGAAGAGCACGCGGTTGGCCAGACCGGTGAGCGAGTCGTGGAACGCCTGGTGGGTCAGCTCGCGTTCGAGCTTGCGCTGTTCGGTCACGTCCCGCAGGGTGAGCACCACTCCGCCGACGGTCGCCTCCGTGCGCAGGTCGCTCCACCGCACCTCCACCTCGATGGACGCCCGGTCGGAGCGGATCATGCTCCAGTGCTCCCGGTTGCCCTGGTACTCGCCGCGCCGTATCCGGCCGAGCGTTTCGACCACGGCACGGCTGTCCTGCGGAGGCACCAGATCGACGAGGTGAGTGCCCTCCAGGTCGGCGATGCCCAGCATCTGGGCCGCGGAGGGGCTGGCGTAGCGGACCCGGTCCTCCTCGTCGAGGATCAGGATGACGTCGGAGGCGTTCTGCACCAGGGTGCGGAAGTAGGACTCGCTCCGGCGCCGGTTGACCTCCTCGGTGAGGGCGAGACGCGTCATCGTCAGCGCCGCCTGGGCGGCGAGCGTCGCCAGCGTGTCGCGGAGCACGAGCAGTTCCGGTTCCTGCCCGGCGACGATCAGCGCCCCGATCACCGCGTCGCCCGAGGGGTGGTCCTGCGAGGCGAGCGGGCAGATCAAAGCGTGGTCGGCCCGGGGCCGTTCCTTGTCCCGGTCCACGAGCTGGGTGACGAGGTCGGGCCCCAGCGCGTCCAGCGCCACCAGCCGGCTCTCGCCGGAGGCGGCCAGTTCCCGTACGGCCGCGCTTCCCCGAGCGGACACCGGCCCCTGGGCGCCGTGGTGCGCCCCGTTCAGCCAGAGCATGTTCTCCGGCAGGGTGAGCAACGCGGAACGCGGCGGGCCGTGCACCGACATCAGCTCCGTCACCGCGGTGTGGACGGCGGCGGTCACGTCCCGCAGGCCGCTCGCCCCGCCCAGCGACGACACCGCGATGCGCAGCACCTTCTCCCGGCCGACCGCCCTGCGGTGCGTGGCCACCACGCCCGCGAGGCGGTAGAGCACGAGGGCGAAGAGGACCGCGGAGAACGCTCCGATCACCCCGGTGTTGGCCTCCACGCCGCGCACCGCGTCGATCAGCAGGATGGTCGGCGCGATCAGCGACGCCACGGTGAGCAGGCTCAGCCAGCCCGGACTGGTCTCGCCGCGCCGCGCCGCCGGCCGGGTCAGCGACGGCATGGACGGGTGGAGCGCGGCGGCCGCCCAGGCGCCGTACAGGACGGCCCAGCCGAGATCGACCACGGTTCCGGTGCGCCAGGTCCCGTTCAGCTGAATCAGGCCGTAGGCCACGTCGGCAGTGAGCAGGCCGACGGTGCCCACGGTGAGCAGCACGAGCGAGGGACTTCTGCCGGTACGGCTGGCGAGCAGCCGGAGCAGCATCGCCAGCACGAGGATGTCGCCCAGCGGATAGGCGATGGAGAAGGCCTTCTGCACCCAGGTGAGGCCCGCGATGCGGGCGTACGGCTCGATGAGGAAGATCCATGACAGCAGGGCCATGCCCACGGTCAGCGTCAGCGCGTCGATGAGGCTCGCGTGGTCGCGCCAGCTCGTGCGCCAGCGCACGAAGCCCAGCAGTCCGGCCGCGTACAACGGATACGCCACGAGATAGAAGCCGTCGGCGATCGACGGAAACACGTACTCCTCGTGGAATTGGATAAGGACAATCTGTGCTGCCTGACCGGAGGCGAAGGCGAAATTCCCCGCGGCAAGCAGCAGCCACGGAAGCCGGTGCGCCGGGCGGTTGATGAGGACGCCCAGGAGAATGCCGACGACGCCGGTCGCTCCAATGGCGACGAAAATCAGCCGCTGGGTCGGAAAAACGTAGTAGAACACGGTCAGTACGACGATGCACGTGCTCACGACGGCCGTCGCGGCAGGGCTTCGCACAGGGGCGTTCACCCAGACTCACCTCCGTGAAAAGGCCAGTTGCGGACGGACCGGCTTGGGCGAACGGCGCAGCGGCGACTACACGGAATCCCGTGGGGCCGGGTGACAGATCGGCCGGCGATGGAGAATTCTCCGGGGCCGGGACTCGTTCCGGGTGTCGCTTGTGCACACGATCGCCGGTATACGCGGTCGCCGGTGTGTCACGGTCGCCGGTATGCGGGCTCCTATTCGCCGGGACATCGACGTGTCTTGCATCCAGTTTACTCAGCCGGGCATTTCCCGCATGCGCACACGAGGACGGTGGGCCGTCCGGGTCACCCGGCGGGGACATCGGTCGGCATCGGCCACCCGCACCTGCGGGGTCGCCCGTGGTCCCGGCGCGCACGGGCTCCCGTCGTCTCCGGTCAGCACCGGACCTGACGGTGTGCGTACTGCGCGGCTCCCCCCGGGTCGTGCCGCACGTCTTCGTCCGGACCTCCGCCGTCCGGATGGGGTGACGACAGGGCGAACGCCGTCTCCACCAGGGCCATGTGGCTGATCGCCTGCGGTGCGTTTCCCAGTTGGCGGCCCTCGTCCGGGTCCCACTGCTCCGACAGCAGTCCCAGGTCGTTGCGGACGGCGAGGACCTGTTCGAACGCCTCCGTCGCCTGCCGCGGTTGCCCGGTCGCGGCGAGGGCCTCGGCGTACCACAGGGAACACGCCACGAACGCGCCGTCGCGGCCGGGGATGTCGTCGACCCCCTGCACGCCGTTGCCGCGCGGCGCGTACCGCCGCACGAATCCACGGTGGGTCAGCGCCCGCATCGCCCGGACGGTGGCGCGCACCCTCTCGTCGCGGGCGGGCAGGAAACCGAGCCGAGGAATCAGCAGGGCCGACGCGTCCAGGGCCGACGAGCCGTACGACTGCACGAACGAGTGCCGCCACGGGTCCCAGCCCTCCCGGCACACCTGGCGGTGCACTTCGTCCCGCACGGACCGCCACGCGCCGGTGGGTTCGTCCCTGCCGAGCAGCTCCGCCATGCGCAGGGCGCGATCGGCGGCCACCCACACCATGACCTTCGAATGGACGAACTGCCGCCTGGGCCCGCGCACCTGCCACAGCCCCTGGTCCGGCTCGCGCCAGTGCCTCGTGAGATAGCCCATCAACGACTCCACGAGGCTCCACACGTGGGCCGGCATGGGGATTCCCGCCCGCACCGACTGCCACAGGGTGTCCAGGATCTCCCCGTAGATGTCCAGCTGGAACTGTCCCGCCGCCGAGTTCCCGAAGCGGACCGGCCGGGATCCCTCGTAGCCGGGCAGCCACGGGGCCTCGATCTCCGGCAGGAGCCGCTGCCCACCGACCCCGTACACCGTCTGCAGATCCGCCGGGTCGCCGGCGACGGCTCGCACCAGCCAGTCCAGCCATGCGGTGGCCTCGTCGTGGTAACCGCTGCGCAGCAGGCAGGACAGGGTCAGGGTGGAGTCACGCAGCCAGCAGAAACGGTGGTCCCAGTTGCGCCCGCCGCCGATGCACCCGGGCAGCGAGGTCGTCGGTGCGGCGACGATGCCGCCGGTCGGCGCGTACGTGAGCGCCTTGAGGGTGATGAGGGAACGGACGACCGCCTCCCGCCACGGCCCCTCGTAGCGGCACCGAGCGGTCCAGCACCGCCAGAAGTCGACGGTCTCCTTCAGTGCCGTCTCCGCCGGGACGGACAGCGGGGCCGGAGCCTCGGGCAGGTGCGAGGGCGACCACGCCAGCGTCAGGGTCACCCGCCGGCCGGCCGGGACCGTGAAGTCCAGCACGGTCGAGTCCTGGTCGCCGCCCGTCGGCAGCAGTCCGTCGGTGTGCAGCCAGACTGCGTCCGGGCCCGCGACCGCGACCGTGCCGGAGCCGCCGGCCCGGACCCACGGGACGACCCTCCCGTGGTGGAAGCGCAGCCGCAGCTCGCTGCGCACCCGGGGCGCTCCCGCCAGCCCCTCGACGATGCGGATCAGGCACGGCGACTGGGTGCGCGGCGGCATGAAGTCGATCACCCGTACCGCCCCGGCGTCGCCCTCCCACACCGTCTCCAGGACCAGCGTGTCCGGCCGGTACGCGCGACGGGTGCACCGGCCGCCGGGGACGGGAGCCACCCGCCAGAAACCGTTGTCGCGCGTGCCCAGGAGCGCGGCGAGGCAGGCCGGGGAGTCGAAGCGGGGCAGGCAGAGCCAGTCGGCCGACCCGTCCGTGCCGACCATGGTCGCTGTCTCCATGTCACTGAGCAGCGCGTAGTCCTCGATGAGAGCGCTCATGCCGGGATCCGAAGGGTGATCGATCCGAAGGGTGGTCGGTCGCCGCCGAGTTTACGGCGTACACTTACAGTACCTCCCCACAGGCCCCCGGGCAACGGCACACACCCGGGTCCCGTGCGGCTCAGGGCTCGGCGGCGCCCGTGGCGGGCGGCCGGCTGATCCGGTGGCCGAAGAAGTCGACGGGCC
This sequence comes from Streptomyces sp. NPDC005931, assembly GCF_042871235.1. Taxonomy (NCBI): domain Bacteria; kingdom Bacillati; phylum Actinomycetota; class Actinomycetes; order Kitasatosporales; family Streptomycetaceae; genus Streptomyces; species Streptomyces sp. NPDC005931. Next base: position 133,998 of record NZ_JBIAIG010000014.1, read on the forward strand.
CCGGGTCGGTGCGGAACAGGGCGCGCAGGTCGAGCCCGTCGTGCGGGCAGCGTGGCACGATCCCGGTGGCCTCGGTGCGCGAGGTGACGCCGGGCAGGGCGCCGCCGCTCAGGCAGGGATCGGCGCTGGTGCCCGTCGCCCGCTCCGCCACGCGTTCCTGACCGGTCGCCTCCCGCCAGGCCGCGAGGTCGCGGTACTCGGTGTCGCGCCACCTGACCGTCCACGAGTCGGTCGCCCGGTACTGGTTGCCCTGGAACACGACGCGGTCCGGCGTGCCGGCCTCCGAGGTGACGAGCGGCACCCGGTCGGAGACCAGCAGGTTGTTGCGGACGGTGACGCCGCGGATCCTGGAGTGCAGCAGCATGACGGTGCCCGCGCCCGCCGGCGACTCCCGCATGACCACGGTGTTGTTGTGGACCGCCAGGTCGCGCACATCGATGCCGTAGACGGTCAGGGCGCCGTGGTGCGGCAGTTTGCGTCCGTCGTCGCTGCTGACGTTGTACCGGATGGTGTTGTCCCGGTGCCTGCCGTTGCGGTCGTGCTGGAACACGTAGTAGCCCGGTCCGTCGTTCTGGTACGACAGGTTGTACTGGAGCGTCGACCGGGACGTGTTGGAGTCCATGCCGAAGCCGCTGCCGTCCAGGTCGTTGCCGGTGTGGTTGCGGTAGGCGGTGCTGTGCTCGATCAGGACGCGCGTGGAGTCGTAGGTCCACAGGCCGACCGGCCCCACGGGTGCCCGGAGACCGGAGCTGCGGCCGTTGTCGTGTGCGCTGGTGTCCCGCACCGTGGCCCGGCGTACGCCGCCGAGGATGATGCCGCTTCCGGTGTGCCGGTCGTCGACCGAGGGATCGCCGTGGTTGTCGAACGCCTCGACCCGCTCGAGCGCGACGTTCTCGTGGGCGTAGGCGGGGCGCTCGGCGTCGAAGCGCGGACCGTAGGTGAGCAGTCCGGCGTCCCGGTTGCCGTGCAGCTCCGTCCGCCGGACGGTCACGTCGCGGAAACCGGAGCCGGCCACGGTCGAGCCGACCGAGAGGCCGACCCGGTACCCGGAGACGTCGACGTCGGAGACGATCACGCGACGCTCGTGCCCACCGCCCTCGGCGTCGCGGTACAGGTTGACGCCCGCCTGGCCGGTGGCCGTGGCCCCGGCGCCCACCAGAATGAGGTCGCGGATCTCGACACCCGCCGTGTTGTGCACGGAGACGCCGGGGGCACCTCCGGAGGAGATGGTCGCCCGGCCCTCGCCGTAGGAGCCGACCACCACCGGACGACCGGGGTCCCCCGCCTCCTGCTCCTTGATCGTGACGGTGCCGGTGAAGCGCGCGCCGCCGCGCAGCAGGAGCCGGTCGCCCGGCTCCAGCGCCGTCCTCTCCGCCCGGGCCAGCGTCCGCCACGCCCGGTCGGGCGACGTGCCCGGGGCCGAGTCGTCGCCGTCCGGGCTGACGTAGTACGCCTTCGTGGACGGGGTGTAATGGGGCGTGGCCACGCACCCGGCGGTGACGCCCACCAGGAGCATGCCGGCGAACGCCGCTGCGGCTCGGCCGGACATCGTGATCAGACCTCCACGGACTCGTCGGCGCCCCGCCGACCCGGCGCCACGGAGCGCGAGAACCAGGCGGCGGTGCGGCGCAGCCCCGTCTCCAGGGGGACCTCCGGCGTCCAGCCGAGCAGGGCGCGGGCCCTGCTGATGTCCGGTCGCCGGCGACTGGGATCGTCGGTGGGCAGCGGACGGTGGATCACGGGCGACGGCGAACCCGTCACCCCCAGGACGAGCTCGGCCAGCCGGCGGACCGTGCACTCGGCCGGGTTGCCGAGGTTGACGGGACCGGCATGGGGCGAGTCGAGCATGGCGGTGAGACCGCGGACCAGATCGTCGACGTAGCAGAAGCTGCGGGTCTGGCTGCCGTCCCCGTAGACGGTCAGCGGTGCCGCCGCCAGCGCCTGGCGCACGAAGGTCGAGACGACCCGCCCGTCATGGGGGCGCATCCGGGGCCCGTACGTGTTGAAGATCCGCACGATGCCGGTGTCGACCCCCAGGGTGTTCCGGTAGGCCGTGGTCAGGGCCTCCGCGTACCGCTTGGCCTCGTCGTAGACGCTCCGGGGGCCCACCGGATTGACGTTGCCCCAGTAGCCCTCGGGCTGCGGGTGAACCGTCGGGTCCCCGTACACCTCGCTGGTGGAGGCGAGCAGGAAGCGGGCGCGGCGGCGGAGCGCCAACTGCAGGGCGTACTCCGTGCCGCGGCTGCCCGCCGAGAGCGTCTCCAGCGGCAACCGCGCGTAGTCGGGCGGCGAGGCCGGGCTGGCGAGGTGGATCACCGCGTCCACCGGTCCGGGCACGTCGAAGGGGGCCGTCACGTCCGCGCGGACGAGGGCGAACCGGGGATGGCCGAGGAGGTGGACGACGTTGCGCGCCTCGCTGGTGCAGTGGTTGTCCAGGCACCGGACCGTGTCGCCCCGGCGCAGGAGTGCCTCGCACAGGTGGGAGCCGAGGAATCCGCCGCCGCCGGTCACGACCGCCTTCATGACGCCCTCCGTCCGGCCGCACGGCCCAGCGCGTGCACGGACCAGCCGGCCGTGCGCCAGGTCTCCTCGTCGAGCGCGTTGCGGGCGTCCAGCACCTGCGGCCGGTGCACCACGGCGGCCAGCGCGGCCGGATCGACGCGGCGGTACTCCGGCCAGGGCGTGAGGTGCAGGACCAGGTCCGCGTCCTCGCACGCCTTGGCGACGTCGTGCGTGTACGTCAGGTCCGGGAAGGCCGCGCGGGCGTTGTCCAGCGCCTGCGGGTCGTGGACGCGCACCGAAGCGCCCTGGTGGTGCGCGGCCGCCGCGACGGCCAGCGCGGGCGAGTCGCGCACGTCGTCGCTGCCCGGTTTGAACGCGGCACCCAGGACCCCGATGCGGCGGTCCCGGAAGGAGCCGCCGAGCAGGGTCCTGGCGAGATCGACCGTCCGGTGCCGCTGCCGCGTGTTGATGCGGTCGACCTCATGCAGGAACGCCACCGCCTCGCCGGCGCCGATGTCCTCGGCGCGTGCAGCGAAGGCGCGGATGTCCTTCGGGAAGCAGCTGCCGCCGAAGCCCAGGCCGGGCTCGAGGAACAGCGGGCCGATGCGCGAGTCGGCGCCGATGGCGCGGGCGAGGAGGACGGCGTCGGCCCCAGCGGCCTCGCACACCTCGGACATCGCGTTGATGAACGAGATCTTGGTGGCGAGGAAGGAGTTCGCCGCCACCTTCACCAGCTCGGCCGTGGCCGGGTCGGTGCTGAAGTACGGCACGCCCGCCTCGAGCATGGGGCGGTAGATCTCCCGCAGGACGGAGTCGGCGCGCTCCGAGAAGACACCGACGACCAGCCGCTCCGGGTGCATCGTGTCGTGCACGGCCGACCCCTCCCGCAGGAACTCGGGATTCCAGGCGACCTCGCAGCCGGGTGCGGCAGCGGCGACCCTTCTGTCGAGCCGGGCGGCGGTGCCGACCGGCACCGTCGACTTGCCCACGACCAGACTCCCGGGACGCAGATGCGGAACGAGTCCGTCGACGACGGCGTCGACGTGGCGCAGGTCGGCCGCCCAGCCGTCCGGCCGCTGCGGCGTGCCCACGCACACGAAGTGCACCTCGGCGAAGCGGGCGCCTTCGGCCAGGGACGTGGTGAAGCGCAGCCGTCCCGAGTCCGTGGCCCTCGCGAGCAGCTGCCCGAGGCCCTCCTCGTGCACCGGCGGCTGCCCCGCCGAGAGGGCGGCGACGCGCTCGGGATCGATGTCGACCCCGAGGACCTCGTGGCCCAGGTCGGCCATGCACGCGGCGTGCACGGTTCCCACGTATCCGGTGCCGACGACTGTCATCCGCATGACGTCACTCCTTCGTGCCGGGGGGTGCGGGCACGCCGGGCGTATCCGGCGTACCCGTCGGGGTTGAGCCGCTGGAAGCGCCAGGCGTCCCGGCACATCGCAGCGAGGTTCCGCGCCGGGCGCCATCCCCAGGCCCGGGCGACCGCGTTCGCGTCCGCGACCAGCTCGGGAACGTCGCCCGGACGGCGACCGGCCATCTCGTAGGGAATCGGCCGGCCGCACGCCGCACCGAAGGCGGCCACCACCTCCAGGACCGAACTGCCGGTTCCCGTACCGAGGTTGAACACCCTCATGCCCGGTCCGTCGACAAGGTGCTCGAGTGCCAGGCGGTGGGCCTCGGCGGTGTCCATCACGTGGAGGTAGTCGCGGATCGCCGTGCCGTCGGGGGTGGGGTAGTCGTCACCGAGCACCCGCACGCGGTCCCGTCGCCCGACGGCGACCTGGGCCACGTACGGCATGAGGTTGTCGGGTGTGCCGGACGGGTCCTCACCCAGCAGTCCGCTCGGGTGGGCGCCTGCGGGGTTGAAGTACCGCAGGCACAGAACCGCCAGCTCCGGCCAGTACCGGCACACGGATGCCAGGATCTGTTCGCACAGCCACTTCGAGTGGGCGTACGGGTTGGTGGGCCGGGCCGGAGCGGACTCGTCCAGGGGGCCGTGACCGGCGTCGCCGTAGACGGAGCAGGACGAGGAGAACACCAGGCCGTGGACGCCGTGCTGCCGCATGGCGGAGAGCAGGGCGGTCGTGCCCCCGACGTTGGTGTCGTAGTACCGGACGGGCGCCCGTGTCGACTCGCCGACCGCCTTGCAGGCGGCGAAGTGCACCACGCTGTCGACGGCGTGCCGCTCGAACACCGCGGAGAGGGCGTGCCGGTCGCGGACGTCCAGCTCGTAGAGTGCGGCCACGCCGCGGCCGGCGATCCGCTCCACGCGGGCCAGGACCTCGGGCATGCTGTTGGAGTAGTCGTCGACCACGATCACTTCGTAGCCGTGGTCCAGCAGGTCGACGCAGGTGTGGCTGCCGATGAAGCCCGCGCCGCCGGTGACGAGGACGGTCGGTGGTTTGTTCATGGCCCGGACCTTTCGAACGGGGGGTCGGCGTCGCCGCGTTCACCATCCGAGGACGGTCGCGGCGTACGGCGGGTACAGCACGACGGCCGCGGCGGCGGGGAGGGCCGACGCCAGCCCGACGGCCAGCGGTGCGCGGACCGTCCGCAGGGCCGCGCTCGGCCGCAGGTGGTCCGTGCGGGCCGTCTCCCGCAGGTGCAGCAGGGGGACCGCGACCGCGACGGTGGCGTAGGCGGTGGCCCCGAGGAGACAGAGGAAGACGTAGCCGACGGACGGACCGGTCTGCTCTCCGTAGAGGGTGACGGCCGAGAGGCACAGGGAGAGTCCCGCGAACGGGACCACCAGCCGGGTCAGGAGTGGCCTGGGTCCCTCGGTCCCCTTGGGCGTGACCTTGAACGTGATGGGGCGGGGTCGCAGCCGCTGGACGAGGGCGCCTGCCAGCCCCCAGATCACGAACGGCCAGCGGGTCAGCGCGAAGAGCCAGACCTCCCAGCTGATCAGCGGGGCGTCGGTCGGCCGCAGCAGGCCGTGGCGCCGCAGGAGGAGGAAGGTGAGGAGCAGCCAGACCGGCATCGTCCAGAAGTGCCCGAGGAAGTCGAAGTAGTTGAGGCGCATCCAGGGCAGTCCAGTGATCACGGCCACCGGAGGCAGGACCAGACCGGCGACGATCATCAGCCCGAGGAGCGGGTAGTAGGCCAGCGCGTAGGTGAAGCGCACCCGCAGCAGCAGCGGCAGCCGGTGCAGGTGGCGCGGCAGCAGGTCCAGGAGCATCGTCGTCAGGCTCCGCGACCACTGGTACTCCTGGGTGACCATGTCGGCGAAGGTCAGGGGACCGTCGCCGTGCGCCTCGGCGTCGATGGCGAACGCGCCGTGCCATCCGGCCGAGTTGAGCAGGTAGGTGGTGGAGAAGTCCTCGGCGAGCTCCGGTCCCAGGCCGCCGATGTCGCGCAGGGCCCTGGTGCGCACGGCATAGTGCGAACCGATGCACATGGGGGCGAGGCCGTCGCAGTGGCCCAGTTGGATGGGTCCCTGCCACACCGCCTCGCGGTGCAGCCGGCCACGGGCCGCCCAGGAGACCGCGGCGTTCGTGTCGCACATGCTCGGCGCGGCGACGTAGCCGATGGCCGGGTCGGCGAAGGGACGCACCATCTCGGCGAGGTACGTCGGTCCCGGCACGTGGTCGCAGTCGAGCTGCGCCACGACGTCGTAGTGCTCGTAGCCCCAGTGGTCGTAGAAGTAGGCGAGGTTGCCCTCCTTGCAGCGGGTTCGGCGCGGCCAGTGCGCGCGGTGGTAGGCGGCCACGCCCAGCCGGGTGGACAGGTGCACCCCGTGCGCGCGGCACCACTGCGCCGTCTGCTCGGTGGGTGCCTCCTCGCACAGCCACACGTCGTAGGCGTGCGGGTACTCCTGGTCGAGCATCGCCTCCAGGGTGCGCCGGGCCGTGTCCCACGGCTCGGACGGCGCACGGGTCACGGCGAAGGCGACCCGTGTCCGGGGAACGCGCAGCACGGGGTTCACGCGTCGCACCCTGAGCGCGGCGACGAAGAAGTAGGCGGGGAGAACGGTGAGGTAGAGCAGCAGCGCGCTGTTGATGACGAGAGCGGCCCAGGACGCCCTGTGCTGCGGCTGGAGCCACCAGGACCAGAACCAGACGAAGCTCGCCGCCCAGCACATCGTGATCAGCACGAGCAGGAGCCGGTCTCCGAGCGGCAGGGCGGGGACGAAGGTCCTGCGGTCCACCGTGCGGACCGGGGAGGGCTCGCCGAAGACCGGGCCCATTTCCGTCACCCGAACAACGTTTCCGCTGGAGATCCGGGCGAGGTGGCGCTCGACTTGGATCAGATCTGGCGGCCCGTCGACGGGTTCGGTCCGCGCCATGGGAATCCCCCTGGAAGGAGACGACGTATGTTTACATCGTTGGACCGGGGCGCACGCATGCGGCGCTCGAGTCGGGAGGCTTGGCCTCATGGGCTCCCGCGTCGGTGACGACGACTGGAGCTCCGTACATTTACGCTGTAAACATACACTTTGCCCCTGGGGCCGCACGGAGTCAACAGGTGCGGGACAGGACAGGGCCACGACCGTACGGAGGCAGGCAATGGCCAGGGAGCACACGGACGCGCCGGGCGGCGGCGACGAGGCCCCACCGGGGCGGCGGGCCAGTGACCGCGGCCGTTACGGCCGGCTGAGCCGGGAGCGTGTGCTGGGGACCGCGCTGGACCTGGTGGACCGGGAGGGCCTGAGCGCGCTGAGCATGCGCCGACTCGGTGCCGAGCTCGGCGTGGAGGCCATGGCGCTGTACCGGTACGCCGCGAGCAAGGACGCGCTGCTGGACGGCCTGGTGGAGGCTCTCTACCTCGAACTCGAGGAACGGCTGACCGCCGGCCCGCAGGACGCTGCCCCGGCGGGGTCACCTGCGTGGCGCAGCGGTCTCCACCGGTCCGCACGGACGATGTACGACGTCTGCCTCGACCATCCCCAGACGGTGCCGCTGCTGGCCACGCGCCTGCTGGCGGTTCCGCTGGCGCGCCGCCCGGCAGCCGTCCTCCGCGATCACGAGCGGGTGCTCGCACTGCTCCGGCAGGCCGGATTCGACGAGGCCGGCGCCGCCGGCATCTACCGGGCCTTCACCGCCTGGCTGCTGGGCTACGTGTCGGTCGAGCTCCAGCCCATGGTGGACAACCCCGACGAACCCGACCCCGCCTTCCGTCTCGGCCTGCACCGCCTGCCCGCCCAGGAACTGCCGACGCTCCGGGAGACCGCCGTCTCACTCGCCGAGCGGGGCGGACCCGACGGCCTGGCGGCCGGGCTGGACGCGCTGCTGGACCGTTTCGCCCGGGGATGACACCCGCGCTCGTCGCCCCCGGCGGCTCCCGCGGTCGGGACGCCCTCGGGGCCCGCGGGCGGTGCCCGGCCGCCGGGCACGGACCAGCAGCTCTGCACTCGCGAGCGCTCCAACTCGCCTCTGAAGTAACGGCTTCGGACGGTCAGCGGGCGAACGGCCCCTCCAATGCCGCCCACTGGAGCAGCATGATGGTCTTGGCGTCGGCGATCTCCCCGGTCCTGATCATCTCCAGGGCCCGCCGGAAGGGGAGTTCGAGGATCTCGATGTCCTCGCCCTCCTCGCCCAGCCCACCGCCCTCGTGCGTGCGGGTCGAGGGGCCGTAGGCGGCGGCGTAGAAGCTGACGCGTTCGGTGACCGAGCCGGGACTCATGTACACATCGAACACGTGCCGGACCTCGCCGATGGTGTGTCCGGTCTCCTCCACGACCTCGCGCCGCACGGCGATCTCCGGGTGCTCGTCGTCCGTGTCGAGCAGGCCGCCCGGGGTCTCGATCAGCATGCCGTCGGGGTGCCCGTTGACGTACACGGGGAAGCGGAACTGGCGGGTGAGCAGGACGGTTTCGCGTTCGGCGTCGTACAGGAGCATCGTCGCGCCGTTGCCGCGGTCGTGCGTCTCGCGTTCCTGAGTGGACCAGGAGCCGTCGGCGTGCCGGAAATCGAAGGTCGTGGTCCGCTCGACGTACCAGTGACTGGACAGCAGTCTCACGTCCCGGACCCTGACCCGCGGGTTCCCGGTCAGGTCCAGCCCGGTGCGGTCCAGACCGGTACGGCCCCGGCGGTCGGGGATGTCGGCACCGGCGGTCATCGCTGGGCCGCCGGTCGGAGAGGCAGGTGCGCAATGGTCATGCCCGCTTCTACCATCCCGGGCCGCCCCGCGCCGGGAAAGCGGCCAGGCAACGGCCGACGGCGCGCGAAGGGCCCCGCGGGCCGAAGCCCGCGAGGCCCTCTCACACCGTCGGGACGACAGGATTTGAACCTGCGACCCCTTGACCCCCAGTCAAGTGCGCTACCAAGCTGCGCCACGTCCCGGTGCTCCACGCGGCATGAACCGCGTGATCGCGCGGACAGAACTTTACCCCACTCCCGGGCCGCGCCGAAGAGGGCCCCGACGCGGGACAATCGGCGTATGGGCAGCGAGGACGGCAGGACGGACGGCGGGCGGGCCGGAACACGTGACCGCGACGACGAGGGGCGGGCGCGCAACGCCAGGCCGCGGGACGGTCTGGGACGCCCCCTGCCGTACGGCGCGCAGGGTGTGCCACGGCAGCCCGAGGGGGTCGTCCGGCGCCCGGAGGAGAGCGTCGAGGAGGCGCAGCGGCTGCTGGACGAGGGCAAGCCGTTCCACGCGCACGAGGTCTTCGAGGACGCCTGGAAGTCGGGGCCGCCCCAGGAGCGGGAGCTCTGGCGCGGCCTGGCCCAGCTCGCCGTGGGGCTCACCCACGCGGCCCGCGGAAACCGCACGGGCGGCGCGCGGCTGCTGCGCCGCGGGGCGGGCGCGGTGGAGGACTGGGCGGCGGGCGCCGGTGGCGCGCCGCGTCCGCACGGGATCGACCTCGCCGGGGTCGTCTCCTGGGCGCGGGAACTGGCGGCGGAGGTGGAGCGGGGGGACGGGATTCCGGTCGACGCGGGCGCGCGGTCACCGCGGCTGCGGGCGCTGCCCTGACCGCGAGGAGCGCGGGAACGGATCCGGTGCACGCGGTGCCCGGGGCGTGCGGCAGACTCGGGGCGTGCGAAAGATTCATGTCATCGGTATCGGTGCGGGCGACCCCGACCAGCTCACCCTCCAGGCCGTCAGGGCGCTGCGGAGCACGGAGGTCTTCTTCCTCCTCGACAAGGGCGAGGTCAAGGCCGATCTCACCCGGCTGCGCCGGGACATGCTCGAGACGCACATGACGGGGCGGACGTACCGCGTCGTCGAGGCGCGCGACCCCGAGCGTGACCGCGGCGCCGGTGGAGCCGCGTACTCCCCCGCCGTCGGCGACTGGCGCAGCGCCCGCGCGGACATCTACGAGCGGCTGATCACCGAGGAACTGGGCGAGGACGGGACGGGCGCGTTCCTGGTGTGGGGCGACCCGTCGCTGTACGACAGCACGCTCGCCATCCTGGAGGAGGTCCTCGAGCGGGGCGCCGTGACCTTCGAGTACGACGTCGTGCCGGGCATCAGCAGCGTCTCCGCGCTCGTCGCCCGGCACCGTACGGGGCTCAACCGCGTGGCCCGGCCGGTCCAGATCACCACGGGCCGACGGCTCGCGGCGGGGTTTCCCGAGGGCGTGGACGACGTGGTGGTGATGCTGGACGCCCACCAGACGTTCCGGCAGTACACCGACCAGGACGTCGACATCTACTGGGGCGCCTACATCGGCACCCCCGACGAGATACTCGTCTCCGGCCCGATCGCCGAGGCCGCGCCCCGCATCGAGCGGCTGCGCGCCGAGGCCCGCGAACGCAAGGGCTGGATCATGGACACGTATCTGCTGCGGCGCAGGCCGAGGGACGCCTAGGGAGGCACTCCCCTCCCCCGGCGGCCCGGTCACTCCCCGCACGGCCGGAACCCACCGCCCGGGCCACCCTCGTTCCGACCGGGCCGAACGCGCAGACGCATCCCGCGCCCGCGGGGGCGGACGCCGTCCGTCCCGCTCCGTCCCGTCCCCCCGACCGCTTCCGTTCCCACGACCCCGGCATCGGCGCCCACGCCGCCACGGACTCGCACCGGTGAGCTCCCCCGCTCGGGGCGCGTCGCCACGGTGCCGCTCCAGGTGACGAGACCGGGCCGAACGTACCGGCGCCGTCCTGTGCCCGGGCGTGCGAACGCCGTCCCACCCGTCCCGTCCCCCCGACCGCTTCCGTTCCCACGACCCCGGCATCGGCGCCCACGCCGCCACGGACTCGCACCGGTGAGCTCCCCCGCTCGGGGCGCGTCGCCACCGTGCCGCACCAGGTGACGAGGCCGGGTCACGCGGGTACCGTGCGTGCGGCGTCACCCGCCCGGAACCGATGCGGCGCCCCGTGCAGCTTCGCCGTACGAGCGGCCCACCCGGCACGGGTACGGGCGGAGGCGGGACCACGCGGTGCCTCCGCCCGCTGCCGCGCGTACGGGGCGCGCCGGGAACCGTCACGAGGTGCGGCGCGCCGTCGTGTGCCCGCGGGGGCCGGTCACCTCCCGCGGAGGAGTTCGTGCAGCCGCCGCAGGGCCGCCGCCACGTCGGGGACGGCCCGGACGCCGTCCGGAAGCGGCGGGCGCCGTACGACCACGACCGGCAGGCCGAGTGCCCGCGCCGCCGTGAGTTTGGCGGCTGTCGCCGCTCCCCCGCTGTCCTTGGTCACCAGCACGTCGACGCGGTGATCGCGCAGCACCGCGGTCTCGCCGGTCACCGTGAACGGCCCGCGGGCCAGCAGCACCCGTGTCCGCGGCGGCATGGGCGGCTCGGGCGGTTCCACCGACCGCACAAGGAACTCCAGTTCCGTGAGATGCGCGAAGGCCGCGAGGCCCAGGCGGCCCGTGGTGAGGAAGACCCGCTGCCCGAGCCCGGGCAGCAGGTCCGCGGCGGCCTCCAGCGACGCGGCCGGGTGCCAGCGGTCGCGCGGGCCCGGTTCCCAACCCGGCCGCCGCAGCACGACGAGCGGCAGGCCGGTCAGGGCGGCGGCCCGGGCCGCGTTCGCCGTAATGGTTCCGGCGAACGGGTGCGTGGCGTCGGCCACGGCGTCCACGCGCTGCTCGCGCAGCCAGCCGGCCAGTCCCTCGGCCCCGCCGAAGCCGCCGACGCGGACCTCTCCCGCCACCGGCCCCGGCCGGGTCACGCGTCCGGCGAGCGAGGTCGTCACGCGGATCCCGGTGCGGGTGGTCAGCCCGTCGGCCAGTGCACGCGCCTCGGTGGTGCCGCCGAGGACCAGGACGTGGGGGGACATGGTCCCGAGCCTACGAGCAGCGCCGCGGGAAGCGGCACGCCGGGGTCGGTCCCGCCCACGGCGTGCCGTCGCGGACAGCCGTCCGCGCGCCGAGGCGCCTCGGTTCCGCCGGGACGCCGCCTCCGGCCGGCTTCGACCGTCCGGACGCCCGTCCGTGACTCGCACGACCTACGATGACGCCGGTGACGGGAGGAAGCATGGCCGTGGACCTGAGCAGACGGGCCTACCGTGCCCAGCGGTGGGCCGCGCGCGTCGCGCTGCTCGCGGCCGCACTCGCCGTGCTGGCACCCCTCGCCTACGGCGGCCTGGGCGGAGTCCTGCTCCTGGTCTGCGGCGTGGCGGGACTGGGGGTCGGTGCGGCGGCGGTGTGGTGGACGCTGACCCTGCGCGGTCCGCTGCGCTGGGCGGCTGCCGTGGTCGCCGTGTGCGTGCCCGCGGCCGTCGTCGCCCTGTTCGCCGCCACGCTGTTCTGGGCGCTGCTGCTCTCGCTGGCGCTGTGGGGCGTGGCCGTGTGGAGCGGCCGCTACGCGCTGAGGGGCACGGGGAGCGAGCGGACGCGGCGGGTGCGCGAGCGGCGCACGCCCCCACCCCGGCGGCCGGTGCTGATCATGAATCCGCGCTCGGGCGGCGGCAAGGTGGGCCGCTTCGGCCTGAAGGAGAAGGCCGAGTCCCTGGGCGCGCGGGTCGTCCTGCTGGACCCCGAGCAGCACGTCGACGTCACGGCGCTGGCGCGGGGGGCCGTCGCGGACGGCGCGGACCTGCTGGGCGCCGCCGGCGGCGACGGGACGCAGGCGCTGGTCGCGGCGGTGGCCGCCGAGCACGACCTCCCGTTCCTGGTCATCAGTGCCGGGACCCGCAACCACTTCGCCCTCGACCTCGGTCTCGACCGCGACGACCCGGCCTCCTGCCTGGACGCGCTCACCGACGGAGTGGAACTGCGGGTGGACCTCGGTTTCGCGGGGGACCGGCCGTTCGTGAACAACGCCTCCTTCGGCGCGTACGCGGCGATCGTGCAGAGCCCGGCCTACCGTGACGACAAGATCGGCACCAGTCTGGACCTGCTGCCCGACCTGCTCACCGGCCAGCAGGGGCCCCGGCTGGTGGCCCGGGCGGGCGGCACCACGATCACCGCGCCGCAGGCCGTGCTGGTCAGCAACAACCCGTACCGCACCGGCGACCCGTTCGGGCTCGGCCGCCGTGACCGCCTCGACTCCGCAGTGCTCGGTGTCCTCGGCGTCCGGGTGGAGGGTGCGGTGGACGCCGCCGCACTGCTGCTGGACCCCGAGTCGAGCCCGCTGACCATCGTGACCGCCACCGAGGTCGTCGTGGAGGCGGACCGACCGCGGATAGAGGTCGGTGTCGACGGTGAGCCCCTGGTGCTGCCCGCCCCGGTGCACTGCCGCATCGCCCCGGGTGCGCTGCGCGTCCGGGTGCCCCGCAAGCGGCCCGGCGTCGCGCAGGCCCCGCCGCGCCTGGACTGGCGTCGGCTGCGCAAGCTGGCGGCGACGGTCGGCCGCACGGCCGCGCCCGGCCGGCTGCGGCACCACCGGGACGCTTCCCCGCCTCCGCCGGAACGGCCGGCCCGGCCGACCCGCACGCCCGACTGAGCCCGCCGCTCAGCGCACCAGCAACTGCACTCCGCCGACCACGGTCGCCGCGATGACGAGCCGCTCGAACAATCGCTGGTTGATGCGGTTCACGGCCCATGTGCCGATCAGCGCACCGGGCACCACGAACAGCACCAGGGCCGCGTCGAGGGACAGCGACTCGGCGTCGATCAGGCCGAGACCGGCGCTGAACGGCAGCTTCGAGGTGTTGACGATCAGGAAGAAGAACGCCGACGTCCCAAGGAATCCCAGCTTCCGGAATCCCGCGGAGAGCAGGTACATCGACATCACGGGGCCGCCCGCGTTGGCGACCATGGTGGTGAATCCGCCGAGCACACCGTACGAGCGGGCCTTGGCGCGCCCCGCCCGGGTGGTGACCGCCTCCGGCTCGCGCGCCGCGTCGGCCGTCCGCCGCCGCCACACCGTCACCCCGGCCATCAGCAGCAGGATCGCCCCGATCGACGTCCGTACCGTCCGGTCGTCCGCCCACCCCAGGAACACGGTGCCGATGACGACGCCCGCCGCGACCGCCGGGAACAGCCGCCACAGCGTGGGCCAGTGGGCGTGCCGCCGGTAGGTCAGGACGGCGAGCACGTCTCCGGCGATCAGCAGGGGCAGCAGCACGCCGGTGGACGCCCGGGCCGGCAGCACCGCGGCGAAGACGGCGAGGCTGACCGTGTTGGCCCCGCTCACGGCCGTCTTGGAGAAGCCGACGAGCAGGGCGGCGAAGGCGAGCGCGGCGAATTCCCAGCCGGTCACGTGCCAGAGCGTCATCGTGTTCATGCGGAGACCGATGGTATGTGCTGACAATTCTGGCTCGTCAGCCGGTCCCGCCCGGCGTCACCCGTGTCGCCCGCCGACGCCCGCCCGGCACCGCCGCACCGGCGGCGCCGGGCGCCCGGAAGGGAGCGGAGCCCGGTACCTGCGAGCGCGCGGACCGGTGGCCCGGGAGGAGGTCACCGGGCGGGGAGCCGGACCCGGGGCGAGCGCACCGGACCGCTCGGCCGCCCGGCGCGTACGGGTGCCGGGAGCGGCGCCGCCGCGGGCACGCGACGGACACCCGCTAGGGCCGCTCCACCAGCACCGCGCTGCCCTGCCCGACGCCCACGCACATCGTCGCGAGGCCGCGCCCGGCGCCGGTGCGCCGCATGCGGTGCAGCAGGGTTGTGAGGATGCGGGCGCCGGAGCAGCCCAGCGGGTGGCCGAGGGCGATGGCGCCGCCGCTCGGGTTGACCAGCCCGGGCTCGATGCCGAGCTGGTCGACGCAGGCCAGCGCCTGTGCCGCGAAGGCCTCGTTGAACTCAGCCTCCTGGATGTCGCCGATGTCCCAGCCGGCCCGGGCCAGCACCTTGCGGGTGGCGGGGACCGGGCCGATGCCCATGACGTCGGGGTGGACTCCCGCGGAGCCGCCGGCGACGTAGCGGCCCAGCGACTGCAGTCCCAGCTCGTCGAGGGCGTCCTCGCTGACCAGCAGCAGTCCGGCCGCGCCGTCGTTCATGGGTGAGGCGTTGCCCGCGGTGACGGTGCCGCCCGCACGGAAGACCGGCCTCAGCCCGGCGAGCTTCTCGTACGAGGTGTCCTCGCGGATGCACTCGTCGGCGCCGACGACGACGCCGTCCGGGCGTTCCACGGGCAGGAGCTCGTCGTCGAAGTGGCCGTTCTTGCGGGCGTCGGCCGCCCGCTGGTGGCTGCGCAGCGCGAACTCGTCCTGCCGCTCCCGCGTGATGCCGTACCGCGCGGCGACCTCTTCCGCGGTCTCTCCCATGGACAGCAGGCCGTGCAGGTCCTTCATCGCGGGGTTGACCAGCCTCCAGCCGAGCCGGGTGTCGACGGTCTCGATGCGGTGCGGGAGCGCCTCGTCGGGGCGGGACAGCACGAAGGGGGCGCGGCTCATCGACTCGGAGCCGCCCGCGATCACGATGTCGGCCTCACCGGCGGCGATGGTGCGCGCGGCGGTGGTGACGGCCTCCAGGCCGGAGGCGCACAGCCGGTTGACCGTGGCACCGGGGACCGACTCGGGCAGTCCGGCGAGCAGCGCGGCCATGCGGGCGACGTTGCGGTTGTCCTCGCCGGCCTGGTTCGCGGCACCCCAGTAGACGTCGTCCACGCGCGCCGGGTCGAGGGCGGGCGCGTCGGTGACCAGTGCGCGGATCACGGCGGCGGCGAGGTCGTCGGGCCGCACCGACGACAGGGAGCCGCGCAGTTTGCCGATGGGGGTGCGGCGGGCGGCCGCGAAGTGGACGGGACGCACGAAAGAACTCCTGACCGAAAGCCGGAGAGCCGCGCCGGGCTGTCACCACCGGCGGCCCCCTTGGTTAGCACCGCTAGTTTTGGACTATAGACCGCGGGACGGCGGCCTGGGAAGATTCCCGGGCCCGCCGTCCCGACCCCGCCCGTCCCGCCTCGTCCCGTCCCGCCTCGTCCCGTCCTGTCCCGTCCGGAGGGTCCGTGTCCGACACGCGTGAGTTCAGTTTCCCCGGCAGCCGGGGAACCGTCTCGGTCCGTGAGTGGTCCGGGGCGCGCCCCCGGTACATCGCGCTGGTCGTGCACGGCTACGGCGAACACGTCGGCCGCTACGCGGAACTGGCCGACGTCCTCGCACGGCACGGCGCCGTCGTGGCCGGCCCCGACCACATGGGGCACGGGAGGTCGGCGGGCGAGCGCGTGCTGATCGAGGACTTCGAGGACGTGGTCACCGACCTCGAGACGGCGGCCGCGCAGGTGCGTGGCACCCACCCCGGCCTGCCTCTCGTCGTGGTGGGCCACTCCATGGGCGGGCTGATCGCGGCGCGCCACGCCCAGCGCCACCGGGACTCGCTCGCCGCGCTCGTGCTGTCCGCGCCCGTGATCGGCGACTGGGCACTGCCCGCACGGCTGCTGGCCCTGGACGAGATTCCCGACACGCCGATCAGCCCGGCCGCCCTCTCCCGCGACCCCGCCGTCGGCGCCGCGTACGCGGCCGATCCGCTGGTGTGGCACGGGCCGATGAAGCGGCCGACGGTGGAGGCGTTCGCCCGGACCCTGGACACGGTGACGGACGCCGGTGACGTCGGGGGGCTTCCGCTGCTGTGGCTGCACGGCGACGACGACCGGCTCGTACCGCTGTCCGGCAGCCGGCCCGGCGTCGAGAAACTGAGCGGCGGCCGGCCGGCCGCGCGGATCTACCCCGGCGCCCGTCACGAGGTGTTCCACGAGACCTGCAGAGCCCGGGTGTTCACCGATCTGACCGGCTTCCTCGACGGCGTTCTCGCAGGCTGAGACGGCTTCGCGGGGCGGCCGCACCCGTGTTTGTGCCGCAACGGCGGGGGCACCCGCGCGTCCATGGAGTGGTTGCGGAGCGCTGCGTGCGCGGGTGAGGACCCCGAACTGTTCTTTCCCGTCGGCACGTCCGGCCCGGCCGTGCGGGACGTCACCGCGGCCAAGCGCGTGTGTGCCCGCTGTCCGGTGACCACCCAGTGCCTGGACTACGCGCTCAGCAGCGGTGGCCGGGCCTCGGGCGTCTGGGGCGGCACCTGCGACGAAGAGCGCGAGGAACTGCTCCGCGGCACCACGAACACATCAAGGAGGAGAAGCGCCCTATGACCGTTGTCAGGAGCACCCTGCCCGACGAGGCCCGCAAGGTCTCCTGCGAGGCACTCCAGGACACCCTGGTGGATCTGCTCGGCCTCTCGCTGATCGGCAAGCAGGCGCACTGGAACATCGTGGGTCCCCGTTTCCATTCGATCCACCTCCAGCTCGACGAGGTCGTCGCGGCCGCCCGCACCCACGCCGACACGGTGGCGGAACGGTCTGCGACGCTCGGCGTGCCGCCTGACGGCCGCCCGGAGACCATCGCCCGGGTGTTCTCCCTGCCCGCCCCGAAGCAGGGCCGGCTGCGGGACTCGGACGTCGTGCAGGTGATGGTGGACTCGCTCGGCACGGCCATCGCGGGGCTGCGCGAACGCATCGACGCCACCGAGAAGGCGGACCTGGTCACCCAGGACCTGCTGATCTCCATCACGGCGGAACTGGAGAAGCAGCGCTGGATGTTCGAGGCGGAGAACGTCCCGCACGAGGACTGACGGCCTGCACCGTACGTACGCGAAGGGGCACACCATGAGCGACGCCCTCGAACTGGACGCGCTGTGGGAGGACTTCCACCGCGTGGTGAACATGACGTCGGCGGAACTCGCGGCCTGGCTGCGGGTGCGGGACGCCGACGAGCGGACCGAACCGCTGCCCGACCGGGCCGGCAGCGACACCGGACGGCAGGTACTGGCGATCCTCCAGAAGCGGCGCACGGACCTCACGAAGGACGATCTGCGTGTGATGGCACAGGTCGTGGACACCGTCACCGCCGAGACGGACGTGGAGAACGAGCCCGTCGCCGAGGACACCGAGCGACGGCACCGTCTGATGACCCTCGGGCACGATCCGCTCAAGGCGTGAGCCGTGGCCGGCCGGGACGAGCGTGTCGTCCGCGCACTCGTCGCCGCGCACGGGCTGACGTATGCCGAGGAGGCGGGGATCCGGCTGAAGGACACCCCGCAGCCGCTGTACCGGCTGCTCGTGCTGGCCCATCTGCTCAGTGCCCGCATCCGCGGCTCGGTCGCCGTGGCCACCGCCCGTGCCCTGCACGAGGCGGGGCTGCGCGATCCGGCCCGGATGGCCGGCGCCGCATGGCAGCAGCGGGTGGACGCGCTCGGCCGGGGCGGCTACCGCCGCTACGACGAGCGCACCGCCACCCAACTCGGCGACTCTGCCGATCTGTTGAAGGAGCACTGGGGTGGGGACCTGCGCCGGCTGCGTGCGGAGGCGGACGGTGACATCGGCGAACTGCGCGGCCTGCTCCAGGAGTTCCCGGGCATCGGCCCGGCCGGGGCCGACATCTTCCTCCGCGAGGTCCAGCGCGTCTGGCCGGAAGTGGCCCCCTTCCTGGACCGCAAGGCCCTCGAGGGGGCGGCTCGGTTGGAGCTGCCGAGCGACCCCGACCGCCTCCTCGACCTGGCCGGGACGGTGGAACCGGCCGTCCTCGCGGCGGCCCTGGTACGCGCCGCGACCGACAAGCACGTGGCCGAGGACACCGTGCGGCGGGCCGGGTCCTGACCGGTTCCCCTCCCCTCCCCCATTCGCCGGACAACGTGATCTTCTGCGCGGCACAATGGCCGCGGCGGCCGGTTCCGGCCGTGCGGGCGAGGGAGAGGAAGAGACGTGAGTGAGAGCCACACCCCGCCGAGCGGCTCGGCGAGGCTGAACACCGGTGTGGCGCACAACGCGCGCGTGTGGAACTACTGGATCGGCGGCAAGGACAACTACGAGGTCGACCAGCAGGTCGGCGAGCACGTCGCCTCGATCATCCCGATCATCCGGGACATCGCACGGGCGGACCGGGAGTTCCTGCACCGGGCGGTCACGTATCTGGCCGCCGAGCGGGGGGTGCGTCAGTTCCTCGACATCGGCACCGGCCTGCCGACGGCGGACAACACCCACGAGATCGCCCAGCGGATCGCCCCCGACTCCCGCATCGTCTACGTCGACAACGACCCGATCGTGCTGGTGCACGCCCGCACCCTGCTGACCGGCAGCCACGACGGCGTCACCGACTACATCGACGCCGACGTGCACGACCCGGACACCATCCTCGAACGGGCCGCCGGCACCCTCGATCCGGCCCGGCCGGTCGCCGTGATGATGCTGGGCATCCTCAACTTCGTGCTCGACACCGACGAGGCCCGCGACATCGTGCGCCGGATCATGGCGGCGGTGCCCTCGGGCAGCTTCCTGGTGCTGACCCACCCGACCTTCGACTCCGCGCTGCGCGGCGAGGACCAGATCCCGGCCATGGAGTTCTGGAACGCGAACGCCACGCCGCCGCTCACGGCCCGCAGCGGCGAGGACATCTCGGCCTTCTTCGAGGGACTGCACCTGCTCGAACCGGGCCTGGTGTCCTGCGCGCAGTGGCGTCCTGCGACCGACTCGGCCGCGGTGGTGCCGCAGTACGGCGCGGTGGCCGTGAAACCCTGACGGGGCCGTGAGCGGCTCCCCGCATCTCCGGACCGTCGAAAGTATGATCAAACAATGTCTGACATGACCGAGATCACGCCCGGTTGGCTGTCCTCCGACGAGCTGGAGTCGGCCCGGGCCCGCATGCCGATCCTGTACGTCGAGGCCGTCCCGGTGCGTGTGGACGACAGCGGGGAAGTCACCAGCGTCGGCCTGCTGCTGCGCATCGGACCGGACGGCACGGTCAGCCGGACTCTGGTCTCCGGCCGGGTGCTGCACCACGAGCGGGTGCGTGACGCCCTGCTGCGGCACCTGGAGAAGGACCTCGGCCCGGTGGCGCTGCCCCGGGTCCCCGCCTCGCTCCAGCCGTTCACCGTCGCGGAGTACTTCCCCACCCAGGGCATCACGCCGTTCCACGACCCCCGTCAGCACGCGGTGTCGCTCGCCTACATCGTGCCGGTGACGGGTGACTGCCGGCCCCGGCAGGACGCCCTCGACCTGGTGTGGTTCAGCCCGCGGGAGGCCGTGTCGGAGGCGGTGCAGAGCGAGATGCCGGGCGGGCACGGGGTGCTGCTGAAGCAGGCACTGGCGCACGCCGGCTGCGTGATCTGACGACGGCACGGAGGGCCCCGGTGGGGCCCTCCGGCCGGTCAGGCGGCGCCCGCGCTCTCCGGGTGGGTGAGGTTCGCCCCGGTCCCCGGGTCGAAGACGTGCGCCTTGGACAGGTCGATCCGGAGTCGTACGGGTTCGCCCTCCCGGGCCCGGGTGGCCGCGTTCAGCCGGGCGACGATCTGCTGGGCGTCCCCGGCACCGGTGTCCCGCAGCCCCGAGTCCGTCGCCAGCTCCTCCAGTTCGGCGGTGGTCACCGGACCGCCCTCGGCGCTGAAGTAGACGTAGGCGTCGGAACCCAGCGACTCCAGCACATCCACGGTGACGGTGACCTCGGGGCCGCCGCGTTCACGGGCCAGCGAGGCGTCCTCGAAGGCCTCGGGACGCAGCCCGACGATGACCTGGCGGGGAGCGTTCCTCCGTTCCAGCGCCTGCCGCATACACTCGTCGAGCGGCAGGTCGCCCAGCGGGGAGCGCAGTAGGCCGGGCCCCACGGTGGCGTTGAGGAAGTTCATCGCCGGGGAGCCGATGAAACCGGCGACGAACAGGTTGCGCGGATGGTCGTACAGCTCGGCGGGGGTGCCGATCTGCTGGACCAGGCCCTGACGCATGACCACGACCCGGTCCCCCAGGGTCATCGCCTCGGTCTGGTCGTGGGTGACGTACACGGTGGTGGTGCCCAGGCGGCGCTGGAGCCGGGAGATCTGGGTGCGCATCTGCACCCGGAGCTTGGCGTCGAGGTTGGACAGCGGCTCGTCCATCAGGAACGCCTTGGGGTCGCGGACGATCGCCCGCCCCATGGCGACCCGCTGGCGCTGGCCGCCGGAGAGGTTGGCGGGCTTGCGGTCCAGGAACTCGCTCAGGTCGAGCACCCGGGCGGCCTCCTCGACCTTGGCGTCGATGGTCGCCTTGTCGACTTTCGCCAGACGCAGCGGGAAGCCCATGTTCTCGCGCACGCTCATGTGCGGGTACAACGCGTAGCTCTGGAACACCATGGCCACGTCCCGCTCCTTGGGCGCGAGGTCGTTGACGACCTTGCCGCCGATGCGCAGGGTGCCCTCGGTGATGTCCTCCAGTCCGGCGATCATGTTCAGGGTGGTGGACTTGCCGCACCCGGACGGGCCGACCAGGATCACGAACTCGCCGTCGGCGATGTCGAGGTCCACGTCCCTCACGGCGAGGGATCCGTCGGGATAGCGCTTGGTGACTCCCTCGAGGACGATCTCGGCCATGGGTGGTGCCTCCTTGCCTTCATGCTGTCCGGGTCCGGGTGCCGCGCCGAGCGGGCCGGTGCGGACCGGTCACCCCTTGACCGCCCCGGAGGTCAGTCCGGCGACGATCCGCCGCTGGAAGAGCAGAACGAAGATGATGATGGGGATGGTGATCACCACGGCGGCGGCGGCGATCGACCCGGTGGGCTGCTGGAACTGCGAGCTGCCGGTGAAGAACGCGATGGCGGCGGGCACCGTGCGCGCGGACTCGGTCGAGGTCAGCGAGATCGCGAACAGGAAGTCGTTCCAGCAGAAGATGAACACGAGGATGGCGGTGGTGAACACGCCGGGCGCCGCCAGCGGCACGATGACCCGCCGGAACGCCTGCGCGGGCGTGGCCCCGTCCACCTTGGCCGCCTTCTCCAGGTCCCAGGGAATCTCCCGGAAGAACGCCGACAGCGTGTAGATCGCCAGCGGGAGCGAGAAGGTCATGTACGGGATGATCAGCCCGATCCAGGTGTCGAAGATCCCGATGATCCGCTCGATGTTGAACAGCGGCGACACCAGCGAGATCGGCGGGAACATGGCGATCAGCAGCGACATGCCGATGAGCACCTGTTTGCCCGGGAACCGCAGCCGGGCGACCGCGTAGGCGGCCATGGTGCCGAGCGCCACCGCGATCGCCGTGGCGATCAGGGCGATGCCGATCGAGTTGATCAGGGCCCGGGTGAACTGGGACGTCTCGAAGATGCCTTGGTAGTTCTCCCAGGTCCAGTCCCGGGGGATGTAGTTGCCGTCGGTGAGGGTGGCGGGGTCCTTGAAGGACAGGGCCGCGATCCACCACACCGGGAACAGGGCGTACAGCACGACCACGACGTTGACGATCGCCCATCGGGTGGCGTGCGTCTTGCCTACGGCGGACATCAGCGCTTCACCTCCGCGCCGGGTGCGGCGGCGCCGAACAGCTTGACGAAGGTGAAGGCGATGATCCCGACGCAGAGGAAGATCAGGACCGAGATCGCCGACCCGATGCCCAGGTTCAGCGCGGTGAACAGGTTGTCGTAACCGAGGATCGACAGGGAACCGGTGCCCTGGGCGCCCGTGGTCAGGACGTAGATGTTGTCGAAGATCCGGAACGCGTCGAGGGTGCGGAAGAGCAGTGCCACGAGGATGGCCGGTTTCATCAGCGGCAGCATGATCCTGATGAACCGCTGCCAGGGGGTGGCGCCGTCCACCATTGCCGCCCGCAGGGTCTCCTCGGGGACCAGGGCGAGGCCGGCGAGCAGCAGCAGTGCCATGAACGGAGTGGTCTTCCACACCTCGGCGAGGATGATCAGCCACAGCGCCGGCCACTGCTCGGTCAGCGGGGCCTCGCCGCTGGGCAGCAGTTCGGCGAGGTAGCCGAGTTCGGGGGTCCAGGCGTACTGCCAGGAGAAGGCCGCGACGACGGTGACGATGCCGTACGGGACGAGGACCGCGGTGCGCACGGTGCCGCGCCAGAAGAGGGTGCGGTGCATCACCAGGGCGAGCCCCATGCCGAGGACGAGTTCGACGGCCACGGACACGGCGGTGATGAACAGCGTGACCCAGAAGGCGTCCCACCAGAACGGCGAGGACAGCACGGCACCGTAGTTGCTGAAGCCCACGAACTCGGCCTGTCCGGGAAATCGCAGATCGTAGCGCTGGAGGGACAGGTAGACGGCGTATCCGATGGGGTAGGCGGTCACGGCGGTCATGACGAGGACGGCCGGTGCGCACAGCAGCCAGCCGAGCCTGCGTTCCTGCTTGGCCCCCGCCGAGAGGGCCGCCCGGCCCTTGCCGGCGGGCGGCTGCGGGAGGTGCTGGTTCACGGGATCACACCTTCGGATCGCAGGGCCTCGTCGATCTGCTCCCTGATGGTGGCGACCGAGCTCTCCGGCTTGATCGCGGACGGCGGGGACAGCGTGTGGGACACGGCGATCGACACGTTCTGGTAGGCGGGGGTGAGCGGCCGCACGCTCGCCGACTCCAGAGCCGCCAGCACCTCCTGGGAGAAGGGGTACTCCTTCATGAAGGACGGCTCGTCGTAGAGGGCGCGCAGGGTGGGCGGCAGTCCGCCCTCGAGCGCGGCGGTGAGCTGGTTCTCCCGGTTGCGCAGGCACAGGGCGGCCTCGAAGGCCAGGTCCGGGTGGCGGGAGTAGGCGCTGACGGCGAGGTCGATGCCGCCGATGGTGGGCCGGGCCGGGCGGTCGGCGTCGACCCGGGGGTAGGGCGCCCAGCGGAAGTTCTCGAAGAGCTTGGGGTTGTTCGCCTTCATCGACGGATAGACGAACGGGTAGTTCAGCTCGAAGGCCGCCACCCCGGACTCCATGGCGAGGCGGTTCTGGTCCTCCATCTGGTTGGGCAGGGAGGGGTCCGCGGCCGGGGAGTCGGCGAGGTCCCGCATGATCGAGGCGGCCCGCACGGCGGGCGCGCCGAGGGACGGCGCACTGGCGTCCCTGTCGAGGATCGAACCGCCCGCGCTGTTGATCAGCGTGTTGAACCAGACGGTCAGGCCCTCGTACTGGGCGCCCTGGATCTCCACATAGTGCGGTTTGCCCTGCCGGGCCAGCTCGCGGGACCTGTTCAGCATCTCGGACCAGGTCTTCGGCGGCGTGGGCACCAGGTCCTTGCGGTACCACAGCAGCTGGGTGTTGGTGTTGTACGGGACGGCGTAGAGCCGGCCCTTCCAGGTCGCCGTCCGGAGCGGGACGCGCAGTGTGCCCTCGCTGGCGCGGCGCTTGGCCTCGCCGGTCCACTCGCGGATCCAGCGGGCCTCGGCGAACTCCGCGGCCCAGGTGACGTCGAGTCCCAGGATGTCGAGGGAGTCGTCCTCGGCGGCGAGCCTGCGCACCAGTTGCTGGCGCTGGCCGTCGGCGGCACGCGGGAGCCTGTTGTAGCTGATCCGGTAGCGCCCGCCCGAGGCCTGGCTGCACCGGTCGGCGGCCTTCTGCAGGGCGCCGGAGTCGTCGGGGAAGTTGTACCAGTTGAGGGTGGGCCGGGAGGTGCTCTCGTCACCGCCGCAGGCGGCGAGCGTCGACGCCAGCAGCGTCAGCGCGATCAGCGCCCGCGTCCGGCCCCTCCTCCGGGGGCGTCCCCGCTTCCCGGCGTTCCCCGAAATCGGTCGGCAGCCGCACCTGGGGTGCACGCGCTCCACACCTCGCTTCCGGGACGGTGATGCGGGATCCGGATCCCGCGGCGGTGCTTACCCGGCGAACGTTAGGCAGTACACAAAGCAACATCAAGGACATTTCATGATGAATCGCCCGTCCGGAACAGCCCTGCGGGCCTCGAGAACCCCGACCGGCGGCACCGACGGGTCCGCACACGACGAAGAGGCCGTCCCGGATGCCTCCGGTACGGCCTCTGATCTGCGACTCTCGCGAGTCGGGACGACAGGATTTGAACCTGCGACCCCTTGACCCCCAGTCAAGTGCGCTACCAAGCTGCGCCACGTCCCGTTGCCCGCCTGACCTGGGGATTCCCCGGGCCGAACGCGCACGGAAACAATACCGCACTCGGGGCGGTGATCGCGCACTCCTTTCGGCCGGGCCTCGGCGAGGGCCGCACGCTGCGATTTGACCTCAACTTTGGTCGAGGTTGCAGGATCCCCGTATGACGATCACCGAGGAACACGCACGTACGTACGGATACGCCGACCTGCCGGCGCTGATGGGCCTGATGACCGGCGACGAGAAGCACGGGCCCGCCGCGACGTCCACGCTCGACGTGCTGTGGGTGCTCTACGACCGGGTGCTGCGGGTGGGGCCGGAGCGGATGGACGACCCCGGGCGGGACCGGTTCCTGCTGTCGAAGGGGCACGGGCCGATGGCCTACTACGCGGTCCTGGCCGCCAAGGGCTTCCTGCCCGTGGAGTGGCTGCCCGGCTTCGGCTCCTACGACTCCCCACTCGGCCACCACCCCGACCGGACGCTGGTCCCCGGGGTCGAGATCGGCAGCGGGTCGCTCGGGCACGGGCTGCCGATCGCGGTCGGCACGGCCCTCGGACTGCGCGCCCGGGGACTCGACGGGCCCCGGGTGTGGACGCTCATCGGGGACGCCGAACTGGACGAGGGCAGCAACCACGAGGCGATCGCCTTCGCCGGTCCCGCCGCCCTGGAACGGCTGCACACCGTCGTCGTCGACAACTCCTCCGCCAGCCACGCACGGCCCGGCGGGATCGCCGCCCGCTTCCAGGCGGCGGGCTGGTCCGTGGCCACGGTGGACGGCCGCGACCACGAGGCGCTGCACACCGCGTTCACCACGCCGCACCCGGGCCGTCCGCACGCGGTGGTGGCCCGGGTCGAGCGCAAGAGCGCGTGACCCCGCTTCTCCCCTCTCCCCTTCCCCCTTGGCTCTCCTTCTGGAAAGGACCGGTTCCCGTGGACACCATGCGTGACCGTTTCGCCCCTGTCGTCACCCGGCTGCTCGACGAGGATCCCCGGATCGCGGTCGTCCTCGCCGAGATCGGCGTGGACGGGTTCTCCGAGGCGTTCCGGCGGTTCCCCGACCGGGTCGTCAACGTCGGCATCCGTGAGCAGTTGCTGGTGGGCGCTGCCGCCGGGATGGCGCTCACCGGGCTGCGGCCCGTTGTGCACACCTTCGCCAGCTTCCTGGTGGAGCGGCCCTTCGAACAGGTGAAACTGGACCTCGGCCACCAGGGCGTGGGCGCGGTGCTGGTCAGTGCCGCCGCCTCCTTCGACTGGCCGGCGGGCGGGTACACGCACATGGCACCGGGTGACGTGGCGCTGCTCGACACGCTGGACGGCTGGACCGTGCACGTCCCGGGGCATCCGGACGAGGCCGAGGCACTGCTGCGGCACGCGGTCGGGGCCGGCGACGACAAGGTGTACGTGCGGCTGTCCGTGCAGTCCAACGCGCAGGCCGTGGCGGTGGACGGGGAGCGGTTCCGCACCGTCCGCGAGGGCCGGTCGGGCGTGGTGGTGGCCGTCGGGCCGCTGCTCGACACGGTGCTGGAGGCCACGGAGGGGCTCGACGTCACCGTGCTGTACGCCACCACCGTCCGTCCGTTCGACGCGGCCGCCCTGCGCCGGGCCACGGAGACGGCGGGGAGCGACGTCGTCCTCGTCGAACCGTATCTGGCGGGTACGTCGACGGCGGCGGCGAACGACGCGCTGGCCGATGTGCCGCACCGGGTGCTGGGCCTGGGCGTGGGACGGCGTGAGCTGCGGCGCTACGGCCGGATCGACGAGCATGCCGCCGCCCACGGCCTGGACTCACGGTCGCTGCGCGAGAGCATCGGGGCGTTCGTCGCGGGCTCGGCGGTGCCGGTGGGCGCGTGAAGGACGGGGCCCGAGACGGACGCCACGGTGGCGGTGGGCACGGTGGCGGTGGGCACGGTGACGGCGGACCGGCCTGGGCGGGGACGACGGCGCCCGGTGTGTGAGCGGGGCGCGGCGCAGGGGTTGGTGGTGGCCGGTGCGGTCGGCGCTCGCAGGGGCGGGCGCCACTGCCTTCGGGCCGGCGGACGGCGCGGCAGCCGGAGCCCCCCTCCGGCCCCGGCTGCCACGCACGTTCCCGGATCATGTCACGCGGCACCGACAACGCCGGAGGGGGTTTCAGTCGGCGGCCGGCAGGCCGAGCCCGGGGTGCGCCTCCAGCAGGCGCGGCGGGGCCGCCTGACGCCAGGAGTCGGCGAGGATGTCGCGCAGTTCGGCCTCGTCCTCCAGCGCGGCGAGGCGGACCCTGACCCAGGCGAACTGCGCCTCGTGGTCCGCGATCCAGAACTTCCCCGGTTCGGCGAGGGCCAGTTCGTCGCGCTCCTCCTTGGGGCAGCGCACGGCGAGGGACGTCTCGTCCTCGGGCAGCGTGGCGAACATCTTTCCCGCGACCCGGAACGTGGGCATGTTCCAGGCGACCTTCTCCGTCGTGTCCGGCAGGGACAGGGCGATCCGTCGTACGTCTTCGGCATCCGGCATGGCAGGAACCGTAGCCGCTGCCACTGACATCGATCCTGGCCCCACGGTCCCGCTCCCCTGGTCGCAGGGGTGGCCCCGCCCGTCGCAGGGCCTGGAGCGGATCGTCGTCCTGCTCCCGCGAGAACGCGGCCTGCCGGGGGGCGACGGCGCGCCCTCCGGCGGACATGGTGCGTCATGTATGCGTGAGGTCCCGGCGGAGGTGTGCGGCGGTGTGCGAGTCGGTGGCCTTCAGGAGGTCGGCCGGGGTTCCCTCGAACAGGACTCGCCCACCGCCGCTGCCTCCCTCGGGGCCGAGGTCGATGATCCAGTCGGCGCTCTTGACGACGTCGAGGTTGTGCTCGATGACGATGACGGTGTTGCCCTGGTCGACGAGACGCTCGACGATGCCGAGGAGACGCCGGACGTCCGACATGTGCAGGCCGGTGGTGGGCTCGTCCATCACATAGACGCTGCCCACGCGGTGCAGTTCGGCCGCGAGTTTGAGGCGCTGGCACTCCCCGCCGGACAGGGTGCTGAGCGGCTGGCCGAGGCGCAGGTAGTCCAGCCCCACCTCGTTCAGGGCGTGCAGGACCGGGCGGAGCCTGGGTTCGGTGAAGAAGTCCGCCGCCTCGGCCGTCGTCATCTCCAGCACGTCGCTGATCGACCGGCCCCGCAGGCGGTGGCGCAGGACCTCCTCGCGGAAGCGGCGGCCCCGGCAGACCTCGCACACGGACTTCAGCGTCTCCATGAACGCCAGATCGGTGTACAGCACGCCGAGCCCCTGGCAGTGGGGGCAGGCGCCCTTGGAGTTGGCGCTGAACAGTGAGGCGCCGACGCCGTTGGCCCTGGCGAACAGTTTGCGGATCTGATCCAGCAGGCCGGTGTAGGTGGCGGTGTTGGACCGCCGGCCGGCCGCCACCGGCGACTGGTCGATCACGACGGCGTCGGGGTGCTGCCCGAGGAACTCGTCGTTGACCAGTGAGCTCTTGCCCGATCCGGCCACCCCGGTGACCACGGTCAGGACGCCGGTGGGGAAGCCGACCGTCACGTCTTTCAGGTTGTGGCTCTTCGCGCCGGTGACGGTGAGCGTCCCGGTGGGGCGACGGGGCTCGGCCTTCAGCGGCAGCCTGCGCCTGAGGTGGCGTCCGGTGAGGGTGTCGGCCTCGGTGAGCTCGGCGAAGCTGCCCTCGAACACCACGTCGCCGCCGAGCGCTCCGGCCTTCGGGCCCATGTCCACCACGTGGTCCGCGACGGCCATGACGTCGGGGTCGTGCTCGACCACGAGCACGGTGTTGCCCTGGTCCCGCAGCGCGACCAGCAGCTCCCTGAGCCGGTACACGTCCCGGGCGTGCAGTCCGACACTCGGCTCGTCGAACACGTACAGCATTTCGGTGAGGCTGCTGGACAGATGGCGGACCATCTTGATCCGCTGCGACTCACCGCCCGAGAGCGTGCGGGTCTCCCGGTCCGGACTGAGGTACCCGAGGCCGATGTCGACCAGGTGACGCAGGCGGCCGATCAGGTCGTCCAGGACCGGTTTCACCTGGGGCAGGTCCAGCTCCGCCAGGACGTCGGTGAGGTGCTCGGCCTCCATGGCGGTGAGGTCCGCGATGTGGCGGCCGCCGATCCGGCAGGCCAGCGCGGCGGGCCCGAGGCGCGTGCCGCCGCAGTCGGGGCAGTCGGCCGAGTGGACGAACCGCCGCAGCACCTGGCGGCTGCGCTCGGACATGTCCTCCTTCTTGACGTAGAGCCGGGTGAACTTGTCCGCGAGGCCCTCGTACCTGACGTTCAGCGTGTTGCCCTGCCACACCAGACGGAGCTTGTCCGGCAGTTCGCCGTGGAGCAGCAGCTGCCATTCCCGCTCGGTGAAGTCGGCCAGCGGCTTGTCGTTGTCGAACAGGCCGGACTCCACATAACTCAGCCAGTACCAGCTCTCGGTGGAGAAGTCCGGGTGCAGCAGCGCGCCCTCGTTGAGGGACCGGGAGCGGTCCACGAACGCGTCGAGGTCGAGGGTGACGACCGTGCCGAGACCTTCGCAGGTCGGGCACATGCCCTGGGGGTCGTTGAAGGAGAAGGTGCTCGGCGGCAGCCCGGCGGGGTCCCCGGCGCGGGAGAACAGCAGGCGCAGCAACGGGTTGATGTCGGTGATCGTGCCCACCGTGGAGCGCGG
Organism: Streptomyces sp. NPDC005931; assembly: GCF_042871235.1. Lineage (NCBI taxonomy): Bacteria > Bacillati > Actinomycetota > Actinomycetes > Kitasatosporales > Streptomycetaceae > Streptomyces > Streptomyces sp. NPDC005931. The sequence continues at coordinate 163,173 of NZ_JBIAIG010000014.1, forward strand.
GTTGCCGCCCAGTCGTTTCTGGTCGATCACGACCGCGGCCGAGAGGTTCTCGATGGAGTCCATGTCCGGACGGCCGTAGTCGGGCAGGAACGTGCGGACGAACGCGGTGAAGGTCTCGTTGAGCTGCCGCTGGGCCTCGGCCGCGACGGTGTCGAAGACAAGGGACGACTTGCCCGAGCCGGAGACGCCGGTGAAGACCGTCAGCTGTTGTCTCGGGATCCGCAGCGAGACGTTCCTGAGGTTGTTCTCCCTGGCACCGGTCACCCTGATGGCGTCGGTCGTCACATGTGCTCCTCGGTGGTGCGGGGGTGGGCTCCCCCTCCGGGGGATTAAGGGGGAGCCCGGTCTTGGGCCTGTTCGGCGGGCGCGCCGTCAGGCGTTCTCCTTCTGGAACGTCCGCGTGCCCCACAGGAGGGCGAGCGCGGCCATGAGCAGCAGGACGAGAGAGCCCGTCAGCAGCCCCGTCGAGCTCATGTCCCCGCGGAACGCGGCACGTTCGGCGTCGACCACATGGGTCAGCGGGTTGATCCGGGCCATGTTGTACAGCCAGCCGGGGGCCAGTTGCTCGGAGACGGGCAGCAGTACCCCGGACAACAGAAGGAGCGGCAGGAGTACGGCGTTCATCAGCGAGGGGAACGCGGCCTCGCTCTTGAGGACGAGCGCCAGCGCGTACGACCCCGAGGACAGCGTGATGGCCAGCACCGCGGCGATCGCCAGGCTGAGCAGCATGCCGGACGCCGGGGCGTCCAGGTCGAAGACGAGGAGGGTCACCAGCACGATCAGGGTGGACTGCGCGGTGGCCTGTACGGCCTGGGCCAGGACCTTCCCGAAGAGCAGTGCGGCCCGGCTGGCCGGGGTGCCGCGGAAGCGGTCGACCACGCCGACCCGGTACTCGGTGAGCAGCCCCACCCCGGCGAAGGAACCACTGAACAGCGCCGTCTGGACGATGAGGGCCGGGGTGAGCACCTCCCAGGCACCGCCGGGCGGGAAGCCGGGGGTGTGGTCGACCACCTTCACCATGAGCGGTCCGAAGAGGAACAGGTACAGCAGCGGCTGCATGATCCCGATGATCAGCCAGGTCGGACTGCGCAGCGAGAGCCTCATGTCCCGCAGGAAGATCAGCCGGGTGTCACGCAGCATGGGCTGCCTCCATCGCCTCGGGCGTGGCCTCGCCGTCGCGCAGGGAGCGCCCGGTCAGGCTGAGGAAGACGTCGTCGAGGGTGGGCCGGTTGACCTTGACCGAGGCCATGGCGATGCCGTGGCTGTCGAGGGCGCGCAGCAGCTCCGGCAGGGCCGTGTCGCCACGGGGCACCCGGAACCGCACGGTGTCGGCGGCGACGGTCACCTCGTGCGCGCCGGGCAGCCGCTCGGCGAGTTCGGCCGCCCGCGCGGCCCGGTCGGCCACCTCGACGGTGACGGCGTCACCGGCGACCCGGGCCTTGAGTTCGTCCGGGGTTCCCTCGGCGACGATCGTGCCGTGGTCGGTGACGAGGATCCGGTCGCACAGCGCGTCGGCCTCGTCGAGGTAGTGGGTGGTGAGGAAGACGGTCGTGCCCTGCTCGGTGCGCATACGGCGGACGTGGTCCCAGAGGTTGGCCCGGCTCTGCGGATCGAGCCCGGTGGTGGGCTCGTCGAGGAAGACCAGCGCCGGCTCGTGGACCAGGCCGAGCGCGATATCGAGCCGACGGCGCTGACCGCCGGAGAGCGTCTTGGCGGGGCGCTGGTCCAGGCCGGCCAGATCGAGCCGCTCCGCGAGCAGCGCGCCGCGCCGCCGTGCCTCGGCCCGTGACAGCCCGTACAGCCGGGCCTGCAGTTCGATCTCCTCGGCGACCTTGGACTCCGGCCAGGTGGAGCCGCCCTGGGCGACGTAGCCGATTCTGCGCCGGACGCCCTGAGGGTCCGTCAGCAGGTCGCACCCGGCAACGGTGCCGGCCCCGCCGGTGGGCCGCAGCAGGGTGGTCAGCATCCGTAAGGTCGTGGTCTTGCCGGCCCCGTTGGGTCCGAGGAAGCCGACCAGTTCCCCGGCCGCCACATCGAAGTCGATGCCCTTGACGGCGTCGACGGTACGGCCCCGCAGGCTGAACCGGCGGGCAAGACCTCGCACTGTGATCATGCAGTCCTTCTCTCGTCCCGGCCGTTGTCCGGCCGGGTCGCGGCGGTGCCCGGTCGGGAGTCGGGCTCCGCCGCTCGGATCGTCAGGAGTGGTCATCGGCGGCTGCCTGGAACTCGGCGAGCCGCTCCTGCGCCTCGGCCATGTCCTCGGAGGTCGGGGCGTCGTCCTGGGTCAGCTTGAAACGCCAGTAGCCGCTGAAGTCGATCGACCCCTTGTCCAGTCCCCGGTCGTTGACCAGGTGACGGCGCAGCGCCCGGACCGCGCCCGCCTCGCCGGCCAGCCAGGCGAAGGGACGCCCTGGCGGGAACTCGGCCCCGCGGACGGCATCGGGCAGCACCTCGCTGCGGCCCGGCGGGGTCCCGTCGCGGTAGAGCCAGTGGACGGTGACGTCCCCCGCCGTCTCGAAGGACTGCTGCTCGGTGTGGTCGGCGACCTCGATGTAGACCAGGGCGCGGGCTTCCTTCGGCAGGGCCTCCAGCAGGGTTCCGATGGCGGGCAGCGCGGTCTCGTCACCGGCGAGCAGCAGCCAGTCGGCCGCGGCGATCGAGTCCGTGAGGGAGACCGGCCGGGCGTAGACCGCCGACGGGCCGACCATGCCGAGCCGGTCACCGGGGCGGGCCGAGCCGGCCCAGCCGGTGGCCGGGCCGGTGTCGCCGTGCAGGACGAAGTCGATCTCGACGGTCCTGGTCCCGGGTACGCGCCGCCGGAGGGTGAAGCTGCGCATCCACGGCCGCTCGTCCTCGGGGATGGCCAGGAACGCCTGGTACCAGCTCGCGGCGTCGTCGTTCTGCTCCGGCAGGACGGGCAGTCGCTGGCCGGCCCGGGGGAAGCAGAGCTTGAGCTGCTGGTCCGGAGACCGGCCGACGGAGTCGTCGAGGTGGTCGGCCTCGAACGTCACGCGGGCCATCCGCGGTGTGATGCGTGTGATGTCGGTGACCTGGATGAACGTGACGGGGAGCTCTGCCATCGAAAACCTTCCACGAACGTCGGGCAGCCCGGGGCGGACCGGCGCCGACCTGATATCTTTACACCGTAAAGAGATGCTCGACGAGGTTACTTTACGCAGTAAGGAGTTGCAAGGTGGTTGTCTTTGCCGGACAGGGCGACGCCCGCCGTTCCATGGCTCTGCTCTGGCGCTCGGCCGAATCCGGGGGCGCCAGGACCGGGCCCGGGCCCAAGCCGGGACTCGACATCGACACGATCGTGGCCGCAGGGGTCGCGGTGGCGGACGAACAGGGAATGGCGGCTCTGTCGATGCGGGCGGTCGGGGCCCAGCTCGGGCGGACCGCCATGGCGCTCTACACCTACGTGCCGAGCAAGAGCGAACTGGTCGACCTCATGCACGATCGGGTACTGGCGGAGCTGCCCACCGAGTACGGCACCGGCGCAGGCTGGCGCCCGGCGATCACGGCCTGGGCCGAGGACGTCTGGGCGTTCCATCTGCGCCACCCCTGGGTGCTGCAGGTCTCCCAGGCCAGACCGGTGCTCGGGCCGAGCGAGTACGGGCAACTGGAGACGGTGGTGCGGATCCTGCGCGAGACCGGACTCGACCCGTTGCACGTCAGGCGTGTCATCGCCGTGTTGTTCCAGTTCGTGCGGGGTATGGCCCGGGTCGCCGCGGAGCACCGCGAGGCGGCCCCGGAGACCGGGGTGTCCGACGAGGAGTGGTGGGCGGAGCGGTCCGCGCTGCTCACGGAGTTCGCGCCCGACTTCGCCGAACGCTTCCCCGCCCTGGCGGCACTGGAGTCGAGCGCGACCCTCACCGCCGTGACGGGGGCGGAGGCGGGCGGCGCCGCGTCGCACATGGAGCGTGAGGCGAAGGAGGCGTTCCGGGTTGGCCTGGAAGTGATCCTCGACGGCATCGAGGCGGCGGTACGGGCGGACTCCGACGGCACGGTTCACGCCTCCGTCCGCACACCCTGACGGAGCCGTGCGGGCCGGCCCGCACGGCTCCGCAGCAATGCGCCCGTGCGGGTGTCAGCCCGGAAAACGATTGCACCCCAATCGGTCATACCCCGGCCGGAAATGTTCATTGACGGCATCTCGGGCGGTGATCTACGGTTTTTTCAGCTTGCGCCCTTGATGGCTCGAGGGCGCGACGACTGGTGCGAGATGCGTCAGTGCCTCAATTCCAGGAGAATGCCGGTGCAGCAAATCGCCAAGTACCACCAGAGCAACCGTCAATTACCAGTCGGCCGCCGAGCGGGCGAAGCGGCCCATCCCCGCAGGCCCGGCGGTCAGGAACGGATCCTGACCACCCGGGTCGGCCTGAAGATCCCCGCCACCCTCACATACGACCGATGGGAGAAGGCCGGACAGCACATCTTCCAGATCGCCGACTCCTCCGCCTGGTGCCTGGGCGACTGGCTCGTCTACGGCCAGGACCGCTACGCCGACCGCTACCAGACCGGAGTGCAGGCCGCCGGGCTCGACTACCAGACACTGCGCAACTACGCATGGGTGGCACGCCACTTCGAGCTCTGGCGCCGACGCGAAGCCCTGAGCTTCGGCCACCACGCCGAGGTCGCCTCCTTGCCGCCGGCGGAGGCCGACGCCTGGCTCGACCGGGCGGAGCAGCACGGCTGGTCCAGAAACCGGCTCCGGCTGCAGCTGCGGGAGAACCGCAGGGGGAACCGGACGACCGCGCCCGCGCAGGCCAGTCTGCCCCGGATCAGCGCGCCCTGCGACCGTGTCCAGCGCTGGCGCGAGGCCGCCTCGAGGGGAGACCGGGACTTCGAGGAATGGATACTTCTGACACTCGACCGCGCCGCCGCGCACGAACTCGGTCACTGACGGCCCGCCCGCCCGACCACCGGAGACGGCCCCTCATGCAGATCCGCATCGACCACCACACCTGTATCGGGTCCGGGCAGTGCGCCCTGACGGCACCCGCGGTGTTCACCCAGGACGACGACGGGTACGGCACGCTCGTACCCGGAGGAACCGACACGACGGCCCCACGGCAGGTGACGGAGGCCGCTCTGGCCTGCCCCGTCCAGGCCATCGCCGTGGCGGACGACCCGCCTCGCACCTGACGACGACGACCACCCACCCCCCAGGGCTGAGGGCTCCACGGAACACACCGTGGAGCCCTCAGTGCTGCGCTCACCGTCACCGCCGCAGCCGCAGGCGCAGCGAGTTCAGCCGCCAGCTGCCGGGCAGCCGGGCGCGTTCCAGCTCCGGATCGCCGTCCGCGAGCGTGAGGTCCGGGTAGTGCGCCAGCAGCCGGGCGAGCGCCACCTCGCCCTCCTGCCGGGCCAGCGTGGCACCCAGGCAGTAGTGGATGCCATGACCGAAGCCCACGTGGTTCTCGGCCTGCCCGTCCTGCTGGCGTGTGATGTGCAGCCGGTCCGGGTCGGTGTAGTGCCGCGGGTCGAAGTTGGCCGACACCAGCACCGGTTGGACCGCGTCGCCGCGTGAGACGCGCGTGCCGGCGAGTTCCAGGTCCTCGGTGGCGTAGCGCAGCCGCGCCACCTGCACCGAGCCGCACCACCGCATCAGCTCGTGCACCGTGCGCGGCAGCAGGTCCGGGTCTCCCCGCAGCAGCGCCAGCTGGTCGGGGTGGGTGAGCAGCGCCGCGGTGCCGTTGCCGATCAGATGCGCGCTCGTCTCGTGACCGGCCAGCACCAGGGTGAGCACCATGGTGACCATCTCCGTGTCGCTGAACCGTCCGCCGTCGTCGTCCTGGGCCCGGATCAGCTCGCTCAGTAGATCGTCCTTGAGTGCGGCGCGGCGCCTCTCGATCAGTTCGTGGCAGTAGTCGATCATCACGGGGAAGGAGTGCTGCAGCCGTTCGGGCCGCATCGACACCAGGTCGCCGCCCCATTCCCGCCACCGCTCGAGGTCGGCCGCCGGGATCCCGACGAGCTCGCAGATCACCGTGATGGACAGGGGGTAGGCGAAGTGCTCCAGCAGGTCGACCGCCCCGTCCCGCTCCCGGTGCGGCAGCTCGGAGAGCAACCGGTCGGCGATCCGCTCGATACCGGCGCGCAGATCGAGGATGCGGCGGGCCGCGAACGCCCGGGTCACCAGGCGGCGCAGCCTGGGATGGTCCGGCGGGTCGCTGTCCAGGATGGAGCCGAGCAGGTAGACCCGCAGGTGTTCGGGGACCTTGAGCAGCTCCATCATGCCCTCGCGCGGATCCGCACCCCCTTCGCCGGGCACGTGGGAGGGGGTGTTCACGAACCGGGGATCGCGCAGCACCGCGCGGACGTCGTCGTAGCGGGTGACGAACCACACCGGAGTGCCGTCGACGAACCGGCCGCGGACGACCGGGCCCTGCTCGCGCAGCCGGCCGTAACCGCCGAAGGGGTCCGCGAGCAGGTCCGGGTCCATCATGTGCGGGCCTGCGGGGCACACCGCTCCCCCACCGGCCGGCCGGGCGTCCTGGAACGTGTGGGACATGGTCGGCTCCGGTTCTCGCTGGGGCGTCACTTGACCGCGCTGATCACGCCGTGCGGCGTCCACCGGCCGCCGGGCAGCCGCTCGGGCTTCACGAAACCGGCCGCGGCGAACCACTCCTCGTACTGGCCCCACCGGTAGATCGTGCTGCTCGCGGCGGGCAGCGTCGCGAAGTACACGTTGTCCAGGGCCGCGTACAGCGGTCCGTCGCCGCTGTCGTCGGACATGGCGTTGAACACCAGGACCCGCCCGCCGTCCGGCAGGGCCGCGTGCGCCTTGCACAGCAGACGCACGTTCTCCTGCGGCGACCAGATCACCAGCTGGTTGGCGAAGAGCACACAGTCGTGCCCCGTCGGATAGGGGTCGGCGAAGATGTCCGCGGCCCGGACGGAGATCCGGTCCTCCAGGCCGTGCTCGGTGATCTTGCGGTGGGCGATCTCCACCGTGCCGGGGAGATCGAGGACGGTGAACTCGACACCGGGGTTGGCCTCGGCGAGAGCGATGGCGTTGACGGCGTCGCCGCCGCCCACGTCGAGCACCCGGCGCACACCGGTGAGGTCGGCCTTCTCCACCAGCACGGGATTCGACAGCCGGGACCAGGACCGCATGCAGCGGTAGAACAGCTGCTCGAGGTCGGGATCCGCGGACAGCCGGTGGTACAGGTCCTCCCCCGTGCCCTTGATCCGTCGCAGGCCGACGTTGGTGTTCTCGCGCAGCGACTGGGTGAAGTCCACCTCGGCGGGCCGGACGATCCGCTCCTCGTACTCGATCAGGTCCTCGATGATCTCCCAGGTCCCGTCCGAGAACAGGCCGTTCAGCACATCGGCGTTCTCGTACGCGTCGCCTTGACGGACCGTCAGCCCCAGGGCAGTGGTGCCGAGCAGCAGGATCTGCACCGGGCGCTCCTCCAGGGCGAGTTCCCGGCCGATCTGCGGCGGGGTCAGGCCCGGCCGCCGGTGCAACAGGGTGAACAGCCCCAGATTGCGGCCGGCGTTGAGCATCTGGAAGGCCGAGGAGCCGAACAGGATCTGTACCAGTCCGTCGGTGGTGAGCGGGGATGCGTTTGCCATGGGCACTCCGTATCGGCTGAGGTGGTGGGTCTCGTGCAGGAGGTGGTCAGGTCACCCGCGCCAGGCCGGCGGGCCGGGAGGCGTAGGTGCCCTCGGCCACGACCTCGCGGATGCGGGCCAGCGCGTCCCATACGTCGGTGAACCGGGTGTAGAGCGGGGACGGGCCGATCCGCAGCCGGTCCGGGACCCGGTAGTCGCAGACGACCTTCGCGTCCGCGGCAAGCGCCTGGCAGATCCGCCAGGCGTCGGGGTGGTGCAGCGACAGGTGCGCACCGCGCCGCTCCGGCGGGCGGGGCGAGGCCGGCCGGAAACCCAGCGGGGTGAGCCAGGCATCCGCCAGATCGTCGGCCAGCCGGCCCAGCCGCAGCCCCTTCGCCCTGATCCGCGCCACGCCGGCCTCCTCGACCAGGGCGAGGGCCGGATCGATCGCCGCCAGCGACAGCAGCGGCGGCGTGCTCACCAGGAACCGCTCGATGCCCGGCACCGGATCGTAGTCGGGGCCCATCAGGAACTGCTCGCGCTGCCCGAACCAGCCCCACACCGGCTGCCGCAGCCGGGACTGCAGGGCGCGGCACACGTAGAGGAAAGCGGGTGAACCCGGGCCGCCGTTGAGGTATTTGTACGTGCACCCGACGGCGAGCTCCGCACCGGTCGCGGCCAGGTCGACGGGGACGGCTCCGGCGGCGTGCGACAGATCCCACAGGACCCGCGCGCCGACCGCGCGGGCCAGTTCGTTCATCTCCGCCATGTCCAGCAGCGCCCCGCTGCGGTAGGACACCAGCGACAGCACCACCAGAGCGACGTCCCGGTCCAGGGCGGAGCGCAGCACGTCGAGGTCGAGGCCGCCGTCGAGTGCGGAGGGGAGCCGGCGCAGCCGCAGCCCGCGCTGCTCGGCGAGGCCCTGGAGGACGTACCGGTTGGTCGGGAAGTCCTCGGCGTCCATCAGGACCGTGCCGCGCTCCGGAGCCGCGTCCAGGGCGGCGCCGGCCAGCTTGTAGAGGTTGACCGACGTGGAGTCCGAGACCACCACCTCGCCGGGCCCGGCACCGAGTACGTGCTCGGCGAGGCGGTCGCCGAGCCGGGCGCCCCAGTCGATCCAGCCCTCCCACGACCGCACCAGGCCCCCGCCCCAGCCCTCCTCCACCACGGCCCGCAGCACGTCCGGCGTGGCCGCGGGCAGCCGCCCCAGCGAGTTGCCGTCCAGGTAGATCAGCTCCGGATCGGTGATGACGAACCGCTTCCGGAACGGGGCCAGCGGGTCGGCCGCGTCCAGTTCCTCGGCCACCGTGCGCGGGATCCCGCCCTCCATCGGCCCTCCTCGTCTCTCGTGTCGTCGTCTGCCGTGTTCCTGCCGTCTGCGGGGAGGCCGTCACCGGCCGGGCGGGTCAGAGCGTGGAGCGCACCGACCACAGCTCCGGGAAGAAGCGGTGCTCACTGATCCGGGCGAGCCAGGCCACGCCCTCGGTGCCGCCGGTGCCGGGCTTGTCGCCCAGCATCCGTTGCACGGTCACCAGATGGGTGTAACGCCAGCGGGCGAACTGGTCGGCGGTGTCCATCAGCGCTTCGGCCAGCAGATGCAGGTCGTGGTGGTGGACGGGGTCCCGGTAGACCGAGCGCCAGGCCTCCTCGACCTCCGCGCCGCTGCGGTACGGCCGGGTGGTGTCCCGGTCCGGGCAGTCGCCCGGCGTGAGCAGCCCGCGGCGGGCCAGCAGCGCGAGCGCGGCGTCGTACAGGCTCGGCTCGTGGAGCTGGCCGACGACCGCGTCGTGGCCGGCCGTGCTGCGGTGCGGCTCGGTCATCGCGGGGTTCTTGTTGCCGAGCAGGAACTCGAGGCGCCGGTAGCCGGCCGACTGGAAGCCGGAGGCCGTCCCCAGGACGTCCCGGAACTCGGCGAACTCCGCGGGAGACAGTACGGAGAACGTCTCCCACGAGACCAGCAGGACCTGCTGCACCCGCGCGGCGCGACGCAGCGTCCACAGTGCGTCGGCGAGCCGGTCCTCGGCCAACTGGTCCCGCGCGGCGGTGAGTTCGATGTTCAGCAGTTTGAACAGCAGCTCCTTGACCTGGCTCATGATGATGAACCCCGGCTCGGTCCGTGCCGAGCTGAGCGGATGCTGCAGCGCCAGCAGTTCGTCCATCCGCGCGTACTGCGCGTACGGGGTGGTGCCCGGCGGGGATCCGGCGGACAGCGGACACCCGGGGCTCTGGGTGGTCTGCTCGGTGGTCATGTGGTCGTTCCTCCCAGTCGCATCTGCGCAAGGACCGCGTCGCCCAGCCCGGTGCCCCGCGCCCCCAGGTCGTAGGGGAGGTCGAAGTGGTTGCGCCGCTCGGCGACGACCTCCGTCACCGCTGTCCTGGGGCGCAGCGCCGTCACCATCCGGTCGTGCTGGCGGACGTATTCCTCGGTCTCGTTCCCGCCGCGGGCGACCACCACCTCGGGCAGCCGTGCCGGCAGTCGGCCGAGCGGGCTGTTGCGGCGCGCCGCGGCCTCGTCCAGCCGCAGTGCGTCGTTGACGTACGACAGCCGGACCGGCTCCAGGTCGTACATGCCGCTGAGCAGCACCGCCCCGGCGATCCGGCCGGACACGTCCGGGCCGACCGGCGGGTCGGGCAGCAGGGCCATCGCGGCCAGGTGCGCGCCGGCGGAGGTGCCGCACAGATGGAGGCGGTACGGGGCGAACCCGAGCCGGTCCGCGTGCCGCAGCAGCCAGTCCACGGCCCGCCGCACCATTCCCGCCATGGCGTCCAGGCCGACATCCGGTGCCAACGCGTACTCGATCACCGCGACCGCCGCACCGGCGGCCAGCAACGGCGGCGCCGGGAACGCCGATTCGGCGCGGCCCAGCGCCTGCCAGTTCCCGCCGTGCACGAACACCAGCAGCGGCGCCCGCCCCGGGCCGGTGCCGGGGAAGTAGTCGAGCGTCTCCGCCGGGTGCGGGCCGTAGGCGAGAGCGGTCCGCACCGGGTGGTCCCGGCGGGCGGCCTCGCTCAGCCGCTCGTACTCACGGAGGTAGGCGTCCAGGCTCGGCACGCGGGAACTCGGCGAGTACTGCCGGTCCAGCGTGGCCCGGTCCATGCCCCGGTACACGGCGGCGCCGGTCACCGGGTGGCCCCGGGCCGCGGTTCGTCGCGCATACGCTCAGCTCCCCGGCCTGTAGGCGGCACGAGCCCGTTCGTACACCTCGGTCAGCAACGGGTCGATGCCGTGCGCCGAGTTGTGGTAGCGGGCCCCGAAGCGGCGCGCGTACTCCTCGAACCACTCCCGCCGTTCCGCCAGGAACAGCACGTCGTGGATCGCCATCGACCGCACCGCCATCATCGGCACCGGGGCGTAGCTCACCTCGAACGCCGGGTTGCGGGCGGCCTTCTCCCGGCACTTCTCGTGGAACTGGGCGATCATCAGTCCGCGCCGCACGCTCTCCGGTTTCAGCGCGGTGTGCGCCGCGTCCAGCAGGTGCAGGTGCTCGGACGGCAGGTCCGGCAGGACGAGCAGCAGCGAGCGCAGATTCGGGTTGCCGGACCTCCAGTCGACCTCGCTGAACTCGTCCAGGCCACAGCGGACGATCTCGTCGATCAGGGTCTGGCTCGGGGTGGGGCCGACCAGCCTGACCCGGATCTCCAGCGCACCGGCGCGCTGGGCCGGTTCGACGAACGGGCACACCGGGCCGGGGCGTCCGAGCTCGCTGTGCGGTCGGCGGATGTAGTCGCTCAGCCAGCCGTCCACGGCAGCCAAGGCCTTGGCCAGGTCGACGGAGAGCACGTCGGTCAGCATCGTTGTCAGTCCTCGGGTGTCGGTCCTCGCAAAAAGCGGACGGTGGTGCCCGGTGGGCGGCCGGCGAAGGTCACTCGTCGCCGGTGAGTTCCTGGAGCTTGGCCGAGAGGATCCGGCCGATCTCGGTCAGGGTGTCCGAGCGGGTCAGCATCGTCCCGTGCTCGCCGGGGACCACATGGGCCTCGACGGTGCCGCGGACGTACGGCTGCCAGGCCGCGGCGTCGACCGGCGGGTCCTGCTGCTCCGAGCAGGCGATCAGCAGCAGGTCGCCGTCGATCGGGCCGGGCCGGTAGTCGACGGTCAGGTGGGTGTTGTTCGCCGAGATCTCGGTGATCGTCGTGAGCCTGTCCTCCTCCAGGTTGGCCAGCACGCTGCCCTGGCGGCGCAGGATCTCCCGCGCCTTGGCGAAGGTCATCTCCTCGTCGTCGTGGCGGTGGCTGCCGTCATCGACGAGACCGACGTGGTACAGCAGCATCACCCGGTCGTCGGGGGCGGGTACGTCGGCGTGGGTGAGACCCTGCCAGTCGGGGATCACGTCGAGCACCGCGACCAGCGCCACCGGTTCGCCGCGCCGCTGGAACTCCGCGGCCAGGGCGTGCGCGCAGAGCCCGCCGAACGACCAGCCGGCCAAGTGGTACGGCCCGTGCGGCTGCACGGTCTGGATCTGGTCGGCGTAGTCCACCGCCATCTCCTCGATGCTGCCCGGCCGGGGTTCCGGGCGGGCCAGGCTGCGCGCCTGGATGCCGTACAACGGGTACTGCGGTCCCAGGTGTTTGATGAGCGCGCTGTACGACCAGCTGATGCCTCCGCCCGGATGGATGCAGAACAGCGGCGGCCTGCTGCCTCCGGTGCGCAGCGGCAGCACCACCTCGTACGAGCCGTCCGCGTCGTCGACGTCGAGGCGGGCCGCGATCCCGGCGGGTGTCGGCGCCTCGAACAGGCTCCGCAGCCCCAGCTCGACGCCGAAAGCCGCGCGCAGCCGGGCCATCAGCCGGGTGGCCAGCAGCGAGTGCCCGCCCAGGTCGAAGAAGTCCTCGGTCACACCGACCACCGGGCGGCCCAGCACCTCGGCGAACAGCTCGCAGACGACCTGCTCCTGCGGCGTGGCGGGCGCCCGGCCGATGTCGGCGCGCTCGGGGTGGAGCGCGGGCAGCGCGGCACGGTCGAGCTTGCCGTTGGCGGTGAGCGGAAGCCGGTCGAGCGGGACGACGGCGGCGGGGCGCATGTACTCGGGCAGATGACGGCGCAGGTGCTCGCGCACGGCCGTGAGCAGGGCGCCGGTGCCCCGGCCGGTGGCCGGGCTGGTGGTCCAGGACGACAGCGGCGTGCCGGGGCCGGCGGCACCCGTGGGCGCGTAGGCACCGACGGGAACACTGCCCCCGAGCAGTTCGGCCTTGACGTAGGTGACGTCGAGGGCGGCCGGGTCGTGGGCGTTCCAGCTGATCGCGGTCCAGTAGCCATGCTCCTCGCCGAGGCGGTGGAGGTCCTCCGGATCGACGCCGGGCGCGACCCGGTCCTCCGGTGCCGTACCGGATTCGAGCGCGCGCTGTACGGCGAGGTCCGGCGCGATGCGCGTGTGGGGCACACCGGTCACCCGCAGCCGGTCGGGCCGCGCGGTCCGCAGGTGATCGGCGAGGGCGCCCAGGTCGCGGGTCCAGGGCCGGGTGGGGGCGTCGGTGAGGGGCTGGGGTGCGATGCCGGTCTTGTAGAGGGTGACGTCGTAGCGGTAGCGGGTGAGTTCGTTGTGGGCGGTGCCGCGCTTGAGCTGGATGTCGGTGCCCGCGAGGTCGGGGACGTGGTGGGTGAGGGCGGTGAAGTACTCGGGGTCGACGAGGAGTTCCTTCTCCAGGACCAGGCTCTGTTCGACGGCACGGCGGATCGCGGCCGTGTCGGCCGGGTTCTCGGCACGCGCCGTGTGCACACCGGCGGCGAAGGTGCGCAGCAGCCGCGGGTTGCGGACGTCACCGATGAACAGGGCGCCACCGGGCGCGAGCAGACGGAAGGCCTGCTCGACGACCTGTGCCAGGTATCCGGCGTTCGGGAAGTACTGGACGACCGAGTTGAGCACGATCGTGTCGAAGTGGTCCCGCGGAAGCCCGCCGTGCTCGTGCGCGGCCTGCACACGAAGCCTCACCCGCCGGGCCAGCTCGGGATCGGCGTCGACATGGCGCCGCAGCGCCTCCACGACGACCGGGGAGAAGTCGGTGCCCCAGTACTCCTCGCACTCGGGCGCCAGCCGGGCCAGGAGCAGACCGGTGCCCACTCCGATCTCCAGCACGCGGCCGGGCCTGAGTGCCCTGATCCGCTCGACCGTGGCCGCACGCCACTCCCGCATCTCGGGCAGCGGGATCGGCCTGCCGTCGTAACTGCTGTTCCAGCCGGAGAAGTCCTCGCCGAACTCCGAACCGGGCGCGGAGTACAGCGAGTCGTACAGATCCCGCCACTCGCCGATCTGGCTCGGCTCCTCCTCGTCCCTCGCCGTTGCGGCGGTGTCGGGGACGACGTAGGCGACGAGGCGGGTGTCGCCGGGCTGGTCCTCTCGGACGACGACGGCCGCCTGTGCGATGTCCGCGTGGTCGGTCAGGACCTTCT
>NZ_JBIAIG010000015.1:0-12012 GCF_042871235.1 Streptomyces sp. NPDC005931
GGGGGGGGGCCCCGCGCCCCCCCCCCCCCCGGGGGGGGGCGGGCCCGCGGGGTTGGCGGGGGGGTTGGGGGGGGGGGGCGCCGGGGCCCGGGGGGGGGGGCCCCCCCCCCGGGGGGGGGGCCCCCCCGCCCGCGTTCCCGGGGTTACAGGGCCACGCCGAGCAGCGCGTCCACCGCGCGGGAGACGACTCCGGGCGCGCCCGGGTCCGTGCCGCCGGTTTCCTGCTGGAGCGCCACCCAGCGGTCTACCGCGGCGAGCGCGGAGGGGGCGTCCAGGTCGTCGGCGAGGGCCTCGCGGATCTCCTCGACGAGCGCCGCGGCGGGCGGGCCGTCGGGGCGGGAGACCGCGGCACGCCAGCGCCCCAGCCGGGCCACGGCGTCCTGGAGGACCTGGTCGGTCCACTCCCAGTCCGCGCGGTAGTGGTGGGCGAGCAGGGCCAGGCGGATCGCGGCCGGGTCGACGCCCTCGCGCCGCAGCCGCGAGACGAACACCAGATTGCCCTTGGACTTGGACATCTTCTCGCCGTGCAGCGCAACCATGCCGGCGTGCACGTACGCCGTGGCCATGGGGAACTCGCCGGTGAGCACCTGGGCGTGCGAGGCACCCATCTCGTGGTGCGGGAAGGCCAGGTCGGATCCGCCGCCCTGGACGTCGAAGCCCATGCCGAGGTGGTCGAGGGCGATGGCCACGCACTCGATGTGCCAGCCGGGTCGGCCCCGGCCCAGCGAACCGCCGTCCCAGCTCGGCTCGCCCTCGCGGGCGGCCATCCAGAGCATCGGGTCGACCGGGTTCTTCTTGCCCGGACGGTCCGGGTCGCCGCCGCGCTCGGCGGACAGCAGCCGCATGGCGTCGGCGTCGAGGCGGGAGACCTGTCCGAAGTGGGGGTCGGACTCCACGGAGAAGTAGATGTCGCCGTCCAGTTCGTAGGCCGCGCCGAGCTCCCGCAGCCGTTCGACGAGCGGGACGATGCCGGGTATCGCCTCGACGGCGCCGATGTAGTGCCGCGGCGGGAGCATCCGCAGGGCGGTCATGTCCTCACGGAAGAGGGAGGTCTCCCGCTCGGCGAGGGCGACCCAGTCGAGGCCGTCCCGCTCGGCCCGCTCCAGCAGCGGATCGTCGACGTCGGTGACGTTCTGGACGTAGTGAACCTGCCGCTTGGTGTCGAGCCACACGCGCTGCACGAGGTCGAACGCGTTGTAGGTCGCCGCGTGCCCCATGTGGGTGGCGTCGTACGGCGTGATGCCGCAGACGTAGATACGGGCGACGGGACCGGGGTCGAGGTGGACCAGACCCCCGGTCGCGGTGTCGTGGATCCTCAGGTCGCGGCCCTGACCAGGCAGGGCGGGGACCTCGGAAGCGGGCCAGGCATGCATGCCATGAGCCTAACCGGACCGCAGTTCCGGATACGAACCGGAGCGGACCGGACGGCCGGAAGGGCGGTCTTGCGCGCAACGGCTTCGCGTGCTGCCGACGGCCCGCGCCGGCCCCCGCTCCGGCGAGAACGGAGGGCGCAGGCCCCGGCGCTCCCGGACGCGGCGCAGGACGCCGCATTGCCCCGGGGCTCCAGCTCCGGGGCACACCGGTGGCCGAGGGCTGCGTGTCACACCGGTGGCCGAGGGCTGCGTGTCACACCGGTGGCCAGGGGATCGCCGGCCACTCGCCGGTCGGTTCCGGGTGGGTGCCCGTGGTGAGCAGGGCCTCGACGCGGGCGCGGGTGGCGTCCAGCTCCGCCGGGGTGATCAGCGGGGCCAGCCGGGTGGCGAGCGGCGCACCCGGGACGAGGGCCCCGGCCAGGCCGCGCAGGACGTCCACCGCCTCCTGCGTCAGCGGCTCGCCCGCCCAGCCCCACAGCAGCGTGCGCAGCTTGTTCTCGGCGTTGAAGGTGACCCCGTGGTCGATGCCGTACAGCCGGCCGTCCGCGGTGGGCAGCAGGTGCCCGCCCTTGCGGTCGGCGTTGTTGATCACCGCGTCCAGCACGGCGAGCCGCCGCAGCCGCTCGTCGTCGGCGTGCACCAGCAGCGCCGTCCGCCCCTCCCCGGACTCGGCGAACCCGATCGCCTTCCAGCCGGGGCCGGGCTCCTCCCCGTCGACCAGGGCGAGCAGCTCCGCGCCGGGTTCCGGCTCGATCCACAGCTGGCACATGCCTTCGCCGTAGGGGCCGTCGCGCAGCACGGTGGGCGGCACCATCCCCCAGCCGGTCGCCTCGGACACCTCGTACGCGGCGACCTCCCGCGCGGCGAGCGTCCCGTCGGGGAAATCCCACAGGGGCCGCTCCCCCGCGACCGGCTTGTAGACGCATGCGGCTTCGCGGCCCCCGTGCGTGACGGTGCAGTACAGCGCCGCGTTCGACGCCTCACGGATGCGTCCGCGCACACTCAGGTCGCCCTCGGCGAGCAGCACCGCGGCGGCCGGGTCGGCGGCCGTCACGCTCCGCGGCGGTATCCGTTCTGGCGCGGACATACGTGTCCTTCCGGATCGAGGGGCAGGCTGCACAGCGGGCACGGCGGCCGCCCGGCGTTCACGACCTCGAGGGCGCGCTTGGCGAAGGCCCGGGCCTGCGCGCCGGTGAGCCGGACCCGGAGCATCGGGGGTCCGTTCTCCTCGTCCTGGAGCAGCCGCTCCTCGGCCTCGGCGAGGTCCTCCTCGGAGTCGGCGTCCAGTTCGACGAGCGCCTGGGCCTCGACGATCATGCGCTGCTCCTCGCCGTCCCAGGCGAGCGCCATGGTGCCCACGCGGAACTCCTCCTCCACGGGGGTGTCCAGCGGGGCGGTGTCGGTGATCTCCGCCGGTGCCATCGCGGGCACCGCGGCGTTGCCGCCGCTGCGGCGTACGACCTCGTCGAGCAACTCGTCCATGCGCTCGGCGAGCGCGGCGACCTGTGTCTTCTCCAGGGCCACGCTGGTCACCCGGGAGCCGGCGGAGGCCTGGAGGAAGAACGTTCGGCGCCCTGGCAGTCCGACCGTACCGGCCACGAAACGTTCCGGTGGGTCGTAGAGGAACACCTGACGGGACACGTCCTGTCTCCATTGAGAGTGCGGGGAAGGGGCGGGGGCACAAGGGGCGGGAGGGGCGACTTTCACACGGGAGCGCAACTCCGCGACCGCTTCACCCTACTGCGGCCGACGATCACGGTGCTCCCGCACCACCCCCGACGGGGGCGTCGTCGGCCGGCGGCTCCTCGCGCGGCGCCAGCGACGCGAAGTCGCCCGTGTCGCCGAGGCGGACGAGAAAGGGGCGCAGCCGGGTGTAACGGATCGCGGTGATGGAACACGGTTCGACGGAAATCCGCTGGAAGAGGTCGAGATGAAGCCCGAGTGCGTCGGCGACGAGAGACTTGATGATGTCCCCGTGCGAACACATGAGGTAGACGGCATCGGCGCCGTGGTCGCGCTCCACGCGCGCGTTCCACTCGCGCACCGCCTCGGCGGCGCGTGTCTGCATCGCGCGCATGGATTCCCCGCCGGGGAACGCCGCCGCGGACGGGTGGGCCTGCACGACCTCCATCAGGGGCTCGTCCTTGAGCTCGGCGAGCTTGCGGCCGGACCAGTCGCCGTAGTGGCACTCCCCGATGCGGTCGTCGGTGTGCGGGTGGAGACCGGGCCGTGCGTCCAGCAGCGGCCGGATCGTCTCCCGGCAGCGCTGGAGCGGGCTGGTGACGATCTCCGAGAGCGTCAGGGCGGC
Source organism: Streptomyces sp. NPDC005931 (assembly GCF_042871235.1). NCBI lineage: Bacteria > Bacillati > Actinomycetota > Actinomycetes > Kitasatosporales > Streptomycetaceae > Streptomyces > Streptomyces sp. NPDC005931. Next base: position 3,682 of record NZ_JBIAIG010000015.1, read on the forward strand.
GAGCCGGCCGGGCAGTGCGGCGGCCTGTGCGGCCCCGCGTTCGTCGAGGGTGACGCCGGGCGTCCAGCCGGCGAGCACCCCTTCGGTGTTGGCGGTGGAACGTCCGTGCCGGACCAGGAGCAACGTGGGCATGCGGCCCAGGGTAGGCGCACGCGCGCGTGCGGTGTCCGTCGAGCGAGGGGAGAGTGCGCTCCGTGATCGTCGACTGTGCCATTTACCGGGAGGGGCACCGGTCGGAGGGGCCCGAGGACTTCTCCGACGCACTGGACGAGGCTCGGTCGGCGGGGGGTTTCGTCTGGATCGGACTGCACGAGCCGACGGAGGACGAGTTCGACCGGGTCTCGCAGGAGTTCGCCCTGCACCCGCTGGCGGTGGAGGACGCCCTCAAGGCACACCAGCGGCCCAAGCTGGAGGTGTACGACGACTCGCTCTTCCTGGTGCTCAAGCCGGTCGGGTACGAACCGGAGAGCGACACGGTGTCCTCCGGGGAGGTCATGATCTTCCTCGGCGACTCGTTCGTGGTGACCGTGCGACATGGCGAGGCGTCCCCGCTGAAGGCGGTGCGCAGCCGGCTGGAGCGGGAGCCGGAGCTGCTGGTCAAGGGGCCGACGTCGGTGCTGTACGCGATCGCCGACGCCACCGTCGACCACTACCTGGAGGTGGCGACGGAGTTGCATGCCGACCTGGAGGAACTGGAGGCGGAGGTGTTCTCGCCGGACGGCGGGGGGTCGCGGCACACCGCGTCGCGGATCTACAACTTCAAGCGGCAGATCCTCGAGTTCCGGCGGGCGACGGGACCGCTGGCGGTGCCGCTGACGCGGCTCGCGGGGGTGGGTGTCGGGACGCTCGGCACGGCCGTGCCGTTCGTGGCGGAGAAGGCGCGGCCGTTCTTCCGTGACGTGCACGACCACCTCACGCGGGTGAACGAGTCCGTGGAGGGGCTGGACCGGTTGGTCTCGGACATCCTCTCGGCCCATCTGGCGCAGATGAGCGTGCGGCAGAACGACGACATGCGGAAGATCTCCGCGTGGGCGGCGATGGCCGCGATCCCCACGATGATCGCGGGGATCTACGGGATGAACTTCGAGCACATGCCCGAGTTGCGGTGGACGTGGTCCTATCCGGCGGTGGTCGTGGTGATGGCGGTGCTGGAGGTCGTGCTGTTCCGCTTGTTCAAGCGGCGGGGTTGGATGTAGGCGAGGGCTGCGGGAGTTCGTCCCGGCAGGCGGTCCTCACGCGAATTCCGGTGCCGGGTCGGCCGGGCCGCCCAGCGCGTTGCGGCGCTCGGGCGTCCTCAGGGAGACCATGCGGCGCCACCCGCCCGCGCGTTCGTACGCGTACACCGCTTGGATGCCGGCCGCCAGGAGCACCGACTTCGCCCGGGACCAGCCCAGGATGCGGCCCATGTGGGCCATCACCGCCAGGCTCACGTCCCGGTAGACGGCGATCTCGGCGAGCGCGCACGTGCGCAGCGTGCGCTGGATGGCACGGCCGTGGCCGGCGCGGGCGAGGCGCAGCAGTTCCTCGTGACAGTAGGCCAGGTGGTTGTCCTCGTCGTTGGAGATCATCCTGACCGCGCGGCCGAGCTCGGGATGGTCGGCGAAGTGCTTGCGGAGCAGCTCCATCTGCTCGGAGGCGCGCTGCTCGGTGACCCTGCTGTGCGAGAGGTAGGTGACGATGTCCTGGACGGTGAGCGGTTCGTCGCGCTTGAGCCGGTCGTGCGCCAGACCGATGCCCTTCTTCTCGAGCAGCATCGTGTAGTCGGTCTCCGCCGGGACGGGGACGGGCCGCACGCCGCGCTTCTTCATCAGGGCGTCGAAGATGCGGCCGTGCTTGTCCTCGTCGGCACCGTGACGGGTGATCTTGGGTGCGAGCGCGCGTTCCGCCTCGGGGACCAGGGCGGCGATGCGGGCGTTCTCCCAGCCTCCCTGGGACTCGCCGCCTGCGGCGATGGAGCAGAACAGGGCGAAGGACTCGTCGTTGTCGAGGATCTCCTGGAACAGACTCTTGGCCGACAGCATCGTTGGTCACCTCTCCGCAGGCTTCCTCGGCGTCCGCGCGTTCCGCGTCGCTCCGCGAAGAACGAGTCAAGTGCGGGCACGGGGGCGCGGCAACAGGTGTACCGGGCAACTCCGCCAAAAGGGGGACGGGATCGGTAGGAGGGAGACGTAACCGTGGGGCCCTTGGAGCGTTGTACTCCTTGACGGCCGTGGCGGGGTGGACCCCCGAGCCCCCACCACGGCCGTGGAACTTCCGCGGTCGCGCCGACCGCACACCCGGCCGGTTTTCGGCCGTTGCTCCAGAGCGCGTGCCGGACCCCGCGTCCGCGGCGTGATCCACTTGACCGGTTCTAGCTAGGCGAGTCCGGCGCGCTCCAGGGCCTCGACGCCGGCGCGGAGGGATGCGAGGCGCTCGTCGAGCGTGAAGCCCGCCGGAGCGAGGGTGAGGGTGGTGACTCCGGCGGCGGCGTAGGCCTTCATGCGGTCGGCGATGCGGTCGACGGAGCCGAGGAGGGTGGTCCGGTCGATCAGGTCGTGCGGTACGGCGGCTGCCGCGCCCTGCTTGTCGCCGGACAGGTACTTGTCCTGGATCTCGGCGGCTTCCTTCTCGTACCCCATGCGCTGTGCGAGCTGGTTGTAGAAGTTCTGCTTGCGGCTGCCCATGCCGCCGACGTACAGCGCGGTGTAGGGGCGGAAGGTGTCGGCGAGGGTCGTGACGTCCTTGTCGTCGCCGACGGCGAGGGGGACCGTGGGGCAGATGTCGAAGCCGTCGAGGCTCTTGCCGGCCTTCTCACGGCCGGCCCTCAGGTGCGTGACGGCGGTGTCCTCGAGGTGGTCCGCGGACGGGAAGATCAGCAGGGCGCCGTCGGCGATCTCACCGGTCTGCTCGAGGTTCTTGGGGCCGATCGCCGCGATGTAGAGCGGGATGTGCTCGCGCTGGGGGTGCACCGTGAGCTTGATGGGCTTGCCGGGGCCACCGGGGAGCGGAAGGGTCCAGTGCTCGCCCTCGTAGGAGAGGCGCTCCCGGGTCATGGCCTTGCGGACGATCTCGACGTACTCGCGGGTGCGGGCGAGCGGCTTGTCGAACTTGACGCCGTACCAGCCCTCGGAGACCTGGGGGCCCGAGACGCCGAGGCCGAGGCGGAACCGGCCGCCGGAGAGGGAGTCCAGGGTGGCGGCGGTCATCGCGGTCATCGCGGGCTGGCGGGCGGGGATCTGGAAGATCGCCGAGCCGACGTCGATGCGTTCCGTCTGGGCGGCGACCCAGGTGAGGACGGTGGCGGCGTCGGAGCCGTAGGCCTCGGCGGCCCAGCAGACCGCGTATCCGAGGCGGTCGGCCTCCTGCGCCACGGCGAGGTTGTCCGCGTCCATTCCCGCGCCCCAGTAGCCGAGGTTGATCCCGAGCTGCATGGCCGTCTCCCCTTTACCGGTGAGTAACGTCGCTTGTGGGCAGACCCTATACCGCCGACGGGCGGGTGGGGTGTGCGCGGCCTCTGCGGTTGTGGGGTCGCCCGGAGCCGTCCGTCCGCGGGCAGTCACGCCCCCGACGGGGCACCACGGCTCCCCCGGGCTGGGAAAACCGTTGTCCACAGGCCCCCACACCCCCGCGTCCGAACAGTAATCTCGGCGTTCATGGAGCAGAGGCATCTCGGCCGCACCGGCCTGCGTGTGTCCAGGATCGGTCTGGGGACCCTGACCTGGGGACGGGACACCGACGAGCACGACGCCGCCGACCTCATGAAGACGTTCTGGGAAGCGGGCGGGAACCTCGTCGACACCGCGGACGTGTACGGGGACGGCGAGGCCGAGTATCTGCTCGGCAGGCTCATGGACGGGCTCGTACCGCGCCGGGACCTGGTGATTTCGACGAAGGCCGGCAGCGTGCCGGACCCGGACCGGCGCTTCGACGGCTCCCGCGGGCATCTGCTCGCCGCGCTGGACGCCTCCCTCGCCCGCCTCGGCACCGACTACGTCGACGTGTGGCACGTGCACGCCTACGACCCGACCACGCCCCTGGAGGAGACGCTCCAGGCCCTCGACATCGCGGTGGGCAGCGGGCGCGTGCGCTACGCCGGGGTGTCCAACTTCTGCGGGTGGCAGCTGGCGAAGGCGGCGACCTGGCAGCTGGCGGTGCCGGGGGCGCGCACCCGGCTGGCGAGCACGCAGATGGAGTACTCGCTGCTCCAGCGGGGTGTGGAGCGCGAGGTGCTGCCCGCGGCCGTCGATCTGGGGATCGGGCTGCTTCCGTCCTCGCCACTGGGCAGGGGCGTGCTCACCGGCAAGTACCGCAACGACGCCACACCGCCGGACTCCCGGGGCGCCTCCGAGCACCTCTCCCCGTTCGTCGCGCCGTACCTGGACGACACGGCCGGCCGGATCGTGGACGCCGTCACGACCGCGGCGGACGGGCTCGCGGTGACCGCCCTCCAGGTGGCGCTGGCATGGGTGCGGGACCGGCCCGGGGTCACCGCCCCGATCGTCGGTGCACGCAACGCGCAGCAGCTCACGGCGGCGTTGTCAGTGGAGGCCCTTAGTCTTCCTGACGAGATCTGCCGGGCGCTCGACGACGTGTCGGCGCCCGTGCACCGCTATCCCGATCACGACTGGAGCACGCTGTGAGCACGGAGCCGCCCGAGACCACGGAGGACGCCGAGCCGGAGAAGCCGGCCATGGGTGCGGACGCCGCGTCGTCGCAGGCGCAGGTGTCCGAGGCCGAGGCCGAGCTCCAGGCGCAGCGGATCGAGCGGGAGCGGATCGAGCGGAGGAAGGCGGAGAAGCAGGGTCCCGTCGAGGCCGGAGCGAAGCTGAGGGGCAGGGCCGCCGACCTGCTCGCCGCCGTGCGGGCCGTGGAGAGCGGTGAGAAGCCGGTGGCCCCGGTGTTCACCGAGACTCCGGCCCCGCGGCGGCCCGCTCCGGAGCCGGCGCGGCCGGCGGCGGCGGTGGTGGCCGCCGGGGCGGCGCCGTCCTCCTCGGTCGTGCGGGGCGTGCGCGAGGTGCTCGTGCAGGGCGGTGCGCCCGAGGGGCTCGCCGTGCAGGCCGCGGCGGTACTGGGCGAGGGTGCGCCGGAGGAGCTGCGCGCGGATCCTTGGCAGTTGCTGCGGGTGGCCGGGGTGCGGCCCGAGCAGGCGGACGGGTTCGCGCGGGCGCTGCTCGGCGCGGAGGCCGGGCCGGACGACGAGCGGCGGGGCCGGGCCGTCACCGTGTGGCTGCTGGATCAGGCCGCCCTGGCCGGGCACACCGCGCTGGAGATGCCCGTGCTCGTCACCGCCCTGGGCCGACAGGGCGTGCGGGACGCCGAGGGCGCGGTGCAAGACGCCGTCGCGCAGGGCGATGTCCTCGTCTTCCAGGACGCGGTGGAGGGGGCCGTCGCCTCCGCCGAGGACGAGGAGGTGCCCGTCCGAGTCCTGGTGGGGCTGGAGCGGTACGCGCTCGCCGAGGAGAGTCTCGCCGACGGGCTGGCCCGGCTGGTCAACTCGGCGCCCAAGCAGGATTGTCCGGGTGAGGACTGGGAGCGGGCGGCCGCTTCGTCCGAGGGGTCCGCGGGTGAGCTGATCCGCGCGGTCGCCGGGCACGGCCTGGTGCTGCACACGGGTGGTGAGGCCGCGCGGGCGGAGCCGGCCGCGTTGCTGAGGGCCGCACAGGACCTGGGGCTGCGGGCCTGGGCCGCCGCGCACGGTCCCCTCGGGCGGGAGCGGTTCGCGGCGCTGGCGGAGGGACTCCGCGTCGCCACGGTGGCGGGGCTGCTGTCCGGTGCCGAGGGGCCGGGCCGGGATGCCGACGGTGCGCTGGACGTCGACCTGCTCGTGGTGCTGGACGCCCCGCAGCTCGACGTCGAGGCGGCCGCCCTGCTGGTGGAGTCGTTGCCGGACGGGGCCCGGCTGGTGCTGGCCGGGGATCCGGGCGTGCTGTGGTCGGTGGGGCCGGGGCGAGTGTTCGCCGATCTGCTGGCGGCGCGGGTCTGCCCGCAGGTCGCCTCCCGGCGGCCGGATCCGGGCCCGCTCGGTGAGCTGGTCTCCGGCGTCGGCATGGGCGAGCTGAACCAGGTGGCGGCGCCCGGCAAGGAAGTCGTGATCGTGCCGGTGCGGGACGCGGGCGAGGCCGTGCACCGGACCGTGCAACTGGTGGTCGACTCAGTGCCGCGCGCGATCGGCGTTCCGGCCGAGGAGACACAGGTGATCACCCCTGGGCACGGGGGCGCAGTGGGCACCCGGGTGCTGAACGCGGCGTTGAAGGAGCGGCTCAATCCGGGGCCGGGGCGGTTCGGCGGCTTCGACCCCGGGGACCGGGTGGTCTACGCGCCCGCGCCGGGGCGCACGCTGCCGGGCCGCGTGGAGAAGGCCGACGCCGAGGGGCTGCATCTGGTGTGCGGGGGCGAGCGGGTCGTCGTGCCGAAGGAGCGGGTGGAGCAGTCGGTGCGGCACGGGTGGGCGCTCACTGCGCATCAGGCGGTGGGATGCCGGTGGCCCGCCGTGGTCGTGGTGCTGCCCGGGGACGCCGCGCAGTCGCTGAGCAGGCCCTGGGTCTATACGGCGTTCGGCCGGGCCGACCGGCATCTGTCCGTGGTGCACGGTGTGGAGCAGGCGCTGGCGCACGCCGTTGCCGAGGTCGGTCCGAAGCCGCGGACCACACGGCTACCGGTGCTGCTCGCCCCACAGGTCGCGGCGTCGGCCGGCTAGCTGCCGGGCGAAGCGGCGGTGGCAGGAGTCTGCTGCCACCGCCCGGTTCGCCCGGCTGCCACCGCCTGCCGCTCAGCGATCCGCGTCGAGGGGTTCCAGGTCGTCGTCCTCGGCCAGGGCCGGGCTCAGCCGGTCCTCGAGGTCGTCGGCATCGTCGTCGCCGTCGTCGTCCAGGTCGTCGTCGAAGACCGCGCTGACGTCGAAACGGCACACGACCCGCTGGGGGTCGGCCTGCTCGAAGGGGGCCTCCAGCCACTCCCCCGGTTCGGCGGGTTCGTCCGCGGCCGTGACCCAGAGCGTGGAGTCGCCCTCCTCCAGTCCGAACTCCTTGTGTCGCGAGGCGATCTCGTCCGGCTCGAACTCGCCGAACAGGATGCCGAGCGCGCCATGGACGGTGGCGGAGGCCTCCGAGCCCTCCTCGTCGTCCGCCGCCTCGATCCGCTGCGCGTGCGCCAGCAGCCGCTGCGGCTCCGCGACGGCGTAGTCACGGCGGATCAGCACACTGAGCGCGTTCGGCTCCTCCGGGCCGGTGTACGGGGGCATCGCGTCCTCCGCGCCGGGGATCTCGAAGGGGGTCACCTCGTCGTAGCGGTCGTAGAGCAGTTCGTCGTACGCCTCCGCGGCCGCGGCCAGCTGGTTGAACGCCTCGTAGACGGCCGGGTCGTCCTCCCCCGACCGGCGCTCGACCGCGGCCAGGTGGCGGTCGAGCGCGGTCTTGACCGCCTCGGCGGCGGCGCGTACCTCGGCAGCGGTGGGCTGCGCAGCATCAGACATAGTGCAGACGCTATCCGTACCGGGGCCCAGCCCGCACAATAGATGCGATGCCGGAATACGAATTTGTCGACGTGTACGTACCGCGCGGGGTGTCCCGCAAGGAGACAGCACGTCTGCTGACGGACCACGCGGAGTACGGTCACTGGGAGTTGGACCGACTGAGCCTGTTGCGCGACGGCAGCCGCAGGGTGCGGCTGCGGCGGCGGATCATCCGCCAGGTGCGTGCCACCTGGTGATTCCGGGCGGCCGGGTACGGAAGACGGAGTGAGTCACCCACGGAGGGGCCCCGCAACCGCGGGCCCCTCCGTCGGTCCGGGGTCACACCGCGGTCCGTGCCTTGCGGTAGAGGATCGCGCCGCCGAGCAGCGCGCCCGCGCCGACCGGGAGGACGAGGCCCATGGGCAGCTCACTGCCCGTCTGGGCGAGCTGAGGCCTGACCGCGGAAGGGGCGTCGGGCCGGCTCTCCGACGGGCCGTCCGGGGTCCGGTCGCCCGGAGTCCGCTCGTCCGGGGTGTCCGGGGTGTCCGGGGTGTCCGGGGTTTCAGGGGTGCCGGGGGTTTCAGGGGTGCCGGGGGTTTGCGGGGTCTCCGGGGTGCCGGGCTCCTCGGGGTTGCCCGGGGTCTCCGGGGTGCCGGGCTCCTCGGGGTTGCCCGGGGTCTCCGGTTCGCCGGGGCCGCCGGGCGGCTCTTCGCCCGGCGGGGTGGCGCCTGCGCCGGAGCTGTCGGTCACGCACTCGTTGTCCGTGGTGCCGTTGCCGACACCGACGACGTCGACCGTGTTGCCGCAGACGTTCACCGGGGCGTGCACCGGAACCTGAACGACATTGCCGGACGCCACGCCGGGCGAGTCCGTGGCCTGTCCACCCGCCTGCGCGCCGCCCT
>NZ_JBIAIG010000015.1:12109-146614 GCF_042871235.1 Streptomyces sp. NPDC005931
GGCGGAACCGCCCTGCCCGCCCGCGGAACCGCCCTGATGAGCACAGGAATTGCCCACGGACGGGTTCAGTACGCCGACGACGTCGACCGTGTTGCCGCAGACGTTCACCGGGGCGTGCACCGGTGCCTGCACCGTGTTCCCGGAGAACACCCCGGGCGAGCCCGTGGCGGCGCCGTGCGCGCCGGAGGCGGCGTGGGCGGCCCCGCCCGCGGCGGCGAGCACGCCGGTCGCGGCCGCCATGGTCATGAGGCCCTTGCGGGCGACCTGTCGCATTTGCTGAAATCCCTGCCTTCGACCTTGTGCGGGAATTCCGTCGGGCGGAATCCCGAGTGGTGCTTCGACGTGATGAGAGGCCGGTCGGCCCCGGAGTTCATTCGTGCACTCCGGGGCCGACGGGCGCCCAATGTCCTGGAGCGCTAGCCCTGGAGGGCGAAGCGCCCCGTCACTGGTTGATGCAGGTGTTGCCGAAGGTGGGGTTCAGCAGCCCGATCACGGAGACCGTGTTGCCGCAGGCGTTCACGGGGATGTGCACCGGGACCTGGACGACGTTGCCGGACGCGACGCCCGGGGAGTGCACGGCGGCACCCTGGGCTCCCGAATCGGCGACGGCCAGGCCCGCGCCCGCGAGAACCAGTCCACCCGTGGCAGCGGCGGCAGCGACGACCTTCTTGATCATTGTTCCTCCTCGTTGGCCATGCGATCCCCATCTGCGGATCACACCACCCGTAACGAGGACGGAGTAATGAGGCTACGAGCTTATGGTCGCATTCACTCTTCCCAGTCGACTCCGTACGGTTGCCCGATAATGGGAATGGCCGCAGCGGTTCAGGACGCGTCCAGGAACCGGTCGAGCACGCGCACTCCGAACTTCAGCCCCTCCACCGGGACCCGTTCGTCGACCCCGTGGAACATGCCCGCGAAGTCCAGCTCCGGCGGCAGCTTCAGCGGGGCGAAACCGAAGCAGCGGATCCCGAGATCGTCGAAGGACTTGGCGTCGGTGCCGCCGGAGAGCATGTACGGCACCGCGCGGGCGATGGGGTCCTCGGCGCTCAGCGCGGTCTGCATGGCGTCGACGAGCCGGCCGTCGAAGTCGGTCTCCAGCGCCTTGTCGGAGTGCACGTCCTCGCGCCGGACACGCGGGCCGAGGATCCGGTCGAGGTCGGCCAGGAACTCCTCCTCGTAACCCGGCAGGAACCGCCCGTCGACGTGCGCGGTGGCCTGGCCGGGGATGACGTTGACCTTGTAGCCGGCGCCGAGCATGGTGGGCGCCGCCGAATTGCGCAGCGTGGTGCCGATCATGCGGGCGATGCCGCCGAGCTTGGCGAGGGTCTCGTCCATGTTCTCCGGGTCGAGCTCGGTGCCGAGCGCCTCGGAGAGCTCGTCCAGGAAGGCCCGTACCGTCTTGGTGATCCTGACCGGCCACTTGTGCCGGCCGAGGCGGGCGACGGCCTCGCACAGTTCGGTGATGGCGTTGTCGTCGTTGGTCATCGAGCCGTGGCCAGCGGTGCCCTCGACGGTGAGCCGCATCCAGTGCATGCCCTTCTCGGCGGTCTCGACGAGGTAGAGGCGCAGCTTCTCGTTGACGGTGAAGGAGAAGCCGCCGACCTCGCCGATCGCCTCGGTGACCCCCTCGAACAGGTCGGGGTGCTCGCGCACCAGGTGCTTGGCGCCGTACGTGCCGCCCGCCTCCTCGTCCGCGAGGAAGGCGACGACGACGTCGCGCGGGGGCTTGCGCCCGCTGCGCAGCCGGTCGCGGACGACCGCGAGGGTCATCGCGTCCATGTCCTTCATGTCGACCGCCCCGCGTCCCCACACGCATCCGTCGGCGATCTCTCCGGAGAAGGGGTGGTGGGTCCAGTCGTCCGCGTTGGCCGGGACGACGTCGGTGTGACCGTGGATGAGCAGCGCCGGCCGGGACGGGTCCTCGCCCTCGATCCGGGCGACCGTCGAGGCGCGTCCGGGGTGCGACTCGAAGATCTGGGGTTCCAGGCCCACTTCGGCGAGCTTCTCGGCGACGTACTCGGCCGCCTTGCGTTCGCCGGGGCCCGAGTGGTCGCCGTAATTGCTGGTGTCGATCCGGATCAGCTCGCGGCAGAGGTCCACGACCTCGTCCTCACCGGTGACGTTCCTGGCCGTGCCCGTCTCGCTCACGTGCTTCCTCCCGCGCCGTCGCCTGCTGGTGGTTCCCGCTCATCCTCCCTCTCCGCGCCACGTGCCCCAAGACCGGATCGCGGTCCCCGGTCGGGGGGGTGATCGGCCACCTCGGAACACCTGGTAATGTTTACGTCGTCGCCGCGGGGGGAAACCCGCGCGACAGACACCTTGTCCGGGTGGCGGAATGGCAGACGCGCTAGCTTGAGGTGCTAGTGCCCTTTATCGGGCGTGGGGGTTCAAGTCCCCCCTCGGACACACGAAGCGCGAGGGCCGCGACCGCGAGGTCGCGGCCCTCGGGCGTTGTCGCGAAGGGGTGACCATGACCAGGCGTTCCTGCCCCTGCGGGCTGCCCGAGCCGTACGAGGAGTGCTGCGGGCGCTTCCATACGGGTGCCGCCGCCGCGCCCACCGCCGAGCGGCTGATGCGGTCGCGGTACTGCGCGTTCGTGCAGGGAGACGTGGCCTATCTGCTGCGGACGTGGCACCCCCGCACCCGCCCGCGGCGCCTCGACCTGGATCCCGGGATGCGGTGGACCGGGCTGGAGATCCTGGGCACGACCGGTGGGTCCGCCTTCCACTCCACCGGGACGGTGGCCTTCCGGGCCTTCTATGTGGGCGGCTCGCTGCATGAGCGCAGCCGGTTCGAGCGGGTCGACGGGGCGTGGGTCTACGTCGACGGGGACTTTCCGGACTAGGGCCTGTCCCGCGGATGCCGCAGCCGGCGCGGTTCAGGGCGCCAGCACGTCCAGTTCCTGGAGCGCGCCCACGGTGATCCGGCGGGTCAGTTCCTCCGCGCGGATGGCGTCCCGCTCGCGCACCGCCTCCGCGACCTGGACGTGCAGGGTGACGGCGGCCGGGCCGGGGTCGTCGAACATCACGTCGTGGTGGGTGCGGCCGGCCAGGACCTCGGCGACGACGTCTCCGAGGCGGGCGAACATCTCGTTGCCGGACGCGGTGAGGATCAGCCGGTGGAAGGCCACGTCGTGGACGAGGTACTGCTCCAGCCGGTGACCGCGTGAGTTGGCCACCATGCCGAGGGCGCACTCGGTGAGCTCGGCGCACTGCTCGGCCGTGGCGTGGATGGCGGCCAGGCCCGCCGCGACCGGTTCCACCGCCGAGCGCAGCACCGTGAGGGAGCGCAGTTGCCGGGGGCGGTCCGCGCCGGCCAGGCGCCATCGGATGACCTGGGGGTCGTAGACGTTCCACTCGCGGGAGGGGCGCACCGTCACGCCGACGCGCCGGCGGGACTCGACCAGGTGCATGGACTCCAGCACGCGGACCACCTCGCGCATCACGGAGCGCGACACATCGAAACGCTGCGCGAGCTCGTCGGTGCGAAGGACGCTGCCCGGCGGGTACTCACCCGCGGTGATCGCGGGGCCGAGAGTGTCCAGTACGCGGCCGTGCAGCCCCCGGCCCGTTGTGCTCATGCACTCAGAGTACGGGGCGGATCACAGAAGCAAAAAGCAGACTTATACATCACAGGCTCTTGAATTCGTCATACGTAATGGGTTTCAGTAGCGTAGACATCACGTGACGACGAAGCCGGCGGACAGTGAGGCAGCGATGAAGACCCCCCATGTCGTCGTGGTCATGGGCGTCGCGGGCACCGGGAAGACCACGGTCGGCCCCCTGCTCGCGGCCCGTTTCGGCGTCCCGTACGCCGAGGGCGACGACTTCCACCCGCAGGCCAACATCGTCAAGATGTCGGCCGGTACCCCGCTCACCGACGCGGACCGGCTGCCGTGGCTGGACGCCATCGCTGACTGGGCGCACGGGCGGGCCGGCCTCGGCGGGGTGGTCAGCTGCTCGGCGCTGAAGCGTTCCTACCGCGACCGGCTGCGGGCCGCCGCGCCCGGCGTGGTCTTCCTGCACCTCACGGGTGGCCGCGCGCTCATCGAGGACCGGATGTCGCGCCGGCGGGGGCACTTCATGCCCACGGCACTGCTCGACTCCCAGTTCGCCACGCTCCAGCCCCTCGAGGCGGACGAGGCGGGGGTCGCCGTGGACGTGACGGGCGGCCCGGAGGGCATCACCGAGCGTGCCTACGCCGCCCTCGAGGCCCTCCCCCAGCCGACTCCATAGGCCCGCCCGCACCGGACGTGCGCGTCCAGGGTCACGCCACCCCGGCCGCTTCCCCACTGCTCCCCCTCGGTGGTCGCCGGTCCGCTGGTTCTCCCGGTACGCCGCCCGCTGGGTGGACGTCCCGGCCCCGTCCAGCAGTTGGTCGAGAAGAAGCTCGCGCCGATCGCGGGCATCCTGCTGATCGTCGGCACGGGCAGGGGTTTCAAGCGGACGCTGATCGACTCGGGTGTGGGCCGGATGATCCTGGACCTTTCCGAGGACTGGTCGATCCCGGCGCTGTGCCGACCTGGCTCATCGCGCTGGCGATCCGGCTGGCGACCGGTTCGGCGACCGTGGCCACCGTCTCGGCGGCCGGTCTGGTCGCGCCGCTCGCGGCCGACCTGTCGACGACGCACGCGGCCCTGCTGGTGCTCGCCAACGGTGCCGGCTCACTGTTCTTCAGCCGCGTCAACGACGCCGGCTTCTGGCTGGTGAAGAAGTAATTCGGGCTGGACGTCGGCCAGACGATCGAGACCTGGCGAACGAGGGCCTTGACGGTACGGCGTCCGACGGCGGTCAGGGGCGCCACAGCGGGTGTTCGCGCTTCGCCCACTCCCGGCTCACCCAGCCGGTGCGCATGCCCCGGCGGGCCTCCGGGTCCGCCAGGGCCATGCCGATGTGTCCGGCGAGGACGATGCCGACGGTGAGGGCCAGCCAGTCGTGGACGAAGGTCGCGGCAGTGCGCCACACCAACGGCGTGAGGTGGGTGAACCACATCATCAGGCCGGTGCCCAGCATCACCAGCGTGGCCCCCGCGATCCACGCCGCGTAGACCTTCTGCCCGGCGTTGAACTTCCCGGCCGGCCGGCACGCGGGGCGCCGGTCGCGGCGCAGGACCGCCCCCAGCCAGGCGCGGTCGTGCGGGCCAAAGCGGTTCAGACGACCCAGGTCGGCGCGGAAGCGGCGGGAGAGGAGACCGGCCAGGACGGGGACGGGCAGGGCGAGTCCGGCCCACTCGTGGACGGTGACCACCAGGGCGCGGCGGCCGACCAGCTGGGCGAGCTGGGGGACGTACAGGCAGGCGGCGGTGAGCACGCACACGCCCATCAGCGCGGCCGTGGTGCGGTGCGCCCACCGCTGGGCGCGGTCGAAGCGCCGGACGGTGGCGGCGGGCGGGGCGTCGGTGCGTGGGCCGGTCATCGGGTCAGCTCGTGGGCTCGTCGTCGCGTCCGTTGGAACGCCCGACCCAGGCGTCGACGTCGTAGCCGCGCTGCTCCCAGTAGCCGGGGCGCACGTCCGCGGTGACGGTGATGCCGGAGAGCCACTTGGCGGACTTGTAGAAGTACATGGGCGCGACGTAGAGGCGGACCGGGCCGCCGTGGGCGTGGCCGAGGTCCTTGTCCTGCATCCGCAGGGCGACCAGCACGTCCGCCCGGCGCGCCTGGTCGAGCGTGAGGCTCTCCGTGTACGCGCCGTCGAAGCAGGTGAAGCGCACCGCCCCCGCCGAGGGGCGCACTCCCGCGGCGTCCAGGAGCCGGGACAGGCGTACGCCCTCGAACGGGGTGTCCGGGACCCGCCAGCCGGTGACGCACTGGACGTCGCGCACCAGACGGGTCTGCGGCAGGGCCCGCAGATCGGCAAGGGTGTAGCTCCCGGGACGGTCGACCAGGCCGTCGATCCGCAGGCGGTAGGTCTCGGCGCTCCGGCGCGGCACGGACGAGGTGACCGAGTAGTAGCGGAAGCCACCGCCGTTGGGAAGCAGCCGGGACAGACCGGTGGGGTCCTTCTCGGCGGCACCGGCGAGGAAGGATTCCAGGCCGCGCTGGAGGGTGGGCGCGGTGACCACGCCGAGGGCACCCAGGCCCAGGGTGCCGAGGAGGATGCGGCGGCCGACGGGCTTGCCCCGCTTCTGAGCCGGCTCGCTCGGCTCAGGCTGGTCCCCCGTCTCCGGCCGCTGCCGGTCCTGCGGCCCCGTCGGGGCTTCCTGCTGATTCCGGTCTTCCGGGTGTTCCCGGTTTTCCGGTTGTTCGGAGTTCACGGCGCCATTCGAGCACCCACGGTCCCGCTGTGGCCAGGGATCGCGGGTGCCCGTCAGACTTCCGTAAGCAGTGCGTGTGCGGCGCGGGGCCGGCGCACGCGCGGGGCGTCACACCCCGCGGCCGGCCGCCTTCTCGAGCTGGAACGCCTCGTTGCCGAGCCCGATGCGGGCGTGCCGCTCCGGGGCGCGGAAGCGCAGGACCAGGCCCTGGAGCAGGCCGACGACGAGCGCGAGGCCGATGACCCCGGGCAGCACCCAGCTCAGCGCGGAACCGGGACCGGTTCCGACCAGGACGTCGAAGTCCTTGACGGTGTAGCCGGCGATCACCACCAGGGCGATGCCCGCGAGCGAGGAGGTGACCAAGCGCCACGCCTGGGCGCCCGCGGCGCCGCGCCGGACAAAGAAGACGACAACGGAGAGGGAGGCGATCGCCATCAGCACGATCACGCCGAGGGCGCCGATGTTGCCGCCCCAGGTGAACAGGTGCAGCACGGGCGCGGTCGGGTCACCGATCGGCGTGTCGTCGGTCACCGCGAAGGCGAGGACGATCACCGCCGCGATGACGGTCTGGAGCAGCGAGCCGGTGCCGGGGGCGCCGCTGCCGCCGGTGGTGCGGCCGAAGGCGGCGGGCAGCAGGCCCTCGCGCCCCATGGCGAAGGCGTACCGGGCGACGACGTTGTGGAAGCTGAGCATCGCCGCGAACATGCCGGTGACGAACAGGATGTGCAAGACGTCCGTGAAGGTGCCGCCGAGCCGGGACTCGGTGAGGAAGAACAGCAGGCCGGCGCTTTGCTCCTGCGAGGTGCCGACGATCTGGGACGGGCCGGTGGCGACCGTGAGTGCCCAGCTGCTGACGGCGAAGAACACGGCGACGCCGGTGACCGCGAGGAACATCACGCGCGGTACGAGCAGGTGGGGCCGGCTGGTCTCCTCCGCGTAGACGGGCGCCTGCTCGAAGCCGAGGAAGGCGGCGATGCAGAAGCACAGGGCGGTGCCCACACCGGCGCCGGTGAGCGTGTCGGGGTTGAAGGCGTGCAGCGACAGGCCCTCCGTGCCGGGGTCGGCGATGGCGGCGATGTCGAAGACGACGACCAGGAGCACCTCGACGACCAGCAGGACCCCGAGCACACGGGCGTTGACGTCGATCTTCAGCCAGCCCAGGGCGCCGACGGCGACCACGGCCCCGAGGGCCGGTATCCACCAGGCGACCTCGACGTCGGCGTAGGTGGCGAGCAGGCCGGAGACCTCGAAGCCGAAGATGCCGTAGATGCCGACCTGGAGGGCGCTGTAGGCGACCAGCGCCACCAGCGCGGCGCCGGCTCCGGCGGTGCCGCCGAGGCCGCGGGAGATGTACGCGTAGAAGGCGCCGGCATTGTGGACGTGCCTGCTCATCTCGGCGTAGCCGAGGCTGAACAGGACCAGCACGATGCCGAGGAGCACGAAGAGCAGCGGCTGGCCGACGATGCCCATCACCGCGAATGTGGTGGGCATGACACCAGCAACCACCATGAGGGGGGCGGTCGCGGCGAGGACGGAGAGCAGCAGACCCCCCGTGCCGAGGCGGTCGGCGCGCAGGGCGCGCTCCTGCCCCTTGAAGGTACTGATGCCCTCGGCTGTTGATCTGCTCGTGCTCGAACTGTCCGTCGTCATCGGGAGACCGTCCTTGGGTCGGGGTCGGGGTCGGGGTCGGGGTCGGGATCGGGCTCGTGATCGGGTCGGGCTCGGGTCGCTGTCGGGCGCGGTGCCGGCTGCGCGTGGGGTCTGACGGTGCTCGGTCGGCGCTGTTCGGTCGGCGACACCTTCCTGGAGGACGGGGCGGTCGGCCGTTCAGCCGGTGCCCAGAGCGGTGGCCCGGGCGGTCCGGAACGCGCGGTGCGGGTCGCGGTCCGGGTACGACCAGGGGGCCTCGGTGGCGTGGTCGCCGATGCGGTGGAAGAGGGCGGCGGCCTCGGCACCCCGGCCCTCGCAGACCTTGGCGTGGGCCAGGAAGTTCAGATCGATCAGGCGGCGGGGATGGCCCTCGTGCTCCCACTCCAGCCACCAGTCGAACGCGGCCTTCATCACCTGCCGGGCACGGCGGCCGACCCAGTGGCCGGAGGCGACGGGGTCGGGGGGCTCATGCCCGGTGAGGGCCAGCGCGCGGTAGCGCTCGGCGTGCGCGATCACCGGGAGGATCGCCAGCGGCGAGTCGGCGGGTGCCTGCTCGGCGGCCCAGTTGGCGAAGTCGTACACCTCGTGCAGCGGGTCGGGACCGGCCTCCAACCTGCGCTCGGCGAGCCAGGCCACCATCAGGTGGTGGGCGTGGTGGTGGTCCGCGTGACGGCTGCGGACCTGCTCGAAGAGCCGGACCACGTCGCCGTCGGCCCCCCGGGCCCTCTCCAACATGAGCATGCCCAGCCAGGGAGTCGGGTCGGCCGGCACGAGCGCGGCAGCCTTGTGGCACGCATCGAGTGCTCGGGCCGGCTTCTCATTGCCGCGCAGCGCTCGCCGGACCTGGGCGACGGCGAGGAGCACGACGGCGTCGCCGGACTCGGGCTCGGCGAGCAGCCACTCACGGGCCCAGGGCGCGCAGTGGGGTTCCGCGGCCAGGACGGTGACGCGGTGGCCGCGGCGGTCCCAGTCGTCCCCCGTGTGCACCAACAGCGAGCGGGCGTTCTGCCACCGGCCCTGCGCCAGCGCGGTGCGCGCGGTGACGAGTTCTGCGTCGTCGAGGGCCTCGTCGAAGGCCTGTGCCGCGCGCTTGCGGGCACGGCCGAGGGGAGGCGGGGGTGGGGACACCGCGGAACTTCCTCACGCGCTCTTCTTGTGGCTCGGCTCACGGCGGGTGGTCGGGTACGGCAGTGGTCGGCTGCCGAACGCCATGAACTGATCACGGACAGCAAACCGGCAGCCACGGTTCGGCGTCAAGGCCGACCGGGCCGTTACTCGCGTCAACTTCGGTGACTGGGGTGAGACTTGTGAGCAGATCACCCCAAGATCACCCAGCCGGTGAGGTGCCCGGCGGCTCTCCGTGGCCCACGACACAGGCACGGCGGGGACGGGGCGGCTAGAGTCGACGGCTGACGCATCAGTGTCCCGGCACGATCCCGAGGTACACCGCGTGCCGTTCCCGTTTCCTCGGCGCCCGGCTGCGCACCGACGCGGGTGCGCTTGCCCGGGAGGCGCGCGGGCGTGAGGCGATCGTCCGGGGCATCGTGCCGCGCGGGATGCACCCGGTGCTGCCGAGGGCACGGTGGTGCGGGCGCGAGTGACGGAGCTGCAGTTGCGAGGAGCGGGGAACCCTTGAACGCCGACGAGATACTCGACCTCGTCGACGAGGACGACCGGGTGGTAGGGCGCCTGCCGCGCGGGGAGGTCTACGCCCGCGGACTGCGCCACCGCTGCGTCTTCGTCCTGGCCCGGGACTCCGGGGGCCGGACCTTCGTGCACCGGCGCACGGCCGCCAAGCTCGTCTATCCCTGCCTGTACGACATGTTCGTCGGCGGCGTGGTCGGCGCGGGGGAGAGCTACGACGAGGCGGCCCTGCGGGAGGCCGAGGAGGAACTGGGCGTGAGCGGTCTGCCGCGTCCGGAATTCCTCTTCAAGTTCCTGTACGACGACGGCGCCGGCCGCTCCTGGTGGTCGTCCGTGTACGAGGTCCGCTGCGACCTGCCGGTGCACCCCCAGCCGTCGGAGGTGGCCTGGCACACCTTCCTGACGGAGGCGGAACTCCTTGAACGCCTGACCGAGTGGGAGTGGGTCCCGGACGGCCTGGCGGCCTACGGACGGCTCCGGGCGTTCCGGTCCGGGCACTGATCCCCTCTACGTCCGGGCAGTGGCGTTGCCCGGTGCGCGCCGGTCTGTGACAGCACGGCCGATGACGGCCCGCGCGTCCGTCACGGCGTTCAGCGGCGTTCAGGGCGTTCAGCGCCCGGGCGGACGGGCGGTGCCCCGGCCGGACGTCGCTTACGCCGCGTGTCCCAGGGGATGGCGGGCGGCGCCGACGGCGTCGGGCGTGCGGTGCCCCGGTAGGGTCGCGGGGTGATCGAGTTCGTGCGGAACGTCCGGTTGTGGTTCGCGCCCGAGGAGGTGCGGCGGGAGGGGGAGACGCCGGACTACCGGTTCTCGCTGGCGAACGAGCGCACGTTCCTGGCCTGGCTGCGCACCGCGCTCGCGCTGATCGGCGGCGGGTTCGCCGTGGACCAGTTCCTGCCGGACCTGCGCTGGGGCTGGCGGGTGGGGCTCGCGCTGGCACTGCTCGCGGCGGGCGTGCTCTGCGCGCTGCGGGCGGTGAACCACTGGGTGCGCTGCGAGCGGGCGATGCGCCGCGGCGAGGATCTTCCGGTGTCCCGCTTCCCGGTGCTGCTGAGTCTCGTCGTCGCTGTCGTGGCGGTGGCGATGGTCGTCGTCGTGCTCCTGGGATGGGAGGGGTGAACGCGACCGACGGGCGCGATCCGGGGCTCCAGCCCGAGCGGACCCGGCTCGCGTGGCGACGTACGACCCTGTCGGGCGCGGTCACCGCCGTGCTGGGCGTGCGGACCGCGCTGCACGGCGGGGTCACGGCGACCGGGGTCGTGGCGTGCGCCCTGTACTGTGCCTGCTGGCTGGGGTTCCTGGGCGTCGCCCACCGCCGCATCCGCGCTCTCGCGGCCACCGGCACCCCGGCGGCGCTGCTCCCCCGGTTCGCGACCGCGGCGGTGGTCTGCACGGTGGTGACAGCGGTGTGCGGCGCGGTGCTCGTCCTCCAGAACTAGCGCCTGTCGCTCGGTAAAGGGCGCCTGTCGCTTCGGTCACGCTGCGGACGGACGCGGGGTCTCGGACACCCTCGCCTCCCCGCGTCCTGATCCGATCCGAACGACAGGCCCCGGGATCAGTCGTCCCGCGCGTCCTCGGCCACCGTCACCACGATCTTCCCGCGCGTGCGGCCCTCCTGGCTCCGCCGGTGGGCCTCCGCCGCGCGCTCCAGGGGGAACGTCTCCGACACGTGCACGCCCACCACGCCCTGTTCCGCCAGTTCGGACAGGCGCCGCAGGTCGTTCGGGTCGGGGCGGACGAACCAGTAGCGGCCGCCGTAGCCCACCACCTCGGGGTCGACGATGGACGCCAGCCGACCCTCGGGGGCCAGGAGGTTCGCGGAGGCCGTCAGGGCGTCGCCGCCGACCGTGTCGAACACCGCCGCGACGCCCTCGGGGGCCAGCCCCCGCACCCGCTCGGCCAAACCCTCCCCGTAGCTCACCGGTTCCCCGCCGAGGCCGCGCACGAAGTCGTGGTTGCGCTCGCTCGCGGTGCCGATGACGCGGGCGCCGAGGTGGGCCGCGAGCTGTACGGCGATGGAGCCGACGCCGCCGGCCGCGGCGTGCACCAGGACGGTCTCGCCCCGCCGGACCTCCAGCACCCCGCTCAGCACCTGGAGGGCGGTGAGCCCCACGAGGGGCAGTCCGGCCGCCTCCTCGAAGGAGAGGTTGCGCGGCTTGGGCGCCAGGGCGCGCACCGGCGCGGCCACGTACTCGGCGAGGGTGCCCCGGGACAGGAAGTCCTCGCGCACGTATCCGATGACCTCGTCGCCCTCGGCGAACTCCGGTACCGCGGGCCCGGGCCGCACGACCACGCCGGAGAGGTCCCACCCCGGGATCACCGGGAAGACGGCGTCGAAGGCCGGGTCGAGATACCCCTCGCGGGCCTTCCAGTCGACCGGGTTGACGGCCGCGGCCCGGACCTTCACCAACACCGAGTCGGGGCCGACCTTGGGGTCGCGGACCTCCCCGAGGCCGAGCACCTCGGGACCGCCGTACTGTGAGTAGCTGATGGCCTTCATGGATTCGACCCTCCGGGGTCCGCACGGGCCGCGCAAGCGGAATGCCCCGATGTGAGCCCTTCACGGGGATACGGAACGGGCGCCCGGCGGCACGAGGGCCTATCGTGGCTCCGATCACGTTTCCTCCCCGCTCTGGACGACATACCGACCGGTCGGCATCATTGTGCGAGTACCGTTCACCCCGCCTCGGAGGAGCGACGATGAGCCCCGACCACCCGCCCGGACTCGATCTCGACCGGCTGCACGGCCTGCTCGAAAGGGAACGGCCCGGCCTGGTCGCCGGCGCGCTGTCCGGCCGGCTGATCGAGGGCGGACGGTCGAACCTCACCTACGCGGTCACCGACGGCACCTCCCAGTGGGTCGTGCGGCGCCCGCCGCTCGGTCACGTCCTGGCGACCGCGCACGACATGAAGCGCGAGCACCGGGTGATCAGCGCGCTCCACCCGACCGCCGTCCCGGTGCCGAACCCGGTGCTGCTGTGCGAGGACGAGGAGGTGCTCGGGGCCCCGTTCTACGTGATGGAGTTCGTCGAGGGCACCCCCTACCGCACCGCCGACCAGCTCGCCCCGCTCGGCCCGGAACGCACCCGGAACGCCGTGCTGAACCTGGTGGACACGCTGGTCGAACTGCACGCGGTGGACCCCGGCGAGGTGGGCCTGGCCGGCTTCGGCCGTCCCGAGGGCTTCCTGGACCGGCAGCTGCGGCGCTGGGGCAAGCAGCTGGACGCCTCCCGCAACCGCGATCTGGCCGGGATCGACGAGCTGCACGCGGAGCTCGGCCGGGAGCTGCCCCACTCCCCCGCGCCGACCGTCGTCCACGGCGACTACCGGCTCGACAACGTCCTGATCGGCGAGGACGACCGGATCAGGGCGATCCTGGACTGGGAGATGTCCACGCTCGGCGACCCGCTGACCGACCTGGGCCTGCTGGTGATGTACAGCCAGCCGCTCGGCATGCGGAACTCGCCCGTCTCCACCACCGCCGAGGCCCCGGGGCACCCGGCGCCCGGCGAACTGATCGAGCGGTACGCCGCGCGCTCCGGGCGCGACGTCTCCGCGGTCTCCTGGTACACGGCGTTCGCCTGGTTCAAGCTCGCCGTGATCCTCGAGGGCATCCACTACCGCTACACGCTGGGCCAGACGGTCGGCCGCGGCTTCGACCGCATCGGCGATCTGGTCCCGGTCTTCATCGAGCACGGTCTGACCACGCTTCACCAGGGCCTCGAGAAGGGCTGATCGTCATGGACTTCGCGTTCGACGCGCGCACCGAAGAGCTGCGCGCCAGGCTCCTCGCCTTCATGGACGAGCACGTCCACCCCGCCGAGCAGGTCGCGCACGAGCAGCGCGCCCGGCTGGCCTCGCCGTGGGACACCGTGCCCGTCGTCGAGGACCTCAAGGCCGAGGCCCGCAGGCAGGGCCTGTGGAACCTGTTCCTGCCCGACGACGAGTACGGCGCCGGTCTCACCAACCTGCAGTACGCCCCGCTGGCCGAGATCATGGGGCGCTCCCCCCAGCTGGCGCCCACCGTGACCAACTGCGCCGCGCCGGACACGGGCAACATGGAGGTGCTGGCGCACTTCGGCGACGAGCAGCAGAAGAAGCAGTGGCTGGAACCGCTGCTGTCGGGTGAGATCCGGTCGGCGTTCGCGATGACCGAGCCCGACGTGGCCTCCTCGGACGCCACCAACATCACCACCCACATCGAGCGGGACGGCGACGAGTACGTCATCACCGGCCGCAAGTGGTACATCTCCGGGGCCATGCACCCGGACTGCAAGATCTTCATCGTCATGGGCAAGACCGACCCGGACGGGGCCGACATCCGCCGCCAGCAGTCCATGGTGCTGGTGCCGCGCGACACCCCGGGTGTCACGGTCACGCGCGCCATGCACGTCTTCGGCTACGGCGACGAGTACCACGGCGGTCACGCCGAGGTGGTCTTCGACCACGCGCGCGTGCCGGTGGCCAACCTGATCGGCGAGGAGGGCAGCGGCTTCGCCATCGCGCAGGCCCGCCTCGGACCCGGCCGGATCCACCACTGCATGCGGCTGATCGGCATGGCGGAGCGGGCGATCGAGCTGATGTGCCGGCGGGCGGTGTCGCGCACGGCGTTCGGCAAGGCGCTCGCCCAGCAGGGCGTGGTCCACAACTGGATCGCGGACGCCCGGGTCGCGGTCGAGCAGCTGCGGCTGCTGGTGCTGAAGACGGCCTGGATGATGGACACCGTGGGCAACAAGGGCGCGCACACGGAGATCCAGGCCATCAAGATCGCCACTCCGCGGACCGTCGTGCAGATCCTCGACCGGGCGATCCAGCTGTACGGCGCGGGCGGGGTGAGCCAGGACTACCCGCTGGCCGAGCTGTACGCCGGGGCCCGCACCCTGATGATCGCCGACGGCCCGGACGAGGTCCACCAGCGGTCGCTGGCGCGGCGGGAGCTGAAGAAGTACCTGTAGTCGGCCAGTTGTCCGGTACCCGAGCGGGGCGCCGGTTGCGGAGAGGGTCGCCGGAAGCCGGACCATCCCCGCGCCGGGCCGGGGCGGGGATGGTCCCCGACCTGGCCTGGGTGCCCTGTGTCGGCCTTCACGCGGGGACCGCGGTCCGGAGACGGTTGTACGGCGGCTCGCGGCGCACCGCGGGCCGCCGCGCCGCACCACCTGCGACGTGGCCCTGGCCACCCGCCGGTGAGCCGGTGCGGACCGGGCGCGGGCGGGGCTGCCGTGCGTGACGGTGCGGCGGCCCGGCCCGGGGCGCACGGTGGCGCCGGCCGGGCGCGGGCCGAGGTCCGCACCCGGCAGCCGCGGGCCTGCTCGGTGCCTCAGGGGCGCAGTGCCCGCAGCAGGAGGTCGGCGAGGTGGTCGGCGACCTCCTGCGGGCTGAGCGGCCCGTCGGGGCGGTACCACGTCGACAGGTGGTGCACCGAGCCGAAGTGGTAGTCCACCACCAGGTCCGCCGGGGTGGCTCGGGAGAACACGCCGGCCTCCTGGCCCTCCTCGATCAGCGCACGGAAGCGCTCGTGGTAGCGCCGACGCTCGGCGCGCACCTGCTTGTTCTTCTCCGGGCTCAGATGGTGCATGGAGCGGAAGAAGATCGACGCGTCGTCGAGGTTCTCGATCGTCGTGACGACGACGTCGGCCGCCGCGCCCCGCAGCCGCTTCTCGATCGGCTCGTCGGCGTCCGCGAAGGCGTCCAGGCGCTCCTGCTGGACCCGCAGGACGCGCGCGTAGACCTCGTGCAGCAGGTCGTCCTTGGAACCGAAGTAGTGGTAGAGCGCCCCCTTGGTGACGCCGGCCGCCTCGACGATCTCCTGTACCGAGGTGCGGTCGTATCCCTGCTCGGCGAAGAGCCGGGTGGCGGCGGCCAGAAGCCGCTGCGGTACGGGAGTCCCGTCACCGTCCGTCGTCCTGGGCACTGCCGCCACCCGCCTTTCCGTGTCGCTGCTGGCTGTCGTCCGTCAAGGAACGCAGTTCCCGACGGAGGATCTTCCCACTGGCCGTCTTGGGCAAGTCCGGCAGGATCTCCACCTGGCGCGGATACTTGTAGGCGGCCAGTCTCTCCCTGCAGTACGCGGCGAGCGCACCGGGGTCCGTCTCGGCGCCGGGGCGCAGACTGACGTAGGCCTTGACGGTCTCCCCGCGGTATCCGTCGGGCACGCCCACGACGGCCGCCTCGCGCACCGCCGGGTGCGTGTAGAGGACGTCCTCGACCTCGCGCGGCCACACCTTGAAGCCGGACGCGTTGATCATGTCCTTCTTGCGGTCGACGACGTAGAGCCAGCCCTCGGGGTCCATGAACCCGATGTCGCCGGTGCGCAGTTCGCCGTTCGGGAAGGTCTCGGCGGTGGCGTCGGGCCGTCCCCAGTAGCCGGGCACGACCTGCGGTCCGCGCACCGCGATCTCGCCCTGCTCGCCGAGGGGCACCTCCTCCCCCCGCTCGTCGACGATCCGCACCACCGTGTCGGGTCCGGGCACGCCCACGGCGAGGGTTCCGGAGCCGGGGTCGACGGGCGCCTCCAGGTGCGGCGGCACGGAGGCGCAGGGGGCGGTGCATTCGGTGAGCCCGTAGCCGTTGCGGATGTACGGCCCGAAACCGGCCCGGAACGTCTCGACCAGGGCGGGCGGGAGCGGGGCGCCGCCGGAGGAGATCACCCGGAAGGAGGAGAAGTGGTCGCGGCCGGCGGCCGGGTGGGCGGCCAGCGCCATGAACGCGGTCGACGGGCCGACGGTGTAGTGCGGCCGGTGCTCGGCGAAGGCGTCCAGCACCGTGCCCGCCTCGAAGCGGTACGTGAGGACGAGGGTGCCCGCGCTGTTCAGGCAGGCCCCAAGCTGGCACACCATGCCGGTGATGTGGAACAGGGGTGCCAGCGCGTAGTAGACGGGCGCCTCCGGCAGACCCAGTCCGGTGCGCTGCCGTTCGGCGTTGTACATGATGTTGCCGTGCGTGTTGGTGGCGCCCTTGGGGGTGCCGCTGGTGCCGGAGGTGTAGCTGATCAGCGCGGTGTCGCGGGGGGCGGGGTCGCGGTTCTCGGGAGCGGGGTGGCCCCGGCGGGCAACGGTGGTGAGGTCGTCGGCGTCCGCGGCCTGCGGGAGCCGCTCGAAGGTGAGCACGCGCGTGTCGCCGCGGCTCTGGAAGTCCAGCTCGCAGCCGGTGAGCACGATCCGCACGGGCGTGTCGGCGGCCGTGGCGCGCAGGTACGACTCCCAGGCCCGGTCGGAGCAGATCAGCGCGGTGACGTCACCGTCCCGCAGGACGTGGCTCACCTCCGCCGACTTGTACATCGGGTTGACCGGCACGACGACCGCGCCCGCCTTCCAGGCACCGAGCAGGGCGAGGACGAACAGCGGGGAGTTCTGGAGCACGATCGCCGCCCGGTCCCCGCGCCCCAGGCCGCGGGCGGCGAGGTGTCCGGCGACGGAGTCGCTGAGAGCGTCGGCCTCGCGGTAGGTCAGGCGGCCGTCGAAGTAGGTGAGGAAGGTGCGGTCCGGGGCCTCGGCGGCCACCCGGCGCAGGGCGTGCACGAGGGAGTCGTCGGGGTCGACGGGGGCGCGCTGGGCGTCGGTGAGGAGGGCCAGCCAGGGCTTGGCCGCGTAACGGGACCCGGTCACCGGGCGGCCTCCCACTGCCGCTGGATGCGGTTCATGCCGCTGAGCCAGCGGTCGGGGTCGGCGGCACGAGCGCGGTAGTACTCGGCGACCTCGGGGTGCGGCAGGACCAGGAAGCGGTCCTCCTCGATGCCACAGAAGAGGGCGTCGGCCACGTCCTCCGGCTCGATGGCGGTGGGCTTGAGGACGAGTTCGCCCGCGCTGCCACTGGCGTCGAGCATGTCGGTGCGCACGCCCTGGGGACAGATCGCGTGGACCTTCACTCCGCGATGGCGGTAGGTCAGCGACAACCATTCGGCGAAGGCGTACGCGCCGTGCTTGGTGACGCTGTAGGGGGCGGTGCCGATCATGGTGAGCAGTCCGGCGGCGGAGACGGTGGAGACGAAGCGCCCGCTGCCGCGCTCCAGCCAGTCCGGGAGCAGTTCGTGCGCCGCGCGGACGTGCGCCATGACATTGACGTCCCAGGACAGCGCCCAGCCCCCTTCGTCGAGGGGCCCGCCCGGCTCGCCGCCGTCGCGTCCCACGCCCGCGTTGGCGCAGTAGACGTCGACGGTGCCGCCGAGCGCTTCGCGGGCCTCGCCGACGACGGCCGAGGCGTCGCCCGGGACCGCGATGCCGCCGATCTCGCGGGCGACGGCCTCGGCGCGGTCGGCGTCCAGGTCGTTGACGACGACCCGGGCCCCCTGTCCGGCGAAACGGCGGGCCAGCGCCGCCCCGATACCGCCTCCTGCCCCTGTGACGACGACCCTCGTACCCTGCACGGCTTCCACCATCGATCTCCTTCGACACGGCCTGCCTGCGACTGCCACGCCGCTTCCCCGGTCCGGCCGCGCCCGCGTGCCGTCCCGTGCGCGGGCTGCGGTCGCGCGGACGTGACGGGGACGGGATCACGGGCGGGGCCCACGCCTGCTCGGCGGCGGTACTGCGTCGCGTCAGACTAACCGGTCGGTATGCACCGTGGAAGGGGAACGCGGACGGTCGCGGTGCCGGTCCGCCGCCGCGCGACGGCGACGGTGCGGCTCGTTCCCGGGGACGGTTCCGCGCGCTAGCGTGCGTGGGCATGACACCCGCCGCGCACACGGAGGTCACCGCATGAACCCATTACGACGGATCCTCTCACGGCGGAGCCTGCTCGCCGGTGCCACGGCCGCGGTCGCGGTCACCGCGGCACCGGCGCAGGCGGCACCCGGGGCGCCGGCCCCGGCGGGCGGCCGCCGGCTGCGCACCGGCTTCGAGCGTCTCGCCGCGGACGGTTACGCGCCGCTGGAGGGACAGCGGGTGGGGGTGGTCACCAACCCGACGGGCATCACCCGCGACGTACGGCACGTCGTCGACGTGATGCACGGCGACGACCGCGTCGGCCTGATCGCCGTCTTCGGCCCCGAACACGGCTTCCGGGGCACCGCGCAGGCGGGCGGTTCGGAGGGCCGTCACGACGACCCGGCGACCGGACTGCCCGTGTACGACACGTACCTCAAGAACGGTGAGGCGCTCGCCGCGATCTTCAGCGCGTCCGGCGTGGACACGGTCGTCTTCGACATCCAGGACGTGGGCGCACGCTTCTACACGTACATCTGGACCCTGTACGACTGCATGGAGGCCGCGCGGCTCGCCGGGAAGCGGTTCGTGGTCCTGGACCGGCCGAACCCGGTGACCGGGCGGGCCGCGCTGGGGCCGGTGCTGCACAAGGAGTTCGCCACGTTCGTCGGACGGGAGCCGATCGCACAGGCGCACGGGATGACGGTCGGCGAGCTGGCGCGGCTGTTCAACGGGGAGTTCCTGACCGCTCCGGTACCGCTGGAGACGGTGCGGATGACGGGCTGGAGGCGGTCGGACTTCTACGACGCCTCCGGGCTCCCCTGGGTGCCGCCGAGCCCCAACATGCCGACGCCCGAGACCGCACTGGTGTACTCGGGGACATGCCTGTTCGAGGGCACCAACCTGTCCGAGGGGCGCGGGACGACCCGGCCGTTCGAGCTGCTGGGCGCCGAGGGGATCGACGGACGCTGGGCGGCCGCGGCGAACGGGCTGGGCCTGGCGGGCGTGCGCTTCAGGGAGGCGT
Source organism: Streptomyces sp. NPDC005931 (assembly GCF_042871235.1). Lineage (NCBI taxonomy): Bacteria > Bacillati > Actinomycetota > Actinomycetes > Kitasatosporales > Streptomycetaceae > Streptomyces > Streptomyces sp. NPDC005931. Next base: position 31,322 of record NZ_JBIAIG010000015.1, read on the forward strand.
ACTTCGCTCCCACCTTCTCCAAGTTCCAGGGGCGGACGATCGGGGGCGTGCAGCTTCACGTCCACGACCGGGTGGCGTTCGACCCCGTGCGCACCGGGATCGGGCTGCTGGTGACCGCGAAGCGGGTGTGGGGCGGGTTCGCCTGGCGGCCGGACCACTGGATCGACAAGCTCACCGGTTCCCCGCGCGTGCGCATGATGATCGACGCGGGCGCGAACACGGACGAGGTGGTGGCCGGCTGGCGGGAGGAGCTCGCGGCGTTCCGCAGGGTGCGGGAGGAGTATCTGCTCTACCGCTGAACCGGCGGTCCCACTCGGGGGGCGCGGGTGTTTGCTGTGAGGTGCGGCACACCCGGCGCCCCTTTTCACCTGCCCGAAAGCCCTTTCAGGCCGTGCTGTGCGGCTGCGGGTGCGAAATGAACGGAGATCGGCGCGCATATCGGCGTGGTCTTCAGGAACCCGTGGAAGCCGCGGGGAGTTCTCAGTGCGTCGAGGGCGGTGCGCGGGCCGTGCCGCACACGGGACCTCTCCCCGGCGGGAAGGGGCGGGCGACGACCGGGGCGACCACACGTGAGAGCAACTGCTGCGAGGAGCACGGACGTTGGCCCGCCAGTCCCTTCGACAGCCGATGGGGGCCATCGGAAAAAGGATGGAGCCGATTCGCTTGTCGATACGTCTATTCGGCGACGTCCGTTCGACGACGCCGAAGTGACCGGATTACAGGTGCAGGTGTGACGGAGGTGCAGAACGATGGCCGGTTTCCGGAGTCTGGCGAGACAGGTCCGTGATCCGCGGTGCGATTTGGCACTGCGGCGCTATTCACTGCGCAAGTGCCTCGAGCGATTCGCTCCTTACGGGCACAGGGCGACGTGGGACCACTTGTGCTCGCGGGCCGGGTTCGACCCCGAGGACCGTTCTCCCGACCCGGTGCGGCTCGTGGCCGCGCTGGAGGAGCTGGAGGAGGCCCGGGCGGTCTGGCTCGCGTACGAGGTGGAGTTCGCCGAGCGCCGCAGGAAGGAGAAGCACGACGGGCTGCGCAGGCCCTCGAGTGTCGACGACTGGCACCGGATGACCTGGGGAGGCTTCGGGGTGGCCTGGTGCGACGACCCGCGTGTGCATCCGCGGGAGCCCCTGGCGGAGGTGCTGCGCCGGCTCATCGCGGCGCTGGAGCGGGAACCGGGCTCGGCGTGCCCCGTGTGCCGGGGGGAACGGCTGACATGGCGCTACGGCCTGGACCACGAGCCCTCGGCGGGCCCCGTCTGCACGGACTGCGGGATCCTGGTGCCGCGCCCCGTGCTCACCCCCGAGGCACTGGCCGAGTCCCGGCGGACGAGGCTGCTGGTTTCGGCGTGAGTGTTCCGGAAGTGACGGCGTGACGACCTACGGGGGAACGGGGGCCGGGTGACACGGGGGATCCGGGAACGGGACGACACGGGGCCGGGGCCTCGGTTCGCCCGGGCGCCGGGGTGCGGGGGTGCGCCGGTGATGCCGCGCCCCCGCCCTCTCGCGCCGCCCACCTCCGTCCTCCCGGGGCGTCGTCAGGGGTGGGCGGCGACCACGGGGTCGTGGTGCAGGTCTGTCTGAACGGGACGCGGGGCGCCTGCGACGGCGCGGGGGTGCCCCTGTCTCCGGAGGCGATGGGCGAGTCGGCGGCGCGTGCCGTGGCCGCGGGGGCGACGGACGTGCATGTGCACCCCAGGACGCCGTGCGGGCGGGACACGCTCTCGCACCGGGTGCTGGCGGTGACGCTCGAGGCGATACGGGCGCGGGTGGCGGTACCGGTCGGGGTCACCACGGGCGCATGGGCCGAGCCGGATCCCCGCGTGCGCCTCGAGCGCGTGCGCGGCTGGTCCGGGCTGCCCGAGCCGCCCGACCACGCCTCGGTCAACTGGCACGAGCCCGGCGCCGAGGAGGTCGCCGCCGCGCTGCTCGATCTCGGCGTGGGCGTGGAGGCCGGCGTCTGGTCCGGCACCCACGGGGCGGCGCGGTTCACCGCCTCGCCCCTCGCGCCGAGGGTGCTGCGGGTGCTGGCGGAAGTGACGGAGACGACCCCGGACGCCGCGCGGAAGTCCGCGCCCGCCCTGCTGGCAGGACTCGGGCCGGCCCACGGCCGTCCGGTGCTGCTGCACGGCGAGGAGGGCGGCGCCTGGCCGGTCCTGCGCCTCGCCGGCCGCCTGGGCCTCGCGACCCGCATCGGCCTGGAGGACACCCTCACCCTGCCGGACGGTCGACCGGCCGGTGACAACGCCCGGCTGGTGGCCGCGGGCCTGGCCGAGTACGAGCGGGCGCGGAGGTCGGCGCCGCCGTGGGCGGCGGGGGTCCGGGGCCGACCGTAGCAGGCGGTAAACCGGTCGTTCCATCGCTTTCCCCTGCCCAGAGTTGGGGGCGACGAGGGATCCCCGAGCGCCCGAGGAGCCGAACCGATGTCGACGCTGCGCGTCACCGCCGAAGTCCTGACCGTCCACGAGCACCCGAACGCCGACGCGCTCGAACTGGCCCAGGTGGGCCTGTACCGGGCCGTCGTCGCCAAGGGGGCGTACCGCACGGGCGAGGCCGCGGTCTACATCCCCGAGCAGGCGGTGCTGCCGGCCGCGCTGATCGAGGAGCTGGGGCTGACCGGCCGGCTCGCGGGCGCGAACCGCGACCGGGTCAAGGCGGTCCGGCTGCGCGGCGAGCTGTCGCAGGGCATCGTGTGCCGGCCCGACGCGCTCGCGGGCGTCGATCTGGTACGCGCCGCCGAGGACGGCGCCGACTTCGCGGAACTGCTCGGCATCACCAAGTGGGTGCCACCGGTGCCGCCCACCATGGACGGCGACGTGGAGTCCGCGCCCGACCTGCTCCCCTGGGTCGACATCGAGAACATCCAGCGGTACCCGGAGATCTTCGACCCCGGCGAGCCCGTGGTGCTGACCGAGAAGCTGCACGGTTCGGCGTGCCTGCTGACGTACCTCGCCGACGAGGGGCGGGTGTACGTGTCCTCCAAGGGGTTCGGTTCCCGGTCGCTGGCGCTGAAGGAGGACCCGCGCAATCTGTACTGGCGGGCGGTGCGCGGTCACGGCGTCGCGCAGGTGGCCGCGGAGCTCGCCGAGCGGCTGGGGGCCCGGCGCGTCGGCGTCTTCGGCGAGGTGTTCGGCGCGGGCGTGCAGGACCTCACGTACGGCGCGGACGGGCGCCGCGACACCCTGGGGTACGCCGTGTTCGACGTCTCCGCGGAGATCGACGGCCGGGTGCGCTGGCTGGACGCGGCCGAACTGCTGAACGGGCAACTGCCGTTGGTGCCGCAGCTGTTCGAGGGGCCGTACGACAGCGAGCGGGTGCTGGAGCTGGCCACCGGGCGGGAGACGGTGTCCGGGCGGGATCTGCACCTGCGGGAGGGCGTGGTGATCCGCCCGGCCGTGGAGCGCCACAGCCCGGTGACCGGTGGCCGTGCCATCGCGAAGGCGGTCAGCCCCGCGTATCTGACCCGGAAGGGCGGCACGGAGTACGAGTGAGACCGGCGCCCGCCGTCGGTACCGACGGCGGGTCGGGCCGCCGTCGGTGCGCCGGGACGCCGGCAGCAACGACGGGACGCCGACGGCGCGGCGCCGTCGGGACGGTCGTCAATGGCGGTCCCGGGGGGTGCGCTCGCGGCCCCTGCCGTTGGCCCGGCGGGCCGCTCCCGGCTCGGCCATCAGGCGGGAGCCCGTCAGGCGTTCACCGAAGACGTCGCCCGGGTTGGACAGGACGCAGGTGTCCAGGGAGAGGCAGCCGCAGCCGATGCAGTCGGTGAGGTGGTCGCGCAGGCGGTTGAGCTGCTTGATGCGTTCGTCCAGCTCCGAGCGCCACGCCTCGGAGAGACGGGCCCAGTCGTCCCGGGTGGGCGTGCGCTCCTCGGGGAGTTCGGCGAGCGCCTCGCGGATCGTGGCGAGCGGGATGCCCACGCGCTGGGCGGCGCGGATGAAGGCGACGCGGCGCAGGGTGTCACGGCTGTAGCGACGCTGGTTGCCCGGGGTGCGGCGGCTGCTGATCAGGCCCTTGGCCTCGTAGAAGTGCAGGGCGGAGACCGCGGCGCCGCTGCGGGCGGAGAGCTGGCCGACGGTGAGCTCGTGGATCTTCTCTGGGATCTGGGGCACCCCTCGAAGCCTACCGACCCGCCGCGCGGCCCTCCCCGGTTGCCGGTTCCGTTGACACGGGGCGTCCGGGCGACCATGCTAAGCAGTCGCTTAGGCATGCGCACGCGGATGCGCGTGCGACCACGTGACGCGAGAGGCCGGACCATGGCAGAGCCGAGGATCTTCACGTCCGTCGACGACCTGAAGGCGGCGGTGGGCGAGCAACTGGGGTACACCGACTGGCTGGAGATCGACCAGAAGCGGATCGACCTGTTCGCCGAGGCCACCGGCGACCACCAGTGGATCCACGTCGACCCGGAGAAGGCGGCGGTGGGGCCGTTCGGCACGACCATCGCGCACGGCTATCTGACCCTGTCGCTGCTGCCGCTCTTCGGCCCCCGGCTGATCGCCGTGGAGGGCGTGAAGATGGGCGTCAACTACGGCACCAACAAGGTCCGTTTCCCCGCGCCGGTCCCGGTCGGCTCACGGCTGCGCGCCACGGCGACGATCACCGCCGTGGACGACGTGCCGGGCGGCGCCCAGGTGACCACGGCGTTCACCGTGGAGCGCGAGGGCGGCGACAAGCCGGTGTGCGTGGCCGAGTCGGTGGCCCGCTACTACGTCTGAGCGGTGCCCCGGTCCCGGACCCCCACCATCCTGAGCACGAGGTCGGCGTAGAGGGCGCCGACCTCCTCGGGGGTGCGGGGTCCGTCCACGTTGAACCAGCGGGCCACGTCGATGCACAGGGAGAGCACGGCGAGGGTCGTCCCTCGCACGTCGAGGACATCGAACTCGCCGGAGCGCACGCCGTCCTCGATGATCCCGCGCACCTCGGCGTCGACCTGCCGGCGCAGCGCGAGGATCTCGGCGCGGGCGTCGGAGCCGAGCGAGTCCAGTTCGTACTGCACGACCCGCGCCGTGGTGCGGCCGCCCGCGTGCCAGCGGACGAAGGAACTGACCGCCTCGGCGAGCCGGTCGGTGGCGCTGCCCTCGGCGCGGGCCGCCGTGCGCAGGATCTCCAGGGCCTTCTCATGGCCGATCCTGCTGATGCGGTGGAGCAGCTCTTCCTTGGTCTTGTAGTGGATGTAGAGCGCGGCCGGGCTCATGCCGGCGCGGCCCGCGATGTCACGGGTCGTCGTGGCGTGGTAGCCGCGCTCCGCGAAGGCCTCCACGGCGGCGAGCAGCAACCGCCGGGCCGCGTCGGGCGTGACCTCACCCCACGGCTGCGCCTCGCCGCCGACCGTCTCCTCCGCCGTACTCATCGCTCACCCCATTCGCTGTCAGGGACAACACCATACCGGCAAGGGTGAGCGAGCGCTTAGTGCGGCGTCAGAGCTTCTGCAGCGGGTCGTGCTCCGCGAGCAGTTTCTCCAGGCGTGCCTGGTCGACGCGGTTGACGATCTGCCCCGCCTCCTGCCGGTCACGGATGACCTTGGCCAGGGTGAAGGCGGAGGTGACAAGGTACAGGACCGCGATGGCCAGGAAGGCACGCACCCAGGCGTCGGTCCGGAGGTTGAAGATACCGATCGCGGTGGCGCCCAGGGCGACCGCGAAGGACGCGACGGCCTGACCGTAGAAGGCGGCCGTACTCTGCTGCTTGACCGGTGTGTCACTCATGGGGCCCAGAGTCGGCCGGAATGGCCCGGATCACATCCGCTCAGGTACTCAGTCCGGTACTCAGAACGCCGAGATCCCCGTCAGCGCCCGGCCGATGACCAGCTTCTGAATCTGGCTGGTGCCCTCGTAGAGCGTCATCACGCGGGCGTCACGCAGCAGCTTGCCGGCCGGGTACTCGTCGATGTAGCCGTAGCCGCCGAAGACCTGCAGGGCGTTGTTGGCGGCGCGGACGGCGGCCTCCGAGGCGAAGAGCTTGGCCTTGGAGGACTCGACGGCGAACGGCCGCCCGCGGTCGATCAGGTCGGCGACGCGCCAGGTGAGCAGCCGTGCGGCGTCGACGTCCACGGCGATGTCGCTGATCAGCTCCTGGACCAGCTGGTGGTGGGCGATGGTCCTGCCGAACTGCTCGCGCTCCCCGGCGTGGCGGACCGCCGCGTCCAGGGCGGCCTGGGCGATGCCGACACAGCCCGCGGCGACCGACATCCGGCCCTTGGCCAGGGCCGACATGGCGACCGAGAAGCCCTTGCCCTCGGGGCCCAGCAGGGCGGACGCGGGTACCCGTACGTCCTCGAGGACCAGCTCGGCGGTGGCCTGGCCGCGCAGACCCAGCTTGCCGTGGACGGGGCGGCGGGTCAGGCCGGGGGTGTCGGTGGGGACGAGGAAGGCGGAGACGCCCCGATGGCCGGGGGCGTCGGTGGAGCGGGCGAAGAGCAGGACGACGTCGGCCCAGGTGCCGTTGGTGATGAACATCTTGGTGCCGTTGAGGACGTAGTCCCCGCCGTCGCGCACCGCGCGGGTGGTGAGACTGCCCGCGTCGGAGCCGGTGCCCGGCTCGGTCAGGCCGAAGCAGCCGACGTACGCGCCGGAGGTGAGCCCGGGCAGCCAGGTCCGCTTCTGCTCCTCGCTCCCCCAGGCGGCGACGGTCTTGGCGACCAGGCCCAGGGAGACGGAGACGATGCCGCGCACCGAGGAGTCGCCGCGGCCCAGTTCCTCGGTGACCAGGCAGTACGCGAGGTGGTCGCCGCCGGAGCCACCGTACTCCTCGTCGATCGTCAGGCCGAGGAAGCCGAGCGCGCCGAGCTTCTCGAGGATGCCCCGGTCGACCTCCTCGGCCCGGTCCCACGCGAGGGCGTGCGGGGCGACCTCGCGCTCGACGAAGTCCCGGGCGAGCCGGCGGACGGCCTCCTGTTCCTCGCTGAGCTCCAGGTTCATGCCGAGTCACCCCACTTGGTCGCACGCCGATGGCGCTTGAAAGCCGTACGTTTAAATTAGCACTGCTAGTTTAGTGTGCAGCCCTACTATGTGCGCCATGGCCCGACCGCGCAAGCCCCTGCTGAGCACCGACCGGATCGTCGAGACGGCGCGTGCGCTCGTGGACGCGGAGGGTCTGGCGGCCGTCTCCACGCGGCGGCTGGCCGCGGAGCTCGGGGTCAGCGGGCCCTCGCTCTACAACCACTTCCGCACCAAGGACGAGATCCTGGAGGCGGTGGCGGACTCGGTGAGCGCGCAGGTCGATCTGTCGATGTTCGAGGACGGCCGGAACTGGCGGACCGCGCTGCACGACTGGGCCGTCTCCTACCGGGCCGCGCTGCGCGACCACCCGAACATCGTCCCGGTGCTGGCCCGTGGGCCCGGGCGCCGTCCGGCGGCGCTGCGGCTCGCCGACGCGGTCTACGGCGCGATGGTCGAGGCCGGCTGGCCGCCCGCGCAGGCCACGTCCATCGGCGCGCTGATGCGGTACTTCATCATGGGTTCCGCGCTGGGCTCCTTCGCGCGCGGTTTCGTCGACGACGCCAGTGCCTACGACCCGGCCGACTATCCCCACCTCGGTCAGGCCCACCTGCTCGCCGAGCAGCAGGAGAAGATCGACGAGCGCGCCTTCGAGACGGGCCTGACGGCACTGCTGGACGGGCTGGCACGGCAGTACGAGCAGGTGCGGGGAGCATAGGGATCCGGGCGGACGCTTCGGCGGGCGCCGAAGGGTTCGTGCCGCATCCTGAGGACATGACCACGAGGGATGCACGGGCGCCGGGGCTGGCGCGGCTCGCCGGGCTGATCGCCGACGAGACGCGAGCGGCGTGTCTGCTGGCGCTGCTGGACGGACGGGCGTGGACGGCGGGCGAGCTGGCGCGGCACGCGGGGGTCGCCGCCTCCACGCTGAGCGAGCACCTGGGCAAGCTGGTCGCGGGCGGGCTGCTCGCCGAGGAGCGGCAGGGGCGGCACCGGTACGTACGGCTGGCCGACGCCCGCGTCGCGCAGCTGGTGGAGGACCTGGCGGCGCAGGTCGCCCCGGACGCCGCGCGCCGGCCGGCGACGCTGCGCGGGGCGAGCGCCGGCTCGGCCATGGCCCGCGGCCGTACCTGCTACGACCATCTCGCCGGACGGCTCGGCATCGCGGTCACGGACGCGCTGACGGACCGCGGGCTGCTGCGTCAGGACACGGGATTCGCGCTGACCGACGCGGGCCTGGACTGGTTCGCGGCCGCCGGCATCACCCTCGACCGGCGGGCCCGCCGTCCTCTGGCCCGCGCCTGCCTGGACTGGACGGAACGCCGCCCCCACCTCGCCGGCGTCGCGGGCGCCGCCCTGTGCCGCCACGCCCTCGAGGCCGGATGGTGCGCCCGCATCGGCACCGAGCGCGCGGTACGGGTGACCGGGGCGGGCGAGCGTGCGCTGTCCGAGCTGCTGGGCATCGAGTGGCGGGTGCTGCGGTAGGCGGGCGGTGTCGGGCGAGGCCGGGTGCCGCGGTGGGCGGCGGTGTCGGGCGAGGCCGGCTGCCGCGGTGGGCGGCGGTGTCGTGCGAGGCCGGCTGCCGCCCGGCCCACCGCCCCGGCCACCCGGCGCACGGCCCCGGTTGCCCGGCCCGGCCGCCGCCCCGTGTCCCCGTCGAGAATCCGCGAGTCCTCCCTCGCCCTCCCTCCAAGCCTCAGGAGCATGATGAACGTCTCCGTCTCCCGTCCCGGCGGCTCCCGTACGGAGCTGCTCGCCGGTGGTGCCGCCGTGGTCACGGTGGTGTTGTGGGCCTCCGCCTTCGTGTCGATCCGCAGTGCGGGGGCCGCGTACTCGCCGGGGGCGCTCGCGCTCGGGCGGCTGCTGGCCGGGGCGCTGACGCTGGCGGTGATCTGCCTGTGGCGGCGGGAGGGGGTGCCGCCACGATCGGCGTGGCGGGGGATCGCGCTGTCGGGGGTGCTCTGGTTCGGGTTCTACATGGTGGCCCTCAACTGGGGCGAGCAGCAGGTCGATGCCGGCACGGCCGCTCTGGTCGTGAACATCGGGCCGGTGCTCATCGCCCTGCTCGGCGCGAGGCTGCTGGGGGACGCGGTGCCGCCCCGGCTGCTGGCGGGGATGGCCGTGTCGTTCGCGGGCGCGGTGACCGTGGGACTGTCGATGTCCGGCGGGGGCGGGTCGTCCGTCCTCGGGGTGGTGCTCTGTCTGCTCGCGGCCGTCGCCTACGCCGCCGGTGTCGTCGCGCAGAAGCCCGCGCTGGGCGCGGCGAGCCCGCTCCAGGTGACGACGTACGGGTGCCTGGTGGGGGCGGTGGCGTGTCTGCCGTTCGCCGGGCACCTCGTGCGGGAGGCCGCACACGCGCCCGCGTCGGCCACGCTCAACATGGTGTACCTCGGTGTGTTCCCGACCGCGCTCGCCTTCACCACCTGTGCGTACGCCCTGTCCCGGACGACCGCGAGCCGGATGGGCGCGACCACGTACGCGGTGCCCGCGCTGGTCGTGCTGATGTCGTGGGCGGCGCTCGGCGAGGTCCCGGGCCCGCTCACGCTGCTGGGCGGCGTGCTGTGCCTCGCCGGGGTGGCGGTGTCGCGGTCCCGCTCGAGGGCGGCGGCCCGGACGGCCGCGGCCCCGGCTCCGGCTCCGCCGCCCGCTCGGGAGACGGAGCCGGAGGCCCGGGGACCGCGGTCCGGCCGGGCCGGGGGCTCAGTGTGAACGCGCCCTGCCGGCCAGGACCTTGATGGAGACCAGGGCGATCACCGCGAGCCCGACGAGGTAGCCGGACACGGCCATCGAGGTGCCCGTGGCCTCGAGCAGCAGCACCATGACGAAGGGCGCGAGCCCGCCGCCGCCCACGGCGGCGATCTGGTAGCCCAGGGAGGCGCCGGTGTAACGCATCTCCGGCGTGAACAGCTCGGCGAACAGCGCGGCCTGGGGACCGTACATGATGCTCAGGAAGCAACTGGCGACGAATGTGCTCACCGCCAGCCACAGCAGGGACCCGGTGTCGATCAGCAGGAACATCGGCACCGCCCACAGCGCGATGCCGACGGCGCCGAGGGCGTAGACCCGGATGCGGCCCACCCGGTCGGAGAGCGCGGCGGCGGCGGGGATCAGCACCAGTTGCGTGAGGCTGACACAGAGCGAGACGGTGAGCACCGCGCCGCGTTCCATGCCGAGTTCGCGGGTGGTGTAGTCGAGGACGCCGGTGATGATGATGTAGAACGTCGCGGTGTTCACGGCGAAGGAACCGCCCGCCAGAAGCACCGTGCCGAGGTGGCCGCGCAGGATCGTGCGCAGCGGCGAGGTCTGCTCGGTCTTCTCCTTCTGTGCCAGCGCCCGTTCGGCCTCGCGGAACTCGGGGGTCTCCTCGACGCGGGTGTGGATGTACCAGGCGAGGCCGAGCACGAGGAAGCCGATCAGGAACGGCACCCGCCAGCCCCAGGCCGTGAACGCGGAGTCCGAGGTGAACGCGCCGGCCAGCAGGAACACCGTGTTGGCGGTCACCACGCCGATGGGGACGCCGAGCTGGACGACACTGCCGTAGACACCACGCTTGCCCTCGGGGGCGTACTCGGTGGCCAGCAGCATCGCACCGCCCCACTGCGCGCCGACGGCGACACCCTGGGCGATGCGCAGCAGGACGAGCAGGACGGGCGCGGCGACGCCGATGGTGGCGTACGTCGGGAGCAGTCCGATGCCGGTGGTGGCCAGGCCCATGAGGGTGAGGGCGAGGACCAGCATCGGCTTGCGGCCGCGCTTGTCGCCGAGCTGTCCGGCGACGATGCCGCCCAGTGGGCGGGCGAGGAAGCCGACGGCGAAGGTGGCGAAGGAGGCGAGGACCCCGGCGGTGGGGCTGCCGGCCGGGAAGTACAGGTCGCCGAGCACCAGGGCGGCGGCGATACCGAAGACGAAGTAGTCGTACCACTCGACGGCCGAGGCGAGGGCCGCCGCCGTGGCGACCCGGCGGCGGTTCGGGGCCGCGGGGGCCGTGGTGGTGAGCGGCTGGGCGGAAGGTGCGGTGTCCATGCGTGCACGCTCCGATGGGTGCGGGGACGGAACAGCGGAACAGTGGGGGGAGGCCTGGGTTCCGGGGAACGTACTGACCGGACGGTATGGACGTCAACGGGTTCGGCACCAGGAGTTTTTCCTGCACAGGACACACGCCGGGACGGTGGGCGGCGCGCGGGCAGGGCGAAGGCCCCGGCCTCGCGGGAGGCCGGGGCGTGCCTGGACCGGGGCGGGGCCGTGGCTAGAAGACCACCAGCGCCCGGCCCCCCTTGCCCGCCAGCATGGTGTCGAAGGCGGCCGGGATGCCGTCCAGGGTGATGCGCTCGGTGACCAGGGCGCCCAGGTCGAGGCGGCCGGCGCGGACGTGCCCGGCGAGGACGGGAAGGTCCCGGGCGGGGTCGGAGTTGCCGTAGACGCAGCCGGAGAGGGTCCTGCCCCAGTGGAAGATCTCCAGGGCGTTGAACGAGACCTGCTGGTCCTTGCCGCCGATACCGACGACCGTGGTGCGGCCGCCGCGCCGGGTGGAGTCCCAAGCCGTGCGGATGGTGGTGGCGCGGCCGACGCACTCCACGGCCACGTCCACGCCCTGCCGGCCGGTGAGGGCGCGGATCTCGCGGGCGGTGGTGTCCGAGGCGACGACGTAGTCGGTGGCCCCGGCCGAGCGCGCCAGCGCCTCCTTCTCCGGGGACACGTCGACCGCGACGATCGTCGCCGCGCCCGCGATCCGGGCCGACTGGAGCGCGGCCAGCCCGACTCCCCCCACGCCGAACACCGCGACCGTCTCGCCGGGCCGGACCCGGGCGCTGTGGTGGACGGCGCCGTAGCCGGTGAGCACCGCGCAGCCGAGGAGGGCGGCGTCGGTGAGCGGGACGCCGTCCGGGACGGGCAGGACGCAGGACGCGGACACCACCGTCTCCTCGGCGAACGCGGCGACGTTGAGGCCGGGGTGGAGGTCGGTGCCGTCGTCGGCGCGGCGGGCGTGGACCTCGGCGGCGCCGTTCAGGGCGTTGGCGCACAGCCAGACCTCGCCGCGGGCACAGGCGGGGCAGGTCCCGCAGGAGGGCGCCCAGTTGAGGACCACACCGTCACCGGGCGCGACGTGGGTGACGCCCTCGCCGACGGCGACGACGGTACCCGCGCCCTCGTGGCCGAGGACGGCGGGGACCGGCAGGCGCATGGTGCCGTTGGACAGGGACAGGTCGGAGTGACAGACCCCGGCGGCGGCGAGCCGGACCCGGACCCGGCCGGGGCCGGGCTCGGGCAGGTCGATGCCGGTGATCTCCAGCGGGGCGTCGATCGCGGGCAGGACGGCGGCGCGTACGGTCATGACGGTGACGACTCCCCTAGAACTGGAGGGACTTGGTCTGGAGGTACTCGGTCAGTCCATGCACGCCGAGTTCGCGGCCGACGCCCGACTGCTTGTAACCGCCGAAGGGTGCGAGGGGGTTGAAGCGTCCGCCGTTGATGTCGACCTGGCCGGTCTCCATGCGGCGGGCGAAGGCCACCGCCTCGGCCTCGTCGCCGGCCCAGACGGCGCCCGCCAGGCCGTAGACGGTGCCGTTGGCGATGCGCAGGGCGTCCTCCTCGTCCTCGTAGCGCAGGACGGACAGGACCGGGCCGAAGATCTCCTCCTGGGCGACGGTCATGTCCGGGGTGACGTCGGCGAAGACGGTCGGGCTGACGAAGTAGCCCCGCTCGCGCGGGGACTCGGGTCCGCCCGCGACCAGGCGGGCCCCCTCGGCGACGCCCTTCTCGATGTAGCCGCGCACCCGCTCCCGCTGCCCGGCGTTGACGAGCGGGCCGATGCGGTCGCCGTACTTGGCGGCGGCGGCCGCGGCGAGCTCGACGGCCTCCTCGTACCGGTCCCGGTGGACCAGCATGCGGGTCCAGGCGCTGCACGTCTGACCGGAGTTCGACATGACGTTGGCGACGCCGACACCGACCGCGCGGGCCAGGTCCGCGCTGGGGAGGATCACGTTGGCGGACTTGCCGCCCAGTTCGAGGGCGACCTTCTTGACCGCGCCCGAGGCGATCGCGCCGATGCGGCGGCCGACGGCGGTGGAACCGGTGAAGGAGACCAGGTCGACGTCCGGGTGCTCGGCGAGGGCCTGGCCCGCGACCGGGCCGAGGCCGGTGACGAGGTTGAACACCCCCGCCGGGATCCCGGCCGTGTGGACGGCGTCCGCGAAGAGGCGGGCGACCAGCGGGGTGTCCTCGGCGGGCTTGACCACGATCGTGCAGCCGGCCGCGAGGGCGGGGGCGGTCTTGGCGACGACCTGGTGCAGGGGGTAGTTCCATGGCGTGATCGCGCCGACCACACCGACCGGCTCGTGGAGGACGGTCGAGTTGCCCGTCCTCTCCTCGAAGGCGTACGTCGCCGCCAGGTCGGCGTACGAGCCGGCGACGGCGACGGGGACTCCGGCGTGCACGGCCTGGGACAGCTTCTTGGGTGAGCCGAGTTCGGCGGTCACCGTCTCGGCGATCTCCTCCTGGCGGGTCACGAGCACGTCCCGGAGGGTGGCGAGGCGCGCGGCCCGCTCGGCGGGCGGGGTGGCGGCCCAGGCCGGGAGGGCGGCGCGAGCGGCGCGCACGGCGGCGTCGACGTCCTCGGCGGTGCCGGCCGGAACGGTGGCGATCACCTGCTCGTCGGCCGGGTTCACGACCTCGATCACGTCCGGGCCGGCGGCGGGGCGCCAGGCGCCGTCGATGTACATGCCGTCGTATGCCTTCATCGCGCTTCCTCCGGGGCGGGGCGTCGTGGTCCGGCACATAAACTAGCGATGTTAGTTTTCGGGCGCCAGGGGCGGCCCGCCCCGCGGACGGTCCCGCCCCCGTGATCGCCTCACGCCGCGGGGTCACTCCTCCAGGTCGGGCAGGCGCGAGGGACTGGGGCAGATGCGCTCGCCGTGCTGGTCGAAGACGAACAGGTGGGCGAGGTCGACCAGGAGCGGGACCTGCATGCCGTGCCGGAGCCGGATGTCCGGGGTGGTGCGCACGATGAGGTCGCCGGGCAGCCGGGGCTCGGCGGGCGTGGGCGCGGGTTCCTCCCCCTCGGGCCGGTCCAGCGTCGCCACGGGGCCCGTGCGCAGCGCCCCGGCGCGCTCGCGCAGCCGGTCGAGGACCCCGCCCTCGCGGCGGCGGCGCCGGTCCGTGCGGCCCGAGGCGGGGCGCGGGGCCTCCAGCTCGGGGACCACGGCGGGGGTGGAGCCGGTGTTGAAGTGCACCAGGACCTCGTGGCCCTGGAACTCCACGTGCTCGACCAGCCCGGTGAGCGCCACCTCGCCGGGCCGGGCGGCCGACGGCTTGGCGATCCGCACGGCCTCGGAGCGCAGGCCCACGATCACCTCGCGGCCCTGCTGCACGCGGAGCAACTGGTGGTCCAGGGAGAGGGGTTCGGGCAGACGCAGGAACTGCTTGCCGAGGCTGACGGTCATCGCCCCGTCGAGCGGGGCGCGGACCAGGCCGCGCAGCAGGTTGATGCGCGGGGTGCCGATGAACGCGGCGACGAAGACGTTGGCGGGCAGCGCGTACACCGTGCGCGGGGTGCCGACCTGCTGGAGGACACCGCCGCGCAGTACGGCGACCCGGTCGCCGAGCGACATGGCCTCGGACTGGTCGTGGGTGACGTAGACGGTGGTGACCCCCAGCTCCCGGGTGAGCTGGGAGATCTCGGCGCGCAGATGGTTGCGGAGCTTGGCGTCGAGGTTGGACAGCGGCTCGTCCATCAGGAAGGCGGAAGGGTGGCGGGCGATGGCCCGGCCCATGGCGACGCGCTGCCGTTCGCCGCCGGAGAGCTGGGCGGGGAAGCGGTCGAGCAGGTCCTCGATGCCCAGCAGGCGGGCGGTGGCGTCCACGCGGGGGCGGGGGTCGGTGCCCGGGGCCTCGATGCGCAGCGGGAAGCCGATGTTGTCGCGGCTGGTCATGCTGGGGTAGAGGGCGAAGTTCTGGAACACCATAGCCATGTCCCGTGCGGAGGGCGACAGGTCGTTGCCGTACTCCCCGTCGAGGAGCAGCCGGCCCTCGTCGATGTCCTCCAGGCCGGCGATCATCCTGAGCACGGTGGACTTGCCGCATCCGGAGGGGCCGAGCAGGACCAGGAACTCGCCGGGCGCGATGTCCAGGGACAGGTGGTCCACCACGCGGACCCCTCGCGTGTAGGACTTGCTGACGTCGTGCAGGGAGATGGCGCGTGTCATGAGGGTGCCCCCGGGGGCTCGTCAGGGCGCTGGTGCTCCGCGGTCGGACGCCGCGTACGGGCCGTACGGGACGTGTGAGTCACGGAAGTTAACGGAATGTAGGCGGCCGGGGAAGATGCCGGGCATGATCGGACAGAGCCGTCCGGCAGGTGAGACGGCGGACGGCGGGATTCAGGGTCCAGTGGCCCGTGTCCCCGGCGCGTGCGCTCCGCGCCCGGGCGCGGCGAGCCGGTCGGCGGCACGCGGTCCGGTCCCGTCGGGTCGCCCTCGTCGCCCGGACGGGACGGCGTGCGCAGGGCCACTCCCGCCGACGGGAGCAGCAGGGCGCCCAGCATGACGAACGGGGCCGCCGCTCCCGCGACACCCGCGGTCGGGCCCGCCGCCGCGGGAGCGGCCGCCTGGCCCAGCCGGTTGCCGGTGAGACGCAGGGCGAGGGCGGTGGAGCGGGCGGCGGCGGGGGCGGCCTGCACGACCGTCGTCATGGACAGGGGCTGGCCGACGCCGAGACAGAAACCAAGGACCGCCGGCATCGGCGCCGGAGCCCACACCGGCACCGGCACCGGCACCGGCACCGGCACCGGCACCGGCAGCACCATGCCCGCGCACAGCAGCGCCGCCAGACGTTTTCGAAGATCTGCGGGCATGTCAGCCGCGGCCTATCCGGCCGGGCCGTGCACGCGGGAGGCGCCCGTGGGGGTTCGGTGTCGCCTCAGCCGATGCGCAGACGCGCGGTCTGCGCGGTACCGACGTCGGTGGTGCGCTGGAGGTAGCGCTCGATGACAGTGAGCTCGTCGTCGGTGAAGTCGTCCAGGGCTCGATCGAAGGCTTCGCCGGGGGCATCCCAGGCTGCCTCGATCTCGGGGCCGCGGCCGGCGGTGAGGCTGACGAGCATCTTGCGCCGGTCGTGGGCGTCCGGATGGCGTTCGGCGAGGCCGGCCTTCTGTAGGCGGTCGACCAGGCGGGTGGCGGATCCGGAGGTCAGCCCGGTCAGCTCCGCGATCTCCCCGGTGGTGCGGGGGCCGGGCTCCAGGGCGAGCAGGCTCACGCACTGCAGGTCGGTGGGGTGCAGGCCGAGATGCTCGGCCATGGCCTGGTTGAACAGCGTGTACGCGGCGTGGTGGCGCCGGGCCGTCGAGGCGAGTGCCGCGATCAGCTCCTCACGGGTTCGGTTTGACATGGAAAGCAACCTCATGTCCTACTCATATCTGCGCCGCGCAGATAATGTGTGATGCAGATTCCAGTCCTTTTTACCATGCCTTCCATGGAGAACCCATGACCAGTCACACCCCCGAGCAGCTGCGCGCCCTCTACCACCGCTGGAGCGAGCTGTGGCGCGGCGACTTCACCCACGCAGCAGAGATCCTCGACCCGGGGTTCGTCGTCCACCAGGCCCGCCCCGACGGCAGCGACTCCGAGGCCGTCACCGGCCCCGAGCGCCTGCTGCCGGAGATCGAGCAGACCATGGCCGCTTTCGGTGACATCACCATCACCGTCGACCTCGGCCCGATCGTCGACGGCGACCTCATCTCCGCCCGCTGGACGATGAGCGCCACCTACACCGGCGGCATCCCCCAGGCCACCGCACCCGTCGGCACGAAGATCTCCTTCAGCGGCAACGACATCCTGCGCGTCCGAGGTGGCCGGTTCGTCGAATACTGGACCTGCACCGACATCCTCGACGGCCTGTCCCAGCTCGGCGCTGTCTCCGGCCCCAATGGCCCCGCCCACCACTGAACCGGCCAGACCGAGCCCCGGCAGTGAGTCAGCCCTCCTCGTCATGGTCGGCGTCAACAGCGGGGTCCCGGAAGGGCCGCAGACCGCGGTCGGGGCCGCTGTTCCTGATGTGGAACAGGTAGCGGCCCAGGAAGTTGATGTGCCGGTCCTTGAGGGGAGAGAGGCGGGCGACGTCCTCGTCCTTGATGTCGTGGCCCTCGGCGCGGAGTTGGGCGACGGCGGCGTCGAGGTAGCGGGTGTTCCACAGGACGACGGCGTTGAGGACCAGGCCGAGGGCGGCGAGCTGGTCCTCCTGACCTTCGCGGTACGCCCGGCGGATCTGGCCGCGGCCGCCGTGGCAGATCGCGCGGGCGAGCCGGTGGCGGGACTCCTGCACGGTGAGCTGCCGGCTCATCAGCCGCCGGTAGGTGTCGTCGACCGGGTCGACCACGGCGAGCAGGTGCATGGTCTTGTCGATCCGCCCGTACTCGGCGAACGCCGCCCCCAGCGGGGTCGGGTGGCCCTCGCGGCCGAACATCCGCAACAGGTCGTAGGCCCGCACCTGGTTGGTGATCAGCGATCCGGCGACCCGGAGCATGTCCGGGTGTCCGGCCATTGCGTCTCGATCCGCTTGAGGTTGACCTTGGTGCAGGCCACGGCCTCCAGCGGCCCGTACCCAGAGGCCGGCTCCGTGCCGTCGCCGTCGGGCAGGTCGGCCCGCCAGAACCGCTGGTCGGCCAGGTCACGGAAGCGCGGGGCGAAGCGGAAGCCGAGCATTTTGTACAGGCCTAAGGCCATGTCCGAGTACGAGGCGTTGTCGATGGCCACCATCTCCGGCTTCACCCCGCCGTCCAGGTTCAGCAGCGTGTCCAGGGTGAACCGGCTGTCGCGCGGCGCGTACACCCCCGCGATCGCCCCGACCGCCCGCTCGTCCGCGCCGAGCGCCAGGGCCCGGTACGAGACGGCGGGCCGGGCCATCGACACCGCCCCCTGCGCGAAGCCGAAGGCGATGACGAGGCGGAGCAGCCGGACGCGGTGCGTACCGGGCCTCACGGTGGTCCCCTCCCTGGGGTGGGAGACGTCAGACGATGCCGAAGAGCAGGCCGGCGGCCAGGATCAGCAGACAGGTCAGGGCGGCCCACTTCACCACGAACCGGGTGTGGTCGCCGAACTCGACCTTGGCCATGCCGACCAGCACGTACACCGCCGGCACGAGCGGACTGGACATGTGCAGCGGCTGGCCGACCAGGGAGGCGCGGGCCATCTCCACCGGGGAGACGCCGTGTGCGGCACCGGCCTCGGCGAGGACGGGCAGCACACCGAAGTAGAAGCCGTCGTTCGACATGAAGTAGGTCAGCGGCAGGCTCAGCAGACCGGTGACGATCGCCATGTGCGGGCCCATGCCGTCCGGGATGGTGTCCACCAGCCAGGTGGCCATGTGGTCGACCATGCCGGTGCCCTGGAGGACGCCGGTGAAGACGGCGGCGGCGAAGACCATGCCGGAGACGTTCAGGACGTTGTCGGCGTGGGCGGCGATCCGGGCCTTCTGGTCGGGGATGTGCGGGAAGTTGACGGTGAGTGCGAGCGCGGCGCCGAGCAGGAACAGCACCGGGATGGGCAGCCACTCCATGATCATGGCGGTGAGCAGGGTCACGGTGAGCAGCGCGTTGAACCAGTAGAGCCCGGGGCGCAGGGTGGCACGGTGCGGGTCGAGGCCCTGGAAGTCGTCGTCCGGCTCCCCGGCATCGGGGCCGGCGCCGGAATCGCCGGTGGTCAGGGTGCTCCGGGCGGAACCGTTGCCCTCGCCCGCGCCCACGCCGGCCAGCACGGTCTCGGGCTCGTTCGCCCCGGCCTCGGCGTCGGCCTCGCCCCCGGCCCCGTCCTGTTCGAGCGTGAGCACTCCCAGCCGCCGGCGCTCGCGCAGACCGAGCACGTAGGACAGGACGAAGACGCCCAGCAGGCCGACCAGCAGCGCGGGGATCATGGGGACGAAGATGTCGCCGGCGTCGAGGTCGAGCGCGGTCGCGGCGCGGGCGGTCGGACCGCCCCAGGGAAGGGTGTTCATCACGCCGTTGGCCATGGCGGCGACGCCGGTCATCACGACCAGGCTCATCCTCAGGCGCTTGTACAGCGGATACATCGCCGAGACGGTGATCATGAAGGTGGTGGACCCGTCGCCGTCCAGCGACACGATCGCGGCGAGCACCGCGGTGCCGACGACGATCCGCATCGGGTCCGCCTTGCAGAACCGGAGGATCCCGCGGACGATCGGGTCGAAGAGACCGACGTCGATCATCACGCCGAAGTAGACGATCGCGAACATCAGCATCGCCGCCGTGGGGGCGAGGCTGGAGACGCCGTCGATGACGTAGTCACCGAGCCGGGCGCCCTTGCCGACGAACACGCAGAAGAGCGCGGGAATCAGCACGAGCGCCGCGATCGGCGACATCTTCTTCAGCATGATCAGGACCAGGAAGGTCGCGATCATGGCGAAGCCGAGGATGGTCAGCATGAATGGACACCTAACGTTCGCCCTTGAACTCCCACCAGGGCCGGCAGTGCGACGACGTTAGGTTCCGTCATGCGGCGTCAACAAGACGTCGACCCGCGAGCAATAAGAGCAAAACCCCAGGTCATGGCTTAGCTCAGGTCAGAGCGCTGAGCCTTTCGGCCGCGGGGGCGGTCAGCGGGGCCACCTCGACCGGCACGGCGTTGAGGACGGCGTTGCCCGAGAGCGGGTCGAGGAGGCTGCCGTCGAGGAGCTGGTTGACGTTGGCCCCGGGGTCGGCCGCGGCGTGCCGCTGGCGCGTGCCGGGCCGGTCGTGGCCCCAGCCGTGCGGGAGGCTCACCACGCCCCGGCGCACCGCGTCGGTGACCTCGGCGGGCGCGGTCACCTCTCCCCCGGCACCCTTGACACGCACCGGCTCTCCGTCCCGGACGCCGAGGCGCTCGGCGTCCTCGGGGTGGAGGTGCACGGTGCAGCGGTTGGAGCCGCCGGTGAGGGCGGGCACGTTGTGCATCCAGCTGTTGTTGGAGCGCAGGTGGCGGCGGCCCACGAGCAGGAGCTCGCCGGGGCCGTCCTGCTCGGGCGCCGTGGACGCCATGGCCGCGCGCAGGCGCGGGAGGTCGGCTGCGATGGGTTCCGGCAGCAACTCCACTTTCCCGCTGCGGGTCTTGAGCGGCTGCGGCAGCCGGGGCCGCAGCGGTCCGAGGTCGATCCCGTGCGGATGGGCGAGCAGCTTGTCGAGGCCGAGCCCCTCCGGGTCGGCGCCGAAGCCGTCGCCGTACGGACCGAGGCGCAGCATCATGTCCAGCCGGCGTTCGGGGCCGTTCTCACCGGTCAGCAGCGCCGCCAGTTCCTCGGGGTCACGGCCGTGCACCGGGGAGTGGGGGTCCGTGACCGCCTTGCCGAGGGTCTGGCCGATCACCATGGTGTCCACGGCCGAAGGGTCGGCGCCGTGCATCCCGCTCACGGCGAGGACGAGTCGGGCGAGGATCTCGGTCTCGGCCATGCGGCCCGGCTCCAGCGGAACGGCCGGGCGGGTGTAGCGGACCTGGTTGCGGACGGCCAGCGCGTTGAACGCGAAGTCGTGGTGCGGACTCTGCGAGGGCGGGGGCGGCGGCAGGACGACGTGGGCGTGGCGGGACGTCTCGTTGAGATAGGGGTCGACGCTGACCATGAACTCCAGGGATTCCAGGGCCTTGTCGAGCCGGTCGCCGTCGGGGGCGGAGAGGACGGGGTTGGCGGCGACGACGACGAGGGACCGGACGGGTTCGCCCTCCTTCGTCGGGGTGTCGATCTCCTCGGCGAGCGCGGACAGCGGCAACTCGCCCTTGGCCTCGGGGTGCCGGCTCACCCGGGAGTGCCAGCGCCCCAGCGCGAAGCCGCGGCCGGGTCCGGCGGGGCGCGGGGTCCTGGCGGTGGCGGCCTGGGGGAAGAGGGCGCCGCCGGGCCGGTCGAGATTGCCGGTGAGGATGTTGAGGACGTCGACGAGCCAGCTGGCCAGGGTGCCGTGCGGCACCGTGCAGCTGCCGATGCGGCCGTAGACGGCGGCGGTGGGGGCGGCGGCGAGTTCGCGGGCGAGGGCACGGATGGTGGCCGCGTCGACGTCGCAGGCGGGGGCGACGGCCTCCGGGGTGAAGTCCTTCAGGGCGTCGGCGACTTCGCCCACGCCCTGCACGTGGGGTGCCAGGTCACCCGGGTCGGCGAGCCCTTCCTCGAAGAGGACGGTGACCATCGCCGCGAGCAGCAGGGCGTCGGTTCCGGGGCGGACTGGGATGTGCCGGTCGGCGAGGCGGGCGGTGCGGGTGCGGCGGGGGTCGATGACGGTGAGGGTGCCGCCGCGGGCCTTGAGGGCCTTGAGCCGGCCCGGGAAGTCCGGGGCGGTGCACAGGCTGCCGTTGGACTCCAGCGGGTTGGCGCCGATCAGCAGCAGGTGGTCGGTGCGGTCGAGATCGGGCACCGGGATGGCGCCGGCGTCGCCGTAGAGCAGGCCGCTGGAGACGTGCTTGGGCATCTGGTCGACCGTGGAGGCGCTGAACAGGCTGCGGGTGCGCAGCGCGCCGAGCAGTACGGGCGGGTAGAGGGCACCGGCCATGGTGTGCACGTTGGGGTTGCCGAGGACGACACCGACGGCGTTCGGGCCGTACCGCTCGACGACGGGGCGGATGCCGGCCGCGACCGCGTCGAACGCCTCCTCCCAGGTGGCCTCGCGCAGCTCGCCGTCCTTGCGGACGAGCGGGGTGCGCAGTCGGTCGGGGTCGCTGTCGACGGCGCCGAAGGAAGCGCCCTTGGGGCAGATGAACCCCTTGCTGAACACGTCGTCGCGGTCGCCGCGGGCGTGGGTGACGCGGCCCGCCTGGATGGTGAGCGTCAGGCCGCAGGTGGCCTCGCACAGGGGGCAGATACGAAGGGCGGTGCGGGACACGGGACCTCCCGGGTACGGCGGCTCGGGTACGGCCGGATGCGGTGACGCACGGACGGGGCCGAGCATACCGACCGGTATGCATGGAGGGGAGGGGGTACGGCGGGCGAGTCGTGACGGTGGGGCGGCGGGCACCGTCCCCGGCGTGCGGGACGGGCGGCGGCGCGGGTCAGGAACCGGGGCGGTCCAGCACACGGGCCAGATACGCCCCCAGCATCTCCCTCATCTCCCCGATGACCTTCTCGTCCCCCTCCGGTGCCACCCGGAAGGCCAGGTGGACGAGGGCGTCGGCGGTCTCCACGGCGATCAGGAAGGCGCGGCGCAGATCCTCGTCCGGGGTGCGGCCGAGGTATCCGGCGAGGAGGTCGGTGAGGCGATCGGCGACACGGTGGTTGGGCTCGGTCCGGCGGGCGCCGACCGGTATCTGGTTGCCGAAGTCGACCAACGAGAAGCCGGGCGCGGTGCGCTTCATGTCCAGGTACTCGTCGATCACCACGTCCATGGCGTGCCGCCAGCCCCGGTCGCCGGTGCCCCGGAGCCGTTCGGCGATCCGCTCGGAGAAGCGCTCGAGATTGCGCTGGGCCAGCGCGTCGGCCATCTGGCGCTTGTTGCCGAAGAAGCGGTAGACCGAGCCGATCGGCACGCCGGCGCGCTGCGCGACCGCACGGGTGCTCAGGTCGTCGTAGCCGACCTCGTCGAGCAGCTCGGCGCAGGCGTCGAGGATCCGGGCCAGCCGTTCGGCACTGCGCCGCTGCACGGGCGCACGGCGGAGCGATGTCACGTGGGGCACGGGCTTCATGATGCCCCGCCGCTCCGGGCCGCTGAACCCCACCCTCCGCTACGGGGTCCGGCAGGGCTGCGGCCACGGACCGCGGTGCGCTCCGGGGCGCCGGCACCCAGGAATACCGTGCGCGTCGCGATGCCGGCTCCCAGGAATACCGTGCGCCTCGCGACACCCGTTCCCGGGAACGCCGTGCGCCTCGCGACACCCGTCTGCGTGCATGCCGCGCGCCTCCCGATGCCCGTGCCAGGGAACACCGCGCACCTCCCGCTACCCGTATCCGGGCACACCGTGCGCCTCCCGATTCCCGTTCCGCGGGAGGCGGTGCGCGTCGGGGCACCCGGCCCGACTCCGCGCGACCCGGGCGTCGCGTTCCGCGGGCCCCCGTTCGCGCTCGCCATGTCCCGCGGGCCCCCGTTCGCGCTCGCCATGTCCCGCGGGCCCTCGTTCGCGCTCGCCATGTCCCGCCGGCCCGGCTCGGAGACGGTGATGTCGGCCGTACCCTCCACGGGTCCGCCGTCCACGGCCCGGACGGCGCCGTCGTCGGCGCAGCGGCGGGCGCTGACCTGGCAGGCGCCGTGCGGGACGGCATGGGCGGCGGGGCGGTGGTGCGGACCTCGCAGCCGGGCAGTGAGGCGGCCGTCGTGGCCGAGAAGGGCGGGCCCGTGGTCCGCCCCCACCCGCTTCGGCGTGCCGGCGGACGAGGCGCGGGCGTTGCGCACGGTCGGCCCCTCGTGCCGGCCGCCCCCGGCGTCGGGCACGCCACGGATGGCGAGCGCGGTGAGGAGGTTCCGCGTCCACGACATGCTGGGGAGCGTAGAACACCGCTCCGATCTTGCGGATCCCCCTCAAGTCGGGTTCGGCGTCCTCCACCAAGAGGACGCCGACCCCGGAAGCGGATCCGGGTCCCGGCGGACGGCGGAACCCGCGCGGCGGGATCGCGTGGCCCCCTTGCGTCGGAGAAAACGCAATCCTACGGTGTTGCATAGGAATCAGATCGCGAGGGAGCAGCGAACATGAGCGGGGACGCGCGCAAGGCCGCCGAGAAACTGGAGTACCTCTCCGGATTCGGCAACGAGCACAGCTCCGAGGCGGTCCCGGGCGCCTTGCCCGTGGGCCGCAACTCGCCCCAGCGCGCTCCCCTCGGGCTGTACGCGGAACAGCTGAGCGGTTCGGCCTTCACCGAACCACGGGCGCACAACCGCCGCTCGTGGCTGTACCGGATCCGTCCGTCGGCCGCCCACCCGGCGTTCACCCGCACGGGCAACGGCGCGATCCGCACCGCGCCCTTCACCCAGACGGTGCCCGACCCCAACCGCCTGCGCTGGAACCCGCTGCCGGAGCCGGCCGAGGGCACGGACTTCCTGGCCGGCCTGTGGACCCTGGGCGGCAACGGAGACGCCACCCAGCGCACCGGCATCGCCGTGCACCTCTACCACGCCACCTCCTCGATGGAGCGCGTCTTCAGCGACGCCGACGGCGAACTGCTGATCGTCCCGGAGCGCGGCGGACTGCTGCTGCACACCGAGTTCGGGCTGCTGCATGTGGAGCCCGGACACATCGCGCTGATCCCCCGTGGTGTGCGCTTCCGTGTGGAGCTCCTGGATGACTCTGCCCGCGGTTATGTGTGCGAGAACTATGGCGCGCCCTTCCAGCTCCCCGATCTCGGCCCGATCGGAGCGAACGGGCTCGCCAACGCCCGGGACTTCCGCGCGCCCGTCGCCGCGTACGAGGACGTCGAGGGGCCGGTGGAGGTGGTGAACAAGTTCTGCGGCAACCTCTGGTCGGCGACCTACGGCCACTCCCCCCTCGATGTCGTGGCCTGGCACGGCAACCATGTGCCCTACGCCTATGACCTGCGCCGTTTCAATGTGATGGGCACCATCTCCTACGACCACCCGGATCCGTCGATCTTCACGGTGCTGACGTCACCGAGCGACACCCCGGGGCTGGCCGGGGTGGACTTCGTGGTCTTCGCCCCGCGCTGGCTCGTGGGCGAGGACACGTTTCGGCCGCCGTACTTTCACCGGAACGTGATGAGCGAGTACATGGGCCTGATCGAGGGCGCCTACGACGCCAAGGCGGAGGGCTTCGTGCCGGGCGGGGGCTCGCTGCACAACATGATGTCGGCGCACGGTCCGGACCGTGAGACGTTCGACCGCGCGAGCGCCGCGGAGCTGCGGCCGCAGAAGATCGACGACGGGCTTGCCTTCATGTTCGAGACCCGCTGGCCGGTGACCCTGACGCCCCAGGCGGCCCGCGCGGAGCACCTGCAACAGGGCTACGACGACGTGTGGCAGGGTCTCGAGCGTCACTTCAGGCCGTTGCACTGAACGGTGCCGACCGGTACGGATAGCCCGTGACCTCCTTCGCTCCGGACTCGATCGTCCTGAATCGCAAGCTGCCGCTCTGGTACCAGGTGTCGCAGTCGCTGCGCGCCTCGATCCTCGGCCGCTCGCCCCAGGACCCCCTGCGCCTTCCCACCGAGGAACAGCTGGCGGGGCACTACGGAGTGAGCGTGCTGACCATGCGGCAGGCGCTGAAGGAGTTGGAGGACGAGGGGCTGATCACCCGCCACCGGCGGCGCGGCACCTTCATCGAGCCCGACGCCCGCAGGGGCACCCCCGTGCGCCTGCTGGGCTCGGTGGACGCGATCGTGGCCCAGCAGTCCGGCATGACCACCGAACTGCTGGAGCACGGCACCGCGCCGGTGCCGGCGGAACTCGCCCCGTACTTCCCGGACTTGACGGAGACGGCCGCCTACCACCGGCTGCGCAGCGACGAGAAGACGGGCGAGCCGACCAATCACGCCCGCAACTGGGTCCGCCCCGAACTGGCCGCCCGCATCGACCTGGACGACCTGGTGCGCTGGCCGATGACCAAGGTGCTGCGGGACGTCGTCGGGGTGGACATCAGCCGCATCACGGACACCGTGGAGGCGCGGCTCGCGGACCCGGAGACGGCCCGGCTGCTCCGGGTGCCGCTGCTCAGCCCGATCCTGCACTACACCGGCGTCACGTACGACACCGAGGGACGGCCCCTGGACGTGGCCGTCATCCGCTACCGGGGGGACCGCTTCTCCTTCACGGTGACCCTGGACGCCACCTGACCCGCGTGCCCGCGCCACAGGCCGTACGATGCCCAGCGTGACGCACGACGACGCTCCGCTGCTGGCGGACCTCATGCCGTGGTCCGTCGCACCGCCGCGGCTCGGCCGGGGGTGGCCGGCGGCCCCCGACGCGGCGTCCCTGAAGGCCCGTTGGGACGCGCTGCTGAAGGCCGAGGGGACCGCCCGCGACGCCCTGTTCCTCGCGACCCGTGCCCGGACGCCGTACACGGCGGTCGGGCAGCTGCCCGGTCGTGGCGGCGGCACCGGGAGACTGGCCCGCGCCTCGGAGCCGTGTCCGGAGCCGGTCCGGGTGCTGTACGCGCCCTTCGACGAGCAGTGGCTCATACCCGACCACCGCCTGATCGACGCGGCCCGACCGGAGCTGTGGCGGGTGGCGGACGAGCGGCAGGTCTTCGTGGCCGAGGCGCCGGCGGCCGACGGCACCTGCGGCCCGCTCCTGCTCGCCACGTCCCTGCTGCCCCTGCTGCGCCCCGGCCGCGTCCGTCCGCTGTACCGCCGGCCCGGTGGTGCGGAACCCAATCTGGCGCCCGGCCTGACCGGGCACCTGGCCTCGCGGCTGGGCCGGGAGGTCAGCGCGGCGGACGTCGCCGCGTGGGCGGTGGCCGTCGTGCGCGCCACGCCCGACGGACTCGTGGTGCCGCTCACGGGGGACGCCGGCGTGTGGGCGTCGGGCCTGGAGGTGGGTCACCGGATGCTGTGGCTGATGCGGCGCGACGGGGAACGGCCCAGGCTCCCGGGCGGGCGCCGTCCGTACGTACGCGCGCCGCTGCCGGCCCGCCCGGTCGCCCTGCGCTACGACCGGGACGAGGAGGCGTTGTTCCTCGACGAGGGCCGCATCTCCCCGGTGCCGCCCGAGGCGTGGGACTTCCGGGTGGGTGGGGTGCGGGTGCTCGAGGAGTGGTTCGCGGCCCGCACGCGGGAGGCCGATCCGGGCACCCTGGCCGCCGTCCGGCCGTCCACCTGGCCGCAGACCTGGACCTCGGAGCTGCTGGAACTGATCACGGTCCTTTCTCTGCTCGCCGAACTGCGGCCCCGGCAGAGGGCGTTGACGGACTCGACGCCACCGGACCCGATCACGCGGGCGGAGCTGCGCGGGGCGGGCGTCCTTCCCGTGCCGGACTTCGCACGCCGGCCCGCCTCGGTGCTCGACGCCCACGAGGAGGGACCGGGGGGCCAGCTCGCGCTGATCTGAGCCCGTCCGGATCCGCCGCGCCCGCTCAGCCCGCCCGACGCCCGGGATCGAAGCCGTCCAGCACGCGCCCGAGCGCCCGTTCGAACACCGCCTCCATGTCGATCGGCCCGCTGTCCTCCGCGAAGGCCGCTGCCATCCGCGGGTAGGTGCCGGTGGCGATCCGCCCGGCCAGGTAGGCGGTCCGCGCCGCGTGCTCCTGCTCCTGGGACCAGGGCAGGGAGCGGGCCCGTTCGGTCATGGCCAGTTCGCTGGTGACGTAGGTCGTCACGACGCCGTTCAGCATCGCGATCAGCTCCAGCTTGGTGCCGTAGGTCTCCGGCAGGGGGTCCAGACAGGCCAGGCAGTGCTCCAGGTGGCGCAGACCGTTGGGGCTGAAGCCGTGGACGGGTGACATCAGGCGGGGCAGCCAGGGGTGGCGGTGCATCAGCGCCCGCGTCCGGTGGGCCACCCGGAGCATGTCGGCGCGCCAGTCACCGGCCGGCTCCCACAGCTCGTGCTCACCACTCACCGCGTCGACCATCAGCTCGTACAGGTCCTCCTTGCGGGGGACGTAGTTGTACAGCGACATGGTGCCGCAGCCCAGCTCCGCGGCGACGCGGCGCATGGAGACCGCGTCCAGGCCCTCGGCGTCGGCGATCCGCACCGCCGCGGCGGCGATGTCGGCCCGGCGGTACGCCGGTCTCGGTCCACGGCCGGCGCGCTCGGGGCGCGCCCAGATCACTTCGGGTTCGGCCGCTCGGCCCGCCATCGGTCATCACCTCGCCCACCATCCTAGTTACGTACACCGTACGTAGTGCGCTATGGTCGCTTCATGACTACTACGTACGCTGTACTTAGTGAGGGTCTCGAGAAGCGCTTCGGTGCCGTGCGCGCCCTGCGCGGGCTGGATCTGGCCGTGCCCGAGGGCACGGTGTGCGGCGTGCTCGGGCCCAACGGCGCGGGCAAGACGACGGCGGTGCGGCTGCTGGCCACGCTGCTGCGGCCCGACGCGGGCTCGGCCCGCGTCGCGGGCCACGACCTCGTACGGGAGCCCGCGGCCGTCCGCGCACGGATCGGGGTCACGGGGCAGGACACCTCGGTCGACGGGGACCTCACGGGACGCGAGAACCTACGGCTGTTCGCCCGGCTGCACCGGGTGCGCGGCGCCGCCGCACGGGCCGCCGAGCTGCTGGAGAGGTTCGGGCTGACGGAGGCGGCCGACCGGCCCGCGTCCGGTTACTCGGGCGGCATGCGGCGTCGGCTGGACCTGGCGGCGAGCCTGGTCCGCCGCCCCGACGTGCTGTTCCTGGACGAGCCGACGACCGGGCTGGACCCGGCCGGCCGCACGCTGATCGGGAACGCGGTGCGCGAGCTGACCGCCGCGGGCTCCGCGGTACTGCTCACCACCCAGTACCTGGAGAAGGCCGACCAGCTCGCCGACGACATCGTTCTGATGGACCGGGGCCGGGTCGCGCACACGGGCTCGCCGGCGGACCTGAAGGCGATCGTGGGGACGTACGCCGAGGTCGTGGTCGCCGACGCGGACGCCCTGGTCCCGGCGGCGGGCGTGCTGGACCGGCTCACCGGCGCCGAGCCGTCCCTCGACCGCGAGCGCCACGCCGTCGGGGCGGTCACCAGGGACCCCACGCTCACCCTGCCCCGCCTGGTGCGCGCGCTGGACGCGGCAGGCGTGCCACTGCTCGACGCGAGCCTGCGGCCACCGACGCTGGACGAGGTGTTCCTGAGACTGACCGAACCTTCCGGGTCCGGCTCCGCCGGGGCGGGGGAGCGTGCGGCATGAGCGGGCCGGCGTACGACGGCACCGTGGTGCTGGGCCGACAGCTGCGGCGGATCCGGAACAACCCGGGCCTGCTGGTCCTCACTCAGACGATGCCCATCAGCATGCTGCTGTTCTTCGGCTACGTGTTCGGCAGCGCGCTGGCCGTGCCGGGGACCGAGTACCGGTCCTTCCTCGTGCCGGGGCTGCTGGTGGCGACCGCGGCGGGTGGTGTCATGACCGGCATGTTCCAGTCCGCCCAGGACGTCCACCGCGGGGTGACGGACCGGCTGCGCACCCTGCCCGTCAGCCGGGCCGCGGTGCCGCTCGGGCAGGCAGTAGGGGACCTGGTGGTGACGGCGGCGGGGACCGTGCCGTTCCTGCTGGTGGGGCTCACGGCGGGCTGGCGGGTGGAGGGCTCGGCGACCGGCGCGCTGGGCGCGGTGGGCCTGCTGCTGCTGTTCCGGTTCGCCTGCACGTGGACCGGGATCTTCCTCGGGCTGCTCACCAGGAACGAGGAGACGGCCGGTCAACTGGGCGGGGCGACCTTCCTGCTGCCGCTGCTGTCCGGCGCCTACCTCCCCACGCAGGGGCTGCCGGACCGGCTGAGGACGGTGGCGGAGTGGAATCCGATCAGCGCGGTTGCGGCGGCGCTGCGGGTCCTCTTCGGCAACGCCCCCGTGCCCGAGGGGGCGGCGTGGCCGGTGGCGCACCCCGTCGCGGGATCGCTGGCCTGGTGCGCGGTGCTGCTGGTGGTGTTCGTCCCGCTCGCGGTTCGCCGGTACGCGTACGGGGAGCGGTGAGACCCGGCGAGGGGACCGGGGTGGGCCGGCGGCCCCCCGACTCGCTGCCGGGTGGGACGGGGGGCCGACCGATGGACGATCCGTGAGGTGTGTCCGCGCTCGGAGCGCACCGGCACGCCGTGTGCCGTGGGGATGACGGACGGGGCGGGCGGTGCTGCGCCGGGACGGCGTGGTGCCGTCCGGGCGCGGGCTCTACCGGCTGCCGAACAGGGAACGGCGCAGTCGGCGCAGCGGGGCGAAGAGCGAGACGCGGCTCACCCGTGCTCGCGCGCCCCGGGCACCGCGGTCGTGCGCGGTCAGCTCACGCATCAGCGACGTCGCCTCGGCGGTCTCGCGCTGCGGGACCGCCGGCCCCGCGAGCACCGAGAGGTGCCGGTCGAGGCGCGTACTGGTCGCGCTGCTTCCGCAGGTGATCGCAGGGACCCTGGCCCTGCTGCGCACTGTTATCTGTTCCATGTCACTCCCCACCCGTACGAGTCCACCCGGCCCGGGCAGGGTAACCCTATCGCCCCGTCCGGGCACGCGTGTATCTCGGTCACAGGATTCACCTTGCCCGTAAGGGGGTTGACGCATGCGTACCGACTACTCTCCGAATCCGACCGCATTCAGGGCGAGTTGGACGATGGGCTGGGTGGTGGGACGCGGTGACCCGCCGTCAGGTTCCACGGTCACGGCGAGTGACGTCGCGGTCCGGTCCAGATCGGAGGCGATCAAGGGCGTGTCGCGCTCGAAGAGCCCCAGGGAACGCGGTTGCGTGCCCGGACGCATGAGCCACAGCTGCCGCACACGTCCGTTCGGAGGGTCGTCGTATCCGCCGAGGGTGACGATCGCGCTCCCCGTCGATGCGGAGGCGATCACTCCGATCGTGTGGCCCGCACCGTCCCGGCCGCTGCCCGCACGGGCGTCCGGAGCCGCGAGAACGTGGGCGATCTCACGTGACCGGTCCCGTTCGGCGGTCAGCCGGTCCTCGGCGCGGTTCGCCTGGACCGCGAACAGCGAGGCGACCACGAGGGCAGCGGCGGCGGTGGCCGTCGCGAACGGCACGAACAGCGGAAGGCGCCGCCGTTGCCGGCCGCGCGGCGGGGGCTCGACGCCCCAGACGTGCGGGGGCAGTTGCGGCGCACGGGCGCGTGCCGGGTCGCGGGGCGCGGGCTGCTGGGGGATCGTCCGCACGGCGGCGAGCACCCGGTCACGCAGCGCGGGGGGCGGTGGTGCGGCCGTGGAGCAGGCGAGCCGCACGGCGTCCTCGGCGAGCGCCCGCACCTCGGCGGCGCAGCGCTCGCAGGACCCCAGGTGCCTCTCGAAGCGGACACGCTCGGCAGGTTCCAGCGCGTCCAGCGCGTAGGGAGCGGCCAGCGAGTGCAGCTCCCCGCGGCGCAGCAGTCGGTCGAACAGGCTCACGCGGCACCTCCCGGGCGCAAGAAGGGGGCGGTGCCGGGGCGGCGGTCCGGAACGCTCATGCCGCACCTCCCAGGCAGTCGCGCAGGCGGGTGAGACCGTCGCGCATACGGGTCTTGACCGTGCCCAGCGGAAGTCTGAGCCGCTCGGCCACCTCACGGTAGGTGTAGCCGTCGTAGTAGGCGAGGGTGACGGACTGGCGCTGGAGGGCGGTGAGTCGGTCCAGGCAGCGGCGCACCCACTCGCGTTCGAGACCGGCCTCGACCTCCTCGGCGACCTGGTCGAACGCCGGTCCCGTACCGCGCCGGGCCTCCCGCTGCTCGCGCTCACCGGCGGCGCGGGCGCTGCGCACCCGGTCGACGGCCCGGCGGTGGGCGAGGGTGAGGACCCAGGACAGCGCGCTGCCCCGGCGGGGGTCGAACTTCGCGGCGGACCGCCACAGTTCGAGCAGCACCTCCTGGGCCACCTCCTCGGACTGCGCGGGATCCCGCACCACACGCCGCACCAGTCCGAACACCGGCCCGGACACGAGCCCGTACAGATCCTCGAATGCCTTCTGGTCGCCGCCTGCCACCAGCACCAGAAGCTCGTCCGCCTCCAACGCGCATCCCCCTCTCCCGGCCCGCTTCCGGGCCGCCTGTCGCACGAGGCGTGCGCAGCGAGCGCGCCTCCGGAGGAAGTACGGATCAGCGGGCCGAAAACGCGGGTCGAGCTGCGAGAAATACCGGGTCCCGCCCGTCGCGCCGCAGGGCGCGGCGAAAAACTTTCGGAACTCGACCAATCCGCCCCCGCGCCGGCTCCGAATCCCGTGGCGTCAGGCAAGTTGGCACTGAGGACGGACGGCATGACACCTAACTCCAGGACCGGCGCGGGACGCAGGAGCCTCGCGACCCTCATCTGTGGTGCGCTGGCCGCCGGGGGGCTCGCAGCCGCCGGCGTGACCGCGCTGGAACCGGGGGCGGCCTCCGCCTCCAGCCACCGGGAGGCCCCGCTGATCTCGGGGACCCCGCAGTACGACAACACGGACCTGTACGCGTTCGTCAGTCCTGACAAGCCGGACACGACGACGGTCATCGCGAACTGGATCCCCTTCGAGGAACCGGCCGGCGGACCGAACTTCTTCCCGTTCGCCGAGGACGCGCAGTACGACATCCACGTCGACAACAACGGCGACGCACAGGGCGACCTGGTGTTCCGGTACACGTTCGACACGCACACCAAGAACGACAAGACGTTCCTCTACAACACGGGTCCGGTCACCAGCCTGGACGACCCCGACCTCAACATCACGCAGACCTACGACATCGAACTGCTGAAGCTGAAGAACCAGCACGCGGTGTCCCGTACGAAGATCGCGGACGACGTGCCGGTGGCGCCGTCGAACGTCGGCAAGGCGTCGATGCCGGACTACGACACCCTCCGCAAGCAGGCCGTGCGCGAACTGGCGGGCGGGGCGACGACGTTCGCCGGGCAGGCCGACGACCCGTTCTTCCTCGACCTGCGCGTCTTCGACCTGCTGTACGGGGGGAACCTCTCGGAGGTCGGCAACGACACCCTCAAGGGCTACAACGTCAACTCCGTCGCCCTTCAGGTCCCCACGCACATGATCACCGAGTCGGCGGAGCAGCCGGTCGTCGGCATCTGGTCGACGACGCAACGCAAGAACGCCAAGGGCGACTTCACGCAGGTCTCCCGGCTGGGCAGCCCGCTGGTCAACGAGGTCGTCAACCCGCTGAAGGACAAGGACACGTTCAACGCGTCCGCGCCCCAGGACGACGCGCAGTTCCTGAAGAACGTCACCAACCCCGAGCTGCCGAAGCTCATCGAGGCGATCTACAAGATCGAGGCGCCCGCCGAGCCCCGCAACGATCTGGTCGACGTGTTCCTCAAGGGCGTGGAGGGGCTCAACCAGCCTCCGCACGTGACGCCGTCGGAGATGCTGCGCCTGAACACCTCGATCGAGCCGGCCGGTGAGCCGAAGCGCCTGGGCGTACTGGACGGGGACAACGCGGGCTTCCCGAACGGGCGGCGGCTGACGGACGACGTGATCGACGCGGCGCTCCAGGTCGTCGAGGGCGAACTGGTGGGCGCGAAGAACGACCTGGGTGACGCGGTCGACGCCAACGACAAGGAGTTCGGGCACTCCTTCCCCTACCTGGCCAACCCGACCGAGGGCTCGCGCGGCCCGGTCGCCAAGGGCGTGGACGGCGGCAACGACGTGCGCAGCCAGCTCGGTGACGCCCTGCGCCCGGCGGGCACGGAGGGCTCCGGCAACACGACGCTGGTCGCCGCGTCCGCGGGCGCGGGAGCCGGCGGCATCCTGCTCATCGGCGCGGCCCTGATGTGGTGGCGCCGGATGCGCGGCCGGGCCTACTGACCCACACACCGGCTGCCGGGCGCACCGCCCGGCCCATCGACAGGCGCGGCCCGTCCCACCGTCCCCCACGGCGCGGGCCGCGCCGCCGACTCCCGCACCAGCGAGCGACCGAGGAGAGGCATGCCTCCGCGTATGAACGACCACGCCACGGAGAGCGGCCAGGGCAGCGGGCCGACGGCACCACCGGGGCACGGTCCCGCGCCCGGCCCCGGGAACAGCGGCACCCGCGGGAACGGCCACCGCGCCGCGGACCCGCCGCCTCCCGAACGGGGACCGGACACCTCGGACGCGCCCCCGAAGCCGTCCGGACAGCACGCCCCGGACGCGGCACCGACCCCGTCCGGACGACCGGAGGCCTCGGACGCCACGCCGGGGCCGTACCCCTCGGACACGCCCCCCGCCGGGCCCGCACCCGCCGGATCGGACCTCGAGAGCGCGCCCACCAGCGAAACCCCATCAGACGCACCGCGTTTCAGGAGCACGCCGACCACCGAAACCGCACCGACCGCATCCGACCTCGCAAGCACACCCACCACCAGCACGCCCCTCACCGAAACCGCACCGGGCGCACCGGTTGCACCGGAAGTACCGGAAGTACCGGAAGTACCGGACGCCGCAGACACGTCCCCCGGCGACACCCCGCCCGCACTCCGCCCGCGCCCCGCCCGGGCCGACGACGCCGACGGTCCCGCCCCCGGCCCCCGTGCCGCGCGCGAGCAGCGCCCGACGGCCCTGTGGCGGTTCGTCCGGACCGGGCGGCGGGCGCGCGGGGCGCGTGTGGCCGGATGTGCCCTGCTGCTGGCCGTGGCCATGACCGCGGGGGCCGTCGCGGTCGGGGGTGGGCGGGACGCGGTCACCCCCGCTCCCGCCGCCGCGGCGCTCCCGCCCGGTGCACTGGCCGGGGGCGACCTCGACGCGGGGATCCGTGCGCTGCAGGCCCATCTCCGCGCCCAGCCGAGGGACTCCGGCTCGTGGGCCACCCTCGGCGTCGCCTATGTCGAGCAGGCGCGGACCGACGGCGACCCCTCCCGCTACCCGCAGGCCGACCGGGCACTGCGCCGCTCCCTCGCGCTCGAGCCCGGCAACGACCCGGCCCTCGCCGGCCGCGCCGCCCTCGCCGCGGCCCGGCACGACTTCACCGGTGCCCTGAACCACGCGGACCGCGCGCTGGAACGGAACCCCTACAACGAGCGCGCCCTGTCGATCCGTGTCGACGCCCTGGTGGAGCTCGGCCGGTACGACGAGGCCGCCGAGGCCGCCGACACCGCGGACGACAGGCGGCCCGGGGTGCCGGTCTTCACCCGGTACGCGTACGTGCGGGAGCTGCGCGGCGACGTCCGGGGCGCCCGAGAGGTCCTCGAACTCGCCCTGGGAAGCGCCGCGACGCCCGCGGACACGGCGTACGTGGCGAGCTCCCTGGGCCGGCTCGCCTGGAGCGAGGGCGACCATGGCGCGGCGCTGCGGCACTTCGCCCGCGCGCTCGCCGCCGACGAGGACTACCTGCCCGCGCTGGAGGGCCGGGCCGCCGCCCGGGCGGCGAGCGGTGACCGCGCGGGCGCGATCGCGGACCTGGAGCAGGTCGTCGCCCGTGCCCCGCTGCCGGGCCCGCTGGTCGCCCTGGGCGAGCTGTACGAGGCCAGGGGCGCCGACGGGGACCGGGCGAGGGCGCGCGGCCAGTACGCCCTGGTGGACGCCTGGACCGCGCTGGCCCGCGCCGGTGGTGTCGACGCCGACCTCGACACCGCGCTGGCCGCGGCCGACCACGGGGACCCGGCCGAGGCGCTGCGCGCGGCCCGCGCCGCGTGGGACCGACGGCACAGCGTGCACACCGCGGACGCCCTCGCCTGGGCGCTGCACGTCAACGGCCGCGACGAGGAGGCGCTGCCCTACGCCCGTCGGGCCACCGCCACGGGCTACCGCAACGCCGCCTTCCTCTACCACCGCGGCATGATCGAGCACGCCACCGGCCAGGGCCCCGCCGCCCGTGCGTCGCTGACCGCCGCCCTCGGTCTCAACCCCGGCTTCTCCCCCCTGGGCGCCCGTACCGCCCGCGCCACGCTGAAGGACCTGGAGGCGGCCCCGTGACCCTCCCCCGACCGGTCGCCGCCGGTACCGCCGTCCTCGCCGCGGCCTGCGCCCTCGCGCTGGGGCCGGCCGCCACCGCGAGCGCGCATCCGCTCGGCAACTTCACCGTCAACCGGTACGACGGTCTGGTCGCCGCCCCCGGTGAACTGCGCGTCCACCACGTCGAGGACCTGGCCGAGATCCCGGCCACCCAGGCCAGGCCCGACCTCGACCGGCTGGGCCCGGCCGAGTGGGCGCGGCAGCGCTGTGCCGCGGCCGCCCGGGACAGCGAGGTGCGCGTCGGCGGACGGGCCGTCCCGCTCACCGCGCGGGACGGGCACGCGCGCGTGCGGCCCGGTCAGGCGGGACTGGACACCGTGCGCGTGGAGTGCCGGCTGTCCGCTCCCCTCCCCGAGGGCGACCCGGTGGACATCGACTTCCGGGGGGCCGGCGCGTCCTCCGGGCCCGGCTGGCGGGAGATCACCGCACGGGGCGACCGCATGACGCTCACCGCGTCGAACGTGCCGAGGACCTCGTCGTCCCGTGAGCTGACCCGCTACCCGGAGGAGTTGCTGTCCTCCCCGGCGGACACCACGACAGCTTCCCTGCGCGTGCGCCCGGGCGGAGCGGCCCTGCCCGAGAAGGACACCGGGGCGCCCGCCGCCTCGGTGCTCCCGCGCGGTGCCGACCGCTGGACCCGCGCCCTGGACGACCTCGTCTCCCGTCACGACCTGGGCGTCGGTGTCGCCGCGTCGGCCCTGCTGATCGCCGTCGTGCTGGGTGCGCTGCACGCGCTGGCGCCGGGGCACGGCAAGACCCTGATGGCCGCCGCCGCGGCGGCCCGGGGCGGGCGGGCCCGCCTCAGGGACGTCCTGCCGATGGCCGCCTCGGTGACGGTCACCCACACCCTCGGTGTGGTCGCCCTCGGCCTGCTGGTCACCGCCGGTTCGGCCGCCGCGCCCTCGGTGATCGCGTGGCTGGGCATCGCCAGTGGCCTCCTCGTCACCCTCGCGGGCGCGAGCCTGGTACGCCGGGCCCTGCGCGGCCGGGGCCGTCCCCCGCACACCGGTAACCCGTCTTCGCACGCCCACGCACAGCCCCACGGGCACTCGCACGGGCACTCGCACGGGCACCCCCACGGACACCCCCACGGGCACTCGCACGGGCACCCCCACGGGCACGCCCCCGGCGAGGACCACGGCCACCCGCACGCCGTCGTGCACACCCATGGCGGCTCCACCCACAGCCACCCCACCGCCCCCACTCTGCGCGGCACGCTCCTGCTCGGGTTCGCCGGCGGGCTCGTGCCCAGCCCGTCCGCCGTGGTGGTGCTCGTGGGCGCCGCGGCCCTCGGCCAGGCGTGGTTCGGTCTGCTGCTCGTCGTGGCGTACGGCGGCGGTCTCGCCCTGACCCTCACCGCCGCCGGGTACGCGGTGGTCGGGGCGGGCAGCGGGATGGCCCGGCTGCTGGAGCGGCGTCCTCGCTGGACGGCGGGCCCCGTGGTCTCACGCGTACGGCGCAGCGCCCCCCTTGGCTCGGCGTTCGTCGTGGTGGCCCTGGGGGCCGGATTGGTGTTCAGGGGGGCGGCATCGGCACTCGGCTGAGCTACGTTCATGAGGAAAGGGAGATTTCGCCCGGATGCGAATGGGGGCGCCGTGTCCGAAGGACCGGGCAGTGAGCGGGTGATCGCGGGCCGGTACCGGCTGCTGTCGCCGCTGGGCGAGGGCGGCATGGGCACCGTATGGCGGGCCCGCGACGAGGTGCTGCACCGCGAGGTCGCCGTCAAGGAGGTACGTGCCCCGGCCGGGCTGCCGGTGTCCGACGTGGAGCGGATGTACGCACGTCTGGAGCGGGAGGCGTGGGCCGCGGCCCGGGTCGCCGACCGCGGCGTGGTGACGGTGTACGACGTGGCGACGGAGGAAGGGCGCCCCTGGATCGTCATGGAGCTGGTCCGCGGCCTCTCCCTGGCCGAGGTGCTGGACGCCGAGGGTCCGCTGCCGCCGCGGCGGGCGGCGCACATCGGCGCGGAGGTGCTCTCCGCGCTGCGGGCGGCGCACGGGGCGGGTGTGCTGCACCGGGACGTGAAGCCGGCCAACGTGCTGATCGCGAACGACGGCCGGATCGTGCTCACCGACTTCGGGATCGCCATGGTGGAGGGCAGCTCCGCGCTCACCATGACCGGCGAGGTCATCGGGTCGCCCGAGTTCCTCGCCCCGGAGCGGGCGCTGGGGCGCACCCCCGGGCCCGAGTCCGACCTGTGGTCGCTGGGCGTGCTGCTGTACGCGGCGGTGGAGGGGCACTCGCCCTTCCGGCAGGACACCCCGCTGAGCACGCTGCGCGCGATCGTCGACGAGGAGTTGCCGCCGCCGCGCAGGGCCGGGCCGCTCGCCCCGGTTCTCGAGGGCCTGCTGCGCAAGGACCCGGCCGAGCGGCTGCCGGCCGAGGAGGCGCTGCGGCAGTTGCGGGTGGTCGGTGCCGGGGGTGCCCCCGGGGTCGGCGCACCCGGTGCGGACACGGCGCGCTCGTCGCCGTACGCGCCGACCGGGGCCGCGCATCCGCAGCCGGGCCCGCGCACGCGCCCGGGGCTCACGCCCCCGGTGCCGCTCCCGGTGCCGCTCCCGGTGACGCCCTCCGGCGCCACCACACGGAACCGCCCCGAAGGCGGCCGCCGGGCCACCGGGGTCCTGGCGGCGGGCGTGGCCGTGCTGCTCCTGGCACTGGCGTGGCTGATGTACGCGCTGGTGAACCGCGGGGACGGCGGCGCGGAGGCAGACGACCCCCGCACCGGGGTGAGTTCGCCCGCAGGGACCGGTGACGAGGAGGCCGGCCGGACGCCGGGCACCGGGCAGCCGTCGCCGACACCCAGTGCGAGCGGGCAGGAGAGCACTCCCCCGGCGCAGTCGGTGCGGGTCACGGTGACCGGCGCGCGTACGGAGTACTCCGGCGTCTGTCCGCCACCGAGGGAGCGGGCGCCCGCGTTCACGGCGACGTTCACCGTGGGACGGCTGCCCGCGGAGGTGTCCTACCGCTGGGTGGCGCGGGACGGTTCGGTGGCCGATGGCCGGTGGCGGACGCTGTCGTTCCCGGAGGGCGGCGCGAGCACCCGGCAGGACTCGGTGACGGTGACCACGTACTCGGAGACGGGGACGGTCGAGAACGCGATCGGGGTGGAGGTCCGGGAGCCGGTGCGCACCACGTCGGACTCCGTGCCGTTCTCGGTGACGTGCGGGACGGAGACCCCGCCGGGCGGGGTCTCGCCTTCTGCTTCGGTCGGCCCTCCTTCCGGCTCTCCTTCCGGTTCTCCATCCGGTTCGGTGCCCCTTCCCTGACGGCTCAGGCAGTGCTGTTGAGGACCGGCAGATAGCCGCCGGACTGGCCGCCCGCCGTGGGGTGGTACGAATCGCCGACGTTGAGCCAGTTCAGGCTGTGCAACCAGGAGCTGCCGGAGCAGATCTCGTGCCCGGTGAAGGTGGGGCGCACATCACCGAAGGTGAAGCCGTGGGCGCGGGCGCGCACGGCGATGGCGCTGTCGAGGTAGTCGGCGGCGTCGTTGATCGCCTTCCGCTTGGTCTCGGAGAGGCCGACGCAGGTGGTGCCGAGCTTGTAGAAGCGGGGGTAGCCGAGCACGACGACACGGGCGTTGGGGGCCCGGGTGCGGATGGCCGAGTAGACGCTGTCGAGCTTGCCGGGGAGCGTGGAGTCGACGTACGACCGCGCGGTGGCGATCCGCGACAGGCAGGTGCTGTCGGACTGGAGCACACAGGTCGTCATGACGTCCGCGAATCCGGCGTCGTTGCCGCCGACGCTGATGGAGACCAGACCGGTGGTGGTGCCGAGCGGGCCGAGCTGCCCGGCGAGAACATCACCCGTACGAGCGCCCGAGCAGGCGGTGAAGGCGAAGCTCGAGGGTGAATGGGCGGCCGCCCACAGGTACGGGTAGGCCTTGGTGCTGCGCTTGCAGTCGCCGCTGGAGCTGAGGTAGCTGCCGGCTCCGACACCTGAGGAGTAGGAGTCACCGAGCGCCACATACCCGCCGGCCGTGGCCTGTTGGGACGCCTGAGCCGCACCGGCACCGGTGAGGGCGGTGGCGACCGCGAGGAGGAACGAGCTCAGAAAGAGGACAAGTCGGGAACGTCTCATGGAACCTCCCTTTAGCAGGATCTCTGCCACAACCGTCGTAGCAACTACGCGTGTTGACCGGAAGTGTCCATGCCAAGAATTTCGCACTCCTTCCCGGAACTGCCCGACTTCTTCACGCGCCTGACCCCGCGACACCGGCGGTCTGTTCAATCCTGGACAAAATCCGGCCGCAGGGACCTTCGTCCCTTGACGCCCCCTACGGGGTGCGCCACATTGAAGCCCGGCATCCGACGCTTCGGGGGGCAAAGTCGGCCATGCAGACTCACGCATCGAGGCAGGACCCACACGCAACGGCCAAATCAGCAAAAACGTGAGGCTCGTTCCAGGTCTTGCCATACGGGGTCAACCGTCAATATCGTCATAGATCTCACCCGCATCGGTCCGTCAGTACATGGCTCCAGGGGAGGGCTCGGGAGCGCGACGCACCGGCGCGGGGCGCGGTAGGGGGGTGCCGTGCTCGGTGGCCGCGAGGTGACCGGGCCGTGCCGCGCGGTCGGCCGCCGTTGTTCCGCGGCCGGCAAGCTTCGCCAGCTCACCCGGCGTGCACGGAGTTCCCTTCCGTCGTGCCGTGTGGACACCAACCCCCCTTTCGAACCGGACGAACAGCCGGGCCGCCCGGGGGCGGGCGGTCCACCGGACGAGAGGGACCAGACTCATGAGCTCCGTTCTTCAGC
Source organism: Streptomyces sp. NPDC005931 (assembly GCF_042871235.1). NCBI lineage: Bacteria > Bacillati > Actinomycetota > Actinomycetes > Kitasatosporales > Streptomycetaceae > Streptomyces > Streptomyces sp. NPDC005931. The sequence goes on from NZ_JBIAIG010000015.1 coordinate 71,413, forward strand.
CGGCGACCGCACACGAGGATCCGCCGCCCGCCGGCAAGTACCGGCCCGTCTCCTCACATCTGGCCATCGCGCCGCCGGTGAGCGTGGTGATACCGGCCATGAACGAGGCGGAGAACCTTCCGTACGTCTTCAAGACGCTGCCCGACTGGATCCACGAAGTGGTCCTCGTCGACGGCAACTCCACCGACGACACCGTCGAGGTGGCCCGTGACCTCTGGCCCGGCGTCAAGGTCGTGGGCCAGAGCGGCAAGGGCAAGGGGGACGCCCTCAACACCGGCTTCCGGGCCTGCACCGGCGACATCATCGTGATGGTCGACGCGGACGGCTCGGCCGACGGCAACGAGATCGTCAGTTATGTCTCCGCCCTGGTCTCCGGGGCCGACTTCGCCAAGGGCTCCCGCTTCGCCAACGGCGGCGGCACCGACGACATGACGTTCGTCCGCAAGCTCGGCAACCGGGTCCTGTGCGCGATCGTCAACCGCAAGTTCGGCGCCCGTTACACCGACCTCTGCTACGGCTACAACGCCTTCTGGCGGCACTGCCTGGACAAGATCGACCTCGACTGCACCGGCTTCGAGGTCGAGACCCTGATGAACATCCGGGTCGTCAAGGCCGGGCTGAAGGTACAGGAGATCCCCAGCCACGAGTACCTGCGCATCCACGGCACCAGCAACCTGCGCGCCGTGCGCGACGGTTTCCGCGTGCTGAGGGTGATCCTCGGCGAGCGCTCCAACCGGAGAGCGCTGCGCCGGCGCACGCACCGTTCGCCGCTGCTGGACACGGTCCGGGGGAAGGTGTCTTGAACCATCCCGGCACCCCCGAGATCTCGGTCGTGATCTGCGCCTACACCGAGGACCGCTGGGAGGACGTCCTCGCCGCGGTCGACTCGGTCCGGGCACAGTCACGGCGGGCCCTGGAGACCCTGCTGGTGGTGGACCACAACCAGGCGCTCCTGGACCGGCTGGCCAGGGAGTACAAGGAGGACGCGGATGCCGCGGGCGGCACGGTCGTGCGGGTGCTCGCCAACGCCGGACCCCGCGGGCTGTCCGCCGGCCGCAACACCGGGATCGCCGCCTCGCGCGGTGAGATCGTCGCCTTCCTCGACGACGACGCCGTGGCCGAACGCGACTGGCTCGAGCACCTCGCCGAGGGGTACGCCGATCCGCGCGTGATGGCGGTCGGCGGGCGCACCGAGCCCGTCTGGGCGTCGGGCCGGCGTCCCGCGTGGTTCCCCGAGGAGTTCGACTGGGTGGTGGGCTGCACCTACCGCGGGCTGCCGCCCGGCCGGGTGCGGGTGCGCAACGTCCTCGGCGGCAACGCCTCCTTCCGCCGCAGCGCCTTCGAGGCGGCGGGCGGCTTCGCCACCGGCATCGGACGCGACGGCGGCAAACACCCGCTGGGCGGCGAGGAGACGGAACTGTGCATCCGCCTCGGCCAGGTCCGTCCCGACGCCGTCCTGCTGATCGACGACCGCGCGGTGATCCACCACCGGGTTCCCGAGGCACGCGAGCACTTCCGCTACTTCCGCACCCGGACCTACGCCGAGGGCCTGTCCAAGGCGCTGGTGGCCCGCAGCGTGGGCACACAGAAGGGGCTCGAGTCGGAACGCCGGTACGCCACGCGGGTCCTGCCGGCCGGCGTGGCCCGGGGGCTGCGCGACGCCCTCCTGGGCCGACCGGGGGGCGCGGGCCGGGCGGGGGCGATCGTCGCCGGGGTGCTCTCGGCGGCGGGCGGTTACCTGGTCGGGAGCGTGCGGGCACGGCGGGACGGGGCGACATACTCGGTGCCGGTGGTGGAGGACGTCCCGGCGGCGCGGGCGGAACCGGGGAGGCACCCGTGACGGACGTGCGTGTGCCGATCCTGATGTACCACTCCGTCACCACCGATCCCAACGGGGCCACCCGCGCGCTGTCCGTTTCCCCGGAGGCGTTCGCCGAGCAGATGGCGGTGGTCGCGGACCGGGGTCTCACCCCGCTCACCACGGCCGAACTCGCCGCCCGCTGGCGCTCGGCACGCCCGCTGCCCCCACGCCCGGTGCTCGTCACCTTCGACGACGGCTACGAGGGCGTGCACCGGCACGCCCTGCCCGTGCTCGCCAAGCACGGCTTCCCGGCCACGCTGTTCGTCTCCACGGGATGGCTCCGCGGGCCGTACGACACCGGCGGCGCCCTGGACACCATGCTGGACTGGGACCAGGTGCGCGAACTGGCCGGCGCGGGCGTGGAGATCGGCGGGCACAGCCACAGCCATCCGCAGCTCGACCAGCTCGGCGAACGCCGGCTGCGCTCCGAGCTGATCCTGTGCAGGGAGATCATTTCGGACCAACTCGGCCCGGCTCCGGCCTCGTTCGCCTACCCCTACGGCTACTCCAGCCGCCGGGTGCGCCGGGCGGTGCGGGAGACGGGGTACGCCCAGGCGCTCGCCGTCGGCAACGCCCTGGCCCGCCGTGCCCAGGGCCCGTACGCGCTGCGGCGGCTCACGGTGCGGCGGACCACGGACACCGCCGAGTTCGAGCGGCTGGTGGAGGGGCGGAGCATCGCCCGCGCCTTCGCCCGGGACCGTGCGCTGACCAAGGGCTACGCGGTGGTCCGCCGGACCCGGCGGGCCGCACGGCTGCCGGTGCGCGTCCGGGACTGAACCGCGCACGGGCGGCGGTCCCGGACCGCACCGGCCCGCCGGTCGGGTCACCCGCGGCACGACCGGCCCATGCCCGGACGGGCGGCGCGCCGTACGCACCCGGAAAACGGGTGCGTACGGTGCCCGCGTGCCCGATCATGGCGGACATGTCCGCGCACCCACACGAGGCACTGCCGATCCGGCTGAACGTCGACGACAGCGACTCCCCGTCCGACGTCGTCGACGCGCTCTTCCTCGGCCGTTTCGCGACAGGCGAGCAGCCGTACTCGCACGCCGTCACCATCGACCGCGTGCGCTCCGGCGCGACCCTGCTGCCGTCCGGCGCCCGTGTGCTGCGCGTCGCCCGGGACGACGACCGCAGCGCCACCCTGGCCGAGGGCGACGGCTGGACGCTGCTGGTCTCCCGCTGGAACCGGGGCGCCGACGTCACGGTCACCGCGACCAGCGCCGAACTCGCGGCGGAGGTCCTGGGACGGGCGACCGACGGGGCCGCGGACGAGCCCGAACCGCAGCCGGAGCACGTGACCATGGGCTTCTGGTACGTCTCCCCGCGCCGCGGCCCGCACCGCACCACCCGGCAGATCTCGGCGGGCACCTGGGAGGAGGTCCGGCCCAACTACACCGCCCCGGTGGCCGACGCGATGGACCGCCTGATGAAGACCACGCCCGAGGACATCTCGGGCCGCCTGCTCCTGCTGCACGGTCCGCCCGGCACCGGCAAGACGTCGGCGCTGCGCACCCTGGCCCGCTCCTGGCGGGACTGGTGCCAGGTGGACTGCGTCCTGGACCCCGAGCGGCTCTTCTCCGACGTGGGATATCTGATGGACATCGCGATCGGCGAGGAGGACTCGGCGGGCAGGGGCCGCTGGCGGCTGCTGCTCCTGGAGGACTGCGACGAACTGATCCGCGGCGAGGCCAAGCACACCGCGGGGCAGGCCCTGTCCCGGCTGCTGAACCTCACCGACGGCCTGCTCGGCCAGGGCCGCAACGTCCTGGTCGGCGTCACCACCAACGAGGACCTGGAGCGTCTGCACCCGGCGGTCGTGCGCCCCGGCCGCTGCCTCGCCCGCATCGAGGTGGGGCCGCTGACCCGCGCGGAGGCGGTGAACTGGCTGGGCCGCGAGGACGGCGTCGGCCGCGAGGGAGCGTCCCTGGCGGAGCTGTACGCACTGCGCCGGGGCACCTCCCCGACCTCGTTGCCGGAGCCGCGGGGGGACGCGGACGCGGGGCTCTACCTGTAGAGCACCGCGGTAGCGCCGGTGTTTTGATGGTCGTATGACCGTGTTCGTCGGCACCTCGGGATGGCAGTACAAGGACTGGCGGGAGGTGCTGTACCCGGCGGGGCTGCCGATGCGCCTCTGGCTGGAGGAGTACGCGGCGCGCTTCGCCACCGTGGAGATCAACAACGCGTTCTACCGGCTGCCGTCGCGGGAGACGTTCGCGGCCTGGCGGGAGCGGACCCCGCCGGGTTTCGTCGTCGCCGTCAAGGCGAGCCGCTACCTCACCCACATCAAGCGACTGCGCGAGCCCGAGGAGCCGGTGGAGCGCCTGATGAGCCACGCCGCCGGCCTGGGCGACCGGCTCGGCCCGGTCCTCCTCCAGCTCCCGCCCACCCTCCGCGCCGACCCCGTACTCCTGGACGCCTGTCTGCGCCGTTTCCCCCCGTCGACCCGGGTGGCGGTCGAACCGCGCCACGACTCCTGGTGGACCCCGCGGGTGCGGGGCGTGCTGGAGGCCCGGGGCGCGGCCCTGTGCTGGGCCGACGTCCTGGCCCGCCCGGTGACCCCGCTGTGGCGCACCGCCGACTGGGGCTACGTCCGCTTCCACCAGGGCCGGGCCCGGCCCTGGCCGCACTACGGCCGTCAGTCCCTGCGAACCTGGGTCCACCGCATCGCGACCACTTGGGCCGGCGGGGAGGACGTCTACGCCTACTTCAACAACGACCCCGGCGCGGCGGCGGTGACCGACGCGACGCTCTTCGCTCGAACGGCCGCGTCGGCGGACCTCCCGGTCACCCGCACCCCGGACCGTCTGACCCCGGCCTGACCCGGAATCCGCTCCGGGCCGCTGGGGCTAGTCGCCGTAGGCCGCCCGCAGGGCATCCCGTACGGCCCCCAGCGCCGCCTCCTCGCTCAGCCCCAGTCGCCGTGCCCGCTGCGCGTACGCCTGAGCCGCCGAGGCCGCCTCCCGTTCCGCCGCCGAGCCCGCGGCGGCGACCACCGTGCCGTTGCGGCCGCGCGTCTCGATCACCCCGTCGGCCTCCAGCGCCCGGTACGCCTTGGCCACCGTGTTGACGGCCAGGCCGAGCGTCCCGGCCAGCCCCCGCACCGTCGGCAGCCGGTACCCCACCGGCAGCACGCCCGACCGGGCCTGCTCGGAGATCTGCGCCCGCACCTGCTCGTAGGGCGGCGCACTGTCGTCGATGTGGATCCTCAGGGTCACGCGCCGATTGTCCCGCACGGGCGGAAAATGAGAGGCACCGGCGACCCGTCCGGCATAGCGTGCGCCTCCATGACCGTCATCGTGCGCGACCTGCGACCCGACGTCCGAGCCGACGCCGAGGGGTTCTCCCATGTGCGCCGCCTCGCCGTGCCGTTCATGCTGTCCACGCCCGAGTCCGTGCTGCACAGCCTGACGCACTCCCACCCGGACGCCCGCTTCAGCCAGCTCGTCGCCGAGGAGGACGGCGAGATCGTCGGCACGGCCCAGGTGAGCCTCGCCCACGACAGCCCGGAGCCCGGCCAGGGTTCCGCCAACATCTATGTGCGCCCGGGTCGTACGGGGCGCGGCGCCGGCACCCTGCTGCTGCGCACCGCCGAGGAACGCCTGGCCGGTCTGGGCGTCCGCAAGATCTTCGCCTGGGTCCTGGACGCACCGGACAACCGCGCCTTCGCCGAGCGGCACGGCTACCGGGCCAGCCGCTCCGCCTACTTCCTGCGGCTGGACCTGGCGAACGGCACCCTGCCGCCGCTCCAGGACCCGCCGCCCGGCGTCGACCTGCGCACCGGCGCCGACTTCGCCGGCGACCCCCACCCGGTGTTCGAGCTGGACGCGGAGACATCGTCGGACGAACCGAGCGACATCGGCACCGAGTTCACCGACTACGAGGCATGGGTCGAGGAGACATGGAGGCACCCGATGCTCGACCTGGAGCTGACCACCGTGGCGGTGGTCGACGGCCGCCCCGCCGCCTTCACCGTGGCCTACACCGACGGCAGCGGCCGCTACGCCACCGCCATGACGGGCACCGCCCGCGCCCACCGCGGCCGTGGCCTGGCCAAGCTCGCCAAGAACGCCTCCCTGCACCGCGCCCGCGCCGCCGGGTGCACGGAGGCGTTCACGGGCAACGACACCGGCAACGGACCGATGATCGCGATCAACAAGTGGTTCGGTTACGAGATCGGCGCCACGGAGGTGCGGTATGTCCGCGAACTCGGCTGACGCGCCCGACGTCGTGGAGGTCGTCCTCGTCAAGGCGGGCCGCACGAAGATCCGTTACCCGGCCGAGCTGCTGGCCGACGACGGCACCAGGGTCACCGTGCGCGCCCCCTGGGCGGGCGAGGGCGTACGCGACTTCGGCTTCGTCCGCTTCGAGCCCGGTGACGTCTTCACCGAGCACTACTGGCGGGACCGCTGGTACTCCGTGAAGGAGGTCCGTACCGCCGACGGCGCGCTCAAGGGCCGCTACTGCGACGTGACCCGCCCCGCCGAGCTGCGCGGAACGGAGCTGGTCGTCGAGGACCTCGACCTGGACCTGTGGTGCTCCGCGGACGGCTCGGACGTACGCCGGCTGGACGAGGACGAGTTCGCACAGAGCGGGCTCGCGGCGGCGGATCCCCGGGCGGCCGCGGCCGCCGAGGCCGCCCTCGACGAGTTGGAGGCCCTGGCCCGCGGGGGTGGGTTCGACGCGCTGGTCGCCTGACGTCACGGTTCCCGGCTCAGTCCGGCACCGCGACCACCGCGTACCGTTCGTCGTCCACCTCCCCGCCCCACAGCGCGGCGTCGTCCGACAGCCGCTCCACGCTCACCCGGCCGCCGAGCGGGGCCAGGAGCGCGGTGAGCCGGTCCGCCGGTATGCCAACGGGGCTCGCCGTCCCCCAGACGCCCTCGACCAGCACCAGCCGTCCGCCCGGCCGCAGCAGCCCGCGCCAGTGCCGCAGCACCCGGCCCGGCCCGGGCAGCGTCCACAGCACGTGCCGGACGAGGACGACGTCGTGACGCCGGTCCCCGACGGGAGGTGCGGCGGCGTCGCCGACGAGGAACGCCGCGTCGCGGCCGGCCAGTTTCTCCCTGGCCCGCGCGATCATGGCCGGGGAGCGGTCGACTCCCGTCACCCGGTGTCCCTGCTCGGCCGCGAGGAGCGAGAGGCTGCCGGTGCCGCAGCCGAGGTCGAGGACGTCGCCCGCCCGCGCGGGCAGCCAGGCGCGCAGCCGGTCCGACCAGGCCGCCCGCACCCGCGGGTCGCGCAGCCCGTGATCGGGTTCCTCGTCGAACGTGGCGGCCCGTGCGTCCCAGTCCACACCGTCGGTGTCCGTCCGGTGACCGTCGTCATTCATGGCCCCAAGGGTGACACCCGCCACTGACAACCGAGGGGTGACCGCGGCCACAGACAGACCGGGACCGATGAGGAACTCTCGCCCGGAAGGTCTATCTCCGTGAGAACACGGAACCCGGTGGACCCTGAAGGAGGCAGCCATGCGCCGTGTCACCACGCACAAGCCCCTGAAGAAGCCGGATGCCCGCCAGGTCCGCGAAGAGAGCGACGAGCGCCCCTCCGGGCGTCCGGAGGTCCGCGAGGACATCGCCCGCACCTGGTGGCCGGAGAGCTGAGCAGCCTCCTCATCCCGGACGCCGGCGCAGCCGCTTGCGGTAGTGGATCCGGTCGTACGGACCGGTGTCCCGGCGCTCCACGACGTCGTATCCGAACCTCGGGTAGATCTCCTGGTTCTCCCACATCATGGCGTTCGTGCAGAGCCTGATCTCGGGCAGTCCGAGGGCACGCGCGCGTGCCTCCACGAACTCCAGCAGCCGTCGCCCCAGTCCCGTGCCGTGGAGCTCCGGGCGGACGGCGACGACGTCCAGGTACAGGTGGTCCTCGTGCACCTCGATCACCACGAGGCCGTTCACCCGTCCCGTGCCGGGGTCGTCGACGACGAACACCTTCCCCGCCGCCACGTTCGCCGCGTGGTCCGCCTCCATGGGCACCGGCACGACGCCCATGCGCCCGATGTAGGTGCTGAAGGCCGCGTCGATCACCCCTTCCACCTCCGGTACGTCGGCGGCTGCGGCGGGGCGGACCGCGTGGTGCGTCATGTGCGAACGGTAACTGTCTGATCCCAGCCTGAGCACTCCCTTAACGCCGCCATAAGGATCTCCCCCCAGGGCCCCTGCCAGGCGATTTCGCGGTTCGGCACGGCTAGCTTCGGACTCGTTCCCCACGGGATCCACCCCCACGGGTTCCCCGAGTCAGTGATCGCTTCGAGGAGTTGCTACGCCATGCCCGCTCGCCGCAAGGCCGCTGTCGCCGTCGGTCTCGTCCCGCTCGCCCTGACCGCGCTGTCCGCCGCGCCGGCGTCCGCGCACGGCTCGATGGGTGACCCGGTGAGCCGGGTCGCCCAGTGCTACGCGGAGGGCCCGGAGAGCCCGAAGTCCGCGGCGTGCAAGGCGGCGGTGGCGGCCGGCGGCACGCAGGCGCTGTACGACTGGAACGGCATCCGCATCGGGGACGCGGCCGGGCGTCACCAGGAGCTCATCCCGGACGGCAAGTTGTGCAGCGCCGGCAACGAGCAGTTCAAGGGTCTCGACCTGCCCCGCGCCGACTGGCCCGCCACCGCCGTGAAGAGCGGCTCGCACACCTTCAAGTACCGGGTGACCGCCCCGCACCGGGGCACCTTCAAGGTGTACGCCACCAAGCCCGGTTACGACCCGTCCAAGCCGCTGGCCTGGGGCGACCTGGATCTGGCCAACCCGGTGGCGACGGCCACCGACCCGGCCGCCGCGGGCGGTTTCTACACCTTCTCCGGCAGCCTCCCGGAGCGCTCCGGCAAGCATGTGCTGTACGCGGTCTGGCAGCGGTCGGACAGCCCGGAGGCGTTCTACTCCTGTTCGGACGTCACCTTCGGTGGCGGCACGGGCGGGACCGGCACGAACGGTGGCGGCGGCACCGCCGAGGGTGACGCGCCCAAGGGCGACGCCGCCGGGAACGACGCGGCCAAGGGCGACACGGCCCCGGCACCGGCCGCCTCCGCACCCACCGAGGCCCAGCTCGAGGCCGCCGCCGAGAAGTCGACGATCGAGAACCACGGGCACGGCGACGACGACCCGGACACCTCGGCGGCACCGGAGGCAGCAGCGAACGACTCCGCCGGCGGCAACCAGCCCAAGGCGGCCGGTGCCGGGCAGAACCTCGCCGAGACCGGCGGCGACGGCAACACGCCGTACCTGATGGCCGGCGGTGCGGCGGCGCTGGCACTCGGCTCGGCCGCCCTGTTCGCCTCCACCCGGCGGCGCGCGACGGCCGGCGGACGCCGGGGCCACTGAACCGGCTCGGGGCCCTGTCCGGCGGCTCAGGCCGGACAGGGCCCCTGTGTGCCGTCACCCCATGTGTCCGGGGACCGCTTTCAGGCACCTACACGTGTCAGCCCAGCACGGAAGCGCACGTGGTGGGTTCGGCATGGGCCGGGTCGAGAGCGTTGGCCACCTCGTGGAAGGCGATCCGGTCGAACAGCCCGATCGCCACGTGTTCGGAGAGGTCGAGCGGGCACAGGTCCTGGAGCAGGACGTTGCGCACGTTCGGCCCGTTGAGGTACTGGTTGCGATACGGGGTGAGCACCTCGTCGTACCGGGTGACGAGGACGGTGTAGCGCACGCCGGGCACGGTGTCGCCGCCCTCGTTGAGCTTGGTCATGAAGTCGGAGCCGAGGACCTGGTCGGCGAGGGCGGGGGTGGCCGTGCTCAACAGGTCCTCAGCGCCCGGGAAGTACGGCAGCAGGTGGGTGAGGCCGCCGAGGGTGGTGCCGTGGTTGTTGGGCGCGATGCCGACGAGCGCGTTCACCTCGGCGGCGCCACCGAGGAACTTGAGGTAGTAGCGGGGCATCATGCCGCCCTGGGAGTGACCCACGACGTCGACCTTCGCGGCGCCGGTCGCGGCCTGCACCTTGTCGACGAACGCGTCTAGTTCTTCCGCCGACTTCTCGATGGGGCCGAGGCCGTGGAAGAAGGGCACGCCGGGGAGCCGGCCGTAGTCGAGGGAGAAGACGCAGTAGCCGCGGTGCTTGAGGTAGGGCGCGAGGCCCAGCCAGTTGTCGACGGAGTTGCCGAAGGTGCCGTGCACCAGGACGACGGGCCGGGGATGGGCGGCGGAGGGCTTGCAGGAGTAGTCGTTCCAGCCGGAGTGGGGCGCGTCGGCGGCGTGGGCGCCGGTGGCGGTGGGGACGGTGACGGCCGCGGCGGCCAGCAGCAGTCCGGCCAGCGATCCGATCACTCTTTTCCAGGGCAGCATCGCGTGATCTCCTTGCGGTTCAAGGGGAAGGTGGGGAGGCCTTACGCCCTGTGATCCGGATCACGAGGATGCTGTTCACCCGTCAAGTTACGGGCCAGTAGGGCAACTGGGAAGTTACGCGTCAGTAAAAACTCTCAGCGACAACCGACGATCCTCCCTCCCCTGCTGATACGGCGTCACCAGCCGGGCCGGACGGGTCCGCCGGGCGCGATGCGCAACAGCCGCTCGCACAGCGAGCGCAGATCCCGCTCACCCAGCACCTCGCCCCAGCCCCGCACCGCCTCGGCCGCCGCCTCCTCCGCGGCCCGGGTGCAGGCCCAGCCGGACGCGGTCAGCACCACCAGGCGGGCCCGCGCGTCCCCGGGATGCGGGCGCCGCTCGACGTACCCCTTGCGCACCATCTCGTCGACGAGCTGACTGGCGGCCTGCTTGGTCACCCCGAGATGACTCGCGAGGTCGGTGACCGTCGCGCCGTCGGGGGCGAGCCGGGCGAAGGCGAAGCCGTGCGCGGGCCGCACCCCCTCGAAACCACGGGCGACCACGCCCTCCTGGATGCGCTGGGTGAGCTCGCCGGCGACGGCGAGCAGGGCGGCGGACAGGGCCATGGCCTCGGAGTTCTGCACGAGGGCATTGAAGCACCCGCGATCGAGTGGTCAAGCAGCTTGACGATATGGTCAATTTGCTTGACCATATCGCCAAGCAACTCGACCCCGTCCCGGGAGGTTCCCCGTGCCCGTCGTCCGTCCGTCCGAAGCCGTCGTCCACGAGATGCACGGCGCCCGTTTCGTCTCGTACGCCGCCCCGTCGACCGGCAGCAGGGAACTGTGCGCCTGGCGGGGCGAGATCCCCGCCGGCACCCGGGCGCCCGCGCACACCGTCAGCCGGGAGGAGATCCTCCACCTGCTCGACGGCGAACTGCTGATCACCCTCGACGGCACCACCCACCGCGTCACCGCCGGGGACACGGTGATCGTGCACGCCGGTGCGACCCTCGCCGTGGAGAACCCGACCGCGCGGGTCGCTGTCTCGTGGGTCACCACCTCCCGCGGCCTGGAGGCGACACTGGCCGACGGCACGCGCATCGCCCCGCCGTGGGCCGGCTGAGGTCCGCCGACGGCCGTCATGCGGCCAGCGCGCCCGGCATCACCGCACGGGGGCCGAACTTGGCCCGCGCACGGTCCGCGACCTCCTCGATGCGGCGGAGCCTGTCGTCCACGGGATCGAGGCTGAGCTGGTGGGACGCCTGCTCGGCGGGGTCGAGTCCCTCGGCACGCAGGGCGAGGGCGCGCACCCGGGCTCGCTGGAGACCGAGCGCCTCGTACAGGCCGTACGCCGCCCTGGTGAGTGCCGCCGAGTGCGCGGTCGGCTCTTGGAGGGTGCGGGTGCGGGTGGTGGCGGACCTGTCGGCATAGCGCACGGTGAGGGTGAGACCGCGGCACACCTTGTCCAGGGCGCGCAGCCGGGCGCCCAGTTCCTCGGCGGCCGAGAGCAGGGCGCGGCGGTGCCGGTCGGGATCGAGTTCGTCGCGGGTGAAGGGGCGTTCGGCGGCGAGGGACCTGGAGACGGCGTTCGGCACGACCCGGCCGCGGTCGATGCCGCCCGCCTTCTCCCGCAGTTCCCGCCCGGCCCTGGCGCCCACCAGCCGCTGGAGCGTGGACAGCGGCGCGGCGGCGACCCGGCCGAGGGTGTCGAGGCCGTACTCGCCCAGGGTGCGGGCGGTCCCGGTGCCGACGCCGGGCAGCGCCGTCACGGGCTGACCTGCCAGGAACTCCCTGACGGCGTCGGGGTCGTCGGGCACCGCGCGGGTCACGCCGGGCACGGCATCCCGCAGCGCCATGCGGGCCAGCATCGGTCCGGGCCCGGCGCCGATCACACAGTCCACGCCGTGCAGGGCCAGGGCGCGGACGCGGATCACCGAGGCCAGCTCGACCGCGCTGCGTCCGAAGTACCGCTCGGCGCCGCGCAGATCGGCCAGGGCACCGTCCGGCGGCAGGGCCTGCACGACGGGTGTGAACTCCTCCAGCAGGCCGAGCAGCCGGGGCAGGGCGGCCTCGTACATCGGAGGCAGCTGGAAACGTACGCAGAGGATGGTCATCCCGCACTCCCCGGACTCTGGTGCCACAATTTCCTTCCCACCGCGGGCCCTTCGCCCGCGGGGCGCAGATCGGCCCAGGGGTGCATCTCGTACCCCGTGGGCATACGGATCCTCCGGTCCTCCATCGGATCCCGGGCCGCGGAACCGGCCGGCGCGGGCCGCCCCTCCGATCCCGCGAGCCGCCTGCGCGCGGGACCGTCACCGTCACCGTCGCCGTCACCGTCACCGGGAACGGGAGCACCGGACCCGGGACCGCCCGGCTCCGCGAGGCGTGCCGCGACCCCCTCCAGTCCCTCCTCCCGGCGCACCTCGAGCAGGTCCGCGAGGTTCCAGACGGCGGAGCCGACCACGCTGAGGCTGCGCGGGCCGCGGCGCTGCACCACCCCGCGCACCAGCAGCAGCCAGGAGTGGAAGACGGTGTGGGCGCAGGCGTCGTGGGAGTCGTCGAAGAAGGCGAGGTCGACCAGGCCCGTGCCGTCGTCCAGGGTGGAGAAGATGACCCGCTTGCCGGAGCGGATGGGCGGGGTCTGGGTGGCCGCCTTGGCGCCCGCGACCAGCACCGTCTCCCCGTGCCGCGCCTCGCGCAGCCGCCGCGCGGAGACCACGCCCAGCTCGTCGAGGAAGGCGCGGTGGTCGTCCATCAGGTGGCGCGAGGCGTCCATGGACAGCACGCCCAGTTCGGCGCTGAGCCGCTCCTCCGGGCTGAGGTCGGGCAGCCCCGCCGAGGCGGTCCTCCGCCCACCGGCCAGCGGGAGTTGGTCCCCGCGCCCGCCCCGGGCGCCCCGGTGCAGTTCGGTCAGGTGCAGTTGCAGGTCACGCCGGTTGGCGCCGAACGCGTCCAGTGCGCCGACCTGGGCCAGGCGCTGCGCCAGCGGGCGGCTGGGCCGGGCCCGCTCCCAGAAGTCGAGCAGCGAGGCGTACGGCTGTCCCCCGGCGATCCGCGCGGCCTCGGCCTCGCTGATGCCGTGCACGTCGGAGAGCGCCAGCCGCAGGCCCCACCGCTCCGTCCCCTTCGCCCCCTTCCATTCCCCTGTTTCAGACACCAGTTCGATCCTGTGTGCGGCCCCCGACCTGTTCACGTCCAGCGGCAGGATCGGCACCCCGCGCCGCCGCGCGTCCGCCAGCAGCAGCCGCTTCGGGTACATCCCCGGGTCGTGGGTGAGCAGCCCCGCGTAGAAGGCGGCCGGGTGATGCGTCTTCAGCCACGCCGACTGGTACGTCGGAACGGCGAAGGCGACCGCGTGCGCCTTGCAGAAGCCGTAGGACCCGAAGGCCTCGACGATCTCCCAGGTCCGCTGAATCGTTTCCGCGTCATAACCCCGGGCCTCCGCGTGCTGCGCGAACCACACCTTGATGCGTCTCTGCGACTCCGGGTCGGACAGCCCGCGCCGCACCCGGTCCGCCTCACCGCGTCCGCATCCGGTCATGATCGAGACGATGTCGATGATCTGCTCGTGGAAGACGACGACGCCGTACGTCCCCTTCAGCGGTTCCTCCAGGTCGGGGTGCGGATAGCGCACCGGCGCCCGTCCGTGCCGGGCCTCGATGAACGGCCGCACCATGTCGGCGGCGACCGGACCGGGCCGGAACAGCGAGATGTCGACGACCAGGTCGTGGAACGTGGCCGGCTGGAGCCGCCCCACCAGGTCCCGCTGGCCCGGGGACTCGATCTGGAAACAGCCGAGCGTCTCGGTGGACCGGATCAGCCCGTACGTCGCCGGGTCGCCCTCCGGCACCGCGTCCAGGTCGATCCGCTCCCCCGTCGCCCGCTCCACCTCGGCCACCGCGTGCGCCATCGCCGACTGCATCCGCACGCCCAGCACGTCCAGCTTGAGCAGCCCGAGGTCCTCGACGTCGTCCTTGTCGAACTGTGCCATGGGGAAGCCCTCGCCGCTGGTCGGCATGACCGGCGTACGGCTCAGCAGGGAGGCGTCGGACAGCAGGACGCCGCAGGGGTGCATGGCGATGCCGCGCGGGAGCGCGTCGAGAGCCTCGACCAGCTCCCACAGCCGGCCGTACTTCTCCTTCTCCCCCGCCAGTTCCCGCAGCTCCGGCAGCTCCTCGAGCGCCGCGCGGGCGTCGCGGGCGCGGATGTGCGGGAAGGACTTGGCGACCCGGTCGATCTCGGCCGGGTCCATGGACAGTGCCGCCCCGACGTCGCGGATGGCGTGCCGCACCCGATAGGTCTCCGGCATCGCGACCGTCGCGACCCGCTCGGTGCCGAACCGGCCGATGATCGCGCGGTAGACCTCGAGCCGCCGCGCGGACTCCACGTCGATGTCGATGTCGGGCAGCACGACCCGCTCCTTGGACAGGAAGCGCTCCATCAGCAGCCCGTGCTCGATCGGATCGGCGTGCGCGATGCCGAGGAGGTGGTTGACGAGGGAGCCCGCGCCGGAACCGCGCGCGGCCACCCGGACGCCCATGCGCCGTACGTCGTCCACGACCTGGGAGACCGTCAGGAAGTAGGAGGCGAAGCCGTGGTGGGCGATGATGTCCAGCTCGTGGTGCATCCGCTCCCAGTACTCCCGGCGCCGGTCGTAACCGCGCAGCAGCATGCCCGCCGTGGCACGCGAGGCCAGCGTCCGCTGGGCGGTGCGGCGGCCGGCGCCCACCAGGTGCGGCTCGGGGAAGTGGACGCGGCCCATGCCGAGGTCGTCCTCGGGATCGACCAGGCACTCGGCGGCCGTGGCCCGGGTCTGCTCCAGCAGCCGGTGGGCGGCCTCGCGCCGGAAGCCCGCGGCCTCCACGATCCGCTCCGCCGCACCGAGCATGGCACCCGGGTCCTTGAGCCAGGCCTCCCCGGAGTCGAGCCCCTTGGCCGGGTCGACGGGGACCAGGCGGCGGGCGGCGTCCAGGACGTCGGCGACCGGGCCGAGGCCGGGGTCGGCGTACCGGACGGCGTTGCTGAGCACCGGCCGGACCCGCTGTTCCGCGGCGAAGCCGAGGGTCCGGGCGGCCAGCCGCAGGGAGCCCGGTCCGGTGCCCGTGCGGCCGTGCCAGACGGCCTCCAGGCGCAGTGCGTCGCCGTAGGCCTCCCGCCAGGGGCCGAGCAGCCGGGCCGCGCGGTCGGGGCGGCCCGCGGCGAGGGCACGGCCGACGTCGGAGTCCGGGCCGAGCAACACGGTCAGGCCGTCGGCGTGGTTGTCGTCCCAGGTCAGCCGCGGAGGGCCGGCAACGGTGTGGGCGGCGGTGACCAGGCGGCACAGGTCGGCCCAGCCGCGGGCGCCGTCCCGGGCGAGGAAGGTGACGCGGGGCGCCGACTCGTCGACGAAGGCACCGCCGCGCACGGGGGTGCGGCGCCGCCCCGGCCGCCGCACGGACTCGTCCGCCTCCTCGGGCACCGACGGGACCGCCACCGCCAGCTCCGCGCCGAACAGCGGGCGGACGCCCGCCTTCGCGCAGGCCTTGGCGAAGCGGACGGCCCCGGCGAGGGTGTCGCGGTCGGTAAGGGCGAGGGCGTCCATGCCCCGTTCGAAGGCGCGCTCGGCCAGCCGCTCCGGGTGGGATGCGCCATAGCGCAGGGAGAACCCGGAGACGGTGTGCAGATGCGTGAAGCCCGGCATCCACACCTCCCGCCATCGAACATCCGTTCCAACCTGCTCACCCCCACCATAAACCAATTCTCGAACGTGCGTACGACAACCGTGAGGGCGCCTTCCACCTGCGCAAACACCCGTGTCCCGGCCCGGAGGGACATGACACGGAGACCCTGGTCACGGAGAGGCGAGGAACGCGGGGCCGCCTCGTGGCACACCCTGCTCGCACTTGGTGCGGTCCCGCTCCGGCCGCTGTTCGGCACCTCCTCCGGGAGCGCCGGCCGCACTTTGGAACCTGCGGGAGCTGCCCCTGGGCGTCGGGTTCCCGTCCGGGGCCCAGCAGGCGGTGATCCGACCCGGCACCACGGCCCTGGTCTCAACACCGGCGGGCTCGGCGTGCCGCCGTCGGCCGGCCCCGGACGCGCTGCCGGGCGGGGTCGTCGCCCCGTGAGGACCCCGGCACGCTGATCACCTCGCGGTGGGCGCGGCCCGCTCGCCCTCCTCGGCATCCTCGAGCGCGGGCGGCACGCTGCCGCCGCTGCTTCCACCGTTCCGGGCGGCGGTGGGCCCGGCTGCGCCGCCGGGCGCCGGGACCCGGACAGCCCGCCCGATCGTCCGGTTCGCATGCTTCCGGCAGCTACGACGCGACCGGATCGCCGCTCCTGTCGACGGGAGCGGTGACGGGGACGGCGGTGACGGGGACGGCGGTGACGGAGACGGCGGTCACCGCGTCGATGACACGGCTGCGACGGCGACGGACCGCCGCGGAGTCCGCGCCCGCCCCGCGACTCCGTGACGTCCGCTCGCGCCTCCCCCGCGACGCGAAACGCCCCGCCCCCGAGCACACCGGGGGCGGGGCGTCACCGGGCGCGGGTGCTCAGCCGATCTGCGTGCCGGTCGCCGCGAGGGCCTCGGTCACCGGCTGGAAGAAGGTCTCGCCGCCCGAGGTGCAGTCGCCGCTGCCGCCGGAGGTGAGGCCGATCGCGCTGCTGCCCGAGAAGAGCGAGCCGCCGCTGTCGCCGGGCTCGGCGCAGACGTCGGTCTGGATCAGCCCGTTGACGATGTCGCCGTTGCCGTAGTTCACGGTGGCGTCCAGGCCCGTGACCCTGCCGGAGTGGACCTGGGTCGTGGAGCCGCTGCGGGTGACCTCCATGCCGACGGTGGCCTCGGCCGCGCCGGAGATCGCCTGCGTGGAGCCGTCGTAGAGGTTCACCTCGCTCGGGTGCGCCACGTCGGCGGTGTACTTGACCAGGCCGTAGTCGTCACCGGGGAAGCTGGACGCCTCGTTCTCGCCGATCACGCTGCCCGCGGAGTCCGACCAGGTGGAGATGCCCTCGGTGCAGTGCCCGGCGGTCAGGAAGTACGGCTCGCCGCCCTTGACCACGTTGAAGCCGAGCGAGCAGCGTCCACCGTTTCCGGTGATCGTGTCGCCGCCAGCGACGAAGGGCTTGAACTCCCCCTTGGTGCGCTGGAGCTCGGCCTTGCCACCGAGCCCGTCGACCACCTTCTCCAGCGTGGCCCACTCGGCCTCGGAGACCGTGCGGTCCGCCGTGACGACGACCTTGTTGGTGGTCGGGTCGGTCACCCAGGAGGTGCCGGGGATGGTGGCGTCCTCCCGGAGCGTGCCGCGTGCGCTCTTCAGCTCGGCGAGCGAGTTCGCCACGACTCTCGCCCGGGCGCCGGCCGCCTCGACGGTCTCGGCGGCGTCCTCGTCGAGGACGTTCACCACGAGGCTCTTGCCCTTCGCGTCGTAGTACGTTCCCGCCGCGTCGGCGCCGAGGTCCTCGGCGAGCGCCGAGGCGAGCTTTCCGGCCGCCGCGACCGAGAGGGTCCGGGGTGCCGAGGGCTCCGGGGTCTCGCTCGCGTTCGCAGTCTGGAAGGTGACTCCGGCGGCGACCAGTGCGGCGATGCCCGCACCTGCCAGGGCGACACGCCGCCTGGATATGCGTCGGTGCTTCAACTCACGTCCTCCTGTGGGGGGACGGCCCGGAGGTTGTGGGGACCTCACGGACCGGAAGGCGTACGGCCATGAGAGCGGCAAACGAGAAAAAGCCGCGCCTGGGCCGGTTGATCGCCGCCCACTATTCCGAGACGCGCGGGGAGCACACAAGGTCGACTTCTGGACGCGCGTACGGCAATCACCGTGCGCCCCCTATGTCCTGACAGATCATGGACACGCACTGCAAGTTCGCGCTGCAAACGCCGTGTGCGGGTGATCGAGCGAGTCGCGCACCGAGGCCGGCCCTGGCTCGAATGCACCTCTTCCGGGTCCGGATGCGGACGGAGCGGACGGGCGGTCGTCTGCACCGCACCGGTGCCGGACACGGGCGAGCCCCCGCACGCGATGGCGTGCGGGGGCTCTTCTGCTGCCTGCCGCAGGCGAAACGGTGGAACAGGTGACCGGGGCGGTGCGGGCCGGTCTAGTAGACGCTGACGCCGTAGGCGCTCAGTGCCTCCGTGACGGGCTGGAAGAAGGTCGTGCCGCCGGAGCTGCAGTTGCCGCTGCCACCGGAGGTCAGACCGTAGGCGGTGCCGTTGCTGCCGTAGAGCGGGCCGCCGGAGTCGCCGGGCTCGGCACAGACCGTGGTCTGGATCAGGCCGTAGACGACGTCGCCTCCGCCGTAGTTGACGGTGGCGTTCAGGGCGGTGACCCGGCCGCTGTGGGTGCCCGTGGTGGAACCGTCACGGATGACGGTGGTACCCACGGCCGGAGTGGCCGCGCGGGTGATGTCCACCCCGTTCGCGGTGCCGGGCTTGCTGATCGACGTGTTGGTGTACCGGACGATGCCGTAGTCGTTGCCCGGGAAGCTGGAGCCGGAGGTCGAGCCGAGCACCGTGGTGCGGCCGGAGTTGGCGTACCAGGTACCGGCGCCCTGGGTGCAGTGACCCGCCGTCAGGAAGTACTGCGTGCCCGCGCTGTTGCGGACGTTGAAGCCCAGGGAGCAGCGCCCGCTGCCGGAGTAGATCGCGTCGCCGCCCTGGATGAGCTTGGAGAACGTGCCCGGGGTGCGCTTGATGGTCAGCGCGCCCGCGTTGTCTCCGGCCTGCTGCCTGATCTTGGCGATCTCGGCCTGGGAGACCGTGCTGTCGACGGTGACGAGCACCCGGTTGGTCTTGCTGTCGACGGCCCAGGCGGTGCCCGGGACGTCGGCCTTCAGCACCGAGCCGCTGGCGCTCTTGAGGTCGGCGGAGCTGAAGGTGGTGGGGGTGTCGGACGCGTTCGCGCTGGGGACCGCGATCGCGGCAGCGGCCACGAGGCCGGTGGAGACGGCGATCAGCCGGGTCCGTCTCGAAATGCCGCTGCGAGGGGTGGTGCGCTTGATCCTCACTTCTCGTTCCTCCACAAAGGAAGTAGGGGGCCCTCGTGGGGTTGTGGGCCCGTGAGGCGCAGTCAGGGGGCCGGTCCGTCCGGTTTCCGGACACGCCGTGCCCCTGACAAGCGCTGTGGGGAGTATTCGGCCGACCGACCGGTCGGCGCAAGGGTGCCTTTCGGCCGTCAACCTTTGAACCATCTGTGCGACTTGGTCCGCAGGACGCGCGTAGCGTCCACGGCCCCGCACCCTTGCCGCGCCGCACGGCAAACGCTTGCACCACGGGTCCGGACACCCTCATGTCACGGCTCGCCACCAACCCAGCCACGGCCGACCGACGATGTCCCCGGCATGTCCGGAATTCGACCCTCCGGATACCGGTGGATCAACCGCGGGAGGGCCCGTCGGCCGGTCTCAGCAGTCGCAACCGCAGTCGCAGCCGTCGCAGCAGCCGTCCTCGCCGCAGCACTGGCAGCACTGGCAGCAGTCGCAGCACCCGCTGCAGTCGCAGTTGGAGCAGGCCGCCTCCTTGCGCTCCCGGCTCCAGGGGTCCTCGTACGTGCCGCAGCACATCTGGCAGGTGCAGGCGAGCCCCAGCCACACGGCACAGCCCGCGAGCAGCCCGCGCCGGTCCCGGCGCGGCGACCCGGGCGGCAGCGGGGCGCCGGGGCCGCCGGGCGTGCCGGGCGTGCCGGGCGGGGCGTAAGGACCGGCGTTGTGGGCACAGGTGACCGTACCGAAGGCACGGTGGACGGAGTTGGGCAGTTCATGGACAAGGAGCCGGTGCGCCAGACCGCCGTCGGTGAACTCGACCTCCCGCAGCGCGAGCCGGATGCCGCGCACGGCGTCGTCGGCGAGCCGGCGGGCCTCGGTGAGCGGTGTGCCGGTGGCGGTGACCGGGTTCCAGGCGCCCGAGGCGGCGTCGGCCTCCCTGTCCTCCACGGCGTCCAGGAGATGCGCGAGCCGTCCGAACAGGCGCCCGGCCTCCGCGAGCGGCGCCGCGTTGTGCGGCCGCCCGGCCAGCACAGCGGTGTGGGCGAAGGCCGCCGCGGTCGCGGTCTCGGTCGGCTCGGTGACGGCGAGGATCGGGGTACCGGGCCCGGCGAGGGCCTCGACGCCGGTCTGCCGCACCACGGCGTCGACGAGGACGGCGGTGTCGAACCCGACGTCCGATCCCGTGCGCGCCCCGGCCCGGTCCCAGCTCGCGGCGACCCGGCGCGCGGCGAGCGCGGCCGGCCGGCGGGCCAGCAGCCCGTCACCGTCGGCGACGTGGTCGCGCACCTTGGCGGAGGCGAGTACCAGCGAGACGGCCGCCGCGAGCCGGGCCCCCTCACCGTGCGCGACGGAGGCGGTCCGCATCCCGCGCAGGGGGCACGGCCCCGCCGTGCGTCGCCCGGCCTCCACGGGACCGGCCTGAGCCTCCGTCAGAACGGATATGAGGAGCCCGTCGTAATTGGTGACGATCCGTGCCAGCTGCCCGTGGTCCCCGCGCAACGCGAGGCACAGCCCGCACAAATGCGCCATCCACTGGGCCGTCAGCTTCTCACCGAGCCGGTGCCGACAGGGCCTGACCATTCCGAACACGACGTCCCCCGTGATGTTCTAACGACGTTGAGCGGCGGCATCGTATCGGCCACCTCGTTCACCCGTACGCCCCGACCATCACCCGTACGCCGAGAAGAATCATATTTCACTCACAGTCAGCAGTCGTTTACCTCAAGACCCTTGGGAAACACGGACTCTCGACGGATCAGCTGTGCACCAGTACCGTCACAAACCCCCCGCGCGGCGTCTATCCACTTGGCGCGCCATCCGCATCATGGACGACCATGGGACGCGGAAAGACAAGAAAGACCGCTGTGAGAGGAGGCGTCCATGGGATCGGTACGCAAGGCGAGTGCCTGGCTCGGCCTCGTCGACGACAACGAGGACGAGCGTTACTACGACGACGACTATTCCGACGGGACCGAGCCCGGGGACGCCTGGGTCACCGATCCGCGGGTCAAGGTGGCGGCGGACGTCGCCGAGGAGAAGGGGCGGCGCATCGGCACGGTCACCCCGGACAGCTTCCGGGACGCCCGCGCCATCGGCGAGCTGTTCCGGGACGGGGTTCCGGTCATCATGAACCTCACGGCCATGGAGGCCACCGACGCCAAGCGCGTGGTCGACTTCGCGGCCGGCCTGATCTTCGGTCTGCGCGGGTCCATCGAGCGCGTGTCCAACCGTGTGTTCCTGCTCAGCCCGGCCGACACCGAGGTCGTCAGCGGCGAGCCCGCCGCGCACCGGTCGGACGGTTTCTTCAACCAGAGCTGAGGCAGGGCCGCTCGCCGGCCCTGCCTCCCCGTGGGGCCTGCCGGCCGGACTACCGGAACGCGTCGATTCCGGTGAGCGCCTTGCCCAGGACAAGCTGGTGCATCTCGACGGTGCCCTCGTAGGTGAGCACGGACTCGAGGTTGGTCGCGTGCCGCATGACGGGGTACTCCAGTGAAATCCCGTTGGCCCCGAGGATCGTGCGGGCCGTGCGGCAGATCTCGATCGCTTCCCGCACGTTGTTGAGCTTGCCGAAGCTGACCTGCTCGGGACGCAGGCGGCCGGCGTCCATACGCCGCCCCAGGTGGTGGGCGAGCAGAATTCCCTTGTGCAGTTCGACCGCCATGTCGGCGAGTTTTGCCTGTGTCAGCTGGAAACCCCCGATGGGCCGCCCGAACTGCTCCCGCGACTTCGCGTAGTCGACGGCGGCCTCGAAGGACGACCGCGCGGCACCCATGGCCCCCCAGACGATGCCGTACCGGGCGTGGCTGAGACAGCTCAGCGGCCCGCGCAGTCCACTCACCCCGGGCAGCACCGCGTCGGCGGGCAGGCGTACGTCGTCGAGGACGAGCTCACTGGTGACGGAGGCGCGCAGGGACCACTTGTGCTTGATCTCGGGTGCCGAGAATCCGGCGCTGTCGGTCGGCACGGCGAACCCGCGGATTCCGTCGTCGGTCTGCGCCCACACCACGGCGACACCGGCGACCGATCCGTTGGTGATCCACATCTTGCGGCCGTTGAGGACCCAGTCGGTGCCGTCCTTCTTGGCGTACGTCCGCATGGAGGCCGGGTCGGAGCCGTGGTCGGGCTCGGTCAGCCCGAAGCAGCCGATGATCTCTCCCGCGGCCATGCCCGGCAGCCAGCGCTGCTTCTGCTCCTCGCTGCCGAACCGGTGGATGGCGTACATGGCGAGCGATCCCTGCACGGAGACGAGCGAGCGGATGCCGGAGTCGGCGGCCTCCAGTTCCAGGCAGGCGAGTCCGTACTGCACCGCGCCGGCCCCGGCGCAGCCGTACCCGCTGAGCGACATGCCGAGCGCGCCGATCCCGCCGAGCTCCCGGGCCAGGTCGCGGATCCCGGGCAGCTCACCCTTCTCGTACCAGTCGGCGACGTACGGCAGCACGCGGTCCGCGGCCCAGGAGCGCACGGTGTCCCGGATCGCGATGTCCTCCGGCTCCAGCAGGTCGTCGAGGCCGAGGGGGTCGGCGGGGTCGAAGGGGGGCAACTTCGAGGACGCGGACATGGGACCCTCCGGGAACAATAAACTAGCGCTGCTAGTTACAGCGTCGGGCCGACGTTACGACGCAGTGTCCCGCACGTCCACCCCATGCCGGGCGGGCACGGCTCACACCTTCAGCCCGGAGACACGGGCGTCGGCCGCCTCCCGGGGCGCGGGCAGCTCCACGGGCGCCGGCTCGCACTGCATGACCCGCGGCAGCCGCAGCGCCATCGCCGCCCCGAGCAGCAGCAGACCCGCGCTGACCAGCAGGGTCACGTGCAGCCCGTGCACGAAGGCGTGCCGCGCCGCCTCCCGCAGCGCGGCCCCGGCGGGCCCGCCGAGCTGGGCCGCCACCTCGTACGCCTCGCCCAGTGAGTGGCGCGCCGACGCGGACGCCGGCTCTGGGACGCCCGGGACACCGGTGAGACCGGGCGCGTAGGCGGCGTTCATCACGCTGCCCAGCAGGGCTATCCCGATGCCGGCGCCGAGCTGGTAGGAGGTCTCCCCGATCGCCGCCGCCCCGCCGGCCTGTTCCGGGGGCGCCTCGCTCAGCATCGACTCGTACGCGCCGAACAGGGTGGTCTCCAGGCCGAAGCCGAGCAGGACGAAGCCGGTCAGCAGCAGGGCGCAGTTGTCTCGCGCGCCCATCGCGGTCAGGGCGACCACGGCGGCGGCCGTCAGACAGAAGCCGGCGCAGACCATGCGGCGCGGGCCGAACCGGCGCAGCATCCGAGCGCCCGCGAGACCGGCCGCCATCGCCGCGAAGGTCAGCGGCAGCAGGCGCAGGCCGGTCTCCAGCGGGGAGAGCCCGAGCACGAGCTGGAGGTACTGGGCCGCGATGAGTTCCAGACCCACCAGGGCGAGCATCGCCAGCACGATGCACCCCACCGAGGTGCTGAATGCCGGCCGCGCGAACATCCGGAGGTCGACCAGCGGGTGCGCGCGGCGCCGCTGCCGGCGCACGAAGGCGACCAGCAGGGCCGCGCCCGCGATCAGCGGCAGGACGGTCAACGCACTGCCGGCGGGTTCGCCGCCGCCGAGCCGCTTCACGGCGAACACGACGGCGAACAGCCCCGCGGCGGCCATCAGCGCGCCGACCACGTCCCAGGGGCCGCGGCCGTCGCCCTTCGACTCCGGCAGCAGGATGCGGCCGACGGGCAGGCTGACCAGCATCAGCGGGATGTTGACGAGGAAGACGGCGCCCCACCAGAAGTGCTCGAGCAGGAATCCGCCGAGCAGCGGTCCGACCGCCGCCCCCACCGCGGCGACCGCGCTCCAGATGCCGATGGCGAGCGCCCGCTCACGCCGGTCCGGGAAGACCTGTCGCAGGATCGACAGCGTGGCGGGCATGATCATCGCGCCGCCGACGCCGAGCAGCGCCCGCGCCACGATCAGTACCTGGGCGGTGTCGGCGAGGGCCGCCATGCCGGAGGCGACGCCGAACAACGCGTACCCGAGCAGCAGGACGCGTCTGCGGCCGACGCGGTCGCCCAGCGTGCCGAAGAGGATCAGCAGCGAGGCGCACACCAGTGGGTAGGCGTCGACGATCCAGAGCAGTTCCATCGCGCCGGGCCTGAGGTCCTCGGTGACCGCGGGTACCGCCACGTGCAGCACGGTGGCGTCGACGGCGACCAGCAGCAGGCTGACGCAGAGGACGACGAGCACCACCCAGCGGTTGGCACCGGCCCCGGCCGCCCGACGGCGCAGCGCTGCGGCGGCCGTGGTCGTCCCGGACATGTACGTACCTCCCAGATGTTCCCTCGCGTTTCGGCGGGCTCGCGGGGTGGGGACTCCCCCGCGACTCGGCCGGAGAGGAGCGGTGGCCTCCGGCCCGCGCAACGAAAGGCGAGTGACACGTCAGCGTACGCGAGTGAGCGCCGCGGTCGAGTGGCGGGCCTCTCAGACGCCGATCGGATCCGTGTGGCGTGCACCACTCCTTCGCGGGCCGCCGCGCTCCGCCCGGCCGTGCGCTCCGGCCGCCGGTCGATAATCGGGCCCGTGATCGATTGTGCGACGCGTGCGACACCGGCCCGCCCGGGAGCACTGCGCCGGGCCGCCCCGGCGCTCCTCGGGTACGCGGCCGTCCGCGCCCTCGGCCTGATCGTCCTGGCCCTGTGGAGCGAGGCGCGCGGCAAGGCCGCGTACACGCTGCTGACCGCCCGCTGGGACGCGCTCTGGTACACCCGCGTCGCGGAGCTGGGGTACGGCTACGAGGTGCGGCTGCCGAACGGCGACGTGCACTCGAACCTGGCCTTCTTCCCGCTGCTTCCCTGGCTGGAGCGGCTGGTGGCAGCGGTGTCGCCGCTGTCGTACGCCGACGGGGGCTTCGTGGTGAGCCTGCTCGCCTCGCTCGCGGCGGCCTGGGGGATCTTCGCGGTGGCCGACCACGTGTACGGGCGGCGGGCCGGGGTGTGCGCGGCGCTGCTGTGGGCGGTGCTGCCGGTCGGGATCGTGCAGTCGATGGCGTACAGCGAGTCACTGTTCACGGCGCTCGCCGCGTGGTCGCTGTACGCCGTGCTGACCGGCCGCTGGGTGACGGCGGGGCTGCTGGCCGCGCTGGGCGGGCTGACCCGGCCGGTGGGCCTGGCGGTGGTCGCGGCGGTGTGGACGGCGGCCGTCGTCTCGTTCGTGCGAGACCGCAGCACGCGCCGGGCGAGCGGCGCGCTTCCGGGTGAACGCGCCCCTCTTCGCCCGTCACCCCGGCGCGTCTCCGGCTCCGTGGGCGCCCTCCCTCCGGACGCGCCCCCGGATCACGCCCCCGCGCCCGATCGCGCCGCGCGCCGGGTCCTCGGCATGCTGCTCGCCCCTCTCGGCACCGCCGGTTACGTCCTGTGGGTCGGCCACCGCACCGGCACGGGGCCGCTCGGCTATCTCGACGTGCAGGCCGGCTGGCGCAACGGCTTCGACGGGGGCTACGCCTTCGCCCGTTTCGTGGCGAGCAGATTCACGTCACTCCCGTCCGCGCCGGCCGGTGCCGCCCTGGTCGTGGGCGTCGGCCTCGTGGTGTGGCTGTACGTCGCCTGCCTGCGGCAGCGCCAGCCGCTCGCGCTGCTGGTGTACGCCGGGGTGGTCACCGCGCTCGCCCTGTGCGCGTCGAGCTACTTCGGCTCCAAGCCCCGGCTGCTGCTGCCCGCCTTCCCCTTGCTGCTGCCCCTCGCGCGGGCCCTGGCCCGGCTGCGGACGCCAAAGGCGGCCTGGGTGCTGTCGGCCGTCGCGGTGGCCTCCGCGGGGTACGGCGCCCTCTGGCTGAACGGGTCGGGCCCCCCATGAGCCGCCCGGACGGCCGATGAGCACCGGGCGAATTCGACACCAGGCTCCGGTGAACGAATTAAAAAGCACCATAAAACCGTCGCCGGAATGATCAAAGGAATTGAGGGACGCCTCGGCCAGGCCGCGTGGATTTGCGGGAAATAAAGGCCCCGCTGAGAGGAATCCCACATCACATCGTCATCACAAAGGTGTTGTTTCGCCAGGGATCCCCGCTCACTCGCTGTAACGTCGATTGGGTGCGTACCGAACCGAAGCCCACCCGTCTGGACCGGGTGTTCGCGAGGCTGGATCGTGAGCCGGAACGGCCGGCTCATATCGACGTGCCCCGGATGAGCCGGCACCGGGTCGTGCTCTTCGGCGCCACCCTGGCGTTCTACGTGGCGATCGTGTGGGCCGTGGTGATCACCTCCTGGCTGGTCCGGCTGGACTGGCAGGTGATGTTCTTCCGCCCCTACCAGCAGTGGTCCGAACTCCACGCCTTCGTCGACTACTACGTCGTGCTCGGCCAGCGCGGACCGACCGCCGTGATGATCGCGGCCTGGCTGGGCTGGCGCTCCTGGCGGCAGCACACCCTGCGGCCGCTGCTCGCGCTCGGCGTCTCCCTGCTGCTGCTCAACGTCACCGTGGGGGCCGCCAAGTACGGCATGGGACGCCTCGGCCCGCACTACGCGACCGAGATCGGCTCGAACGAGATGTGGCTCGGCGGCGATATATTTCCCAGCGGCCACACCGCGAACGCCGTGGTGACGTGGGGAATCCTTGCCTATCTGGCCTCCACCCCGAGAGCGCGCCGCTGGCTGTCCGCCCTGTCCGCGGTGACCTCGCTGGGCGTCGGGCTGTCCACCGTGTACCTCGGTACGCACTGGCTGAGCGATGTGCTCCTGGGCTGGGTCGCGGGCCTGCTGATCCTGCTCGCGCTGCCCTGGTTCGAGCCGCTGATCGCGCGCTGCGAGGAGCGGATCCTCGGCCTGCGCGACCGCCGGCGCGCCCGGCGGGGCCGCACCACGCGGGCCACCCGACCGGTCGGGGCACCGGTCGTGCTCGAGCCGCTCACCGACCACGAGGACACCGCGCCCCCCGAGCCGGTCCCCGTGGGCCACTCCTCGCGGACGCACGTGTACCTGGCGCCGGGCCCGCACACGACCCGAGCGGAGCGCACCCCGGTCGCCCCGCTGGGCAGCCGCCGACCGCACCCGGAGCGCCACCCGCGCGGCACCACCTCGGCGACCCGCCCCTGACGCCCCGCCCGCATCCGCAGGGTGCGCCACGGCCCCGGTTCCCTCGCGGAACCGGGGCCGTCGCCGTCCGTCAGCCCTTCCAGGCCCGCGCCACCCGGCCGTCCTTCACCTCGAAGTTCAGGCGACCGCTCCGGTACTCCATGGTGATGATCGCCCCCGGCGGCAGCGCCCGGACCGTCGACCATCCGCGTTCGCGCGCGAGGTCCTCGGCCGGGCCGGCGGCGAGGCCGACATAGGCGTCCGGGTCGTCGTGGGGTTCGTTCGAGGGTGTCGGAATGGGTGCCATGCGGCCACGCTATGCCCTGCCCGGGGAGCAGGGAAGGCGGGGCGGAACCCCGGGGCCCGGATGTCCCGGGCGTCACGCTTCTGTCACAGGACCACGACAGCCGTTTTCCTCGGCGGCCGTCACACGGATGTGCGGTTCCGTACGCCTTCCGCTGCCATTCGAACGCAATTCCCGCGTGTCACACCGGGGCGCGGATAAACCCCGGTGAAGAGTTTCGGAGAAGTGCGCCCGGGACCCGGCGGGGACCCTTTTCTTTCCGGTACCGCAACGGCTCGTGAGGACCGTCGCGGCACCGGAAATGCCCAGTTTCCGTACCGGCCCCGCTCCGCCCTCTGTCGCAGGACGCGAGGGGGCGCGCATCATGACCTGGACCCGCGGGTACAGGGGCGCGGGCCCAGCGGGCCCGGTGCGCGACCGAGCGAAGGGGCGAGCGAGCGATGGGGACGCAGACCGTGCAGGCGACGGCGCAGCCCGTGCGCCGTGAACGGCGCGGGCGGCTGGTGATCGACTGGCTGACCACCACCGACCACAAGAAGATCGGGCACCTCTACCTGATCACGTCGTTCGTGTTCTTCCTGATCGCCGGCGCGATGGCGCTGCTGATGCGCGCCGAGCTGGCGCGGCCGGGCCTTCAGCTGATCGACAACCAGCAGTTCAACCAGATGTTCACGATGCACGGCACGATCATGCTGCTGCTGTTCGCGACGCCCAGCTTCGCCGGGTTCGCCAACGAGCTGATGCCGTTGCAGATCGGCGCGCCCGACGTGGCCTTCCCGCGGCTGAACATGTTCTCGTACTGGCTGTTCCTCCTCGGCGGGCTGATCGTGCTGAGCTCGCTGGTGGTGACCGGTGGCCCGGCCGCCTTCGGCTGGTTCGCCTACGCACCGCTGAACAGCGCCCAGTACTCCCCCGGCCTCGGCCCCGACCTGTGGATCATGGGCCTGGCGCTGTCGGGCTTCGGCACCATCCTCGGCGCGGTCAACTTCATCGCCACGATCATCGGCATGCGGGCCCCCGGCATGACGATGTTCCGGATGCCGCTGTTCACCTGGAACACGCTGTTCACGTCGATCCTGATCCTGCTGGCGTTCCCGGTCCTGGCGGCGGCGCTGCTGGTGCTGGAGTCGGACCGGCGGTTCGGCTCCCAGGTCTTCGACGCGGCCAACGGCGGGGCGATCCTGTGGCAGCACCTGTTCTGGTTCTTCGGGCATCCCGAGGTCTACATCATCGCGCTGCCGTTCTTCGGGATCGTCACGGAGATCATCCCGGTCTTCAGCCGCAAGCCGCTGTTCGGCTACCTGACCCTCGTCGGGGCGACCATGGCCATCACCGGGCTGTCGATCGTGGTGTGGGCGCACCACATGTTCGCCACCGGCGCGGTGCTGCTGCCGTTCTTCTCCTTCATGAGCTTCCTGATCGCGGTGCCGACGGGCGTGAAGTTCTTCAACTGGACCGGCACGATGCTCAAGGGCTCGCTGTCGTTCGAGACGCCGATGCTGTGGGCGACCGGGTTCCTGGTGTCGTTCCTGTTCGGCGGGCTGACCGGAGTGATCCTCGCGTCGCCGCCGCTGGACTTTCACGTGACCGACAGCTACTTCGTGGTGGCGCACTTCCACTACGTGGTCTTCGGCACCGTCGTCTTCGCGACCTTCGCCGGGTTCTTCTTCTGGTGGCCCAAGTTCACCGGCAGGCTGCTCGACGAACGGCTCGGCAAGATCCAGTTCTGGACGCTGTTCGTCGGCTTCCACACGACGTTCCTGGTGCAGCACTGGCTGGGCGCCGAGGGCATGCCGCGCCGCTACGCGGACTACCTGGCGGCGGACGGCTTCACCGCGCTGAACACCGTCTCCACGATCGGCGCGTTCCTGCTCGGCTTCTCGACGCTGCCGTTCCTCTACAACGTCTGGAAGACCGCCAAGTACGGGGAGAAGGTCGAGGTCGACGATCCCTGGGGCTTCGGCCGGTCCCTGGAGTGGGCGACCTCGTGCCCCCCGCCCCGGCACAACTTCACGACGCTGCCCCGGATCCGCTCGGAGTCACCGGCGTTCGACTTGAACCACCCGGAGTACGCGGCGGTGACGTCCCAGCCCGAGCCGAGGAGCGAGCAGGCCGACGGCTGAGCGTCCGGTCAGGGTTCGTAGGCCAGGTGCGGGACGTCGAAGCAGGTGCGGTTCATCTCTCCCTGGGTCACCCAGCCGGTGCCGTCGCGCCACCGGGCCACCGACAGGCACGACCTGCCCGTCGTCGGCGGCTCCGGGGAGCGGCCGAACGCGACGGGCAGCAGCAGGCCGCCCGCGGTGTACCCGTCGGCACGGTTGACGAAGTCGTCGACGCAGGCGCGGGTGATGCCGGTGCGGGCGCAGGACGTCGCCGCGTCGGTGAACCACCGCGCCGCGGCCCAGCCCTCCACCTGCCACTGGGAGTGCGTCTTCAGGTCCTTCGTGGCGTCCCGGAAGTCCCGTACGGCCGGGTGACCGGTGTCCTGGAAGTTGCGGCTGGAGCCGGTCGCCCACAGGGCGTTGCGGCAGCGCGGGGCGTCCTCGTAGTCCTCGGCGACGGTGGACGTCCAGTTCTGCACGTTGGTGACCTTGGCGGTGACCCGGGCGCCGACCGCGTCCATGGCTGCGCAGAGCCGGGCGTTGCCGTGGCCGTCGATGGCGTCGAAGACAAGGTCGGCACCCTGCTGCTTCAGGTCGGCGGCCACCGCACGGAAGTTGGGCAGCGCGAAGTCGACCTGTTCGGTGACCACGCGGTAGCCCTCCGCCTTCAGTCCCCGCTCGACGAGGCGGGCGTAGGCGGCGGACGCGGACTGGTTGTAGGAGACGACGGCGGCGGTGCGGGCCCCGTGCTCGCTCCGGAAGTAGCGGTAGACCTCGGTGCCGCCGTACAGCTTGCCGTCCCAGCCGGGAGTGCCGTTCCTCGGTGCCCTGCTGCCGTAGATGCTGTACAGGTGCGGGTAGGTGTCGTAGGCGGCGCCGATGGGCTGGCCGCCGATGTCCGGCACGCCTGCGCGGGAGACCCGGGAGGCGCCCGCGTAGTCCAGCACGGTGGTGGCGACGAGGGCGACGACCCTCTCCTCGTCGACCAGCCGGTGCACGCACTCGTTGTTGCCGACGCCGCTGCCGCCGTCGTCGCACTGCAGCACCTCCACACGGCGGCCGTCGATGCCCCCGCGCGTGTTGAGGCGGTCGAAGTACGCCTTGGCGCCGTCGCGCGGGCCGGTGAAGGCGCCGCCGCCGACCGGGCTGGTGGCGCTGGTGACGATGCCGACGCGGATCGGCTCGGCGGTGTCCCGGGTGGGCTCGGGCGGGCGGTCGCCGCGCTCGAACTCGCTCTCGGGCAGTCGGCTGCCGCAGGCCGCGGTCAGGGCGAGCAGTACGGCCGCGGCGAGCGCCTCAGCAACCCGGGACGGCCGACGCCGACCCATTGCCGCTCATCTGGACCAGCGCGCAGAGCGTCTTGGCGGACACCTTCCAGGTGCCGTCCTGCTCGACCGCCGTGCCGGACGCGTTCGGCAGCGCGGTGGCGCCCTTCAGCGTGAGGTCGTACGTCACGTCCGCGTTGGTCGGGGAGGTGAACTCGACCTTCGTGACCTTCGCCTGCACCTGGCCGCCTCGCTCGTCGCCGCTGAACGCCCGGAGCACCAGCGCCATCCGCTCACCGTGCTCGAGGACGCTCTGCTTCTCCTCCAGGGGCGTCCCGGGGTCGAAGAACTTCTGCCAGTTCTGCCTGATCTCCTGCTCGGCCTGCGCCGCGTTCGGGGGCGTGGCCGCCGGTGTGCTCGTCGTCGGCCGGACGGTCGGGGAGGGGGGCGGGCTGTCGCCACCGCCGCCCTCGTCGTCGGTGCACGCCGCGAGGGCCGGGCCGAGGACCAGGAGCAGGGCGGCCGCGATCGCCGTCCCCCGCCCCGCCGCCCGTGGGCCGCGTCCCCTCCTCGTCGTCCCCCGCCTGAGGTCGCTGCCGAGAACCATCTGGCTCACCACCGGGTGTCGGTCCGGGCCGCAAGGCGCCCGGTGCTTTCAGGGTCAGCTTCCGGAAGGCATAGTGCAAGTCCGTTGGCAGACTTGGGGACAGCGGACAGGCACAGGCACACCGACCCGACGTGTGGGAGCCATGATGCGGACAGCCCGACTGCGGAGCGTGCACCCCGTCCTCTGGGCCGGCTGGGCCGCGCTCGCCACCGGCGCGGTGCTGTGCGTCATCGGCTGGTACGGCGTCTCCGGCGAGCGCTACGCCGAGCGGCAGCTGCCCTACCTCGCCTCCTGCACGGTCCCCGGGGCCGCGCTGATCATCGCCGGTGCGGTGCTGCTGGCCCACGGCCGCGGCACGGTGGCCGCGACCCGCGTCGAGGAGCTGTACGGGCTGCTGGTCGAGGCCCGGCCGACCGGTACCGGGGAGTCCGGGCGCCCGGGCGGCACGCCGCTCGCGGTCAGCGCGAGGACGCTGATGGTACCGGGCGGCACGCTGTGGCACCGCGCGGACTGCCCGCTGGTCGCCGGCAAGCCGGAGGCAGTGCCGGTGGACGGCGGACTGGTGGCGAGGGGGGACCTGGATCCCTGCCCGATCTGCGAGCCGGCCGGGGAAACCGGCTGAGGGGCGGCGCCGATGTCCTGGCCGATGTCCGCGCCGACGCCCCCGCCGATGCCCGCCACGGCGTCCTCGCTGACGTACGACCTGACACTGGCCGGGCTGTCGGTGGGCGCCGCGGCGGCGCTCACCGGGATCGGTCTGATCGTGACGTACCGGGCGACCGGCGTGCTCAACTTCGCGCACGGAGCCGTCGCGATGGTCTGCGCGTACGCGCTGCGGCAGTGCGTGGTCGAGTGGGGGTGGCCGCTGTGGGGCGCCGCCGCACTGACGCTGCTGGTGCTGGCGCCGGGGCTGGGGGTGGTCCTGGAGCGGTTCGTCTTCCGGCCGCTGTCGGTGCTCGGCAGTGATCCCGCGCAGACGCTCGTGGCCTCCATCGGGGTGTTCGTGCTCCTCGTGGGCGGCGCGGCGCTGCTGTGGGGGCAGGGGGCGCGGGACGACGCCCCGGTGCTGGTGGCGGCGGATCCGTGGGGGCAGCTGGCGGTGGTCGCCGTGCTGGCCGCGGGGGTCGGGGCGGTGGTGCGCTGGACCCGGTTCGGGCGGGAGCTGCGGGCCGTGGTCGACGACCGGCGACTGGCCGTGCTCAGCGGGATCGACGCGGACCGGGTGGCGGCGGCGGGCTGGGCGTTCGGCTCGTTCACGGCCGGTCTGACGGGCGTGCTGCTGGCACCGTACGTGCGGCTGGACCCGTACGGGCTGCCGCTGCTCGTCATGGAGGTGGTGGCGGTCGCGGTCGCCGCGCGGATGCGCGCGCCGGCGGTGGCGGTGCCGGCCGCGCTGGCGATCGGCGTGGCGCAGAGCCAGCTGACGCGGCTGCACCCGTCGGGCTGGGCGGAGCCGCTGGTCCAGGCGCTCGGCGCCAATCTGTTCGTCGTGGCGCTCCTGGTCGCCGCCCTGGTGCTGCCCGGGGTGGGCGCGCGGGACGCACTGCCGCGTCCGGCGGCGCGGCTGCCGACGCCGCCGGGTGTCCGGATCGTGGCCGGTGTGCTGTTCCTGCTGCCGCTGGGCCTGGCCGGGCGCGATCTGCACACCGCCGTGCAGGTGCCGGCCCTCGCGGTGGTGCTGCTGTCGCTGGTGGTGGTCACCGGGCGGGGCGGGCAGATCTCCCTGGGGCAGGCGGCCTACGCGGGTCTGGGCGCCCTGTTCACGGCGCTGCTGGCGGCCGGCCGTTTCCCGGGCCTGCCGCGTCTTCCGGAGCTGGCCGCGCTGGCGGTGGCCGTGGTCCTGGTGGCGCCCCTGGGCGTGCTCACCGGGTGGCCGGCGATCGGCCGCCGGGGGCTCGCCCTGGCGCTGGCGACCTTCGCGGTCGGCGTCGGGGTGAGCCGGTTCGTCTTCGCCCAGCCGTACGCCACGGCCGGGCTGTCGCTGGGCCGCCCGGCGGGCTTCGACGGCGACCGCGCGTACTACGTGCTGGAGCTGGCCCTGCTGGTGTGCGCCCTGCTGGTGACCCGGGCGCTGCGCCGGGGGCGCACGGGCCGGGCGCTGGCGGCGATGCGGGACCACGAGTCCGGGGCGCGGGCGGCGGGTGTGCCGGTGCCGTCGTTGAAGCTCCTCGCGTTCGTCTCGGGCGCCGCGCTGGCCGCGCTCGGCGGCGGTCTGCTCGGCATGGGGCTGCGCGCCTTCGACCCGGCCGCGTACGACCCCGTGCGGGGCCTGCTGTGGTTCGCCGCGGTCGTGGTCCTGGGGGCCGACAGCACCCTGGGCGCCCTCCTCGCGGCAGCCCTCCTGGTCGGCCTGGACGCGGGCACGCGCGGGGGCGTGGCGGCGGCCGTGATCGGCGTCCTGGCGATCCTGGTCGGCCGCTTCCCGGGCGGCCCGCACGAGGCCCTGCGCCGGGCGGCGGGGCACCTGCGCCTGCGCGACCGGCCGGCACTGACGCCGCTGGGGATGCGGGCCCGCGAGCGGCTCCGCCCGTCCGAACCGGAGCGGAGGACCGCTCTGTCACCGACGGGGGCGACGGCCGTGCCGCCGGGGACGGAACGGCCGGACGGGCGGGAGGCGGGGGGCGTCCGCAGTCCGGCAGGCGTACGGCACGCCGGTCCCGGTCCCGCCGGCCCCGGTCCCGCCTCTCCCCCGCCACCGCGGTCCGGAACCAGGCCCCTGCCCTCCGCCGCGCCACCACTCCCCGGCACCGGGCCCGCTCCCCCGCCCTCCGCCGCCCTCCCCGTCCTCACCGCCCGTGCCCTGCGGGTCCGTTACGGCGGCTTCACCGCCCTCGACGGGGTCGATCTCGACGTCCCGGGCGGGCGGGTGACCGCGGTCGTCGGG
Source organism: Streptomyces sp. NPDC005931 (assembly GCF_042871235.1). Taxonomy (NCBI): domain Bacteria; kingdom Bacillati; phylum Actinomycetota; class Actinomycetes; order Kitasatosporales; family Streptomycetaceae; genus Streptomyces; species Streptomyces sp. NPDC005931. The sequence goes on from NZ_JBIAIG010000015.1 coordinate 105,674, forward strand.
CCCAACGGGGCGGGCAAGAGCACGCTGTTCCACTGTCTGGCGGGGACGCTTCGCCCCGCGCGCGGGGCGGTCCGGCTGGGGGACCGGGACGTCACGCGGCTGTCCGCGCACGCCCGCACCCGGCTCGGCATCGCCCGCACGTTCCAGGAACTGGCGGTCTTCCCGACACTGACCGTCGCCGAGAACGTGCGCGTCGGCGCCGAGCAGGGCCGGGTGCGCGACCCCCGCGCGGTGGAGCGGACGCTGCGGCTCCTCGGGCTCGACGGCCCGGTGCGGGCACGGCCCGCGGCGGGGCTGCCCACCGGCACGCTGCGCCGCGTCGAACTCGCCCGGGCCCTCGCGGGCAGCCCGCGCGTGCTGCTGCTGGACGAGCCCGCCGCCGGTCTCGACAGCGGCGAAGTGGCGGCGCTGGCGCGGCTCCTGCGGGCGCTGGCCGCGGACGGCACGGCGCTGCTGGTCGTCGAGCACGACCTGGACCTGGTCGCCGGTCTGGCCGACGTCGTCCACGTGATGACGGCCGGCCGGGTGGTCGCCTCCGGGCCACCGGACCGCGTCCTCGACGCCCTGGGGAAGGAGGCCGGCCCGTGACCCTCCTCGCCCTGCGCGACGCGCGTGTGCGCTACGGCCCCCTGGAGGCCCTGCACGGCGTCACCGTCGCCGCCCCCGGTCCCGGCCTCACGGTGCTGCTGGGCCGCAACGGCTCCGGCCGTACGACCGTCCTGCACGCCCTGGCCGGGGTGGTGCCGCTGTCCGGCGGCGCGGTGGTGTGGGACGGCGCCGACGTCACCGGCCTACCGGCGTACGAGCGGGCCCGGCGCGGGCTGTGCCTGGTGCCGGAGCGGCGGGCCGTGTTCGGCTCCCTCACCGTGCGGGAGAACCTCGTGCTCGCCGCCCGCGACCCCGCTCCGGCCCTGGACGCCTACCCGCAGCTCGCACCCCTGCTTCAGCGCCGCGCCGGCACCCTCTCCGGTGGCGAGCAGCGCATGCTGGCCCTCTCCCGGGTCCTGCTCGCCCGCCCGCGCGTGGTGCTCGTCGACGAGCCCGCGCAGGGCATGTCGCCCGCGGTCGCGGCCCGCACGTACGACCTGCTGGCCGCGCTCGACGCGTGTGTCGTCGTCGCCGAGCAGCGCCTCCCGCCGGTCCTGCGCGACCGGCCCGGCTTCGTCTGCGAACTGCGGCACGGACGGGTGGTGTTCGCCGGGGAGGCCGGCGAGGCGGAAGACCGCCACGGCTGAGCGCGCCGCGTGCCGCGCGGGACGCGGGCTCCGGCAGGCCGGGGCCGGCGTCCCGTGCGGGGACGGCTCAGACGTCGAGGCGCTGCCCCGGAAGGATCACGTCGGGATCAGCGCCGATGACGTCCTCGTTGGCGGCGTACAGACGCTGCCAGGTGGTGCCGTGCCGCGCGGCGATGCCGCTGAGCGTGTCGCCCGCGCGGACGGTGTGGACACCGCCGCTGCCGGACGCCTGCCGGTCCGGGTGCCCGGCGGGACGGGCCGGAGCCGTGGACCCGCCGGCCTGCTTCGACGCCTTCGGCGCCTCGGCCGGCTTCGGGGCCTTCGCCGGGGCCTCCTGCGCGGTCACCGGGCCCGCGGCCGGTGCGCTCCCGGCCGCGCCCGCGCGGGCCGAGCAGGTCGGCCAGGCGCCCCACCCCTGGGCGCGCTGGACCTTCGTGGCCACCGCGATCTGCTGGGCCCTGGTGGCCCGGTCGGCCGTCGGCGCGTACGCGGTGCCGCCGTAGGCGCGCCAGGTGGAGGCGGAGAACTGGAGGCCGCCGTAGTAGCCGTTGCCGGTGTTGATGTGCCAGTCGCCGCCGCTCTCGCACTGGGCGATGCGGTCCCACACTCCGCCGTCCGCCGCGGCGGCCCCGCCGCTCGCGGCCAGCAGTCCCAGGGGGGCGAGGAGTGCCGCCCCGGCGAGGACCGCCGTCGTACGCATCTGGGTCTTCCGGATGTTGTCGCGAGTGGTGTCGGCACAGTCGGACATGTAGTTCCCTCTCGAAACACTCGGGGGCCCCCGGGCGGAGCGCCGCCCACCGCGCCATGGGGCGCGGGCCGACGCTCGCCCCGCCCGCCGCAGGCCCGTACGGTGGAGCCGTCGGTGCCGTCGGCGGGCGTGCCCGAGCGGTGCTCGTTGCACACGGCGGAGGAATGTAGGGAGCCCGCCGGGCCGGCATCAACCACACCGGCGTCCGGGCAGGCCAGTTCGGGATTACCCCGGGTAGCGGAAGTTTTCGGCCACCCATTTCATTCGTTGATTTCGTGATTTGTCGACCCTGCCGCCGCGAGATCTGTGAGCCACTTCACGCGCCCAACAGAGTTGACAGGGGGCGCACTTGACGATGAGTGCGCGATTCCGCGGCGAGCGTGACCGTGCGCGCCCGATGGTTCGATTCCGTTCTCTCTGGGGCGTGACTCCCGCCACAGATCGTCCGTTGTCTTCTTCATGAGCCGGGGACCCACCCGGACCACGGGCCGGGAGCCACCCGGTCCCGCCACGCACCGCATCCCGAGGGAGCCACCCGTGCCGCGCATGCTCGACGTCAGCGACGAGGTACGCGCCGAGATCGGCGACGAAGAAGCCGACCGCCTGCTCGCCGGAGAGACCGCCCCGGGCGGTTACGACTGCACTTCCTGCCGGACCCCGGGCGACTCGGAGCAGGAGCGCACCAGCACGGTGCTCTTCGTCGGGGACGAGACCGCCGTCCTCGCCTTCGCCCATGCCACCTGCCTGCCCTCGCAGGTCATCCTGGTCTCCGAGGAGCAGCTCCAGGGAGCCGTGCGGTCCATCGCCGGCGACACCGTGGACATGGAGCCCCAGCAGACCGAGCGGGCCGAGCAGGCCGTGCTGGGTGTGACCAGCGGACTGGTCCTGGTCGCCGGGGAGTTGCACCCCGCCCTGGTCGTCGAGCCGACCGCACCGGTGGCCCGGCCCGGCTCCACCGGTGGCACGGACGAGTTCCTGCCCCTGCTCGCGGAGCAGGGCTTCCTGCCGATGTCCGACCTGTCCGCCGTGCCGCCGGTACTGCACGGCTGGTCCGTGCTGCTTGCCGTGGGCCAGCTGCACGCGGTGCTCCAGCCGAACCCCGACGGCGGCCGTCCGGTGGCCTGGTGGCAGGCGCACCAGCCGCTCCAGGTCACCGAGGGCTGGCGCTCGGCCGCCACCAGGCACCAGCAGGTGCTGATGTTCGCCGCGCCGGTCGGCTCGATCGGCCGCCAGCCGCGCGAGGACCTGCTGCGCGACGCGCTGGACAAGGCCGCGGCGAACGGCCGGCTGGTCGCCGCGGCGCTGCCGCTCGCCGGTACCTGACCTGCGCGGCGCGAAAGCCGCGCCCTGACCGCATCCCTTGCGACACGGGGTCGTTTGGACATACGTGCACGCATATGACGTTCCCCACCGCCAGTCCTTCTCGTCGGTACCCGCACCCGTGCGACCGGCCCAGGACTCCCGGAGCGGCCCCTCGGCCACGCCCATCTACGACGCGCTCTACGCCGAGTACGTGAAGTCGTTCCGCGCGCTGCCGGGTGACCGCAGTGGCGAGGAGAAGCTCGACTTCACCACCTTCGGGAACATCCCGCACAGTACGGGCCGGTACGGCGAACACCATGCGGGGGCGTACGACGGCCCGGACCCCGGCGCCGACCGGGACGGTTCGTCCACCGGCCCCGCGCACGGGACGCCCAGCGCCCGCCAGGGCGCGGGGCAGCAGCCGCAGTGGCAGCGGGTCGGCACCGCCGCCCGCCATGCGACCGGGATGCACCACGTGCCCGCCGGACTGCCGCCGGCCCCGCGCAGAGGCGTCTGACCCGCGCACAGCCGAAGGGGCGGCCCGCCGGGGCCGCCCCTTCGCCGTGTCCGCCGTTACTTCTTCCTGCCCCGCTTCTCGCGCACCCGCACCGAGATGTGGATCGGCGTGCCCTCGAAGCCGAACTCCTCGCGCAGCCGGCGCTCGATGAAGCGCCGGTAGCCCGCCTCGATGAAGCCGGAGGCGAAGAGCACGAACCGGGGCGGCTTGGTGCCCGCCTGGGTACCGAACAGGATGCGCGGCTGCTTGCCGCCCCGCACCGGGTGGGGGTGGGCGGCCACCAGTTCGCCGAGGAAGGCGTTCAGCCGGCCCGTGGGGACCCGGGTCTCCCAGCCGTCCAGGGCCGTCTCGATCGCCGGGACCAGCTTCTCCATGTGCCGCCCGGTGCGCGCCGAGACGTTGACCCGGGGCGCCCAGGCGACCTGGCCGAGCTCGGTCTCGATCTCCCGCTCCAGGTAGTAGCGGCGCTCCTCGTCGAGGGTGTCCCACTTGTTCAACGCCAGCACGAGCGCGCGGCCCGCTTCGACGGCCATGGTGACGATCCGCTGGTCCTGCACCGAGATGGACTCGGAGGCGTCGATGAGGACGACGGCGACCTCGGCCTTCTCGACGGCGGCGGCGGTGCGCAGGGAGGCGTAGTAGTCGGCGCCCTGCTGGAGGTGGACCCGCTTGCGGATGCCCGCGGTGTCCACGAACTTCCAGGTCTTCCCGCCGAGTTCGATCATCTCGTCGACCGGGTCGCGGGTGGTGCCGGCGAGCTCGTTGACGACGACGCGCTCCTCGCCCGCGACCTTGTTCAGCAGCGAGGACTTGCCGACGTTCGGACGGCCGATCAGCGCGACCCGCCGGGGTCCCCCGACGGCGGTGCCGAACGTCTGCGCCGGGGCCTCGGGCAGCACCTCGAGCACCTGGTCCAGCATGTCGCCGGTGCCGCGGCCGTGCAGCGCGGAGACCGGGTACGGCTCGCCCAGGCCCAGGGACCACAGGTAGGCGGCGTCGGCCTCGCCGCTCGGGCCGTCGACCTTGTTGGCGCACAGCACGACCGGCTTGCCGGCCTTGCGCAGCAGCCGCACGACCGCCTCGTCGGTGTCGGTGGCGCCGACCTTGGCGTCCACGACGAACACCACGGCGTCGGCCGCCTCGATGGCGTACTCGGCCTGGGCGGCCACGGAGGCGTCGATGCCCAGGACGTCCTGCTCCCAGCCACCGGTGTCGACCACCTTGAAGCGGCGGCCCGCCCACTCGGCCTCGTAGGTGACGCGGTCGCGGGTGACGCCCGGCTTGTCCTCGACGACGGCCTCACGGCGGCCGATGATCCGGTTCACCAGGGTCGACTTGCCGACGTTCGGGCGGCCGACGACGGCGAGCACGGGCAGCGGGCCGTGTCCGGCGGCCTCGATGGCACCCTCGACGTCCTCGAGGTCGAAGCCCTCCTCCGCGGCGAGCTCCATGAACTCCGCGTACTCGGCGTCGCCGAGCGCCCCGTGATCGGGCTCGTGCTCGGCCGAGCCGTCGGGCTGGATGTGGTCGTTCATGAAGTCCGTACCTCGTCGTCCTCGTGGTGGTCGGTGGAACGCCCGATCTGGGGGTGATCCACTACTCAGTGTCGCCTAGCGCCCGGTGAGGCGCCTGGCGTTTTCCAGGTGCGCGGTCAGCTGCTTCTGGATGCGTTCGGTGGCCTCGTCCAGCGCCCTGCGCGTGCGCCGGCCGCTGCCGTCGCCCGCCTCGAAGGGGTCGCCGAAGACGACGTCCACGCGCGAGCGCAGCGGGGGCAGCTGCTTCATCAACCGTCCGCGCCGCTCGGAACTTCCCAGCACCGCGACGGGCACGATCGGCGCGCCGCTGCGGACGGCGAAGTAGGCGAGCCCCGCGCGCAGCGAGGCGAAGTCGCCCTCGCCCCGGGTGCCCTCGGGGAAGATGCCGAGGACGCCTCCGTGCTCCAGCACGCCCAGCGCCCGGGCGATCGCCGTGCGGTCGGTGCTGTGGCGGTCGACCTTCAGCTGGCCGATGCCGGTCAGGAACGGGTCGAGGGGCCCGACGAACGCCTCCTTCTTGATCAGGAAGTGCGTCGGTCGGGGGGCCACGCCCATGACCATCGGGCCGTCGATGTTGTGCGAGTGGTTCACGGCGAGAATCACCGGGCCCGCCGCGGGCACCCGCCAGGCGCCCAGGACACGCGGCCGCCACAGGCCGTACATCAGGCCGACGCCGATGCGCCGTCCGACCTCGGCGCCCCGCGCCGATGGAACGTCGGTCACTTCCCGGCTCGCTTCTCCTCGACGAGGGTGACGACGCACTCGATGACCTGGGCCAGCGTGAGGTCGGTGGTGTCCACCTCGACCGCGTCGCCCGCCTTGGCCAGCGGGGAGGCCTTGCGGCTGGAGTCGGCCGCGTCCCGCTTGATCAGGGCCTCGCGGGTGGCGTGGACGTCGGCGCCCTTGAGCTCACCGCTGCGGCGGGCGGCGCGCGCCTCCGGGGAGGCGGTGAGGAAGATCTTCAGGTCGGCGTCGGGCAGCACGGTGGTGCCGATGTCGCGGCCCTCGACGACGATGCCGGTCACCGCGGAGGCGGCGATGGAGCGCTGGAGCTCGGTGATCCGGGCGCGCACCTCGGGCACCGCGCTGACCGCGCTGACCTTGGAGGTGACGTCCTGCTCGCGGATCGGGCCGGCCACGTCGACTCCGTCGACGGTGATGGTCGGGCTCTTGGGGTCGGTGCCGGAGACGATCTCCGGCTTGCCGGCGACGGCGGCGACCGCGGAGGGGTCGTCGATGTCGATGCCGTTGTTCACCATCCACCAGGTGATCGCCCGGTACTGGGCGCCGGTGTCCAGATAGCTCAGGCCGAGCTGCGCCGCCACGGCCTTCGACGTGCTCGACTTGCCCGTGCCGGACGGGCCGTCGATGGCGACAATCACGGGCTGGGCGGCGCCGTTTTCCACGGGGGGACACCTTCCTGGTGCGAGGTGGTGGGTGCGGGGCGCGACTGTGCCCCGCACAAGGTTACCGGGCGCGGGTCACTCGTCCGGCCGCACCCGGTCGCGCGAAGCCCTGTCCGGGGCTGCCGCCCGGGGGCTACTGCCGGATCGCCCACCCGCGCTCACGCAGCGCGGCCGACAGCACCGGGGCCGACTTGGGCTCCACCATCAGCTGCACCAGGCCCGCCTGCTGCCCGGTCGCGTGCTCGATGCGCACGTCCTCGATGTTGACGCCCGCCTGACCGGCGTCCGCGAAGATCCGCGCCAGCTGGCCGGGCTGGTCGTCGATCAGCACCGCCACGACCTCGTACACCCGCGGAGCGGCCCCGTGCTTGCCGGGGACCCGTACCTGCCCGGCATTGCCGCGGCGCAGCACGTCCTCGATGCCCGTGGTGCCCGCGCGGCGCTTGTCCTCGTCGGAGGACTGCAACGCGCGCAGCGCCCGCACGGCCTCCCCCAGGTCGGCGGCGACGTCCGTGAGCAGGTCGGCGACCGGCCCCGGGTTCGCGGAGAGGATGTCGATCCACATCCTGGGGTCGGACGCGGCGATCCGGGTCACGTCCCGGATGCCCTGCCCGCAGAGCCGTACGGCGGCCTCCTCGGCGTGCTCCAGGCGCGCGGCGACCATGCTGGACACCAGGTGGGGCATGTGGGAGACGAGGGCGACGGCGCGGTCGTGGGCGTCGGCGTCCATGACGACCGGTACCGCGCGGCAGTGGGAGACCAGTTCCAGGGCGAGGTTGAGCACCTCGGTGTCGGTCTCCCGGGTCGGGGTGAGCACCCAGGGGCGGCCCTCGAAGAGGTCGCCGCTGGCGGCCAGCGGGCCGGACTTCTCGCGGCCCGACATGGGGTGCGTGCCGATGTACGACGTCAGGTCCAGGTCCCGCGCCTCCAGTTCGCGGCGCGGTCCGCCCTTGACGCTGGCGACGTCGGCGTAGCCGCGGGCCGCGCCCCGCCGCATCGCGTCGGCGAGCACGTCGGCCACGTGGGCGGGCGGGGCGGCGACGACGGCCAGGTCCACCGGTCCGTCGGGCGCCTCGTCGGTGCCGGCGCCGAGCGCGGCGGCCGTGCGGGCCTGCTCGGGGTCGTGGTCGGCGAGGTGGACGACGACGCCCCGCTGGGACAGGGCGAGGGCGGCGGAGGTGCCGATGAGGCCGGTGCCGATGACGAGTGCGGTTCTCACTGGGCGATGTCCTTGCGCAGGGCGGCCGCCGCCCCGAGGTAGACGTGCGCGATGTCGGCGCGGGGCTGGTCGGACTCGATGTGCGCGAGGACCCGGACGACACGGGGCATGGCGCCCTCGATGTCCAGTTCCTGGGCGCAGATCAGGGGAACGTCGACGATGCCGAGCTTGCGGGCGGCGGCGGCCGGGAAGTCGCTGTGCAGGTCGGGCGTGGCCGTGAACCAGATGCTGATCAGGTCGTCCGCGGTCAGGCCGTTGCGCTCCAGGACGGCGGTGAGCAGGGCGCCGACCCGCTCCTCCATGTGGCCTGCCTCGTCCCGCTCGAGCTGGACGGCGCCTCGGACCGCTCGTACCGCCACGGGGATGCTCCTTGCTGACGTGCGTCATCGGTTGTTCGGTGATCCAGCCTAGTCAGGCCGGGCGCGACGGGTGTCCGGCGCCCGCACGCTGAGACGGGCACCATGAGCGTTTTGTGGCGCTTCGCCGGGGTTGCTTCTCCTGGGGTGCTTTCGGTGCCAGGATGCAGGGGCTATCACCCCGCCCGGCCCGCGCACCCACGGAGTGACGACATGACCCACCCAGCGACGCGACGAACGGTCCTTCTCGCCGCCGGAGCCGCAGGCGCGGCGGCGCTGACCACCGGCTGCGGCGGGGGCGGCGACGACGGCTCCGCCCCGGAGACCGGCACCGCCCCGGAGGCCACCGACGCCACCGACGCGCCGCCGGGGCAGGAGCTGGCCTCGACCGGCGAGATCCCGGTCGGCGGGGGCAAGGTCTTCAAGGGGGAGAAGGTCGTCGTCACGCAGCCCGCGGAGGGCGACTTCAAGGCCTTCTCGGCGGTCTGCACCCACCAGAACTGCGTCGTGGCCACCGTCTCGGACGGCACCATCCACTGCACCTGTCACAACAGCAGGTTCCGGATCGCCGACGGCTCGGTCGCGCACGGGCCGGCCTCCCGGCCGCTGCCGGAGAAGCGGATCACGGTGGAGGGAAATTCGATCCGCCTGGCGTGAGCCGCCGCGTACGCTCCCGGGCATGCGCCCCGAGAGCCTGGTCCGCGATCACACGATCTACGCCTGTGTCATGGGTTCGCGCGCCTTCGGCCTGGCGACGGAGGACAGCGACACCGACCGCCGGGGCGTCTTCCTCGCGCCCACTCCCCTGTTCTGGCGCTTCGACAAGCCGCCGACCCATGTCGAGGGCCCGGCCGAGGAGCAGTTCAGCTGGGAGCTGGAACGCTTCTGCGAGCTGGCCCTGCGCGCCAACCCCACGGTCCTGGAGTGCCTGCACTCCCCGCTCGTGGAGTACGCCGACACCACAGGCCGCGAGTTGCTCGCCCTGCGCGGGGCGTTCCTGTCCCGCCGGGTCCAGCACACCTTCCTCCGGTACGCCCAGGGCCAGCGCCGCAAGCTCGATGCCGACGTGCGCCTGCACGGCGCCCCGCGCTGGAAGCACGCCATGCACCTGCTGCGCCTGCTGACCAGCGTCCGTGACCTGCTGCGCACGGGCACGCTGACGCTCCACGTCGGCGCCGAACGGGAGCCACTGCTGGCCGTGAAGCGGGGGGAGGTGCCCTGGGACGAGGTCGAGGCGCGGATGACCCGTCTGGCGCGGGAGGCCGAGGAGGCGTCCCACCGCACCCCGCTCCCACCGGAGCCGGACCGCCCCCGCATCGAGGACTTCCTGGTCCGCGTCCGCCGCGCCTCGGCCCTCCGGGCGAACCCGTACGACGAGGGCGTGCAGCGCGTCGTGCAGGGTGACCGCGTCGGGTAGCGGCGAGGCGTTCTGGGCCGCGTGCGGGACGCCGTGCAGCGGCTGCACGGCGTCCCGCACGCGCGCGTGGCCGACGTCCGCCGGGGCGTGCTCCTGCTCGGCCTTGGCCGCGTTCAGCTCGGGCAGGTGGACCGGTGCGGCGCCGCCGGTCCCGCCATCCCCGAGCAGGGTGGGCAGATGGGGTCAGAGTCAGCTCCCGGTGGGCGTCGCCGGGTGCAGGACCAGCGGGGAGAGCAGTTGCTCCAGCACACGGCCGTTGTGTCGCAGCATCAGGCGGACGACCGTGCGCAGGTCGTGTGTGACCGGGTCCATGTCGACGCCGTCCCGCTCCCCCATGCGGGACCGGGTCTCCTCCGGCTCGTGCAGCCCGACGAGGTCGGCGGCCGGCAGCAGGTGCACGCCCCGCAGGTGCACGTCGGAGTCACGGGAGGGAAACGCGTACAGGCGGGCGCCGGAGACGGTGGCGAACAGCAACGGGTCGGACCGCGCGGCGACCACCGGGTCAGATGATGTGCGGGTTGTTCTCACTGGCTAGGCGTCCCAGAGCGTCCCGAGGGCCAGCAGCTCCCCCCGGTACTCGACGCGCTCCGCCCACTGGGCCGGCCAGGCGTCCGCGCCGAGGTGGGCGCCCGCGAAGGCGCCGGTGAGGCAGGCGATCGAGTCGGAGTCGCCCGCGGTGCAGGCGGCGCGGCGCAGGGCGGTGAGCGGTTCGTCGACGAAGAGCAGGAAGCACAGCAGCCCGGTCGTCAGGGCCTCCTCGGCGATCCAGCCCTCCCCGGTGGCCAGGCAGGGGTCGGTCTCGGGCGAGACGGTGCGCACGGCGTCCTGGAGGCGGGCCAGGGCCCGGAGGCACTCGTCCCAGCCGCGGGCGATGAAGTGCTCGGGGCTGGGGTCCTGGGCGCGCCGCCACAGGTCACCGAGCCAGGGCTCGTGGTAGCGGGTGCGGTTCTCGTAGGCGTAGGAGCGCAGCAGACCGATCAGCCCGGTGGGTTCGGCGCCCTCGGCGAGCAGGCGTACGGCGTGCGCGGTGAGGTCGGAGGCGGCGAGCGCGGTCGGGTGGCCGTGGGTGAGTGCCGACTGCAACTGGGCGGCGCCCGCGCGCTGTTCGTCGGTCAGCCCGGGGGCGAGTCCGACGGGTGCCACGCGCATGTTGGCCCCGCAGCCCTTGGAGCCGACCTGGCTGGCGTCCTGCCACGGCCGGTCCTCACGGGCCAGCAGATGGCAGGCCTTCAGGCACGTGTTGCCGGGGGCGCGGTTGTTCTCGGGCGAGCGGTACCACTCCACGAACTCCTCGCGCACCGGCCGCTCCAGCCGCCTGGGGGCGAGCGTCCCGCGGTCCATCGCCGTGCGCAGCCCCCGCCCGAGGGCCAGCGTCATCTGGGTGTCGTCGGTGACGATCGCGGGCCTGGGCAGGTCCATCGCACGCCAGGGCCCGAACTTGGCGAGGATCGACGGAACGTCGTTGAACTCGGTCGGGAAGCCCAGGGCGTCCCCGAGGGCGAGTCCGGTGAGCGTGCCCGTGGCGGCGCGCTTGGTGACGGTGGTGGTCATGCGGGACGTCCTTCCGCGGTCGGCCGGAGCAGGGGCGGGTGCAGGGTGGTGGCGGTGCCGGCGCGGTAGAGCGCGGCCGGTTTGCCGCGCCCGCCGGTGAGGCGCGCGGCGCCGGGCACCGGTTCGACGAAGCCGGGCGTGGCGAGCACCTTGCGGCGGAAGTTGGGCCGGTCCAGCGCGGTGCCCCACACGGTCTCGTAGACCTGCTGCAACTCGCCGAGGGTGAACTCGGGCGGGCAGAAGGCGGTGGCGAGGCAGCTGTACTCGAGCTTGGAGCCGACGCGTTGCCGGGCGTCGGCCAGGATCCGGTCGTGGTCGAAGGCGAGCGGCCCGGCCGTGTCGTACGGCGTCCAGCGGGCCTGTGCCGCGTCGCTGCCGCCGTGCGCCTCGGGCGCGTCCGGGAGCAGCGCGGCGAAGGCGACCGACACCACCCGCATCCGGGGGTCGCGGCCGGGGTCGCTGTAGGTGCGCAACTGCTCGAGGTGCAGCCCGGACACGTCCGTCAGCCCGGTCTCCTCGGCGAGTTCCCGCCGCGCGGCGCTCTCCGCGGACTCGTCCGGCCGCAGGAACCCGCCGGGCAGGGCCCAGTGGCCCGCGTACGGATCCTGCCCGCGCTCGACGAGCAGCACGTTGAGCGCGCCCTCGCGGACGGTGAACACGGCGAGGTCGACGGTGACGGCGAAGGGCTCGAAGGCGTACTTGTCGTAGCCGTCCATGACGCGCACCCCCTTTTATAGTCATGCCGACTATAAAAGGGGGTGCGGTCGGGTCACAAGCCCCTGTGCGGGCGAACCACCCAGGGGTCCGAACGGCCGGCCCTAGAGGTCGACCTCCTTCATCAGCATCCCGACCTCCGTGTTCGACAGCCGGCGCAGCCAGCCGGACTTCTGGTCGCCCAGGGTGATCGGGCCGAATGCGGTGCGCACCAGGCTCTCGACCGGGAAGCCGGCCTCGGCGAGCATGCGGCGCACGATGTGCTTGCGGCCCTCGTGGAGGGTCACCTCGACCATGTAGTGCTTGCCGGTCTGCTCGACCACCCGGAAGTGGTCGGCCTTGGCGTACCCGTCCTCCAGCTGGATGCCGTCCTTGAGCCGCTTGCCCAGGTCGCGCGGGATCGGGCCGATGATGTGCGCGAGGTAGGTCTTCTTCACGCCGTACTTCGGGTGGGTCAGCCGGTGAGCCAGCTCGCCGTGGTTGGTGAGCAGGATGACGCCCTCGGTCTCGGTGTCGAGGCGCCCCACGTGGAACAAACGGGTCTCCCGGTTGGTGACGTAGTCGCCGAGGCACTGCCGGCCCTCGGGGTCCTCCATCGTCGAGACGACACCGGCGGGCTTGTTCAGCACGAAGAACTGGTACGACTGCGTGGCGACGGTCAGCCCGTCGACCTTGACCTCGTCCTTCTCCGGGTCGACCCGCCGGCCCTGCTCGAGCACGATCTCGCCGTTGACCTCGACCCTGGCCTGCTCGATCAGTTCCTCGCAGGCGCGCCGGGAGCCGTAGCCCGCGCGGGCGAGCACCTTCTGGAGCCGCTCGCCCTCCTGCTCGGCACCGGGGAAGGTCTTGGGGAGCCTGATGTCCTTCTTGCCCGCGTACCGCTCGCGGTTGCGCTCCTCGATCCGGGTCTCGTACTCGCGCGAGCGAGCCGGGGCGGTGCGGCCCCGGCCGCCCTTCTCCGGGGCCCCGCCCGACGGCCTGGCGCCGGTGCGCCCGGACTTCGGGCCGTCCTTGGTGGCCCCGGGACCCACGTCGTAGCGGCGCTCCTCGGGGCGGGGCTTGCGGGGGCGGCCCTGCCCCTGCTTCTGGTCCCTGTTGTTGCCGGCACCACGGTGGTTACCGCGTCCGCCGCTCTTTCCGCTGCCGCTGCTTCGCATCAAAGTTCCGTCGTCGTCGTGTTCGTCGGGGGACCGTCGTCCGGGTCCGGGGCGTCCGGATCGAACGACGGTACGGCTTCCTGGGTCTCGGCCTCGATCGCCTCCGCCTCCGGGAGGAAGGGCGCGAGCTCCGGGAGCTCGTCCAGACCGCGCAGGCCCATCCGCTCCAGGAAGTAGTTCGTCGTCCTGTACAGGATCGCACCTGTTTCGGGTTCCGCGCCCGCCTCCTCGACCAGACCGCGCTGGAGGAGGGTGCGCATCACGCCGTCGCAGTTGACTCCGCGCACGGCGGAGACCCGGCTGCGGCTGACCGGCTGGCGGTAGGCGACCACGGCGAGGGTCTCCAGGGCGGCCTGGGTGAGACGGGCCTGCTGGCCGTCCAGGACGAAGCCCTCGACGGCCGCGGCGTACTCGGGGCGGGTGTAGAAGCGCCAGCCGCCGGCCACGAGCCGCAGTTCGAAGCCGCGGCCCTGGACGGTGTACTCGTCGGCCAGCTCGCGCAGGGCGTCCGCGACCTGGCGCCGGGGCCGCTCCAGTATCTTCGCCAGGTGCTCCTCGGTCGCGGGCTCGTCCACGACCATGAGGACCGCCTCCAGGGCGGGCTTGAGCTCGAGGTCCGCGACGCCGCGCGGCTCCGGGGCAACGCCGGTGGTCTCCTGGCTCACGCTGTCCTCTCCTCCTCGGGCGGCACGGGCGGACGGTCGAACTCGTCGGTGACGGTCGGCGCGGTGTCACCGTCCCCGCCGGTCCAGCGCACGGTCAGCTCGCCGAGCGCGCTCTCCTGGTCCAGGGCGACGGCCTTCTCGCGGTACAGCTCCAGCAGGGCGAGGAAGCGGGCCACGACGGTCAGGGTGTCGTCGGTGTCCGCGACGAGCGTGCGGAAGCTCGCCTCGCCGAGCTCCTTGAGGCGCGCGACGACGATCCCGGCCTGCTCCTGCACGCTGACCAGGGGCGCGTGGATGTGGTCCACGTACACCTGCGGCCTGGGCCTGGGCTGCATGGCCTTCACGGCCAGCCTGGCGAACCCCTCCGGGCCGATGGTGATGACGACCTCGGGCAGCAGCTCGGCGTATCGCGACTCCAGGCCGACGGTGCGGGGGTAACGCCTGGCCTCCTCGTCCAGCCGGCCGCTGAAGATCTCGGCGATCTGCTTGTACGCGCGGTACTGGAGCAGCCGGGCGAACAGCAGGTCCCGGGCCTCGAGCAGGGCGAGGTCGGCCTCGTCCTCCACTTCCGCGGCGGGCAGCAGCCGCGCGGCCTTCAGGTCGAGCAGCGTGGCGGCCACGACCAGGAACTCTGTCGTCTCGTCCAGGTCCCAGTCCGGACCCAGGGCCCGGATGTGCGCCATGAACTCGTCGGTCACCCGGGACAGGGCGACCTCGGTGACGTCCAGCTTGTGCTTCGAGATCAACTGGAGAAGCAGATCGAAGGGCCCCTCGAAGTTCGCCAGCCGAACCCTGAACCGTCCGTCGTCCTCCCCTGGCTCGCCCCCGAGGGCGGAACCTGATTCTTCCCCGGTGGCGGAACCGGCCTCGGACCCGGTGGCGGAACCGGCCTCGGACCCGGTGGCGGAACCCGCTTCGTCGCCGGCCGCCGCGACTGATCCACCGCCGGCCGCGGCTCCCGCCGCGCGCCCGGCCCTGCCGGTCCCCGCGTCCGCCTCGTCGGTGTCCCGGGTCTCCCGCCCCGTGCGGGTCCCAGGCGCTCCGTCCGTGTCGGTCCCGGCCCCCAGGAGTGCCTCGGGCGCGGCGGACCCGTCGGCCGTCCCCGCCGAGGGCCGCCCGTCCGAGGCACGTCGTTCCGGTGCGAGCCCTCCGGGCGTCCCCGACACGGCCTTCCCCACCGGATGGCCGCCGTCGTCGTCCGTGGTCGTCACGGACGCCGGACCGGGTGACGCGGGCGGGGTCTCCCGGCCGGCCGGCCGTGTCGCCGACGGAGCCGCTCCCGGGCCCCTGCCCAGCGCGCGTCGGCGCCCGGGGCGGGGGCCGGGTGCGGGAGCGGGGGTGTCGTGCGAGGTCATGACCCCCGCAGGCTACCTCTAGCGTCCGCGGAGGCGTCGTACGAGGATGCTGGCGTCCCCCCGGGTCTCGAGGTCGGCGAGGACCACCGCGACCGCCTCGCGGACGATCCGGCCGCGGTCCACCGCCAGCCCGTGCTCGCCGCGGAGCACGAGACGCGCGTGCTCCAGATCCATGAGTTCCTCGGCGGAGACGTAGACCGTGATCTTCTCGTCGTGCCGCTCCCGGCCGCTGGGCCGGCGCGCCGCCGCTCTCCCCCGCTTGCGCGGGCCGGCCGCCGCGGCGGAACCCTCCTGCGCCACCTGGCGCCGCGCGGGACGCTCACGGCCGCGGGACTCCCCGGTCTCGGCCGGCGCCGCGTCGGCCGCGACGTGCTCCGCACCCTCGCCGTCCCTGCCCTGCGCGGGCACCGACTGCGGCGCGTCCTCCAGCGCCGCCGCCGCGTCGCCCTCGCCCGCCGGAGCGGGGACCCGGGCCTCGCCGTTGGCCTGGCGCCGGGGGGTCGACGCCTGGAGGCCCATGCCCCCTGTCGTACGGAAGAGTTCGTCGGCCCCCGGCAGACTCACTCGGCGTGACACCGGGCGAGCACCTCCCTGGCGAGCTGACGGTAGGCGGCGGCACCGACGGAGTTGGAGGCGTACGTGGTGATCGGCTCACCGGCGACCGTGGTCTCCGGGAAGCGGACGGTGCGCCCGATGACCGTGTGGTAGACGTGGTCGTCGAACGCCTCGACGACCCGCGCGAGCACCTCACGGCTGTGCACCGTGCGCGAGTCGTACATCGTCGCGAGGATCCCGTCGAGCTCCAGCTCGGGGTTCAGGCGCTCCTGCACCTTCTCGATGGTCTCGGTCAGCAGGGCCACGCCGCGCAGCGCGAAGAACTCGCACTCCAGCGGCACGATCACCTTGTGCGCGGCGGTCAGCGCGTTGACGGTGAGCAGGCCGAGCGAGGGTTGACAGTCGATCACGATGTAGTCGTAGTCGTCCATCAGGGGCTTCAGCGCACGCTGGAGCGTCGACTCGCGGGCCACCTCGGAGACGAGCTGCACCTCGGCCGCCGACAGGTCGATGTTGCTGGGCAGCAGGTCCATGTTGGGGACCGCCGTCTTCAGCAGCACCTCGTCGGCCGCCATCCCCCGCTCCATGAGCAGGTTGTAGACGGTGAGGTCGAGCTCCATGGGGTTGACACCGAGTCCGACCGACAGCGCGCCCTGCGGGTCGAAGTCCACGAGCAGCACGCGGCGTCCGTACTCCGCGAGCGCGGCACCCAGGTTGATGGTCGACGTCGTCTTGCCGACGCCGCCCTTCTGGTTGCACATCGCGATGATCTTCGCGGGGCCGTGGTCGGTCAGCGGGCCCGGGATCGGGAAGTACGGCAGCGGGCGACCGGTCGGACCGATGCGCTCGCGGCGCTGACGCGCGGCGTCGGGCGCGAGCGTGGCCGCGTACTCGGGGTCGGGCTCGTACTCGGCGTCGGGGTCATAGAAGTGCCCCTCGGGCAGTTCGTCGTAGTCGGCGAAGTGGTTGTGGGGCGCGCCACTTCCGTCGCCGGCCATGGCGTTCACGTGATGGCCATCCATGCTCTGGTGTGCTGGTTGAGTCACCCCTGGAGTCCGGTGACTCTGATGGGCTGCGAAGGTGCGCACAGCGACGGAGCCGACAGCAGCGAACCCCGCAGGACTCTGGTCCCGTGCGGGCATTCCTGGTTGACCACCTCCGGGAGTAAATGTCGACTCATTCACAAGTCGTCTTACCTCCTTGGTGACCAGGAAACTTCTAGACAGGTCAGCGTGACACCATGCCGACGGTTGGCGACTCTATGGCGTGTCGGCGGTCCGCAGCAACACAATCCGCCGGACCCGGCCCGATGTGTCGGCAATGAAACATCCCGCTGTCAAGGGCGTACGGCCGTCGCACGGCAGGTTTCACCGGTGTGCGAATCGGTTGAAGGGTTACGTTCGAGGCGACTTGTCCCGGGATCGAGAAGTGACCTTACACACATGTGGCCGGACCTTGACGACAAGGCCCGGCCACATCCACGGCGTTGACGACCGATGTTGACGTATCGCCTTTGCCAATAGGTGACTTGATCGACTTACCGTACCGGCACCTCAGCCGAGCAGCGAGGCGAGCTCCACGTGCTCGAGGCCGTGGGCCTCGGCGACCTCCTTGTACACCACCTTGCCGTCATGCGTGTTGAGACCCTTGGCGAGCGCCGGGTCACGGCGCAGCGCCTCCACCCAGCCGCGGTTGGCGAGTTCGACGATGTACGGCAGCGTGGCGTTGGTGAGCGCGTACGTGGAGGTGTTGGGCACCGCGCCGGGCATGTTGGCGACGCAGTAGAAGACCGACTCGTGGACCGGGAAGGTCGGCTCGGCGTGCGTGGTCGGGCGGGAGTCCTCGAAGCAGCCGCCCTGGTCGATCGCGATGTCGACAAGGACACTCCCGGGCTTCATCCGGGAGACCAGGTCGTTGCTGACCAGCTTCGGAGCCTTGGCGCCGGGGATGAGGACCGCGCCGATCACGAGGTCGGCCTCCAGGCAGGCCTTCTCCAGCTCGAAGGCGTTGGAGACGACCGTCTGGATCTTCGTGCCGAAGATCTTGTCGGCTTCGCGGAGCTTGTTGATGTCCTTGTCGAGCAGGGTCACGTGGAACCCCATGCCGATGGCGATCTGAGCGGCGTTCCAGCCGGAGACGCCACCGCCGATGACGACGGCCCTGCCGGCCAGCACGCCGGGGACACCGCCGGGCAGCACACCGCGGCCGCCGTTGGCGCGCATCAGGTGGTAGGCGCCGACCTGCGGGGCGAGCCGGCCCGCGACCTCGGACATCGGCGCGAGGAGAGGAAGCGCGCGGCTGGGCAGCTCGACGGTCTCGTAGGCGATCGCGGTGGTGCCGGACTCCAGGAGGGCGTCCGTGCACTCCTTGGAGGCGGCCAGGTGCAGGTAGGTGAAGAGCGTCTGGTCCTTGCGCAGGCGGTGGTACTCCTCCGCGATGGGCTCCTTGACCTTCAGCAGCAGGTCGGCTTCGGCCCACACCTCGTCGGCGGTGGCCAGGATCTGCCCGCCCGCGGCGACGTACTCCTCGTCCGGGATGGAGGAGCCGACGCCGGCGCCGCGCTCGATGACGACCTGATGGCCGTTTCGCACCAGCTCGTGTACGCCGGCGGGGGTGATGGCCACCCGGAACTCGTTGTTCTTGACCTCGCGGGGGATGCCGACCTTCACGTCGATCACGGTCCTTGGCTCAGAGGGTATGGGATATCAGTACACATACCCGGGCACACATGGGCACACCGGGAGATACCGCAGGAGAAAGTGCGGCAGAGCCAGTCTAATGAAGGCGTTCCCGCTGTCTAGCCTTTCATTGCATCAATCTTCAGCGGATGGGCTGCGGATTTCGCAGGCGTTAGCTTCCTGTTCCGGCAAGGAGTCGTCCTGCCCTGCCCGCTCGGCCTCCTCGGCTTCCTCGGCCTCCTCGGCTTCCTCGGCTTCCTCGGCTTCCTCCTCCAGCATCCGCTCGGCAGTGCTCCGGTGCAGCGCGGCCGACGCCGGATCGCCGAGCCGGTCCAGGGTGTCGGCGAGCCGCAGGTGCAGCGCCGCCTGGAGCCGCGTGTCGTCCGCCCGCCGCGCCCACTGGACCGCGTCCCGGCAGGTGCGCAGCGACTCCTCGGGCCGGCCCGCGTACTCCTGCACCCGGGCCAGTTCGCTCAACGCCCGCGCCCGGGCGGCCACGTCACCGCTCTTGCGGTACACCGCGACGGCCGCCCGCCAGTTGCGCAGCGCCTCGCCGTAGCGGCCTGCGTAGGTGTGGGCGGCGGCGATCCGGCCGTACAGCCGGGCGGCGTCGGCGCGCTCGTCCCGGGCGAGCCGCTCGGTCAGGGCCCGGCCGAACCAGTCCGCGGCCCGGTCGAAGTCCCCGAGCTCCAGGTGGGCGCCCCCTACGGATTCCATCGCGCGGCCGGTCGCGTACGGGTCGTTCGCCTGGCGTCCGGCGTCCAGCGCGGCCCGGTAGCGCGTCAGCGCGTCGGCGGTGCGGCCGGTGCGGGCGTCGAGGTCGCCGAGGTTCAGCAGGGCCGCGGCCTTCTCCCTGGGCAGTCTCCGGCGCTCGGCCACGTCGAGCACCAGGCCGTGGATGCCGTACAGATCGCTCGCGACGGCCTGAGTGCCGAAATGGGCGACCATGGCCCGCACCAACTGGGACATCAGGCGCCGGGCCAGGGTGTCCAGCTCCCCGTCGGCGACCGCAAGCCGGGCCGCGGCCAGCAGGGCGGGCCGACGGATGCGCAGCCAGTCGGCCGCCGCGCGGGGGCTCGGGAAGCGCAGGGAGCGCGGCATGCCGAGGAGCTTCTCGCGCGCGTGGGGGCTGTCGGTCTCGGTGATCGCCCTGCAGGACTGGAGCAGCCGCACCGTCCGCTCCAGCATGCGGGCGCGGGCCAGCTGGAGCTCGGCGGGCCGCTCGTGGGTCTCGGCCAGGCCGCGCAGCAGGGGCTGGAGGCAGCTGGGCACCTCGTACTCCGGCAGCGGCGAGCGCACGGCGCGCAGCAGGCCGAGGGCGGCGAAGTCGTCCAGGGTGGTGCGGGCACCGCTGACCGAACAGCCGGCCAGGGCGGAGGCCGTGTGCGGGTCGACCAGGCCGGCCGGGGCCAGGCTGAGCAGGCGCAGGGTCCGGGCCGCGGTGGCGGGCAAGGAGGCGTGCACGAGGTGGAGGGCGCGGCTGACGGGCGTGCCCTCGTCGGTGTCGGTGTGCAGGTGCTTGGCGAGGTCGGCGACGGCGGACTTGGGCCGGGCGGCGAGCCAGCCGCCGGCCAGGACCAGCGCCGCGGGCTGCCCCTGGCACTCCTCGGCGAGGCCCTCGGCGGCCCGGGGGTCGACGGTGACCCGCACCGACCCGGTGGAGCGCGCCAGCAGTTCCACCGCGGACTTGGTGTCGAGGCCGCCCAGGGTGCAGGGGCGGACGTCCGGGATGCCTGTCAGCGGGCCCCCGGAGACGGCGACGACCAAGCTGTCGGGGCTGTCCGGCAGCAGCGCGTCCACCTGCTCGGCGTCGGCGGCGTCGTCCAGCAGGAGCACCGTCCGGCGGCCCGACAGGGCACCGCGCAGCGCCTCGGTGAGGTCGTCCTCGGCGGCGCCGGCCGGGGCGGGCACCTCCAGGGTGCCGAGCAGCTCCCGCGCGGCGCGCTCGACGGGCACGCGGGTGCCGTCGGGTTCGCTGAGCCGGGCGCGCAGCACGCCGTCGGGGTAGCGGTCGGCGACCTGCCGCACCAGTTCCTCGGCGAGGCTGGTGCGTCCGGAGCCCGGCCGGCCGGCGATGAGCAGTACGCGTGCGCGGGGGGCCTTGCGGCCCGAGAGGGTGTCCAGTCCGGCGCGCTCGATGTCGGCGCGAAGCTCCTTCAACTCCCTTGTCCGGCCCAGGAATCCGCTCTCCACGACCGCTTCTTCGGAGAGCTGCACGCCGTCTGCGTCCACCGCCTGATCCGTCACGGGCCACACTCCCGTCCCACCGCACGCGCAAGCCCGCCGGGACTCCGGATCGGGCGTTTCCAGAGCCTAGTTCACGCTCTGCTACGCACCGGGCGGAGCACGGCGGACGCGTCCCCCGATCGGATCAGCCGATGGTCACACCACAAGGGCGCGATCAGGGCACACGGAGGCATGGACGCGTATGGACCCTCGTGCACTGCGGCGGGCACGGACGGGTGCGGAGCTCGGGCACGCCGCTGCACGGACGGATCCGGACCTCGGCACACCCCGGCACGGACGGATCCGGATCGCGCACCCCGGCACGGACGGGTTCAGGCCTCGAACGGGCGGGCCGGCCAGGGCGCCGACGCCGGGCGCAGCGCGTCGAGCCCTTCCCCGGCGCGCGCGGCCACCAGCGAGAGGACGCCCACCACGAGGCAGTTGTTGTGCAACTCGCCGGCCAGGATGCCGCGGACCAGTTCCTCGACGGGCACCCGGGAGAGCTCCATGTCGGCTTCTTCGTCCTCGACCTCGAAGCGAGCGCCCTCCGCCTCGGACAGCCCCTGCGCGAGGAAGATCCGTACGGCCTCGTCGCAGCCGCCGGGGCTGGTGTAGACGTCGGTCAGCACCCGCCAGTCCTCGGCCTTGACGTGCGCCTCCTCGTACAGCTCGCGCTGGGCGGCGTGCAGCGGGTTCTCGCCGGGGACGTCGAGCAGGCCCGCCGGGATCTCCCACAGCTTGTGGCGCACCGGGTGGCGGTACTGGCGCAGGACCACGACACGGTCGGCGTCGTCGAGGGCGAGCACGGCCACGGAACCGGGGTGGACCTGGTAGTCGCGGTGGACCACGCTGCCGTGGGGCATGACCACGTCATCGGTGCGCACGGAGGTCTTGTTGCCCACGAAGGGCGTTCCCGTCGCCCGGATCTCCCACTCCTCCGGGGTGTCCTTGATCGTCATGCCTGTCCTTCCCGACGTACAGCGGTCGTGCGGATGCCCAGCGTGAAAAAAAGGGGCCGGGGTGCTCACCTTTTGAAGGTTCGCACCCCGGCAACCGTACAACTGGTGTGTTACTTAGAGATCTTCCGCTCGACCGCGGCCCTGACGAGGCCCGCGAAGAGCGGGTGCGGACGCGTCGGGCGCGAGCGCAGCTCCGGGTGGGCCTGGGTGGCGACCAGGTAGGGGTGGACCTCGCGCGGGTACTCCACGTACTCGACGAGCTTGCCGTCCGGGGAGGTGCCGGAGAAGACGATGCCCGCGTTCTTCTCGAGCTCCGCGCGGTAGGCGTTGTTCACCTCGTAGCGGTGCCGGTGGCGCTCCTCGACGTACTCCTTGCCGTCGTACACCTCGCGCACGATCGAGCCCTCGGCCAGCTTGGCCGGGTACATGCCGAGCCGCATGGTGCCGCCCATGTCACCCTCACCGGCGACGATGTCGAGCTGCTCGGCCATCGTGGAGATGACCGGGTGCCCGGTGGCCGGGTCGAACTCGGTGGAGTTGGCGTCGGCGATGTCCGCGAGGTTGCGCGCGGCCTCGATCACGATGCACTGCAGGCCCAGGCACAGACCCAGCAGCGGGATCCGGTTCTCGCGGGCGTAGCGGATCGCGCCGACCTTGCCGAGCACCCCCCGGTCGCCGAAGCCGCCGGGGATGCAGATGCCGTCGACGTCCTCGAGCTGCGCCTCGGCGCCGGCCGGGGTCTTGCAGTCGTCGGAGGTCACCCACTTGATCTTCACCCGGGCCCGGTTGGCGAAGCCGCCCGCGCGCAGTGCCTCGGTGACCGACAGGTAGGCGTCGGGCAGGTCGATGTACTTGCCGACCAGGGCGAGGGTGATCTCGTGGTCGGGGTTGTGGACGCGGTCGAGCAGGTCGTCCCAGGTCGTCCAGTCGACGTCCCGGAAGGGCAGGTCCAGCTTGCGGACGACGTAGGCGTCCAGGCCCTCGCCGTGCACGGTCTTGGGGATGTCGTAGATGGAGCGGGCGTCGGGGCAGGCGACCACGGCTGCCTCGTCGACGTCGCACATCAGCGAGATCTTCCGCTTGATCGCGGTGGGCACCTCGCGGTCGCAGCGCAGCACGATCGCGTCCGGCTGGATACCGATGTTCCGCAGCGCCGCAACCGAGTGCTGGGTCGGCTTCGTCTTCAGCTCTCCCGAGGGGCCGATGTACGGCAGGAGCGAGATGTGCACCACGAAGACGTTGTCGCGGCCGACCTCGTGCCGCACCTGGCGGACGGTCTCCAGGAACGGCAGCGACTCGATGTCGCCGACCGTTCCGCCGACCTCGGTGATCACGACGTCCACCTCGTCCGTCGCCATCCGGCGGATGCGGTGCTTGATCTCGTTGGTGATGTGCGGGATGACCTGCACGGTGTCGCCCAGGTACTCGCCGCGCCGCTCCTTGGCGATCACCGTCGAGTAGACCTGGCCTGTAGTGACATTGGCGGAGCCGTCCAGGTCACGGTCGAGGAAGCGCTCGTAGTGTCCGATGTCCAGGTCGGTCTCGGCGCCGTCGTTGGTGACGAAGACCTCACCGTGCTGGAAGGGGTTCATCGTGCCGGGGTCGACATTGAGGTACGGGTCGAGCTTCTGCATCACGACGCGCAGACCTCGGGCCTTGAGCAGCATGCCGAGGCTGGAGGCCGTCAGCCCCTTGCCGAGGGAGGAGGCGACACCCCCGGTGACGAAGATGTGCTTGGTCGTCGAGGAATTGGGCGGCATGGCCAAGAGGGGGCTCCCGTGGTCGCGGTCTGGGGGTGCGGTGCGGCTGCCTGCCGGGCGATTCCGGGGGGTGCCGCCGCTGCGGTTCGGGGGTTTTCTCGCCCACCGGTCCACGGGCTACCAGCGTATCAGCGCCGCGGCGGTGCGGCTTCCGGGCACGCTCCGCACCCGGTCCGCCACGGGTACGTACCTACGCACCGGTCCGTCACCGCCCGCTCACTCGTTCGGCGCAGTCGCGTTGTCCCGAGCGGCACACAGACCGTCTACGTGCGTCGTATCCTGCTCGGACACTCGCTGCCGAGCCCGGCCGGCCGAACGGCACCACCCACGCCCGTAAGTCCCGGAACAACGAGAGCTCGTCAGTTCGTTGAGCAACAATTGGCGCTTTGCAGACACGGCTGACCGACTGCTTTGCTTCACAGCTCAACGACGCATTGCACAAACCCCTTGACCGCACTAGCGACAACCCCCCTGCGGGGTGACGTGGCCGTTCGACTGGAGTTGCACGTGGCCGGGCGCATCGAAGACTACGCACTCATCGGAGACATGCAGACCGCCGCGCTGGTCTGCCGGGACGGCACGGTGGACTGGCTGTGCCTGCCCCGCTTCGACTCGCACGCCATCTTCGCCGGCCTGCTGGGCACCGAGGAGCACGGCTTCTGGCGCCTGGGTCCCGCCCACGCCTCCGACCAGCAGCCGCCCACCGCGGCCCGGCGCGGCTACCGCGGCGACTCGCTGGTCCTGGAGTCGGAGTGGGACACCCCGCGCGGCACGGTCCGAGTGACCGATTTCATGCCCCCGCGTGACGGCGCCCCTCAGCTGATCCGGATCGTCGAGGGCGTCTCGGGCCGGGTGCCGATGCGCTCGGCGCTGCGGATGAGGTTCTCCTACGGCCGGGTGGTGCCGTGGGTGCACAAGCACGAGGGCCGCACGGTCGCCGTGGCGGGACCGGACTCCGTGTGGTTCGACACACCCACCGAGACCTACGGCAAGTCGCTGACCACGTACGCGGACTTCACGGTCGCTCCGGGTGACCGGATTGCCTTCACCATCTCGTGGCAGCCCTCGCACAAGGAGCCGCCGCCGCTGCCGGAGCCCGAGCAGTCGCTCGAGGCCACCGAGGACTTCTGGCGCGAGTGGGTCGAGCACTGCACGTACCACGGCCCCTACCGCGAGGCCGTGGTCCGCTCGCTCATCACGCTGAAGGCGCTCACCTACGCCCCGACCGGCGGCATCGTCGCCGCGCCCACCACCTCCCTGCCGGAGGACATCGGTGGCGTCCGCAACTGGGACTACCGCTACACCTGGCTGCGGGACGCCGCGATCACCCTGTCCTCGCTGCTGCGCACCGGCTACCGCGAGGAGGCGCGTGCCTGGCGCGAGTGGCTGCTGCGGGCGGTGGCCGGCGACCCGGAGAACCTGCAGATCATGTACGGCATCGCCGGTGAGCGCGAGCTCGGCGAGGCGGAGCTGGACTGGCTGCCCGGCTACGAGAACTCCGCCCCGGTCAGGGTGGGCAACGGCGCCGCGCACCAGCTCCAGCTGGACGTCTACGGCGAGGTCACCGAGGCCCTGCACCTGGCCCACATGACCGGCCTGGCCCGCAACGACTACGCCTCCCTGCTCCAGCTGAAGCTGATCCGCTACCTGGAGAAGCACTGGCAGGAGCCGGACGAGGGCATCTGGGAGGTCCGCGGCCCGCGCCGCCACTTCGTGCACTCGAAGGTGATGGCCTGGGTCGCCGTCGACCGCACCATCAAGCTCATCGAGTCCGGCGACGCCGACGGGCCGCTGGAGGAGTGGAAGCAGCTGCGCGACGACATCCACCGGGACGTGTGCGAGAAGGGCTACGACAAGGAACGCAACACCTTCACGCAGTCCTACGGCTCGAAGGAGCT
Organism: Streptomyces sp. NPDC005931; assembly: GCF_042871235.1. Classification (NCBI taxonomy): domain Bacteria; kingdom Bacillati; phylum Actinomycetota; class Actinomycetes; order Kitasatosporales; family Streptomycetaceae; genus Streptomyces; species Streptomyces sp. NPDC005931. Next base: position 130,927 of record NZ_JBIAIG010000015.1, read on the forward strand.
GGACGCCTCCCTGCTGCTGATCCCGCAGATGGGCTTCCTGCCGCCCGACGACAAGCGGGTGATCGGCACCATCGAGGCGATCCAACGCGAGCTGTCCACGCCCGACGGGTTCATCCTGCGCTACCCGACCGAGGGGGAGCACGAGGGCGTCGACGGTCTGCCGGGCGACGAGGGCGCGTTCCTCGCCTGCTCGTTCTGGATGGCCGACGACCTGGCGATGATCGGGCGCGTCGACGAGGCCCGCAGGCTGTTCGAGAAGCTGCTGTCGCTGCGCAACGACCTCGGGCTGCTGGCGGAGGAGTGGGACCCGCGCCTCCAGCGCCAGGTGGGCAACTTCCCTCAGGCGTTCAGCCACGTGCCGCTAATCGACACGGCCCTGCGGCTGACGGCCTCGGGGGCGTACGGCGGCTGACGGCCTCCTGCCCGTACGGGGCCGGCCGGGGTCCGGCACCGCGCCGCCGCCCCGCTCCCCTCGCCCGGGGCATGACGGGGGCACCACGCGCGGAGGTGCCCTGCTGCCTCCAGCGCGGGTAGCGTCCGGCTCATGGACAGCGGCAGGAACAGCGCGTACGGCACTCAGGGCGCCGGGATCACCGTGCAGCGGGCACTGGAGCTCCCCGGACTGCGCAGCGGACTGCCGGAGGTCGTGGCCGGGGCCAACCGGTTGCACCGCACGGTGCGCTGGGTGCACGCGGGCGAGGTGCCCAACATCGCCTCGCTGCTCAAGGGCGGCGAGCTGCTGCTGACCACCGGCTACGGCCTCGGCACCCGCCCGGCCGACCAGCGGGCGTTCGTGCGCACCCTGGCCGACCGGGGCATCGCCGCCCTGGTCGTGGAGCTCGGCACGCGCTTCACCCGGCTGCCCGCCGCCCTCGTGGACACCGCGCGGTCAGCCGGGCTGCCCCTGGTGCAGTTGCACCGCGAGGTGCCGTTCGTGACGGTCACCGAGGAGATCCACACCGAGATCGTCAACGGCCACTACGCGCTGCTCCAGCGTGCCGAGGAGGTGCACCGGCGTTGCACCGAGGCACTCCTGGGCGGTGGCGGAGTCCCCCAGGCCCTGGCCGTCCTGGCCGACTTCACCGGCAACCCGGTCTTCCTGGAGACGACCGACGGCCAGTTGCTGTACGCCGCCGGGGCGGGCCCCGAGGGCGCGGACCCGCTCCAGGTGTGGGAGGGACTGCGCGCCCAGCACAAGGACGCCCCACCGGCCGGATCGGTGCTGGTCGACGTGCCCGGCGGAGGGCCCGGCAGCGGAGGCGTCCGGGCACGGCTGGTGCTGCTGCCGGTGCGGAACCCGCCCGAGCCGGTGCACCGCATGGCGGCCGAGCGGGCGGCGGGCCTCCTGGCCGTGGTGCTGATGCAGGCACGCCAGGAGGAGGAGCTGGCGGCGCGCGGACGCGGCGACTTCCTGACCGATCTCGCCGAGGGCCGGGTGAGTGCCGATGCCGCGCCCGCGCAGGCGCGCGTGCTGGGTTTCAAACCGGGTGACGGCCCGCTGCTGCCGGTGGTGATGCGGCTCGGGGAGTCCCTGGCCCCGGACGCGGGCGGCTGGGCGGTGCTGGCCCGCGCGGTCGGCGAGGAGCTGGCCTCGGTGGGGGTGCCCGTACTGCTGGGCGTGCGGCCCTACGAGGGGCGGGTGCCGCTGCTGCTGGGCCTGCGTTCGGAGTCGGAGCGCCCGGCGGTCGCGGACCGGGTGGCCGCCGCGCTGCGGGCCGGTGTCGAGCGGGCCGGGATGCTGCGGCCGGGGACACGGCCGCCCGTGGTGGTGGTCGGGGTGGCCGGCGGCTGGGCGGCGGCCTCGGCGGGACTGCGGCACGCGGCGGAGACGGCGACCGCGGCCCAGGGGACGGCCGACCGTCCCTGGTACGACGCCCGGCGCCTCGACATCGACCTGTTGCTGTGGCGGCTGCGCGACCACCCGGACCTGGCGGCCTTCGTGGACCGTGCGATCGGCCCGCTGCGGGACCACGACCGGCGCTCCAGGCCGCCGCTGCTGCCCACCCTGGAGACGTATCTGGCACACGCGGGACGCAAGGCGGAGACGGCCCGCGAACTGCACCTGAACCGGCAGACGCTCTACAACCGGCTCGCCAGGATCGGGGAGTTGCTGGGCACCGACCTCGACGATCCGCACACGGTCCTCGCCCTCGGCCTGGCCCTGCGCGCCCGGCGGCACGTGCCCTGAACCACCGGGGGCCGTCAGACCATCGGCCGAGGCTGGGTCAACTCGTCGTAGATGCTGAGAACTTGGGTGACGGTCTCGTCCTCCGTCGGCCAGGTGGCGGCCTGCCGAACGCCCTTCTCCCTGAGCAGCTCGCGGCGTTCGGGGTCGATCAGCAGCCGCGCCACCGCGTCGGCGAGCGCACGGGCGTTGCCGTACGGCACGAGTTCGGCGGCGTCGCCCACGAGTTCGGGAATGCCGCCGACGCGGGTCGCGACGAGCGGCACGCACGCGTGCAGGGCCTCCTGGGCCAGCGGCGAGCGCGCCTCCCAGCGGCTCGGCAGCACCGCCAGGTCGGCGGCGGCGAGCAGTTCGGTGATGTCGTCGCGCCGGCCGATGAGCCGGACCGGCAGTTCCTCGGCCTCGATCCGCCGCTGGAGCTCACCGCGCAGCGGCCCCTCCCCCGCGATCACCAGCAGGGGCACGGGGTCAAGGCGGCGCCAGGCGTGGGCGGCGTCGAGCAGGGTGCGGTAGCCGCGGTGCCGTTCGAGTGCTCCGACGGCGATCAGCAACGGGCGGCACATCGCGCCGAGTTCGGCGCGGACCTTGGGGCGCAGCCCGTCGGGGTCCTCCGGATCGACGGACGCTCGGGTGCCGGGGAGCGCCACGGCGGCCAGCCGCGCGTCCCGCGCTCCCGTGCGGCGGGCGCGGTCGACGAGCGGCGAGGTGGTGCCCAGCACCACGGTGGCCGCCTTCACGACCCGTCGTTCCAGCAGCCGCAGGAAGTGTGCGCGCGGCCCGTCGGCGTGCGCCCGGTCGTGCCAGGTGACGACGAGCGGGATGCGCTTGCCGCTGAGGGCGAGCGCGGCGCGGAAGGAGGCGTGCAGTCCGTGCGCGTGCACGAGGTCGGCGTCCGCGCAGGCGGCCCGCAGTGCGGCCACCGAGCCCGGGTCGCTGCTGCGCGGGACGTGCACGTGGTCGGCGCCGACGGCCGTGAAGCCGTAGGTGTGATCCGCCTCGTAGGGGGCGCACACCGTCACCCGCACGCCCCGCGCGACGAGCCCCGCGGCCAGCGAGCGCACGTGCGCACCGCCGACGGCGTTGCCACCGCCCAGCACCTGCACGGTGCTCAGCGGTGCGTGGCTGTTCACGGGGGTCACGTGGCCGGGCTCCTGGTTCGGGTCGGGCGGTCACGAAGAACGTACAGAAGGGTCGGGCGGAGGGGGTGTACCGCGCGACTTCCTGCGCGTACTCCGTCAAGGATGCCAGGGCGGGCGGGGGTTCCGGGAACGCCGGGAACGACGTCCGGCCGCAACACCCGAACATGTCACCCACACGAGTGACGGAGGGCACGGTTCCGGAGAACGCGGTGGTCCCGGAGAACGCGGCAGTCCCCGTGGGCCTCCGCGTCCCTCAGACGTCCGCCCGTGCCGTCGCCAGGAGTTCCTCCGCGTGGGCCCGGGCCGTCTCCGAGTCCTCCTGGCCGGCCAGCATCCGGGAGAGCTCCCGGATCCGCTCCTCGCCTTCGAGGACCTTCACACCGGACCGGGTGACCGACCCGTCGTTGGTCTTCTCCACCAGCAGCTGCCGGTCGGCGAACGCGGCCACCTGGGGCAGGTGCGTCACGACCACCACCTGCGCGGTCTTCGCCAGCCGCGCGAGCCGCCGTCCGATCTCCACCGCCGCCTTGCCGCCGACCCCCGCGTCGACCTCGTCGAAGAGATACGTCGGCACGGGGTCCGTGCCCGCGAACACCACCTCCACGGCCAGCATCACGCGGGACAGCTCACCCCCGGACGCGCCCTTGGCGATGGGCCGGGGCGGTGCCCCGGGGTGCGGGGCCAGCAGCAGCTCGACCTCGTCCACACCCGACGGCCCGTAGGCGACCGTGCGTCCACCGACCTCGACGCCCTCGGGGTCCTCGGTCCGGCGGATGTCGAACGACACGCGCGCGTGCGGCATCGCGAGCGAGGCCAGCTCGGCCGTCACGGCGGCGGCGAACCGCTCCGCCGCCTCGGCCCGCGCCTGCGACAACACCTGTGCGAGTCCGCCCAGTTCCGCGCGCAGCGCGTCCCGCTCGGCGGTCAGCTCCTCGATCCGCTCGTCGTCGCCGTCGAGTTCGGTCAGCCGCGCGGCACTCCGCTCGGCCCACTCCAGCACCGCGGCCACGTCCTCGCCGTACTTCCGGGTGAGCGCGGTGAGGGCGGCCCGCCGCTCCTCCACGGCCGCCAGTCGCAGCGGGTCGGCGTCCAGGTCGTCGGCGTACCCGGCCAGCTCCCCGGCGACGTCGCGCAGCAGGATGCCGATCTCGCCGATCCGGTCGGTGAGCGCCGCCAGCGCCGGATCGTGCGCCCGGACCGCCTCGAGGGCCCGCTGGGCGCCCGCGACGAGCGTCCCGGCGTCGACGCCCTCGGGGTCCTCCGGGTTGCCCGCGAGCGCGGCGTGCGCGGCGGCGGCTGCGGACGCGAGCGCCTCGGCGTGGCCCAGCCGCTCGGCCTCCTCCGCGAGCTCCGCGTCCTCGCCGGCCCGCGGCTCCACGGCGGCGATCTCGTCCAGCCCGAAGCGCAGCAGGTCGGCCTCCTGGGCCCGCTCCCGGGCACGCGTGGTGATCTGCTCGAGCTCGGTGGACACGGCCCGCAGCCGCTTGTACGCCTCGCTGTACTTGGCGAGCGGCACGGCGACCGCGTCCCCCGCGTACCGGTCGAGCGCCTGCCGCTGCCGGGACAGCTTCAGCAGCCCCTGCTGGTCGGTCTGCCCGTGCACCGCCACGAGATCGTCGGCGAGCTCGGCGAGCAGCCCCACGGGCACGCTCCGCCCGCCCAGGTGCGCCCGCGAGCGCCCCTCGGCGGACACGGTACGGCTGATCAGCAGCGTCCCGTCGTCCAGCTCGGCCCCGGCCTCCTCGGCCCGTACGACGGCCGTGGCGTCCCGGGACACGGCGATCCGCCCCTCGACGACCGCGTTCTTCGCCCCGATCCGCACGAGGGCCGCGTCCGCCCGTCCGCCCAGCAGCAGCCCGAGGCTGGTGACCACCATGGTCTTGCCCGCACCCGTCTCACCGGTGACGGCGGTGAAGCCGGGGGACAGCTCGACGACGGCGTCGTCGATGACTCCGAGCGACCGTATCCGCATCTCCTCTAGCACGCACCCGACCATACGAGGTTTCGCACGTGCCGTGCGACGCCGCCCCGCCCACCCGGTGCCGCCGCAGGCTCGTGACCCGTCGACGGAGTCACTCGCCGAACGGGCGTTCCCCTCCGCAGTGGGGATGTTCCGGTCTTATCCGTCCTGGACGATTCCGGATGCGTTGCTCCCAAAGGCGGGGGCCGAAAGGTGGGCATCCGAAAGGCGAGGGCCGAAAGGCGGGGTTCCGAAGGCGGCGGCAGCAAGGGCGGGGAGGGGAGCCCGCGCCGGGCCGTGCCTAGTGCGGCGCCCCCCGCCACCCGGAGACCGGCAGCGCGAACTTCGCCACCAGCCGGTCCGTGAACGACGCGTGATGCAGCCGGGCCAGCCGCACCGGTACCGCACCGCGGCGCACCTCCACCCGCGCACCCGGCGGCAGCTCCAGCGTGCGCCGGCCGTCGCACCACAGCACACCCGGCGGGACGTGCGGCAGCACCTCCACCGCCAGCACCGAGTCGGGGGAGGTGACCAGCGGCTTCGCGAACAGGGCGTGCGCGCTGATCGGCACCATCAGCAGCGCCTCCACCTCGGGCCACACGACGGGCCCGCCCGCGGAGAAGGCGTAGGCGGTCGACCCCGTCGGTGTCGCGCACACGATGCCGTCGCAGCCGAAGCCGGTGACCGGCCGCCCGTCGATCTCGAGGACGACCTCCAGCATCCGCTCCGCTGACACCTTCTGCACGGCCGCCTCGTTCAGCGCCCAGTCGGTGTGCACGATGTCGCCGTTGCGGTGCACCACGACATCGACGGTCATGCGCTCCTCGACCTCGTACGCCCTGCTCACCACCCGGTCGACGACCTTGTCGAGGTCGTCCCGCTCGGCCTCGGCGAGGAAGCCGACCCGGCCCAGGTTGACCCCCAGCATGGGAACCCCGGAGGCGCGGGCGAACTCGGCACCGCGCAGCAGCGTGCCGTCACCGCCGAGAACGATCAGCAGCTCGCAGTCGTCCAGGCACTGCGGGGTGGCCTCGCGGACGGTCTCCACCTCGTCCGGCAGCGGCAGGTCCCGCGCCTCGGCCTCCAGCACCCGCACCCCGAGCCCGGCGCGCAGCAGCCCCTTGACCACGAGCTCGGCGCTGCGAATGGCCGCGGGCCGCCCGGTGTGGGCCAGCAGGAAAACAGTACGAGCTCGGTTCTGTGTCAACGCGGCCCCTCCGCCACAGCACGGTCAACGTCGGCCGGGTCCAGTTCCGGAGCCCCGGCCCGCAGCCACAGGAAGTATTCGACATTTCCCGAGGGTCCGGGCAGCGGACTGGCCGTGACCCCCCTCACGCCGAGCCCCAGCTCCCACGCCTTCCCGGCCACGCCCCGCACGGCCTCGGCGCGCAGCTGCGCGCTGCGGACCACTCCCCCGCTGCCGAGGCGCTCCTTGCCCACCTCGAACTGCGGCTTGACCATCATCACCAGGTCGGCGTCCGGCCGCACGCACCGCTTCAGGGCGGGCAGGACCAGCCCGAGCGGGATGAAGGACAGATCCCCCACGACAAGATCCACAGGCTCCCCATCGATCGCATCGAGCGTCAACTCCCGTACGTTCGTACGGTCTTTGACGGTGACGCGTTCATCATTACGGAGAGACCAGGCGAGTTGTCCGTATCCGACGTCCACGGCGACCACGTGCGCGGCCCCGGCCCGCAGCAGCACGTCGGTGAAGCCGCCGGTGGATGCGCCCGCGTCCAGCGCTCGCCGCCCCTGGACGACGAGACCGAGGGGAACGAAGACCTCCAGGGCCCCGGCGAGTTTGTGGCCGCCGCGCGACACGTAGTCCGGGTCGGCCGCGTCGTCGGCGACGACGATCGCGGCGGCGGTCTCCACCTGAGTGGCGGGCTTGGTCGCGACGGTCTTGCCGACGGAGACCCGCCCGGCGGCGATCAGCTGGCCGGCATGCTCGCGCGAGCGCGCGAGCTTGCGGCGGACCAGTTCCGCGTCGAGACGGCGGCGTGCGACTCCTGCCACGTTCGGTTCAGCTCCCCTGTCTGTGGTACGTCGAATCGGATGCGTGGCCCGAAGGGCCTCGTGGGGGGGTGGTGGTCGGGTGACCGGTGGGCACCGGAGGTCCCGGGCGGGCGTCGAGCGCGGTGAGCGCGTCGCGCAGCCCCCGGTGCACATCCTCGTACACCTCGACATGGCCGTCGGTGGTGAGATGGTCGGCGTCGGCCAGCCGCCCCAGGTGGGCGTCCACCTCGGCGTTGCCGGTGGCCGTGCGCGGCACGCCCAGGGGGGCGGGGCCGGCGGGGTCGTACCCGGGCGGCCGCTGCGGGTCGGCGTGCTCCGCCTGCGGGGCGGGCACCTGCGGGGCCTCCGTCTCCGGCACTGCGTCGTTCATGGCCCCGACGCTACCGCGAACGGCTGCGGTACCGTCGTCCGCGATGGCCACGATCGAGGAGTGCCGTGCCGCACTCGACAAGCTTTCGGACACCATGCAGCACGCCGAGGGGGACGTCCGCGAGGCCGCCGCGATGGATCGCTCGGTCAGCTGCCACATCACGGACCTGGACACGACCTTCGCCGGCCGGCTCACCGGCGGCCGGATCGAGGTGCACGACACGTTCCGGGGACCCCCGCGCGAGAAGGCGCAGATCCGGCTCGCGATGAAGGGCGACGACCTGGTGGCCCTGGTCGAGGGCGAGCTGCACTTCGCCAAGGCCTGGGGCTCGGGCCGGGTGCGGCTGGACGCGAGCCTGCGTGACGTGTTCCGGCTCAGGAAGCTCCTGTAGCGCCGACCCTCTCCTGGACCCTTTCGGCCCCCGCCCGCGCCTTGCGGGCCGCCGGCACCACCAGGGGCGTGCCCGTCTCCGGGTCGTCGATGACCTGGCAGCGCAGCCCGAAGACGTCCTCCACGAGACCGGCGGTGACGATGTCGTTCGGCGCGCCCTGGGCGATCACCTCGCCGCCGCGCAGGGCGATGAGGTGGGTGGCGTAGCGGGCGGCGTGGTTGAGGTCGTGCAGCACGGCGACGAGGGTGCGCCCGTGCTCCTCGTGGAGTTCCGCGCACAGGTCCAGCACGTCGATCTGGTGCTGGATGTCCAGGTAGGTCGTCGGCTCGTCGAGCAGCAGCAGCGGCGTCTGCTGGGCGAGCGCCATGGCGATCCACACGCGCTGGCGCTGTCCGCCGGAGAGTTCGTCGACGTAGCGCTCGGCGAGTTCGGCGACGCCGGTGCGGGCCATCGACTCCTGCACGACCCGCTCGTCCTCGGCCGACCACTGGCGCAGGATGCCCTGGTGCGGGTAGCGGCCGCGGCCCACGAGGTCGGCGACGGTGATCCCGTCGGGCGCGATCGACGACTGGGGCAGCAGGCCGAGCGTGCGGGCGACCTTCTTGGCGGGCATCGACTGGATCACCTGCCCGTCGAGCAGCACCCGGCCTTCGCTGGGCCGGAGCATCCGCGACAGCGCTCGCAGCAGCGTCGACTTGCCGCAGGCGTTGGGGCCGACGATCACCGTGAAGGAATGGTCCGGTATCTCCACCGACAGCTGCTCGGCGATGACGCGCTGGTCGTAGGCGAGGGTGACGTTCTCGGCGGACAGTCGGTTCACGGTGCTCCTTCGGTTGTTCGGCCCGCTGGCCGCGCTGCTCGTGTCGTGGCGGGCGCTCATATCCGGCCCGCCCTGCGCTCCGTGACCAGCAGCCACAACAGGTAGACGCCGCCGAGTACGCCGGTGACCACGCCCACGGGCAGCTGGTCGGCGCCGAACGCGCGCTGCGACACCCAGTCGGCGGTCAGCAGCAGGGCGGCACCCATGCACAGCGACGGCACGAGGTTGGGCCCCGGCGAGCGGGTCAGGCGCCGGGCGAGCTGCGGCGCGGTGAGCGCGACGAAGCTGACCGGTCCGGCGGCGGCGGTGGCGGAGGCGGTGAGCAGCACGGCGGACACCATGAGCAGCAGCCGTACCCGCTCCACGCGCACCCCGAGGGCGTACGAGACGTCGTCGCCCATCTCCATCATCATCAGGCCGCGGGAGTTGGCGAGGACGAGCGGCACGAGAACGGCGCACAGGGCGAGCAGCGGCCAGACCTGCTCCCAGTCGCGGCCGTCGAGGGAGCCGGTCATCCACACGACCGCGCGGGCCGCGTCGACGATGTCGGACTTGGTGAGCAGATAGCCGTTGACCGCCGTGACGATCGCGGAGACGCCGATGCCGACCAGGACGAGCCGGTATCCGTGCACGCCCCGCTTCCAGGCGAGCAGGTAGATGGCGAACCCGGTCACCAGGCCGCCCGCGAGCGCACCGGCGGCGACCTGGCCGGCGGACCCGGAGAACAGCACGATCATCGTGAGCGCTCCGGCCGTGGCGCCCTGTCCGAGGCCGAGGACGTCCGGACTGCCCAGCGGATTGCGGGAGATGGCCTGGAACAGCGCGCCGCCCAGGCCGAGCGAGGCACCGACCAGCAGGCCGACCAGGACCCGGGGCAGCCGGAGTTCGGTGACGATGAACTCCTGGCCCGGGTCGCCCTCGCCGACCAGGGTCCTGAGCACGTCGGCGGCCGGGATCGGGAAGTCGCCGGTGCCGATGAGCACCACGCTCGCGGTGAGCGCGGCGAGCACCAGCAGCACGACGACGGTGAGGGCCCGCACGTCCAGCCGGACCGACAGGCCGCCGGGGGTCCGCACAGCACGGTTGGTCTTCACAGCTGGGCCGTCCTCCGCCGTCGTACGAGAAAGATGAACACCGGACCGCCGATGATCGCGGTGACGATGCCGACCTGGAGTTCCGCGGGCCGGGTCACGATGCGGCCGATGACGTCGGCGCCGAGGAGCAGCACGGGCGACAGGATCGCCGCGTAGGGCAGGATCCAGCGCAGGTCGGGTCCGGTGAAGGAGCGCACGACGTGCGGCACCATCAGCCCGACGAACATGATGGGGCCGCAGGCCGCGGTCGCGGCGCCGCACAGCACGGTCGCGGCGAGCATGGACAGCGCCCGGGTGCGGTTGAGGTCGGCGCCCAACGCCTTGGCGGTGTCGTCGCCCATGGCCATGGCGTTGAGCGGCCGGGCGAGCGCCAGCGCCAGCCCGAAGCCGACGAGCAGGAACGGCAGCACCTGGGTGACGGTCGCGTCGTTCGCCGAGGACAGCGAACCCACCGTCCAGAAGCGCATCTTCCCGAGGGCCGCGTCGTCGAGGATCATGATGGCCTGGAGATAGCCGTACAGCGCGGCGCTGATGGCGGTGCCGGCGAGCGCGAGCCGCACCGGTGTCGCGCCCCGGCTGCCGCCGAGGAACCACACCAGCGCGCCGACCGCCGCGGCACCGGCGAACGCGAACCACACATAGCCGGACAGCGAGGTGACGCCGAAGAAGGTGAGCGCGGTGACCACGGCCGCGGACGCGCCCGCGTTGATGCCGAGCAGTCCCGGATCGGCCAGCGGGTTGCGGGTGAGCGCCTGGAGCACCCCTCCCGCCAGGCCCAGCGCGGCGCCGACGAGCAGTCCGAGGACGGTGCGTGACAACCTGTCCGCCACGACGACGTCGCCGTAGTTGCCCGAGTCCTCGAACAGGCCGTGCCAGACCTGCTCCAGGGTCAGCTCCTTCGCCCCGACCGCGATGCTCGCCAGGGCGACGAGCAGCAGGATCACGACGGAGACGAGCAGCCCGAGGACGCGTACGGCATGGCGGCTTCGGGGCGCGGGGGCAGTGTCCGCGCGCGGTTCGGGAGGACTGTCGACCAACACCCGGTTAGGTTAGCCTACCCTCCTAATCGTCGACGCTCCCCGGTCTCTCTCACAACCCGAGCCGGGCCAGTGCCTTCCCGCCGTCCAGCTCGCACGCCCCGTCCCCGGCCGCGGTCCACGCCGCCGCGCACAGCGCACGCAGACCGTCCAGCGCGGCGCCCTCACCCCGGAGTTCCAGTCCCTGCCCGGCGACGGCGCTCGCCGTCCAGCCACCGCACCGGAACCCGCCGTCCGCCTCGGCGACCTCGGGCTGGCCGGTGAGCATCCCGCGCAGATCGGCGTCGACGTACGTCGGCCGGTGCTGCGGCGGCGCGGCGAGCAGCCGGGCACCGTCGGTCACCCCGGTCAGTACCAGCAGCGAGTCGACACCACCGTTGAAAGCGCCCTCGATGTCGGTGTCCAGCCGGTCCCCCACGACCAGCGGCCGCCGGGCCCCGGTCCGCAGGATCGTCTCCCGGTGCATCGGGGGCAGCGGCTTGCCGGCCACCTGCGGCTCGGCGCCCGTGGCGATCCGTACGACCTCCACCGCCGCGCCGTTGCCGGGGGCGATGCCCCTGCCGCTGGGGATGGTCAGGTCCGTGTTGGACGCGAACCACGGCACGCCGCGCGCGACGGCGTAGGACGCCTCCGCGAACCGCCCCCAGGGCAGTTCCGGCCCGCCGTAGCCCTGCACGACCGCCGCCGGGTCGTCGTCCGCCGACTCCACGGGCACCAGCCCGCGTTCTCGCAGCGCCACCCGCAGCCCCTCGCCGCCGACCACCAGCACCCGGGAGCCCTGCGGCACCTGCTCACCGATGAGCCGCGCCACCGCTTGCGCGGAGGTGATGACGTCGGATGCGGCCGCCGGTATCCCGAGCTCGGTCAGATGGGCGGCCACGGCGTCCGGGGTGCGCAGCGCGTTGTTCGTCACGTACGCGAGGTGCATGCCGCCCTCACGGGCCGTCGCCAGCGACTCGACGGCGTGGGCGATCGCGCTCCCGCCCGCGTACACCACCCCGTCGAGGTCGAGCAGCGCCGTGTCGTACGCCTCGCTCAGGGGCTGCCCACTGCTCTCGGGCCTCGTCCTGACGCTCGGGCTCATTCCGCATCGCTCCTCGTTCGACGGCTTTCCCCCGATCATGCCCCATGGGTGCGGCACCCGTACGATGCCGGGATGAACACAGCAGGTCACTCGGAAGCAACGGCGCGCCGAGGCCTGGAACTCACCCCGTTCCGAGGCCTTCGCTACGATCCCGACCGGGTCGGCAGCCTGGCCGCCGTGACCTCCCCACCGTATGACGTCGTCGTCCGTCCTGACGGCCTGCACCACCTCCAGTCCGCCGACCCCTACAACATCGTCCGCCTGATCCTGCCCGAGGCCGACACACCCGAGGCCCGCAACGCCCAGGCCGCCGACACCCTGCACCGCTGGCGCTCCGACGGCGTCCTGAGCGCGGACCCCGAACCGGGCCTGTACGTCTACGAACAGCACGACGGCGACGGCATGCTGCAGCGCGGCATCATCGGCGCCCTGCGCGTCTCGGACCCGGACGAGCGACTGGTCCTGCCGCACGAGGACGTCATGCCGCACGTGGTCGCCGACCGTGCGGCCCTGATGCGCGCCACGTCGGCGAACCTGGAACCGCTGCTGCTGACCTACCGCGGCGAGGACTCGGCGAACGCCACGGCCGATCTGATCGAGCGCGTCGCCGGGAAGCCCCCGCTCCTCGCCACGACCACGGAGGACGGCTTCCGGCACCGCCTGTGGTCCGTCACCGACCCCGGCGACCTGGCCGCGGTCCGCGGGGAGTTGGCCGGCCACCAGGCCCTCATCGCCGACGGCCACCACCGCTGGGCGACCTACCGCCTTCTGCGCGCGGAACACTCCTCGCCCAGCCCCTGGGACCACGGCCTGGTCCTCCTGGTGGACACGGCCCGCTATCCGCTGCGCGTCCGCGCCATCCACCGTCTCCTGCACGGCCTGCCGGTCGCGGACGCCCTGGGCGCCCTGCACGGCCTGTTCCGCGTCCGGCGCGTGGACTCCGCGCTGCCCGCGGCCATGGACGCGCTGGCCGAGGCGGCCGACACGGGCAACGCCTTCCTCCTCGCCGGTGACGGTGCCTTCCACCTCGTGGACCGCCCGGACCCGGACCTGCTGGCCCGCACCGTCCCGACCGACCGCCCGGTGGCGTGGCGCACCCTGGACGCCACGGTCCTGCACGCCACACTCCTGGAGCACCTCTGGCGCATCCCCGAGGACTCGCCCGCGCACATCGCCTACATCCACGACACGGCGGCCACCGTCGAGAAGGCCGAACGCGACGGCGGTACGGCCGTCCTGATGCACCCGGTGCACGAGGAGGTCGTCCGCGACCTGGCCCGCCAGGGCGTCACCATGCCGCGCAAGTCGACGTCCTTCGGGCCGAAGCCGGCTTCGGGCCTGGTCCTGCGCGCACTCGACCTGTGACCCGCTGACCTGTCAATACGCCGAAGGGGCGGGCCCGTTCCCGGACCCGCCCCTTCACACATTGCCGTCGCGCCGGACGCCGGCGTCAGTCCTCGTCGTCGTCCTCGTCCGCGGAGCCGTCGGTGTCGCCGGCCCGGTCGTCGACCTCGCTGTCGCTCTCCTCGCGCTCGTCGAGGGCGTCCACGAACTCCACGCCGTCCAGCTCGGCGAGCCGGTCCGAGGCGTCCGTGCTGCCGTCCCGGTCGGCCTCCACGGCCTTGGCGAACCACTCCCGCGCCTCGTCGACCCGCCCGGCGGCGAACAGGGCGTCGGCGTAGGCGTACCGCAGCCGCGCGGTCCACGGCTGTACGGAGTTGGACGCCAGCTCCGAACTCTGGAGCGTCACGATGGCCGCGTCCAGCTGCTCCATGTCGCGCCGGGCGCCGGCCGCGACGAGCCGCATCTCGACCTGCCCGGCCTTGTCCAGTTTCTGCACCTCGGGAGCGCCGGCCATGTCCAGCGCCTTCTCCGGCCGCCCGAGGCCACGCTCGCAGTCGGCCATGACGGGCCACAGGTCCACGGTGCCGGTCATCCGCCGCGCGGCCCGGAACTCGGCGAGCGCCTCGGCGTACTTCTGGTTGGCGTACGCGGCGAAACCGGCGGCCTCCCGCACGGCGGCGACGCGCGAGGCCAGCCGTAGGGCCACCCTGGAGTAGCCGTAGGCGCCCTCGGGGTCCTCGTCGATGAGCCGGGCGACCATCACCAGGTTCCTGGCGACGTCGTCCGCGAGCGTCTTGGGCAGGCTCTGGAGCTCCTGCCGCACGTCCTTGTCGATCTCGTCGCCGGTGACGTCCTCGGGGATCGGCAGCCGCTTGATCGGCTCGCGGTCACGGTCCCGCTCCTCGCGGAACCGGCCACCGCCGCCGTGCCGGTCGTCGCGGCCCCGGAATCCGCCGGGCCTTCCCCCACGGTCGTCGCGCCGCGGCCCACGCTCCCGGTCGTCCCGCCCGCGGAACCCGCCCCGGTCACCACCTCGGCCGTCCTCACGGCGGAACCCGCCCCGGTCACCACCTCGGCTGTCTTCACGGCGGAACCCGCCGCGCTCGCCGGCGCGGCTGTCGTCCCGACGGAAGCCACCGCGATCGTCACGTCCGCCCCGGTCACCACGGTCGTCACGGCCGCGGAAAGCGCCTCGGTCGCCACCGCGGTTGTCATCCCGCCGGAAGCCACGGTCGCGCTCGCCGGCGCGGCTGTCGTCCCGACGGAAGCCACCGCGATCGTCACGCCCGCCCCCGTCACCACGGTCGTCACGGCCCCGGAAATCGCCACGCCCGCCGCCACGGCCCTCGTCACGCCGGAAGCCGCCGCGGTCACCTCGGTCGCCCCGGTCGTCACGGCCACGGTATCCACCGCGGTCGTCACGGCGGCTGTCGTCGCGACGGAAGCCACCACGGTCACCACGGTCGAAACCACCCCGGTCGCCCCGGTCTCCGCCGTGGCCCCGGTCGTCCCGCCCACGGAACCCGCCGCGCTCGCCACGGTTGTCGTCCCGGTCGCGGAAGCCACCCCGCTCACCACCGCGGTTGTCATCACGGCGGTAGCCGCCGCGATCACCGCCCCGGTTGTCATCCCGTCGGCCGTAACCACGGTCGTCGTCGCGACGGAAGCCGGAACGCTCGCGCTCACCGTCGCGCCGGTCGTCCCGCCGGTCGTCCCGACGGTCATCCCTGCGGTCGTCCCGGCCGCGGTAGCCACCGCGGTCACCGCCGCGGTTCTCCTCACGCCCCCGGACGCCGCCCCGTTCCGGCCGGCCGCCACCGCGGTCGTCCCGACGGAACCCCCGCTCACCGCCCCTGTCGCGATCCCTGTCACGGTCACGGTCGTCACGGCGGAAGGAAGGACGGTCGCCAGGACGGTCGCCGTCCCTGCGGAATCCTCGGTCGCGATCGCGGTCGTTGCTCCGACGCGGGCCGCCGCGCTGGCCGCCACGGTCGGAACGGTCACCACTGTCCCGTCGCCGCTGATCGCGCTCCGGTCGGTCGTCGGGAGAGTTGGTGGACATCGGTGACTCCTGTCTTCGGTACCGCAAGCATAAAGAAAAAAGGACCCCTGGTCCCAGCTGAACGCTGGTGACCAGGGGTCCTTCCAAAGATTGTTCGGCGGCGTCCTACTCTCCCACAGGGTCCCCCCTGCAGTACCATCGGCGCTGTAAGGCTTAGCTTCCGGGTTCGGAATGTAACCGGGC